>NZ_JALKFX010000003.1:18002-126227 GCF_023243045.1 Frankia sp. AgB32
ACCGGATAACCGGTCTGCTCCCCGATCACCTCCACCACCACGTCCGACACCGCGGACCGGTCAAGCCCCGCGGCGACCACCCCTGACGCGGGTGTGGCGGCACCGAGCGGCCCGGCGGACTGCCCGCCCGTCTCCGCCGGGGTCCGCCGGGCGACGATCCAGTCGACGATGCCACGCACCGTCTTCACCGCCGCGAGCTCCTCGACGATCTCCTCATCCAGCTCCCCGGAACCGGCATCCACCAGACCGAGACGCCCGGCGAGCTCGCCCAGCACCTCCGTCCGCTTGATCGAGTCGATCGACAGATCAGCCTCGAGATCCAGATCCGGTTCCAGCATCTCCACCGGATAACCGGTCTGCTCCCCGATCACCTCCACCACCACGTCCGACACCGCGGACCGGTCAAGCCCCGCGGCGACCGGCACCGGCTGTGGTGCCGGCCCGGCGGGTCCCCCTGGCAGGACGGCGGGAACGGCGCCGGCGGCCGGTGCGACGCCGCCGGCGGCCGGTTCGGCCTGGGGGGGCGTCGGCGTCGGCACGGGATGCGCGACGCCGTTGCTGGCCACCGCTGCGGCACGACCACCGTGGGTGGGCTGCTCGACCCGCTCGACGACGGTCGGTCGCGCCCGGACCGCGGGCTCCGCCGGCCGGTCGACGGCACCGGACGAGGCCGGGGCGTAACCCAGGTAACCGAGGATGACATCACGCTGCGCGGCGACCAGTTCCCGGGTCGTACGCAGAAAGTCCAGCACTACGGCCTCCACCGGACCGCCACCTCCAAGCTCGGGCAGGCCGGCGGCGAGCGCCGCCGATTCGTCGGTCTGGTCTGTGGTCACGAACAGCTCGCCGGTCACGAACAGCTCGCCGGTCATGGCCTGATCGGCCGGGATGGCCTGCGCTGTGGGCCCGGCCGGCTCCGGTACGGCAGCCGCCGCGCGCGCCGGGCGGGGACCGAGCGGCATCGACGGTCCGCTGCCGTTCGCCGTCGCGGCGACCCCGCCCGCGGCGAACGTCCGGACCGGCGGTGCCCCGCCGGAAGGGGGCTGCGGGAGCTCGGCCGGCAGGCCGGCGGCCGAGCCGCCCGACGCCACCGTGTCGGCCGGCACTCCCGTGTCGATCAGCGCGGCGGCACCGACCAGCGGAGCGATCTCCACCGGCTCACCCACGGCTGTCCGCTCGGCCGGTGCGCCCAGCGTGGTCAGCCGGCGCGGCGGCCGCAGGCCGCCGGGCAGGACGGAGCCGTCGGCCGTGCGGACGTAGGCGCCGTCGAGCAGCCAGCCGGGCTGGCGCGGGACGTCCTGGGCGCTGACCACCTGGGCGTCACGCCCGGTGAACAGCGGTGCCGTGTCGACGGTGATGCCGATCGCGGCGAGCTCCGCGAGCGCGAGCAGCAGCCGGCGCAACCCGAGTTCGCCGGCGACGTCGGTCGCGACGACCCGGTGCGGCCGCGCGCCGAGGATCTTGCCCACCAGCTGGGCGAGGACCCGGCCGGGGCCGGCCTCGACGAAGGTGCGCACGCCGGCGGCGTACATCGCCTCGATCTGCTCGACGAACCGCACCGGCGCGGCGACCTGACCGGCGAGCGTCGCGCGCACCGCGGCGGGCGACATGGGATACGGCGCCGCGGTCGTGTTCGACCACACCGTCAGCTCCGGGGCGGCGACGGGCAGCGCGGCCAACCGCTCGGCCAGCGTGTCCGCTGCGGCGGCCACCACCGGGCTGTGGAACGCGCAGGCCACGGGGATCCGTCGGGCGGTCAGGCCGGCGGCGTCCAGCGTCGCCATCGCCGTGGTGACCGCCTGCGTCGGGCCCGAGATCACGCTCTGGCGGGGGGCGTTGTGGTTGGCGACGACCACGCCGGCCTCCTCGCCGAGCGCCGCGAGTGCCTCCCGCACCCGCTCGATCGGCGCCGACACGGCGGCCATCGCGCCCGGGTCGTCCCCTGCCGCGGCGAGGATCGCGGCGGCCCGTGCCTCGCTGAGCCCGACCAGGTCGGCGCGGTCGAGCGCGCCGGCGGCGCACAGGGCGACCAGCTCGCCGTACGAATGCCCGGCGACGTGGTCGGGCCGCACGCCGAAGGTGGCGAGCAGGTCGTGCATGGCGAGGCCGCCGAGGCCGAGAGTCGGCTGCGCGGCCCGGGTGTCGGTGATCGCCGCCGCCTGCGCGGCCCGGTCCGCGGCGGTGAACGCGGCCGGCGGGAACATCGTGTCGACCCACTGGGGGGCCAGGTCGAGCACGGCCCGCAGCCGCGGGAACGCGACGAACAGGTCGGCCAGCATCCCGGGCCGCTGACTGCCCTGGCCGGGGAACAGGAACGCGGTCGAACCCGCTGCCGTCGCGCCGGCACCGGCACCGGCACCGGCACCGGCGTCGGCGTCGGCGTCGCGGACGAACAGTCCGGCGGGCGGGTTCGGCTGAAAGGTGCGGGCCGCCTCGATCGCGGCGGGCAGACTGTCGAGATCGTCGACGACGAACGCGACCTGCACCGCTCCCCCACCCGCGGCGCAGGTGGTCCGGGCCAGGTCCCGCAGCCGGTACGGCCGCCCGGCGCCGTCGTTCGCGGTGCCGAGCGCGGCGAGCCGGTCCAGCGCCCGCCCGGCGGCCGCCCGGTCGGTGCCGCGCACGGTGAACAACTCGGCCGGCCAGCGGTCGAGGGCGTGCGCCGGCTCCGGACCGCCGTCGTAGGCGGAGAGCACGACGTGGAAGTTCGTGCCGCCGAACCCGAACGCGGAGACGCCGGCGTGCCGCTGGGAGCGCGGCGCCGCCCACGGCTTGGCGCTCTCGTCGAAGTAGAACGGGCTGGTCTCGGCGTCCCAGTATGCGTTCGGGGTGTCGATGTGCAGGGTCGGTGGGCGCACGCCGGTCTCGACCGCCCGGGCCATCTTGATCAGCCCAGCCAGGCCGGCGGCGCACTTGGTGTGGCCGATCTGCGATTTCACGGAGCCCACCGCGCAGGCGCCGGGGTCCGCGCCGTTCGCGGTGAACATCTCGGTGAGGGTGGCGAGCTCGGTGCGGTCACCGACGACGGTCCCGGTGGCGTGCGCCTCCAGCAGGCCGATGTCGGCCGGGGTGACCCCGGCCCGCGCGTAGGCCCGTTCCAGGGCCCGGACCTGGCCCTCCTTGCGCGGCGCGGTCAGCCCGAGGGCGCGGCCGTCGGACGAACCGGCGACGGCGCGGATGACGGCGTGGATGCGGTCGCCGTCGCGCTCGGCGTCGGCGAGCCGCTTGAGCACGACGACGGCGACGCCCTCCCCGAGGCTCGTGCCGTCGGCGCCCGCGTCGAAGCTGCGGCAGCGGCCCTGCGGCGACAACGCGTGCACGGAGGAGAACAGCAGGAAGTCGTGGGCGCCGGCGTGGGTGTCGACTCCGCCGCAGAGCACGAGGTCGGAGTTGCCGGTGAGCAGTTCCTTGCAGCCGGCGTCGAGGGCAGCCAGCGACGACGCACAGGCCGCGTCGACGGTGAAGTTCACCCCGCCGAGGTCGAGGCGGTTCGCGACCCGCCCGGCGATGACGTTCGCGAGCATGCCGGGGAAGGAGTCCTCGTCCAGTTCCGGCAGAAACTCGTCGAGCTCCGCGGGCAGCGATCCGAACAGTCCGGGCCACAACGAGCGCAGGCCGTAGGCGCCGGAGAGGTCTGTGCCGGCCTCGGTGCCGAACACGACGGACGCCCGGGACCGGTCGAACGACCGGCCGTCGTCGCCCTTGCGCGCCGTGTCGTAGCCGGCGTGGCGCAGCGCGCGGGCGGCGACCTCCAGGGCGAGCAGCTGGCTGGTCTCGATGCTGCGCAGCGAGCGCGGCGGGATGCCGTAGGACAGCGCGTCGAACGGGATCCGCGGCAGGTAACCGCCCCACTTCGACGGGGTGAACTTCCCGGCGTCCTTGACCACCGCGTCAGCGCGGTAGTAGATCTCCGGGTCCCACCGGTCGGCCGGCACCTCGCGGATCGCGTCGGTGCCGGCGACGATGTTGGCCCAGAACTCGTCGAGGTCAGGCGCATCCGGGAAGATCGCCGACATCCCGACGATCGCGATGTCGAGGCCGCGCCCGCCGGAGTCCGCCGGGGCCGGTTCGCGCACCGCGGCCGGTCCCGGCGCGGGGGCCGGCCGGGTGCCGGCGGTGGTCGGCCCGGCCGCGAGGCCAAGCTGCCCGGCGCGCTCGGCGAGCCGGTCGGTGGCGCCGGCGGTGACCTCGCCGTGCAGGTCGGCGACCGTGGTGCGGGCGGACCGCAGCGCCGCCACCTGGCCGATCATGAACATGCCGTCGCGCGCCTGCGCCTCGGGCGGGACTGCGACGACCTGCGCACCGTCGCGGCGCAGGCCCTTGCTGGCGACCCGCAGCCGGCCGAGGTTCAGCGACTCCAGCTCCGCCCACATCTGCTTGCGGCCGGTGCCGGCGGCGAGCAGGTCGCGCCGGCGGTCGAGGAACGTGTGGACGTAGGCGGACTCGACGCACCGGGTGGCGTGCCCGGGCGAGGTCTCCAACAGCACGGTGCGCTCGCAGTCCAGCGCGGCCTGCTGGAAACCGGGCTGGATCGCGCCGCTCGCGACGGCCTCGTCGGTGAACAGGTAGGCGGTGCCCATCAGCACGCCGACGTGGGCACCCCGCTCGGCCAGCGGCGCCGCCGCGGCCGCGACCATCGCCGCGGACCGGGCGTCGTGGATGCCGCCGGCGAACAGCAGGTGCAGGCCGGCGAAGAAGTCCGGGCCGGCCGCGGCGGTCGCGCCGTAGGCGAGCAGGCCGTCGATCTGGGCCTGCCACAGCGGGAAGCTGGCCCGCGGCCCGACATGGCCGCCGCACTCGCGGCCCTCGAAGACGAACTTGCGGGCACCGTCGGCGAGGAACCGGCCGAGCAGCCCGGGCGAGGGCACGTGCAGGAACGTGTCGATCCCGGCGTCCTCCAACGGCGCGGCCTGCGCCGGGCGCCCGCCGGCGATGATCGCGCACGGCGGGCCCACCTCCCGCACGGCCGCCATCTGCTCGGCCCGCAGCTCCGGCGGGGCGAAGCCGAGGATGCCGACGCCCCACGGCGCGTCGCCGAGCAGCGCCGCGGTCTCGCGTAGCAGGTCGCGGCTGTCGTCGCCGCTCAGCAGGGCGAGCGCGAGGAACGGCAGGCCGCCGCCGGCCGCGACGGCGTGGGCGAACTCGGCGCGGTCGCTCACCCGCGTCATCGGGCCCTGCGCGACGGGATGGCGCAGGCCTCGGGCGGCGGCAAAGGACGAACCGACCGCGAGCGGTTGGACCTGGGCAGCGGCGGTGATCCCGGCGCGGATTCCCTGGCGCACCGCCCGGACGACGCCGGCGGCGTTGACGTGGCGGTCTGCCAGCTCGGCGGCGAACGCGCCGTCCTGACCGATGGGCAGGAACTGCCGGGTGAGGTCGCGGGCGCCGAGCTGGGCGGCGACGGCGGCGAACGCGCCGGGCGCGCTGTCGGTGGTGGGGGCGTCGAGGCTGCCGTCCGAGGCGATCTCGCCGCCGGTGGCCCGCAGGTCGTCACCGGCGGGCCGGTCGCTCTGCCCGGCGAGGGCGGCGATGGGCAGGTCGGGACGACTGTAGAGCCGGTGGCCCGCGTGCAGGACGGTCTCACTGCCGTCCATGGCCCGGATCGCGGCCGCGACCTGCTCGGGCAGCTCCATCTCCCGGACCAGCGCGAGCTGGGTGTCGAGCACGACCCCGGTCGCTCCACCGGCGACGGCCGCGGCGGCGGTCGCCGGCCCGCTCCCGCCGGCGGCGAACACCGGCCCCAGGTCCCCCGCGCCGGTACGTGGCTCGGCGGCGAGAAGGTGCTGCAGCAGGGTGAACGTGGTCAGGTCGCCGACCGCGCCACCGGACTCGTTGCCGCGCGCGATCAGGCCGACCGCACCGGCCGTGACGGCGTCCCGCGCCTCGGCGACCGAGGTCACCTCCACCCACACCCGCCGGCCAGCGCGGACCAGCTCGGCGGCGGACCATGGCGACCGGACAGCGGGCGACCGGACAGCGGGCGACCGGGCGGCGAGGACGACCAGGTCGACCGACGCGGGCAGCTCGGCGGGGCTCACCGGGCAGCCGGCACCGGCCCGCACGCCGAAGCTCCCGCGGGTCCAGCGGGCCGCGTCGCGCAGCGCCTCCCGGGCCTCGCGCGCCGACCGGCCGAGGTCGAGCACACCCACCCCGCCCGCCCGCACGACCGCCGCGACGAGCGCGGGGGCAGGCTGCGCGAACGGTGTGATCACGACGACCAGCTCAGGGGCGTCGAGCGCTGCGGGCCAGACGGGCCCGTCGGGCCCGATCGACGCGCCGACGGGCGGCGGGCACAGGGCGGTGGTCATGAGCAGGTCCTCCTGGCAGGTCGTGACCCGGGGAAGCGTGGCGAGCAGGGAGTACTGGTCCGGTTCAGTGGGCCTACCGGGATCGGTTTCCTGATCGACCGGCCGGTCGGCCACGCCGCTCGACCCGCCCCTCGGACGTCACACGGCCAGATCCAGAACAAGGGTCTCACCCACCAGACCAACGTGATGAACACGTTTCGAACGACAGGATCGCCCACATCAACAGTGATCTCCTGGCCGGCGCCGCCGGGCGACATGACGTACCGGGGAAGCTGTATCTGCACTGACTACGCGGAAAACGAACGGACCCCCAGCAACTCTCGTAGAATCGACGTGACCAGTCGCGCCGAGGCACTGCCCGGCATAGCCGACTCGACATCGTCAACGTGCGCGGAATTCTAGTCCGCCCGCTTCTGATCACTGCATGGTGGCAGACGATAGACGTGATCGCATAGTCCCCAGAGCACCGTCGCCGACAGGGTGGCCAGGTAGAGACGCCATCCGTCCAACGGATAGCCCACCTCCGGACATCACCGCCGATGTCGCGGATCGGGATTACGCAGAGCCCGCACGGATGCGCACCGGGCGACGTCATCAATCCGGCCACCTATCGCCCGCGTCACGAATTGGCATCGTCCACGAAGCGGTATCCCGGCCTCGCCGGTCGCGACGGTTCCATTCAACTTTCTCGCAATAAAGCGACAATGGACAGCGCAGAATTCTTTCCTCGGCGTCGAACTGGCGCCCGGCCGGCCAGGGAAATCGAGGCCGGATGTCGCGCGCCACAGGGGAGCCAGCCGACGACCGCGGACCGCCCGGAATGTGATCGAGCTACCGCCGGCGGGTCAGTCACCGACGGCCGGGCGGACCTCGCCGGGTCCACCCAGTTGGCAGGGCCGCAGTCAACCTAGTCACAGCATGCCATCGATCGCAAGCAGGTCCGACCGGAAATCCGGGAACGATACCCATCCAAACACCCAGCAGGATTGGCTGGTCACCACGGGCATCGGCCATCGTCGCCGTAGCCAGCAAATTCTTCATTTGTTAGAAACATACCAAAAGGTAAAATTGCATGCAACCGAGACAGGATGCCCGCTGGTCCGACCAGACCAGCAACCACGACGTCGAGTGAGGATCCGCTACTGTTTGTCAACAATCGGGCGTTCCGCGGGGATTCGGGCGCGCGGTAGCCGCGGAGCGGGACGGGTCGGGGCACGAGCCGGGATTTCCCCGGCCTCGCGGCCGAGCTCGACCATCCGGCCAAAGCGGGACGCGCAATGCGGGTGGTGGGCGGGCCGGGCCGCCGTCAACGCGGTTGATCCGCGGACCGGCCCGGCCACGCCGGTAAACACAGAACGAACGCCGGCGCCGGGGGCGCCGGCGTTCGCGAAGGAGCGCGGCCGGGGCGGCGAAACCAGCCTGCGGCTCGCCGCCCGCGGCGAGCCGGCCGGAACGCCGCGGGCGTCGGCCTCGCGGGACGCGAAGGTCCCGACACTGGCGGGCCGACGGCGGAATCGCTTCGACGCCATCGGCGCTCCCCTGGTGGGGGCTTGGCCCGAGACCAGGTCAGATCGATATCTCGTCCGGAGGGGGCGCGCCGATCGCGGGCGCGCGAGGCGTGGGCGCGGCGACCGCGCCCCAGGCAGTCAGGGTCGCGGCGGGCTCGGCGGCGCGAACGCGCTGGTCTCCCGCTGCCATGCGATGGCGAGCTGGGTGCGGTTCGTGCATCCCGTTGCCACGAGGGCGTGGGTCAGATGGTGCTTGACAGTGTCGATACTGATGCACAGCGCCTCGGCGACCTGGCGGTTCGACCGGCCCTCGGCGACGAGTCGGACAACGTCCCGCTCGCGGGCGGACAGCCGGCCCGCGACCGACGGACCCGGGTCGGTCCGGATGTAGAAGCGCAGCAGGTTACCCAGATGCCGACCAAGCACAGCGCCGACGGCGCGGTCACGCGGGCCGAACGCACCCGGACGCGAGTCGAGCAGCGAGATCAGCGCGCCAACGTTCGACGGGCCGAACAGCCGAACGAGCAGCTTGGCGTGGATGCCGTGGGCGCGCAGGAAACGCTCCAGCCGCATCCGCACCTCGGGCCGGTCCGGCACCCCGAGGTCGTCGAGGGTGGCCAGGCCGCGCTCGCGGACCGAACGCAGGCTCTCCGGGTTGCTCAGCGCCTCAAGCTCCCGGTAACGCTCCATGTACGGACCGGCGAGGCGCAGCGCCAGGCCCCGGCCGGTGGGACGGGCGTCCTGGAACGCCGTCTCGATGGAGGAGCCCAGGAAGAAGGCCGAGTGCCGGTAGCCGAGGTGGCGAGCCATGCCGTCGAGGGCCAGTTCGCGGAAGGATGCCAGCGAGCTGGCCCGCTCACAGTCCTCCACCACGCGCAGGATGCCGCGCAGTTCGGCGGCGCCCAGCGCGAGGTCGCGCGGCATCGGCGCGCCGACCCGGCCCGCCTGCTGCAGGGCGGGCCTCGCGGCGCCGGGCACCGTGCGGGCGCCGCCGGGAACCTCGCCTCGACCCACCGGCGGTCCCGCGAGGGGCGCCGCGGCGCGGCCGTGGGAGAGCTGGCGCGCGGCGGCGCTGCCCATTCCGGTGCTCGGTGCGGGGTGCCGTGGGGCCGCGTGGTGCGGTGTGTTCGGCGGTGCTGGGGAACTTGCCGAGGCGCGCCTGGCCATCCCACCGACCACACCCAGGTCCGTGGATGTGTCCACGGTCACGCCGATTCGCGGCCGATGGGGTATCTCCTCGCCGATAGCATCGGTCGAGCGGGGAACTCGGTCGGTCACGCGTGCCTCCGGGGGGTCAGACTCAGAATCGCACCGGACGGTGGCCCGGTTGCGACTACATCACCGGGTGAATTTCCGGTGAAGCTGGACATGTTCGGCAAGCGTAGGGCCCGCCTACCTTGCTACGCCAGCGCTAGCTCACGCCCCTCACTCCCTCGCCCAGCAAACCCACCTTGTTTCGGGAGAAACAGGCCCCCAACCGGCCATATCTTCCGCAACTGGGCGTTCTGGCACGCGGTTCATGCACTCGGAGTGACCTTTACCTCTCGAATCGCTACCCCCTACGGGCTACCTCCTGGGGAGAGGTCAGACCGTCCCTGGCGCGCTCGCGCCACCGTCCACGGCCGTCGGCGCCATTCCACGACCACGGACGTGACACCCGCGAGCCGGTTCCGGAACAGTCACTCATCCACCAAGAGTGAGCAAAACGCCACGAACGTGCATCCCAGCATGGACAGCCATCACCGAGGGTATTAACCAGCGAGACCTTCCGCATCGAGCAGGGCCGCACCCACCGGCGCCCGGAGGCCCGCCGGATCCACGGGTGCATGTCCGGTCTCGCGCCACCGATGTCCTCTCCCCCGGCCGGCCGGCCATCGCGCCACTGGCCACGGGACGAACGAGGTGAAGCAACGATGACTCTGGGACTGTCGGTCTTTCTCGTCGTTCTCGGCGCAACCCTCCGGTACGCCCTCACCTGGCGGGTGGCCGGGGTGGATCTCCCCGTCCTCGGGCTGATCCTGATCGTCGCCGGGATCGTCACCTCGGTGATCTGCGTGCTGCGGGCGGTGCTCCCGTTCTCGCCGACGGGCCGGGGATCGTCCCGCGCGGGAGTGGTCTGGCCCCCGGCCGCGCCGCGCGCACCCGCCTCGGAACCCGCACGGCGGCCGACCGTGCCGCTGGGCGGTCCACCGGATCCGGCGGACCATCCCTACGCCGCACTCGAGAAGCAGGTGTTCGGCGAGCCGGCGAGCGCCGGAAGCCCACCGGGCGGCGGTCCCGATCCCGGCGATCCCGAGCTCGACGCCGGCCGGGACGGCTGGGACGGTTGATCCGCCGCCTCCGGCCGGCGTCGCACTCCCGGTCAGAGCAGATGAAGTTCCCGGGCGCGGTGCACGGCGTCGCGGCGGCGCGGCACGTCGAGCTTGCGGTAGATGCTCTTCAGATGCGTCTTGACGGTGTTCACGGAGACATAGAGCTCCGCGGCGATCTCCGCGGTCGTCAGCATCGTCGGGAGGTAGCTGAGCACCGCGAGTTCCCGGTCGCTGAGCCGGTCGCCCGCGGCCGCCCCGCCGCGGCGCCGCCGCGCGGGCGCCGCGCCCGCCGCACGCGACGCCGGAGGGGACGGGAAGGCATCGGACGCCGGAGGAGACCGGAAGGCGTCGTCGGCCGCCCGCGCCGGCAGCCCGGGCACCTGCCCAGGGCGGCCACCCGGCGCGGCCGGCACCCGGGCCCGGTGACGCCAGTCGACCGACCCACCGGGTCCACCCGTCCCCGGGCCGCCGCGCCGGCGCACGTCCAGCGGGCCGCCCGGCCTTCCTGCCGCGACCGGTCTCGATAGCCAGGCCCCCGCAGCCTGCGCGCCGGCGGGCTGCGCGCCGGCGGGCTGCGCGCCGGTGGACGGTGGCCGGGTGGGCGCCGGCACTCTGACCCCGGCGCCAAACCCCCCGTTCCCGGGACCGGGACCGGCACCGGCACCGGCACCGGCTGCCGGGACAAGGCCAGGACCACGGGCGGCCGTCGCCGGTTCCGGCCGCACAGCCCGGCCGGCGCCGGCGGCGGCGCGCAGGTCGGCGATGAACCGCGGATGCGCGGCCCTCAGGCCGGGATGCGCGTCGAGCAGGGCCATCACCTCGTCGCCGAGGTCAAGGAAAGGACTGGCCAGCCCCTCTTCCTCGGCCAGCGCGAGGGCGCGCGCCAGCAGACCGGTCGCCCGCGCATGATCGTCGCGGCGCGCCGCGACGATCGCCGCGAGCGCGCACGCGGCCCCCCCCGGACCGCGGCCACCGTCGGCGCGCCGCAGCGCCGCCCCCGCGGATTCCGCCGCGTCGGGATCGGCGCAGGCAAGCGCGGCCCGCGCCGCGGCGAGGGTGACGATGTGATCCAGTCGGCGGGCGTCGGTGGGGCGGGCGTCGGTGGGGCGGGCGAGCGCCTGCCGGGCCGCCTGCGCGTTTCCCGCGGCCAGCAGCAGGTCGACCTCGGCCGCCTGCCACAGCGACAGGCACAGGGGTGGTCCGGCGGGCCGGCCGTGGGCGCCGAGCAGCCGCCGGGCGGCGCGCACGTCGTCCGCGGCGCCCCGTCGGGCGCGCACGCGGGCCTGGCCCACCGTGACGAGGTCGAGGAGGTAGGGCGGTTGCCCGTCGCCGCAGCCGGCACGGGCCGCCCGCAACTGCTCCGCGGCCAGGTCGCCGTCGGCGCGGCCGAACGCGACCAGCGCAAGGGCAAGGCGCGCCTCGACCGGTCCGGCCGGAGTCGGCGACGCCGCCGCGCCCCCGGCGGCCAGCACGGCCGAGGCGGTCGACTCGGCCAGCCGCAGCCGCCCCCGCAGGGCCTGGACCAGGGCAAGTGCGCCACCTGCCGCCATCTCGATCGTCGCGGAGCGGGCCACTCGCGCCGCATCGAGGGAGGTGATCAGCGCCTCCACCGCCGCCTCGTACCGGCCCAGCAGCAGCTCCCCGCGCCCCCGGCCGCACCAGGCCAGTGCGGCGACGAGGTCGCCATCCGGCGCGTCGGTGACGGGTCGCCGGCCATCGATCTCACCCGGCGCCGCGCGGAGGTCCCGCCGCAGCCCGGCCGCCGCCTCGGGCGCCGCCCGGAGCAGTCGCCGGGCGACGGTCAGCATCTCCTCGGCCGCGCCGCGCAGCTCCGCCCGGCGCAGCTCCAACAGATCGGCCTGCACGGTCAGTGACCGGCGCCGAGTGGCGGCGGCCGCCGGGATCGCGGCCCGCGCCGCCTCCAGACATCTGGTCGCCTTCGCCACCCGGCCGTGTCGCAGATGCCCGGCGGCGGCGGCGAGCGAGCACTCCGGCGCCCCGGCGGTCGGGGACGTCGGCATCGCTGCCAGCATCGAGTCGACCCGCGACCCGCCGCCGAACAGCGTGTCGAGCATCCCCACCCCCGCGGCGAGCAGGCAGGACGCGTACCACCAGTCGCCGGCGGAGGCGGCGTGGCGCACCGCGTCCGCGGGCCGGCTGTGCGCGGCGAACCACAGGGCGGCGCGCAGGTGCAGCTCGTCGACGTCCTCGGCGCGGTCCCGGGCGAGATCCGCCCGCAGCATCGCGGCGAACGGACGGTGGTAACGGAACCAGCGGCCGTCGTCGAGCGGGATCACGGATCCGTCCCGTTCCGCGAACGCCGTGAGCAGGTCGGCACCGCTGGTGGCCACCGGCCCGACTTCCCGGCCTGCCGGGGACGACCGGTCGCGACCGCCGGGCGCAGGCCCGCCAAGCTGGACGGGCTCACCGACCACCGCGTCGGCCAGCGAGCCGGTGACCCGGTCCAGCAGGCTCGTGCGCAGCAGGAACCGGCGGACGACGGGAGGGTGGCGGCTCAGCAGCTCAGCCCGCAGGAAGTCGGTGATCTCGGGCACGGCGACGAGCGCCGAGGCCGGCACCGCGGGGCTCGCGCCGTCCGCCGCCGGTTCCACCTGCGTGCCACGGGCCGCCGCGGCCACCGCGAGCCGCACACCGGTCGGCCAGCCCTCCGTCACGTGCAGCAGGTCGTCGGCCAGCGACCGGGCGGCGGGCACCGTGTGCGCCCGCAGGAGCTCCGCGATCTCGGGGCCGGTGAACGCCAGCGCCCCCGGGCCGATCTCGGTAAGCCGGCCGCCGGCCCGCAGCCGGTGCAGCGCCACCGGCACCGCCCGGCCCGCGAGGATCGTGCTCAGCCGGTCACCGGCCTCGTTGACCAGCAGCTCCAGGCCGTCGAGGTCGGCGCGTCGGCGGAGCAGGTGCACGTCGTCGAGGATGAGGGCGACCGGGCCGGCCAGGTCGGCGAGCAGGTTGGCGAGCTGCCGGTAGGAATGGTCGGGAGGCGCGGTGCGCTCGGCCGGGCCCGCGTGGGGCGGCTCGGCCGGGTCGGGCACGCCGGGTTCCGCGGGGATCTGGCGACCGTCGGGAGCGCTGTCCGCGAGCAGGATCCCGGCGTGAACCAGGCTGTGGACCAGCTGTGGCCACAGTGGCAGTGCCGGGTCGACCCGGATCCAGCCGAGGGAGCCGGCGGGCCGACTGCCCGCCCAGGCCGCGAGCAGCGCGGTCTTGCCCCAGCCGGCCGGGGCCCGCAGGACGGTGAGCGGTCGGGTGGCCGCGTCGTCGAGGGCCGCCCGCAACCGGGGCCGGTCGAGGAACCCGGACGGGACCGGCGGAACGACGAAACGTCCGCGCACCAGCGGGAGGTCCGCGGCCCCGCCCGGCGCGTGCGGCGGCGGGGGCTCGACCAGGTGGGAACGAGACGGGACAGCCCCGGACACCGGCGACTGTTCGTCGAGCATTCCACACCACCCCCACGGCACGCTTGCCTTCGGTAGTGGTACAGCTACTCAGGCGTACGAGCAACCCGGGGAGGCCTGGCGGCGCGAGCCGTCGTGACCGGTCACCGGGCCAGCCGGGCGGATCCGGACGACTTGCCGAGGCCCCCGGCAGGGCAGCGCCGGACAGCGGGCCGCGACGATCAGCCCGGTTCGCCCCGGCGGCTGGGCCTGGAGGCCCGCAGCACGGATCCGGCGGTCGCGATGAACAACACGTCAAAGCCCATCTGCACGGTGACGACCACCCGGGCGGCCTGCCCCACCGCATGGACGTCGCCGAACCCGACGGTCGTCAGCACCGCCATCGTGAAGTACAGGGCGTCGGTCCGGGTGCGGATGCCCGATATCTCACCGCCGTAGTGCCCCAGCGAGTAATAGGTGGTGGCAAACAGCAGCACAGTCAGGCAGACACCGACGAACAGCCGGGCGCTGGCGTTGCGGTAGGGCGTGCCATGCCGGCTGGCGCCCACCTGACGGGCGAACAGCCAGCCGAGCAGAGCAAGGCCCACGACCAGCAGGACGAGCCGGGCGGCCAGCGCCACTCCCCAGCTGCCCTCGTAAATCGGCAGGCAGTAGAACACGGCGATGGTGGCGGCGATCGTCGCCAGCACGGCGGCGATTCCATGGCCTGGACCGGGTTGCTGGTCGGCCCGCGCCCGCGACGGAGACGAGGCGCCGGGCGGTCCCGGGGGGTGCGCCCCGGGAGGCTGGTCCGGCGGCGGGCCGACCGGTGGCGTCACACCGGTCATGGCAGCCTCCCGGCCCGGCCCGGCCTCAGGCCGCGCAGTCCGAGCAGACCACGCGCCGTTGGTCCGCCAGCTGACTGCGGTGCTGTACCAGGAAGCACCGGGTGCAGGTGAACTCGTCCGCCTGCCGCGGAAGCACCCGCAACGCCAGTTCCTCGTCCCTGACCTCCGCGTCGGGCAGGTCGAGTTCGGCCTCGAGAGCGTCCATGTCGTCGCCGAGATCCGCTGCCGCGCCCGCGCGCTGCGCCTTCAGCGTCTCGAGACTCTGCTCCTGAAGCTCGTCCTCCTCGACATCCGCGCTTCGCCGAGCGTCGAAGTCCCGCGCCACGTGTCTCCTTCCCTTTCTCTACCGTCGCTCGCCCATTGGCTGTGTCAGCCGACGGGTACCTGTGTCAACCGATGGGTACCTGCCCACCGCTGAACGTGGGGAGCCATTCGGTTCAGCACCCCAGGACATCGGTCGGCTACGTTACGCATTACCCCGGGGATGAGGATGGAACGTCCTATGTCCGCATTCCCCGGTGTCTCCGCCACTTCCAAGGGTCCGGCCGTAACGCGGATCTCCAAAGCCGAGCGAAGGATACGGGTCTCAACCCCGTCAGGCCAGGCAGGGGACTGGTCGGCGCGGTGTCTCTCCCACCACATTCACGACCGGATGCCACGACCCGGGCGGGTCACCCGTATCTCGATCGATGCGGCACCGTACACCATTCGGTGACAGGGCGACACCGGGTGGTCGGCCGAGCCGATCCTTGCCGGGCGCGCTCGCGGAAGGGGGGCGCCCGGACCCGGGCGCGCAGCTCAGAGGTAGAGGCCGGTGAGACCGTCGTCCAGCCGCTCGGCCGCGACGGCGTGCACGTCCCGCTCGCGGAGCAGGACGTAGGTGGTCGAGTGCAGCTCGACCTCGGCGCGTTCCTCCGGGTCGAACAACACCCGGTCACCGATCTGGATCGTCCGCACGGCGGTGCCGACTGCCACCACGTCCGCCCAGGACAGCCGTTTGCCCATGTGAGCGGTCGGCGGGATGACGATGCCCGCCTTCGACCGGCGATCCACGGCGTCCTCACACGGTTCGACCAGCACCCGGTCGTGCAGAAGCCTGATCGGTAGCCCGCCGGTCTGGGTGACACCCACACGCGTGTCCGCCCCAACCGCGCTGCCGACTCCCTGGACACCGTCGGACACAACACTCACAGGGCGGACCCTACCCGGCCCGGCACCGCACCGGGCTCCCCTGGGGGGAGGTCCCTCGCCGCCGGCCGCTGCGGCCACCGGGCGGCGTCGGGCGTTTTCCCGCATCCGATCGCCACGGTCAGTCAGGTCGGCGGAGTGGGTTGCCACAACCGTCTCGGGTTGACCTCGCCGGATGATTGACCACTGGTAGCGAGGCAACCTCGAATCCAGTCGTAGTCGCTATCCCCACAGACCGCACTGAACCCTCCCGGAGGGGGAATGGTCTCCCAACGGGGTATAAGCTGCCGCCCATCGCCGCCCGGGCTGGCGCTGACGGGCGGCGCGAGGTGGCACCTCTCGTTCGTCCGTTGGCGCCGAGGAAACCGTAGGCACGTAACGAACTCAGGGATGGGGCGCCACCATGGCATTGCGCATCAGTGTCGATCTCGATGGTCTGCGATGGGCCGATCTGTTCCGCTTCGTCGATCTTGCCCGCAACGGTGGGATCAGCGCCGACGATCAGGTCGACGTCATCACCTACGGCAGCGACCCGATGTCGGTCAGCCTCTCCGCCCGTATCTACCCGGCGTCCGAGGGCCTGCTGTCCGCAGAGCAGCCGGACCCGTCCGGCAGCGCGCCGCTCTCGCTCGCTCCCGGCGTCAGCTCCGCGAACGGCGCGGGCTACGGCTACGACGCGGGCGCCGCCGAGCGCAGCCAGTCCGCCAACGGCGCGCACTACCCTTCCTTCGACAACGGCCAGGACCGCGCCCCCGCGTCCGGCGCCCCCGGCATGCCGCCCTACGGCCCGGGACCGGGTTACGACAGCCCGGGCGATCGCGGCGTCCCGCCGGCCGCGGGCGGCCACTACCCGCCGTTCGACGGCCAGCCCGACCGGATGCCACCGAACGGCGGGGGGCAGTTCGCCGGCTTCGAGCCGTTCGACCGCCCCGCGCCCGGCAAGGACCCCGGCGGCGCCGCCGGGGGGGTCGAAAGTCCTTACATCGAGGAGTTCGCCCGCCTTCAGGAGGGTCTGATGCGTCAGGTGCGCCGCACCGACGAAGTCCGGCCGGACCGCGCCTGAACAGCGATTCGCGTCACCCCCGGGTGCAGGGTCTGTCAGTGCGAAGAGGCGGGGTCATCCGGCCGGCGACCAGCCCCTGGGCCCGCACGCTCACCGCAGGTGAGAGGTACGGGACCCTCGGCGCCAGCAGCGGGCTTACCCCGGACGCGGAACGTGAGATCGCCGTGACGAGCTCCTCCTTCGTTCTACGCCGTTCCCCCCTTCTCGGCCGCTATGGTGCATGCTGCCTGTGATGGACAATCCGCGCCTTGCCGGCGTCGAGCAATATCACGGGCGACTGTGCTCGGAGCTCGACGTCATCGCGCGTGGGCCGGTACTGGTCGGCCCGAAGATCATCGAGCATATTCATTCACTGATCTCACTCATTGATCTGCATCAGCCGAACGAGTTTGATCTCTGCCTGGGCTGCGACCGTCTCTGGCCGTGCGCCTCGATCATCGCGATCACCGGAATCTCCGCGGATGCCGCCGACGAGATCGCCCACGCGGACGAGATCGGCCACGCGGACCCGGAGGCCGACCTCGCCGAGGATCCCCTCAGCGGCGCCCTGGCCGTCCCCACCGGCCAGCTCCCGCCCGCGACCGCGCCAGTCCAGCCCCTGCCGGCTGACCAGCCCCCGCCGCTCAGCCAGCCCCCGCCGCTCAGCCAGCCCCCGCCGCTCAGCCAGCCCCCGCCGCTCAGCCAGCCGATGGCGGCACCTCGGCAGGCCCAGCCCACGTACGCCGAGCAGCGCGGCTCGGATCAGCACCGCGGCGAGCTCCAGCGGCACCCGGCTCAGGCGTACCAGGACCAGACCTACGCAGCGGACCGGGCCTACCAGGACGAGGACAGCCAGCGTTTCCAGGAGCGGGCGTTCCAGGACCGCGGGTACCAGGCTGGCGAGGACCAGCGCCTGCAGGAGCGGGAGCGGGCCCGCCCGGACCGCTCCCGGCAGGAGCAGGCGTACCGCGAGCAGGCCTACCGGGAGCAGGCATTCCGGGATCAGGCGTATGCCGACCACGGGACCGAGAGTCGCGACGCCGAGGATCGCCCTCGCCGCGACCAGCCCGCGCGCGACCAGCCGTCCCGGGACGAGCACTACGTCGACCCCCGCCACGAGGCGCGCCGGCTCCGGCCGGAGGCACCGCGCTCCGGCGGCCAGGACCAGGCCGACCACCGGCCGGCGCGCGAGACCGGACGCCACGCGCCACGACCCGCCTTCCCCCCGCCGGGTGTCCCCCGGCATGCTCCCGCACGCCCGGCGTCGACGCCCGAACGCGACGCGGGCTATCCGCCCGCCGCGCAGGCTCCGGCATCGCCCGGCGGCGGCCCGCGGCCCGGCAGGCCGGTTCCGCAGCTGCCCGGGGTCGCGCCGCCCGCCCCCCGGCCGGCGGCGAACGGCCGGGACGACCGCCACGCCGACCGGCGACCCGTGGGCAACACGCCGGCGGAGTCGGACGGCCCCCGGCAGAACGGCAGACCGCCGGCATACCCGCCGCCGCACCCGGTGAGCGCGGGCCTGCCCGGTGTCGGGCCGGTGAACCGGACGCCGCTGCCCCAGTCCCAGTACCCACCCGGGGTCTCGGTGCCGGTCTCACGACCGGCGCCGCCGGTTTCCGGACCGGTCGAGCTGACCGGCCCGGCGGAGCTGGCCGCCGCGCGGGTCGGTGACACCTGGCCGGGGCAGCAGCGGGCGACCCAGGCCCGCGCCGGCGACGGCCGCCCAGCGGCTGGCGGCCCGCCCTCGGCGAACGATCGGTCGCGGGACCGAGAGGGCGTGCCTCCGCGTGTCCCGGCCGCCGAACGCGGCGGCCGGGACTGGCCCGGGCCCGGCGGTTCGGGTGCCGACGGACCGGATGCCGACGGACCGAGGCGGCCCGCGGACGGCGCCGGCAGGGCGCCCGATCGGCCCGCCCCGCGCCCACAGGGATGGCCTGACCCCCGCGCGCCCCGCGGCCGGGCGGACAGCCCGCCGCCCGGGGGGCGTGGCGATGGCGGCGAGCGGCCAGCGGCGAATCCCGGGCGGGGTTCGTATGGCCCGATCGGGGCAGGCGGAACGGGAATTCCGAATGTTCCGCACCGGGCGGCGGACCCCCGCGGGGTGCGCCCCGCGGGGCCCGCGAGACCCGGTAACGGGCTCTCCGCCGAGGCCGCGTCGATCGACCAGGAGCAGGTCGACGAGGTCACTCGGGCGTGGCTGGAGCGCCGCGGCTCCGTCCTCGACGGCATTGATGTCATCTGACCGGTCGGCGTCAGCTGATCGGTTGACCGCGTCGGGTCAGCACTGATCAGCACGCACCGGTCGGCCGGCGCTGGTCGGCCGCTGCCCGGCTGCCCGCCCGCAACGTGCCGACGCGGCCGCCGCGACCGCGCCACGCCGATCGGTGTGGGGTCCGCCCGGCGCGCCGCGGCCACGGTCGGCGCCCCGGCGCGGTATCCAGAGGCCGCGCGTCGTGGCAGAGGGACGACCCGCGGCCACGCAGGGTGCAGGTTTGAGGTGGCGGGCGGGGTGGCAGGTACGCGTCGCCGGGCAGCTCGCTCGGCGCGGGGACGCCGGACCTCCGAGGGCGCCCCGCTGGAGCCCACGGAAGGTGAGGCGTGGCAGGAGTACTGACCGCACGCTTCGACCTGCCCGCCGATGCCCGCACCGCCGGACGGGCCCGCCGCCTGGTCGCCGAACTGCTCGCCGCGTGGCACCGTCCGGAGACCGTCGAGGTGGCGAAGCTGCTCGTCAGCGAGGTCGTGACGAACGCCGTGAGATTCGTCGGCGACCGCGGCGCGCTGTGCCTGAGCGTCGCCCTGAACGTCGACCGCATCCGCATCGCCGTCGACGACGGCAGTTCGTTGCGTCCGGCGCTGCGGCCCGCGGGTGAGGACGACGAGTCGGGCCGGGGCATGCACCTCGTCGCCGCCCTGGCACTGCAGTGGGGCGTCGTCGACATCAAGGACGAGCAGGGACCGGGCAAGCAGGTCTGGTTCGACCTGCCCCGCCAGCCAGACCCACCCCGACAGGAGGGTTCCCTGGAAGCCACCTACGGTATCTGACCGGTCAACGCCCGATGTTCCCCGACCCGAGCCGACCCCCGTGGGAGGCCGCCGACATGTCGGAAAGGCAGGTCAGCCGCGTGCGGCGCGGTCTGGCCGCCGCCGTGGGCCGCCGCGACCGAGCCGGGCGGCGCACTTGGTTTGTCCGGAACACCGCGCCTGGACCGACGACGGACAGCTCACCCCACCGGAGCCTTCATACGCCGTTCAGGCAACTCGCGTACCGTGACGGACGTCTCTCCCACCATGAGTGGGACCACGGCTCCGGCCCAACGGGGGTTGTCATCGAGATCCCGGTCCTGCTCGGCCCGGACGACGCCATCCCATCCACGATCGGGGCGGCGCCCAGGCAGGCGGCCGTGACGGCGCCTGCGGCGCGGCTCGTCGACGAGGCCGATCCGCATCGTCACGTCTTCGTCGAACCACTGTCCCTCGCGCCCGGGCGGTCGCGCCCGCAGCGGCGGTCGATCGCCTGCGCCATCGTCGTCGCCGTCCTGCTCGCCGCGCTGGCGGTGCGTTTCCGCGGGGACGCGGCCTCCCGGCTGTCCGGGGTGCCCGCTCCCCGCTGGCACTGGCTGGCCGCCTGCGCGGGCTGCGCGGTGGTGTTCTACATCGCCAACGGGGTGTCCATGCGGGCGGCCAGCGGGCTGCGGCTGGAGCTGCGCACGGTGACGAGTGTCCAGGTCGCGGCGGCCGCCACGAACCGGATCGTCCCCATCGGTCTCGGCGCGATCGCGGTCCATCTCCGGTTCCTCCAGAAGCGCGGCCTGACCCGCCCGGCGGCGCTCGCGGCCATCGCGTCGATCAAGGGCGCCGGCGCCGTGAGCCATCTGCTCGGCCTGGTCATCGTGGCAGGCACCCTCAGCGACACCGGGATCGGCGCCGCCGTGATCAGCCCGATGCGGTCCACCGTCCACGACCTCGGCGCGGGGCCGGTCGTGCTCGGCTGCGTGGTCGTCGGGGCACTCGGCACCGGCACCCTTGCGCATCCGCGGGTGCGGGCGGTGACCCGGCCGGCGACGCGGGTGTTCCGCGCCCACCTGTCGGTCCTCGCGCACTCGCCGGCCCGCACGGCGGTCCTGCTGCTGTCCCAGGCGGGTACCCGGCTGTGCCAGATCCTCGCGCTCGCCTGCTCGGTGTGGGCGTTCGGCGCCAGCATGACGCTGATGTCCGTGGCGACCGTCTACCTGGTCGGCTCGATGGTGGCCGGCGCGGCGCCCACCGCCGGTGGCGTCGGCGCGCTGGAACCGGCGCTGGCGTTCGGCCTGGCGGCCGCCGGCGGCAGTGCCGCGGCCATGCTCGCCGCCGTGCTGGTCTACCGGGTGATCAGCTTCTGGCTGCCCGTCGTCCCGGGCGTGTTCTTCCTGGCCAACCTCCGCCGCACCGGCAACCTGTGACGTCCGGCCGGCCGCTCAGGCCGGCAGGTTGAGGGCCTCGATCACCGCGGCCTCGTGTTCGTGGCCGAGCACCGACACGCTGCCGGCCGCGAGGGTGACGTGGACGCCGGCGCGCGGCGCCAGCCCGAGCCAGCGGGCGATGAGCACCCGCAACAAGTGGCCGTGCCCGACGAGGGCCACGTCGCCACGTTCCAGCGCCGGACGCAGCCGCGCGAGCACCGCGTCGGCGCGGGCCCCGACCTGCTCGGCGCTCTCGCCGCCGGGAACCGGCGCGGTCCACACCGTCCAGCCGGGCATCGTCTCGCGGATCGTTGCCGTGGTGATGCCCTCGTAGTCGCCGTAGTCCCATTCGGCAAGATCGTCCCAGACAACCCGTTCGACCGCCGGCGGGGCGGCCAGCCCGGCCAGGTCGGCGGTATGCGTGGCGCGGCGCCGCGGGCTGGTCGCCACCAGCTCGAACGACCATTTCGCCAGCCGTTCGGCCTGACCGGCGGCCTGCCGCTCGCCCTCGGCCGTCAGCGGGACGTCGGTGCGACCGGTGTGCCGGCCGTCGCGGCTCCACTCCGTCTCGCCGTGCCGCAGGAGCACCAGCCGACCGGGCGGGACGGCCCCGCTCATCCGCGCGACCGCTCAGCCACGGCGCGATGCCCGGCGCCGCCGGCGCACCCCGCCGGCGAGGAGCAGCAGCCCACCGCCGACGATGGCGACCCGGTCCCAGCGGACGACGCGCACGAGCGCGGAGGTCGCCCCGCCGGCGCCGGCGGGCAGGGCCGGTGGCAGGACGCCATCGCGGAGCGCCGGCCCGCCGCCCTCGCCCGCCGTCAGTTCCCCCAGGCCTGGTCCGGGCCCGAGGCCGAGTGCCGGGCCGTAGCGCGCGCGCAGTTCGGCGGCACGGACGCGGAGCTGGACCTGGGTCCGTTCGGCGATCCGGCGCGGGGAGACGATCTCCGAGATGGCGTCGATCGTCTCGGCGAGCTCGGCGCGGGTCTCCTCGATCTGCCGCTGGATCACGGCCGGGTCCTGCGGCACGGATGTCGCCCTCTCGTCCGGTGCGGACGCCGCGCCGCGGACATCCCACGTAGGGTGCGGCCGGCCTGCTCCGATCGTGCCAGACCGGCCACCGCCCGGCGAGGCAATACCACCGGTGGGGCGGGGGGACGTACCTCTCATCCCGCCGGATCGGGCCGGTATCCGCGCCGGCGCCGGGTCGCCACGGCCGCGACGACGGGCCCGCGGGGCCGGCCGTTAGGCTGAAGGCTGTGCATGGCGGCCGGCGCGGGTCCGTCCTGGGCGTGCCCCGTCCCGGGCTGGCCGGTCGTGCGCCGCCGCACCGCGGCGCCCGTCCGGGCCCCCCCGCGAGGATGACGCGAGCGGCGTCGGCACGCCGGGCCGGCTGGCGCGGCGCCGGTGCTGGCGCGGCCTTCGCCGTGCCGGCCGTCGCTCTCGCCCTGCTGGCCCATCTGCCCTTCGCCGGCCGGCTTCCCCCGGCGCCCTGGCTGCTCGGTGTCGCGCTCGCCGCCGTGGTGCTGGCCGCGGCCGCCGATGGTCTGCGCGCGGCCCTCGTGACCCGCCGCGGCGGCCGGACGCCCGCCTGGGGTGTCGGTGGCCCGCGCTCGTTCGCCGGGCTGCTCGCCACGCAGGGGCTGCTGCACGGCGCCCTCGCCGCCCAGGGGGCCGTGGCGGGCCGACGCCAGGCCGCCAGCGGCGACGGCGCGCGCCTCGACGCCCTGGTCAATGCGCTGCTCTGCCACAGCCGTCCGGCCCGGCTTCCCGGCGGGCTCGACCCGGCGCTGGTGGCGGCGGCGCGCCGTGCCGTCACCCGCACGGCACCCGGCTCCGGCTCGGGCGGTCGGACCGCCGGAGCGCACGGTGCGCTCGGCGGGTTCGCCGTCGTACTCCCCTCCGGGCCTGCCTCCTCCACCGTTGCCGTGGCGGTTGCGATGCCGCTGGCCCACGCCGTGGCCGCCGCGCTGACCTTCTGGTGGACGCGGCGCGGCGCCTCACTGCTGGCCGGCGCCGTTCGGCTGCTGGCCGCCCGCCGCCGCCGACACCCGGCACGACCGCCGACCCGCGCGGTGGCGCCGCCGGCCCGTCCGGGGCGGCACGAGCCGGCCGCCGCCCGGCTGCGGCTGACGATGCTGCGCCACGCCGTCGCCCGCCGCGGGCCGCCCGGTGCCGGGCCCGGCACCACCCGGCACCAGGCCGCGGCCCGTCAGCTCGCCGTGGCCCGACTCTCCATCACGACTTCGTCACTCCTCGACCATGCCTGGTGAGGGGTGCTCCCGCGCGCCCCGCCGCGCCTGCTCCCGGAGCGTCATGTCCTCGACCCGATCCTGCCGCGGGCGGACCGCCCGATCACGGCGGTTCCCCGCCCCACGCCAGCCCATGGCGTACACCGCCGACCTCGCCGCCGGGCCCGTCCCGTCCGCTCCGCCCACGTTCCGGTTTCCGACCCCCGCGACCATCGCCGAGTGGCGTCGGCAGTCCCGGCTGTCCGCCGTCCGCCGACGCGCCGGCCGGCTGGTCACCCTCGCCGGCTCGGCCCTGGCCGCGTCGTCCCTTGTCCTGCTCAGCGCCTGCGCGGGCACGGGGACGAACAACAGCGGCGTGGGGGTGGTCGACGCCGGCGAGTCCGACGACGGCGGCCTGCACGGCACCGTCCCGGCCAAGCGGACGGTCAAGCCCGCGCTGAACCTCACCGACGTCAACGGTGCCCCGTTCGACCTGCGAGCCCGCACCAAGGGCAAGATCACCCTGGTGTTCTTCGGGTACACGACGTGCCCGGATGTCTGCCCGACGACGATGGCCGATCTCGCGGCCGCCCTGAGCGAGGTCAAACCGGACGTCCGCTCCCAGATCGCCGTCGTCTTCGTGACGACCGACCCAGATCGGGATACCGGGCCGGTTCTCACTCGTTGGCTCGGACAGTTCGACTCCAGCTTCATCGGGGTCCGCGGCACCTTCGACCGGATCCAGGCCGACGCCGACGCCCTCGGTGTCCCCCTGTCCAGGCCGGAGGTCCAGGCCGACGGCTCCGTCCTGGTCACCCACGGTTCCCAGGTGATTGCCTTCTCCCGGGACGACCGGGTCCGCGCGCTGTACCTCGCGGGCACGAGCGTCCAGGACTACATCGATGACCTGCCCAAACTGACCGCCGAGCGGTCCGGAGAACAGCCGACATGAACACGATCGCCCACCGCCTGAGCACGCCGACGCAGCCGACGAGCCGCGTCGTGTCCACCGTGCTCCGGCTCGTGCTCGGCGCGGTGTGGCTCGCCGCCGGGCTGCTGAAGGTCAACGATCCCGACGGCATGCTCAGGTCGGCGCGGGCGTTCCGGATCCTGCCCGAGGCGCTGGTGCAGCCGGTCGCCTATGCCGTCCCGTTCCTGGAGATCGCCCTCGGCCTACTGCTGATCGTCGGGCTCGCCGTGCGGGTCACCGCGATCGTGTCGGCGCTGATGTTCGCGACCTACATCGCCGCCATCGCCTCGGCGGCGGCCCGCGGGCTGCGCATCGACTGCGGCTGCTTCTCCTCCGGCGGCGACCTCACGGCCGACGCGCCCACGCATTACACCTCCGAGCTGATCCGCGACAGCCTCCTGCTGGCCGCGGCAGCTCTGCTCGCCTGGCGGCCCGCCGGCTACCTCAGCGCGGACCGCCTCCTCGACCGCCCGGGCGACCACGAGTCACCGGCGGACGACCGTTTCGGGAGTGACACAGATGGCCTCGAAGACTAAGTCAGGCGCCGGGAACGGCGCCGGGCGCGGGAACGGAACCGGTGGCCGCGCCGGCAGCGGTGGGTCCGGCGCCACCGGCGGCGGGGGCCGCCCACCCGAGCGCCGCACCAGCAGCGCCGACGAGCGCCGGGCCAGGGCGGCGGCCGCCCGGGCCACCGCGGCGGCCCAGGAACGGCGTCGGCGCAACCTCGTCATCGCCGGGGTCGTGGTCGTCGTGCTCGTCATCGCGGGTGTGATCGGCTTCGTCGTGCAGAACTCCCGCGAGGACTCGACGCCGGTCGTCCTGCCGGCCACGGCAACCGGCACCGACCACGGCATCGTGGTCGGCAAGGCGTCCGCCCCCGTCACCGTGGACATGTACGAGGACTTTCAGTGCCCGATCTGCGGCGAGTTGGAGAAGACCACCGGGCCGACCATCAACACGCTCCTCGACCAGGGCAAGATTAAGATCACCTATCATATGATGATCTTCCTGGGCCCGGAGTCGAAGCGCGCCGCCAACGCCGCCGCCGCCGCGGCGAACGAGGGCAGGTTCCGCGAGCTGCATTCCGTCCTCTACGCCAACCAGCCCGAGGAGAAGACCGGCGGGTACACCAACGCCCAGCTGATCACGTTCGGCGCCAAGGCCGGCCTGACCTCCCAGGCGTACAAGGACGCCGTGAACAACGGCACCTACGACGGCTACGCCACCAAGGTCGACAGCGACGCGTCGAAGGCCGGCGTGACCGGCACGCCGACGGTGTTCGTCGACGGCAGGCAGCTCTCCCAGGACCAGCTCACCCCGGCCGGCTTCACCGCCGCCGTCAACGCCGCGAGCTGACCCCGACGCGAGCTGACCCCGCCGCGCGGGACGGCCGACCACGCACCCAGGTTTGCCGTCCCGCGACGGTCAGGACTAGCTTGTCAGCCCATGACTGAGACTGCCGGCGCCGCCCGTCTCGCCCCCGGCGACCCCGCGCCCACGTTCACCCTGCCCGACGCCGACGGCAACGAGATCTCGCTGGCGTCGTTCAAGGGCCGCCGCGTGGTCGTGTACTTCTACCCGGCCGCGTCCACGCCCGGCTGCACCAAGCAGGCCTGCGACTTCCGCGACAGCCTCGCGCAGCTGAACGACGCCGGTATCGACGTGCTCGGCATCTCCCCCGACAAGCCGGCGAAGCTGGCGAAGTTCCGGGACTCCGAGGCGCTGACGTTCCCGCTGCTGTCCGACCCGGACCGCGCGGTGCTGCGGGCGTACGGCGCGTTCGGCGAGAAGACGATGTACGGCAAGAAGACCGTCGGCGTGATCCGCTCGACGTTCGTGATCGACGCGGACGGCGCGATCGAGGTCGCCCAGTACAACGTGCGCGCCACCGGCCACGTCGCCAAGCTCCTGCGCGACCTGGATCTCGCCACCGCCTGACCCGCCGGGGCCGCGCCTGGCTGTCGAGGCACGGCCAGGCCGTTGGCGACCACGGCGATCAGCTCGCGGGGCGCAGGTCCCAGCGCAGCAGCACGTTCCCCGGCTGGCCCGGGTCGACGAGCACCGGGATGCGCCGCGGCCGGCCCGACGAGCTGACGGCCACCGTTTCGAGGTCGACGTTCGAGTCGGGCACCACCGCGCTGCGGACCACCAGGTACGTGTCCCCGCTCGCCCGGCGAACGAGCAGGCGCATCTCGGCGACGGCCCGCCCGTTCACCCGCGCCCCGGTGTCCCGCAGCGCGTCGACGGTGGCGGTGGTCGCCAGACCACCGTGGATGAGCGTCAGCGCCTCGTTCCGTTCGAGCAACGCCCGCTCGGCGGCGGTGGCGTCCTCGGTGGAGCCGTCTCGCTCAGTGGGGATGGCGCGGCCGGTGGAAGCAGCGGGCCCGGTGGGGGTGACAGCGCCCGCGGGCTTGTCCGGCTCCCGGACCTCCAGGTTTGTCATGTGCGTCGTCTCCAAGTCGTCCTCGCGCGTTTCGGCGCGGGCACCAGCCTGCCGCCGGCGGCCCGTCCGTGCGGGTCGGGCTGCCGACAACGGAACCGCCATGCCTGTCGGTTGGGCGACCGCCGGGTCGACGAGGCGGCGCGGCACGAACACTGCGACGCGTTCCTACGTGTCCGGTTCCCGACTCCTCAAACCCCAAGGGACAAACTAGAACACATATGACCAATCCGACGTCACAGCGTCACCACCGCTCAACGCTTCGGAGAACCTCCCAGCCCCGCCCACCGCACCCCTCGCTACGCTGGAGGCCACGCGGGAGTGGCGGAATGGCAGACGCAGCAGGTTTAGGTCCTGCCGCCCTAGGGCGTGGGGGTTCAAATCCCCCCTCCCGCACCCCCTGCAATTCGGCCCGTTTCCCTTGTGTCGCAGTGGGTTTCGCCCCCTGATGGCCCGGTCGTGGGCGGCCAGCGACGGCCATGTGCGGCCATCGTTGACCAGGGTCCGTGACCGAGTCGTGTCCGAGGACTGCCTCATGATCATCTTTTCGGCGTAGCCAGGAACCTGGCGCGGTCGTGCGCATACCGGCCGCCTACACACTCCGCGTACTCCGTCATCAACATGTGAACCGGCGCGAGACCGCAGCCGGCGCGCCGGGCCGCCGTCGAGATCCGTCCAGACGTACTGCTCGGGATCAGAGCAGCCGGAGCCGAACCCGCAACTGCATGGCGGCCTGCCCAGCTCGGCGGAACTACAGGACGGCGCGCGCCCGGCGCCGCGAACCGTCAACGCACCGTGCCGAGGCGCAGCAGCCGGATCGAGTCGGCGGTCACCGGGGTGTGGCAGTGCGCGCAGGCGAGCTCCGGGTGCAGCTCGGCGCCGCAGTCGTGGACCCACCTCGTCGGTCCGGGACCCTCGGTGACGTACCGGTCGCCCCACTCCATCAGCGCGAGCAGGACCGGGGCCAGCGCCCGGCCGGCCTCGGTGGGGACGTACTCGTGGCGCGGCGGGCGCTGTTCGTACTGCTCCCGGGTGAGCACGCCATGGTCGACGAGGGCGCGCAGGCGCGCCGCGAGGATGTCGCGGCTGGCGCCGGTGTTGCGGGCGATCTGGTCGAACCGGCGCTCGCCGAGCAGCACTTCGCGCAGCACGAGCAGACTCCACCGCTCGCCGATGACGGCCAGCGCGTTCGCGATCGAGCATTCCCGCCCGGCACCCGCCATGGCTCGCACCTCCTCCGCCACGCGCTGCCGCGCAGGTTAGTCCGGATATCCAACCTACGGTTGACCCTGCTACGGCGGCACCTCGATAGTCAGTTGGATATTCCAACTAACTGAGTCTCCGACGGGAGCAGGCGCATGGACAAGCGGGGCGAGCAGAACGACGGAAACGAGCGGGACGAGCAGGACGGCCCGGGCGGGCGAGGCGGGCGAGGCGGGCGAGGCGGGCGAGGCGGGCGTCGAGGGTCGGGGCCGTTGCCGGCGCGACTGTCCGCCCATCCGTCGGTCCGCGCGGTGCTGGCCCGCCGGTCCCCAGACGCCGGCGACGACGCGGCGAAGCGGCGGCCCGAGGTGATCGACGCCGGCTGGTTGCGGGAGGTCGCGCTGCGCGCCGGCGCGGACGACGTGGCCGCGGTGCCACTGGACCGCCCCGGGCTCGAGTCCGAGCGGCCGCACGTCGAGCGGGCGCTACCCGGGACGCGCAGCCTCGTCTGCCTGGTCGTGCGGATGAACCGGGACAACGTGCGCTCCCCGGAACGCAGCGTCGCCAACCAGGAGTTCCACCAGAGCGGCGAGCTCCTCAACGCGGCCGCGCGCCGGATCGTCCGGGCACTGCAGGACGCCGGCCACCGGGCGATCAACCCGTCGGCGACCTTCCCCATGGAGATGGACCGCTACCCGGGCCGGATCTGGGTCGTCGCGCACAAGACCGTCGCCGTCGCCGCCGGGCTCGGCGCGATCGGCCTGCACCGCAACGTCATCCACCCGCGGTTCGGCAACTTCGTCCTGCTCGCCACCCTTCTCGTCGATGCCGAGGTCAGCGAGCACGGCGAGCCGATCGATTACAACCCGTGCGTGGAGTGCAAGCTGTGCGTCGCGGCCTGCCCGGTCGGCGCGATCGCCAAGGACGGCGCCTTCGACCACCTGGCCTGCTTCACGCACAACTACCGCGAGTTCATGGGCGGCTTCACCGACTGGGCCGAGACCATCGCGGACAGCGCGGACGGCGCGGACTTCCGGGCGCGGGTCAGCGACGCGGAGAACTCGTCGATGTGGCAGAGCCTGTCGTTCCGGGCCAACTACAAGGCCGCGTACTGCATGGCGGTGTGCCCGG
This sequence comes from Frankia sp. AgB32, assembly GCF_023243045.1. GTDB lineage: Bacteria > Actinomycetota > Actinomycetes > Frankiales > Frankiaceae > Frankia. Next base: position 47,018 of record NZ_JALKFX010000003.1, read on the forward strand.
CCGGCGAGGACGTCCTCGAGCCGTACCTCACCGATCGCCAGGAGTTCATGGCCCAGGTGCTGCGCCCGCTGCAGGACAAGGTCGAGCCGCTCTACGTCACCGCCGGCTCGCCGGCCGCCGCCTACGCCCGCCGCCGCTTCCCGCACAAGGAGCTCCGGCTCGTGGGCGACGCCGGCCGCTCGCGCCGCCCGGGCGACCACGGCGACCAGGACACCTGGCACCTTCGTGGGTGAACACGATGCAACCCTTACCCAGAATTAGTACGGACAGATACGTACATATCGCATCGCAAGGGAATATGGGATGTACCCGACCAGCACGGTGATGCTGGCCTGAAATCGAGGAGCAAATTTCCCCGTGAAGGTTCTCGACACCTGGCGAAAGCGCGCCATCGCCGCCACGACGGCCGCTTTGGCCTGCCTCGGCGGCGGCCTCTTCGTCACCGCCGGAACGGCATATGCGGCGACCTGTTCGGACGCCGACGTGGCTTTCGTCCGCGGCAGCACGGAGCTTCCCGGCCCGGGGCTCGTGGGCACCCCGTTCACCAACGCGGTGATGCAGAACCTGCCCGGAAGGACCGTGACCACCTACGGGGTTGACCACGCCGCGAACATCCAGCAGACCTCGGCCGGACCTGGCGCCACGGACATGACCCGCCACGTGACATCGGTGGCCGCCACCTGCCCCAACACCAAGTTCATGCTGGGCGGACACACCCAGGGCGCCAGCGTCACCGACATCTCGATCGGCATTCCCACCTTCCTCGGCACCGGCGCGAGGATCCCGACCAACCTGGCATCGCGCGTCTCGGCGGTCGTGGTTTTCGGACATCCGCTGGCGCTCACCGGCGGAAAAATCACCTCAGCCAGCCAGCTTTACGGTCCGAAGGCCAAGGAGTTCTGCGAGCCGGGTGACCCGGTGTGCGCCAACCGATTCAACGGCATCGCACATCTGCTGCACGCCTTCGACGGCAGCGCCACGGACGGCGGCAGGTTCGCGGCGAGCAAGGTGCTCGGCCAGTGACGAACGCCGAGTGACTCTCACCCAGTGACGGCCGCACCTCCGGCGCACTGAAGGCAACCCGGATAGTTCGAGAACGGACGAGCTACCCGGGTTTGGCGTGCCGCAAGTAAAAAGCCCTAGAATGCGCGCATGAGCACCGAGAACGCGGAGAACGCGGACCGCCGCCCGGTCCGCAAGGGCTCCGGCAGCGGCCGACTCACCTGTCTCGGGCCGGTACCGGACCCGCCGATCGATCGGGTGACCAGCGCGGCGGCGGTAGTGATCACCGACTACGGCCGGCTTGTCCTCGCGGAGCTCGACCGCGGCCCGGACATCCCCGGCGGCCATGTGCGGCGCGACGAGAACTCGGTGGACGAGACGGTCCGGCGGGAGGCATGGGAGGAGATCCGCGCCCGGCTCGGTGAGCTGCGCCCCGTCGAGGTCATCGAGTCGGACCACTTCGGCCCGGACGACCTCACCTACATGGTGATCCGGGCCGCCCGGGTCACCGAGCTCGCCCCGTGGGTGACAACCCACGAGTCCGCCGGTCGGCTGGTCATCCCGCCGGAGGACTTCCTCCGGCGTTACCGCGGGAACGACCCCGCGCTGATGCGCCACCTCGTCACCGCCGCCCTCGCCGTCGTGGCGGCCCGTCCCTGATCAGCGGTGCGCCTACGATAGGTAATCGTATGATCGCTTGGCGACGATTCCCTGGCTGCGACGGGAGCACCACCATGACGATCGGATTCATCGGCCTGGGTGGGATGGGCGCGGCGATCGCCCGCAACCTGTTGGACGCCGGCCACGAGCTGCTGGTCTGGAACCGCTCCCCCGAGCCCATCGCCCGGCTGGCCGACCTCGGCGCCGTCCCGGCCAGCATCGGCGAGGCGTTCGCCACCGGTGTCGTGCTCAGCATGCTCGCCGACGACAACGCCGTGACCGAGCGTCTGCTGGACCCCGCGGTGCTCGAGGCAGCGCCAGCCGGTGCCCTGCACGTGAACATGGCGACGATCAGCCCCGCCCTCGCCGCGCGGGCCGCCGCCGCGCACGCCGACCATGGCCTGCGCTACCTCGCCGCGCCGGTCTTCGGCCGCACCGACGCGGCCGCCGCCGGCAACCTCACCATCGTCACCGCCGGCGACGCCGCCGCCATCGCCGAGGTGCGGCCGCTGTTCGACGTGGCCGGCCGGCGCACCTGGACCGTCGGCGACCGGCCCGAGCAGGCGAACCTGGTGAAGATCTTCGGCAACTACCTCATCGCGTGTTCCATCGAGGCGATGGCCGAGGCGACCACGGTGATCGAGGCCGACGGGCTCGATCCGACGATGTTCATCGAGGTGCTGACGGAGGGCCTGTTCACCGGCCCCGTCTTCGCCGGCTACGGCGGCATGATCGGGCGGCGGAACTACGAGCCGGTGAACTTCCGGCTGCCCCTGGGCTTCAAGGACGTCCAGCTGGCGCTCAGCGCCGGGCAGGAACGCAACGTGCCGCTGCCGTTCGGCTCGGTCCTGCGCGATGCCTTCGTCGACGCCCTGGCCCACGGGCAGGCGGAGCAGGACTGGGCGGCGGTGGCCGAGACCGCGCGGCGCCGCGCCGGCCTCGCCTGAGCAGAAGCCGTCCCAGGATGCGGTGTCCCACCGCACCGCGCCGCAGGCTGATCGCATGACCCATCCCGTCGGCCTGACCGTGGCCGTGACGTTCGCGGTGTTGGTGGTGACCCTGAGCCTGGGCCACAAGCTCGCCGACCACGTGCTGGGTCAGACCGACGCCCAGGCCCGGCTGAAGGCCGCGCCGGGGCGGGCGGGCTGGGCGGCGCTGGCGCGGCATCTGGTCGCGTACCACGCGGTGCTCGTCACCATGGTCGCGGTCGCGCTGGGCGCACTGGGTCTGTCACTGTCCGTCCTCGGCGCCGCCGCGGGGCTGACCGTGTCGGTGTTCAGCCACGCGCTGTGGGACCGGCGCCGGGCCGTGCGCTGGTTGCTGGTCCGCACGGGCAGTGGGGACTTCGCCGACCTCGCCGATCACGGACTCAACGGCATGTACCTGGCCGACCAGTCCCTGCACGGCGCCTCGCTGTGGCTCGCGGCGCTGGTGGCCGTGCTGCTCTGAACCGGCCGTGCTGCTCTGCACCGGCCGTGCTGCTCTGCACCGGCCTGTCGTGCGGTGCTGAACTAGCCGTGCCGTGCCGTGCCTGGCCAGGAGAGCTGGCGGCGAACTACCTGCTCGGCCGGGCGCGCGACCACTGGGGGCCGCGGCCGCGGGGAGCGACGCTCCACGAGATGTTGTCGTCGCCGCCGGAGCCCTCCCAGCGGTCGTCGTCGGCGCTGTCCGCACCGTCGGGACCGGCATAGTCCCAACTCGAGGACCATTCGTCCGCATTCGGATCGGCGGGCGCATCGGCACCCGACCAGTCAGTCCCGCTCCGGACGAAGCCGATCGGGCGGCCAACCTGCGGATTCACGAGCCAGGCAGTGATGGTTACCCCCACGAGGACGGGATGGACGTGGACCGGCATCGGGCCGCGGTGCCCGGGGCCACCCGGGTACCAGGCGGCCCACTCTCCAATAGCGCCGGTACCTTCATACCGCCGACGCCCCGCCGACAACCTCGATCGACGCCAACCTGACAGTGGGCGAGACCGGTTTGGCGGCCCTCATCCCGCTTGTCGACCCGCCTGCGCGTCCGTGACTAGCCCGGACGCGCCGCCGACGGCCTGGCAGCCGGCTGCGGCCCCCTGGCCCGACGGTGCCAGCCGGGACACCCGCATGGATGACCCGACCGGACGCCGCCGAGACCGAGGAGCGACTGGGCATCGCGAGTCGGGGACGGATGGCGACCCGGACACCACAGCCGCATCTTCAACCTACCTGTTCGATAGCTTGTAGTCACTGATCGATTACAGGCAGTTCTAGCGTACACCCTGTTTGCGCGCCCTGAGCCTGTATGCCGCCGCTCTCAGTTCGGCCACTTCGTGGACACCACGGGATCTTCGTGAGCCTTCGGTCGGCGATGGCCCGACCACACATCGTCCGGACCCGGCGCATCCCGCGACGACCAACACGTGACGACCGGCGGTCGAGCCGGCCAGGTACTACGCAAAGCAGGCAGATCGGTAGTACTGGCGACTTGTGGCCAGTGTCCGGCATTGGACAAAGGTTTCGTGATGACAGCCACAGGGTGAGCAGCGGGTTTCCGGCTTAGTCTGATCGCTCATGAGCGGCGCGCCAGTAGGGGTGTTCGACAGCGGAGTAGGCGGACTGACGGTCGCCCGCGCGATTCTCGACCAGCTTCCGCACGAACCCCTCCTCTATCTCGGTGACACCGGGCGAGCACCATACGGACCGCGCCCGATCGCCGAAGTGCGGCGTTTTGCTCTTGAATGCCTCGATCGTCTGGTCGCGGAGGGGGTGAAACTGCTCGTCATCGCCTGCAACACCGCCAGCGCCGCGTGCCTGCGCGATGCCCGGGAGCGCTACGACGTCCCCGTCGTCGAAGTGATCATGCCGGCCACCCGGCGCGCGGCGGCCGCCACCCGCAGTGGCCGCGTCGGCGTCATCGGGACGGTGGCCACGATCGGCAGCCGCGCCTACGAGGACGCCTTCACCGCCGCCTCCGGAGTGAGTCTCACCACCGTGGCCTGTCCGGCGTTCGTGGACTTCGTGGAGCGGGGTATCACCTCGGGACGCCAGCTGTTGGGACTGGCAGAGGCCTACCTCGCACCGTTGCAGGAAGCCGGGGTTGACACGGTCATTCTTGGATGTACGCATTATCCTCTGTTGACCGGCGTCATCGGCCTCGTGATGGGAGAGGGCGTGACGCTGGTGAGCAGCGCTGAGGAGACCGCGAAGGACACCTACCGGGTACTGGCGCGGGACAGCCTGTTCCGGGACCCCGCGCTCGCGCCACCCAGCCACCAGTTCCTGATAACGGGTGATCCCGCTCTGTTCACTCGGGTGGGGCGCAGGTTCCTCGGCCCCGAACTTGCCCGGGTCTCGCCGGTGGCGGCCCACGCGGCGCCGGCCGGTTCCCCGACCCCAGCCGTCTGGCCCGCTCGATCCGCGGCGGACCCTGTCCCTCACCCGCAAGATCCCGACCAGCAGAGCCCGGTGGTGCCACGGTGAAACTGACGATTCTCGGCTGTTCCGGCACATACCCCGGCCCGGCCTCCGCCTGCTCGTCCTACCTGGTGGAGTCCGAGGGTTTCCGGCTCGTCGTCGACGCGGGCAACGGTTCGATGGGTGAGCTGCAGCGCCACTGCGACCTGCGCGACATCGACGCAGTCCTGCTCAGTCACCTGCACGGCGACCACTGCCTGGACCTGGTGGCGAACTCCTACGCGCGGCGCTACCACCCCGAGGGCATGCCGCCCAAGCTCCCGGTCTACGGGCCGATCAACACCCAGGAGCGGCTGTGCGGCGCCTTCGAGAAGTGGCCGGAGGACAGCCTGGCGGACATCTACGACTTCCGTACCATCGGCGCCGGCTGCCTGCACCTGGGACCGTTCCGCATCGACCTGACCCGGGTCGCCCATCCCATCGAGGCCTACGGCGCGCGTATCACCGCTGGCGACCGGGTGCTCACGTACTCGGGTGACACCGGGGCGTGCGAACGGCTTGTCCGGCTCGCCCAGGACAGCGACCTGTTCCTCTGCGAAGCGTCCTTCCTCGACTACGAGGACAATCCCCCCGATCTGCACCTCACCGGCCGGGAGGCCGGCGAGCACGCGCGCCGCGCCGACGTCGGCCACCTCGTCCTGACCCATCTCGTCCCCTGGGGCAACGCCGTCCGCTCGGAGGAGGAGGCCGCCGGCGCGTTCGACAGCCAGCTGACCATCGCCACCCCGGGCGCGGTCTTCGAGGTGTGACTCTGCCAGCCGGACGTGGACCAGCCGGACGTGGACCAGCCGGACGTGGACCAGCCGGACGTGGACCAGCCGTCGGGGACGGCCGATAGGGTCGCGGGGTGACACGAGTCGATGGCAGAAAGCCGGACGAACTGCGGCCGGTGACGATCCAGCGGGGCTGGCAGGAGCACGCCGAGGGATCCGCGCTGATCAGCGCGGGGCGGACCAGGGTGCTGTGCGCCGCGTCCGTGACCACCGGGGTCCCGCGTTGGCGCAAGGGCAGCGGCCTCGGGTGGGTGACCGCCGAGTACTCCATGCTGCCGCGGGCCACGAACACCCGCAACGACCGCGAGTCCGTGCGCGGCAAGGTCGGCGGGCGCACCCACGAGATCTCCCGGCTGATCGGGCGCAGCCTGCGGGCCTGCATCGACCTCAAGGCGCTCGGTGAGAACACCATCGCCATCGACTGCGACGTGCTGCTCGCCGACGGCGGCACCCGCACCGCCGCGATCACCGGCGCCTACGTCGCGCTCGTCGACGCCACCCGCTGGCTGAACCGGCCCGCCGCGATCACCACCAGCATCGCCGCGGTCAGCGTCGGCGTCGTCGGTGGCGAGCCGATGCTCGACCTCGCCTACACCGAGGACTCCACCGCCGACACCGACATGAACGTCGTGTGCACCGGCGCGGACGGCTTCGTGGAGGTGCAGGGCACCGCCGAGGGCGCCCCGTTCGACCGGATGATGCTCGAGCGCCTGCTCGACCTCGCCGTGCACGGCTGTGCCCAGCTCACCGCCATCCAGGTCGAGGCCCTGCGCGGCCCGGCACCGGCCGGCCCGCCCCGCGCGGAGGGGGCCCGGTGAGCACGGCGAAGATCGTCCTCGCCACCCGCAACGAGGCCAAGCTCACCGAGCTGCGCCGCATCCTGGCCGCCAGCGACCTCGCGATCGAGCTGGTCGGCCTGCCGGACGGCGAGGAGGTGGCCGAGACCGGCACCACCTTCGCGGAGAACGCCCTGATCAAGGCGCGGGCGGCCGTCGAGGCGACCGGGCTGCCCGCGGTGGCCGACGACTCCGGCCTCGCCGTCGACGAGCTCGCCGGGATGCCCGGCATCCGCTCGGCGCGCTGGTCGGGCCGCCGCGACGGCACCCGCGAGCAGCGCGACGAGGCGAACAACGCCCTACTGCTCGCCCAGCTCGACGACGTGCCCGCCGAGCGCCGGGGCGCGGCGTTCGTCTGCGCCGTCGCCCTGGTCACCCCGGAAGGGGTCGAACGGGTCGCCCATGGCAAGCTGCGCGGCGCGCTGCTGAACGCGCCGCGCGGGCAGAACGGCTTCGGCTACGACCCGCTGTTCCTCGCGGACGGCCAGACCGGCACCAACGCGGAACTGACCGCGGCCGAGAAGGACGCGATCAGCCACCGCGGCCGCGCCTTCCGCGAGCTCGCCGTCGTCATCGGCCAGGTCCTCGTCCCCTGAGAACCTGGCCGGCGCCCCGGCCGGCAGCCGGCGAACTGTGCCCCCGGGAAGCTGTACCCCGGGAAACCGCCCCCCGGGAAGCTATGCCCAGAGCTGGCCTTCGAGGGCGGCCTCCGCCTCCTCGAGGGTGCCCGCGTAGGCGCCGGTGGACAGGTACTTCCAGCCACCGTCGCAGACGATGAGGGCGATCTCCGCCGGCCGCCCGTCGCGGACGGCCCGCTCCGCCAGCCCCATCGCGGCGTGCAGGATCGCGCCGGTGGAGATCCCCGCGAAGATGCCCTCCTCCTGGACAAGCTCGCGGGTGCGCCGCAGCGCCTCCCGCGGGCCGACCGAGTAGCGCGACGTCAGCACCGCCGGGTCGTACAGCTCGGGCACGAAGCCCTCGTCGATGTTGCGCAGGCCGTAGACGAGCTCGCCGTAACGCGGCTCGGCGGCGACGATCGAGATCCCGGGCACCCGCTCCCGCAGGAAGCGGCCGGTGCCCATGAGCGTCCCGGTGGTGCCGAGGCCGGCGACGAAGTGGGTGATGTTCGGCAGGTCGTCGAGAATCTCCGGGCCGGTGGTCTCGTAATGGGCCTGGGCGTTGGCCGGGTTGCCGTACTGGTAGAGCATCACCCAGTCCGGGTTCTCGGCGGCCAGGCGCTTCGCGACGGCGACCGCCTCGTTCGACCCCCCGGCCGCCGGCGAGTACCTGATCTCGGCGCCCCACATCTGCAGGAGCTGGCGGCGCTCGATCGAGGTGTTCTCCGGCATCACGCAGACCAGCCGGTAGCCCCGCTGGCGGCACACCATCGCCAGCGAGATCCCGGTGTTGCCCGAGGTGGGCTCGAGCACGGTCGCCCCGGGGGTGAGCACGCCCCGCTTCTCGCCGTCAGCGATCATCCACAGCGCCGCCCGGTCCTTGATGGAACCGGTCGGGTTGTCCTGTTCGAGTTTCGCCCACAGCCGGACCTCCGGCGACGGGGACAGCCGCGGAAGCCCGACCAGCGGGGTCCGGCCGACCGAGTCGGCCAGGGAGTCGAATCGCATGCGTCGGACCTGCCGCTTCTTTCAGACCCGGGCGTCGGCGCTACCACCGGCGACCGCGGGCAGGATGGTGACCTCGTCGCCGTCGCCCAGCTTGGCGTCGAGGCCGCCGAGGAAACGCACATCTTCGTCGTTGATGTAGATGTTGACGAAGCGGTGCAGCTCGGTGCCGTCGTCGCCGGTCACCAGCCGGCCGCGCAGGCCGTCGTAGCGGCTGTCGAGGTCGAGAAAGAGGGCGGCGACCGTGTCACCGGTGCCCTCGACCAGCTTCGCGCCTCCCGTATAGGTACGCAGGATCGTCGGCACACGGACCTGGACTGCCATTGGTGCTCCTTTCAAGGATGCCGCCGGTCAGGTCTGACCGGCGCACTGCCCGGCTGGGCGGAGTGGTGCGGCACGCGAGACGATGGTGGCGGATACCGGGCCCGCATGCCCAGGATGCCCCGCGGCGAGGCAGCTGTCCGGCCATCGGCCGGGCGGGCCTGCCGCGGCTCCGCCGAGCTGCAACGCCCCTGGAGGTCAGACGATTTCCACCGGCTCCTCGGTGACCGCTCCGTCGACGATCCGGAACGACCGGAACTCGGTGCTGTCGGGTTCCCGGGTGGAGGCCAGCACGTAGTGGGCGCCCGGCTCGCCGGCGAGCGAGATGTCCGTACGGGAGGGATAGGCCTCCGTAGCGGTGTGCGAGTGGTAGATCACGACGGGCTCCTCGTCGCGGTCGTCCATCTCCCGCCACACGCGCAGCTGCTCGGTCGCGTCGAAGCGGTAGAAGGTCGGCGAGCGCTCGGCGTTCTCCATCGCGATGAACCGCTCCGGCCGGTCCGAGCCGGCCGGGCCGGCGACGACGCCACACGCCTCGTCGGGGTGGTCACGGCGGGCATGGGCGACGATCGCCTCGTAGCAGGCACGGTCGATACGCAGCACAGGCACACCGTACGACGCGGACAGGCGGATCCGGGCGGCTCTTTCGAGACGGCCGTCAGTCCAGGGCCCGGGTGAGGTCGTCCAGCAGCTCGGTCAGGAAGGCGTACACCGCCACCAGCGGGCGGCGTGGGTCGTCGGGCTCGAGATGTTCGAGCTCGGTGGTCGAGTCGTCGTCGGTGAGCGCGAGCCGGGTACCGAGGACGAGACGCAGGTCGTTCAGGGTGGTCAGCCAGTCCTGGGCCGCGGCCTCGTCGAGCACGCGCGCCCGGCCCGGGGCGGGCACGGCGGCCAGGACCCGGCGGGCGGCCTCCCGCTTGCGGGCCAGCAGGTCGTCGGTCCGACGGCGGCGGAAGTCACCGGAGGCCATCGGATCGTCGGGATACGGGTCCGGTAGCAGCCGGGCCAGGGCCGGGTCGTCCGGCGGCGGAGGCGCGGTGTCGCGCAGCCCGACCAACGCCTCCAGCGGGTCCTCGACCGGCGGCGCCTCGAGCAGCGCGTCGATCTGGCCGACCAGTTCGGACAGCAGCGTCGCCTCGAGCTCGGGCAGCCTCAGCTCGATCCCGGCACGGGTGCGACGGAAACCGTCAGCGGCCACGTCCTCGCGTCCTTCCTCGCTGGGACATACCCCGCCGCAGACCCATGCCCCGCTGGGACACACGGCGGCAGGCATGCCGGTCGCGGGGCGACCGCCGCCAGCCTAGTGCAGTCGGTGGCCGACGCCCCGACACCATCCGGGCCCCAAATGCGGAGAGTAGCCAATCGGCCCGGCGACGACGGCCGGAGCGCGGGGCCGACTACCCCCCTTTGGGGGTGACAGGGTGCCTACCCCCCCCGAAAGGGGTGGCACCACGGAACTAGAAAAACCGAGATGCCCTCACCACACAGCATTACCTCACGAACATCACGGATAACCATACGTGACCAAGGTCGACTCGTCGAGGGCCGCCAGCCGAAATCCCGGAATATTCCACCGCACCAGTCGAATCAGTCGGCGAGCCGCGCAAAACCAGCCACCATTCACCAGCGCCAGCCCATCGCCGGTCCCACAACAGAAGTACACTCGGTCACCGGACGATAAACAGGCGTCGCCAGCGGCATGACAACGGCCCGCGGAACAGCCAAGAAAACACCGGCCCGGAAACCCCGGGAAAGCCTTTCCGTACCCGCCACCGAAACGACCGGCGGAACAGCGCCAGTCGCCTGCGCTCAATGCGGCGCGGCGGGGGGCGGACGATTCCGGCGAGTGCGGGTCAGGTCGTGTCCGGCCGATCATGGTAGGGGCATCCGGACACCGAGCCCCCAAAGCGACCAGATCAACCTGCTAGTCCTGGGCGATGGTGGCCCACAGGCCGTAGGCATGCAGCCGCTCGGCATCGGCCTCCATCTCCTCCCGGGTCCCGGTCGCGACCGAGGCTCGGCCCTTGTGATGGACGTCGAGCATGAGCTCGGTGGCCTTCGGCTTGCTGTAGCCGAACAGCTTCTGGAACACGTAGGTCACGTAGGACATGAGGTTGATCGGGTCGTTCCAGACGATCGTGACCCAGGGCCGATCGTCGTCGACGGCCTCGTCGACCTCCTCCACGTCGAGGGGCGACACCGATGCGACAGACACGAGACCCATTGTTGCGCGTCCGCCGCCCGGCAACGCAGTCAGACGGACCGGCGCAGCAGCGGCGGGTGCAGCGCGGTGGCCGGACCCCGCCGGTACAGCTCGGCCGGCCGGCCACCACCGCGCGGCGGGGTCCGCCGGCCCAGCGGCACGACGAAGCCGGGGGTGGACAGCACCTTGCGGCGGAAGTTCGGCGCGTCCAGCGCCACCCCCCACGCGGCCTCGTAGACCCGCCGCAGGTCGGCGAGGGTGAACTGGACCTCGCAGAACGCCGCGGCGAGCGGCGTGTACTCGAGCTTCGCCCGCGCCCGCTCCACGCCGTCCGCGACGATCCGCCGCTGGTCGACGGCGACGCCCTCGCCGTCCGGCGCGGTCGGCTCCTCGACCGGCCACCATCGCGGCAGCGGGCCGGGCCGGCTCGGCGGCGGCGGCAGGTTCGGCAGCAGGGCCAGGTAGGCGACACTGACGCCGGGTGCCCGCGCGCCCTGCCAGGGCCCCCCGTAGGTCCGGAGCTGTTCCAGATGGCCCGTGGCCGTGACGCCGGTCTCCGCCGCGAGCTGGCGCGCGGCGCAGGTGTCGAGGTCCTGGTCACCGTCGACGAAGCCACCGGGCAGCGCCCAGTCCAGCGGTGACGGGTCGTCGTCCCGGCGGACCACCAGCACCCGCAGCCGGCCGGCGCGCAGCGTCAGCAGGACGAGGTCCACGGTCACGGCGACGACGGGCGGCACACCTCCAGTCTGGCCATCGCGACCGGCTCCGGAGCCGGCGGGTCTCAGTGCCGGGTGGTGTGCACCACAGGCAGGCAGGGCTGGCCGAAGCGGACGTCGCGGGCCGTCGGCGGGAGGGCCGCGAACGCCCGGGCGTGATGCTCACGGGCCCGGCGGGTGCCCGCCGCCCCGGTCAGCCCGTCGTCGACGGCCCTGCCGTCGATCATGATCGGACGCAGCAGCTCGCGGTCGGCGCCGGCGACCGGCACGGGCGCGGCGGGGGCGGGTGCGGCGGCACCGGGCAGGACGACGTCCGCGACGGCCCGGCCGCTGGGGTCATGGCGGCGCACGACCCGCTTGCGGCCACCGCGGGAGCTCTTGCCCACCGACCGCTTCGCCACGGCGGCGCCGTCGACCTCGACAAGCTTGTAGACGAAGCCCGCCGTGGGCGCGCCCGACCCGGTGACCAGGCTGGTGCCGACCCCGTAGCCGTCGACGGGCGAGCTGGCGAGCCGCGAGATCGCGTGCTCGTCGAGATCGCCGGTCACGATGATCCGGGTGCCGGTGGCACCGAGGGCGTCGAGCTGGGCGCGGCCGGCCGTGGCCTGCGCGGACAGGTCGCCGCTGTCGATCCGGATGGCGCCGAGCCCGGGGCCGGCGGCGGCCACCGCCGCGGCGATGCCCGCGGGGACGTCATAGGTGTCCACCAGCAGCGTCGTGTCGGCCCCCAGGGCGGCGACCTGGGCCGCGAACGCGTCGGCCTCGCTGGCGTGCGCCAGGGTGAACGCGTGGGCGCTGGTGCCGACGCTGGGGACCTCGAACGTCCGCGCCGCCTCCAGGTTGGAGGTCGCGGTGAAGCCGGCGAGATAGGCCGCGCGGGCGGCGGCGACGGCGGCCGCCTCGTGGGTCCGCCGGGAACCCATCTCCAGGCATGGACGCCCGTCCGCGGCGACGACCATCCGCGCGGCGGCCGCGGCGATGGCACTGTCGTGGTTGAGCACGGACAGCACGAGCGTCTCCAGCAGGACGGCCTGCGCGAACGTGCCCTCGACGGCGAGGACCGGCGTGCCGGCGAAGAAGGGCTCGCCCTCGGCGAAGGCGTGGATGTCCCCGCGGAACCGGTAGTCACCGAGCCAGTCCGCGGTGGCGTCGTCGACGGCGCCCGTGGCACGCAGCGCGCTGGTCTCGGCCGGGCCGAAGCGGAAGTCGGCGAGGGCCGCGAGCAGCCGGCCACTGCCGGCGAACACACCGAAGCGACGACCGGGCGGGAGGGAGCGAGTGAAGACCTCGAAGACCACGTGTCGATCTGCCGCACCTGACCGCAGCGCGGCCCGCAGCATCGTCAACTCATAGTGATCGGTCATAAGGGCCGTGGACACCCGGAACACGGTAGGGACGACTACGGCCAGATGCGCGTCAACCACGCCCCCGTCGGCCAACCGGCGGGCCGGGGTTCGCGGAACCGGCCGCGTGTTGGTCCAGCGGTGAGACGGCGGTCCTCCCCCATGATGGCTCTCACCACCCGCCCGGCCCCACCGTCAGCACGACAGCCGTTCAGCACGCGAAGCCAGCCGGATTTCCGCCACCACGAGACGACCGGGAGTGCCGCGACGTGACGACGCCCGTGATCGCGGAGTACCACGTGCCGGCGGTCATTGACCGGGACCACAACTGCCGCGCCGGGTCACTATGCGATCGTCTTCCTCGTGGACCACAGCAATGCGGGTATCTTCCTCGTCGTGGTGGGTGGCGCGCTGCTCGCGCTGCTGGTGTTCGGCTCTCGCGCGGGACGCGGTATCGGCCGGGATGTCTGGAGCCGGATCCGCTTCTTTCGTTGGATACTCGTGGCCATCATCATCGTGATCATCTGGGACCTACACGACGGGCTGCCCAACCAATGAAGGCGCAACTGTGGACATCGCCTCCGAATAACCCATGGCAATGGAGATGTTGCACAACGGAGTGGTCGATTTATGCCAGTGCGCTCCTAGATGCCCGGCTAGTTATGCTCACTTCGCGTAACACGGTTGCCGGACGAGAGGACAGCGGGTGACTGGTCAAACCTGGCTCTGGACGCCGCCGCGGGCCACTCCAGCCAGTGTCGGCGTCGGCCAGCTCCTGAAGGCCTACCGGCAGGCGCACGGCCTGACCCAACAGCAGCTCGCCGACCGGCTGGGCTTCGACCAGTCCTATGTGTCGAAGGTCGAGAGCGGCCGCCGGGCCATCCACGACATCTCCACCCTGCGTCACATCGCCCGCAACCTCGCGCTGTCCCCCGAGGACGTGGGGCTCGCGCCGGGAGCGATGGCCGACCGGCGCCGCGACGCCGGCCCGCGCAGCGCCGCGGCCGAACAGGTCGCCGCCAGCCAGCGCGCCTGGCGGTTGACCCGCGACCACCTCAACCACCACCGCATCAGCCTGGCGCGCGCCGCCGTGCGGCTGTACCCGGAGTCCGACCGGCTCGGCAGCGGGCTGCTCGCCCGGCCGGGCTGGGTCTGGGACCGGCCCGTCGACATCGACGAGGTCAACCTGCGCTGGAACGACCAGGTCGCCCCGCCACTACTCAAGGGGGACGAGCCGGAGACGGCCGGCAGCCGGCCGCTGCACGGCGGGGGCAACCCGCAGGCCCGCTACCAGCGCTACACCCGGGCGATGCGCGACCTGGACCGCCCGACGCTGTTCGAGAACCGGCTGAGCTTCCGGCTGCTGGGCATCAGCGGCGACGGCGGCGCGCCGGCCTCGCCCGACAACCGGCCGACCCTGAGCTTCGGCCACACGACGTACTTCGACGCGGTCGACGTCTGCGAGACCGTCGCGCACGAGGCCGCCGCCGCGATGGCCGGCTCCGGGCTGTCGTGGCCGGCGCTGCCGTTCCGGGCCCGCATCGGCAACCCGTTCGACTTCGGCCGCCGGGTGGCGCTGCCGTCCGTCAACACCTTGACGATCCGGCATGACCGCAACGGTCAGGCGAGCTTCTTCCTGCACCGGCGCAGCGCCGGATCGGTCGCGACCGCGGGCGGCGTCTACCACGTCATTCCGGCCGGGGTGTTCCAGCCGTCCGGGATCACCGCGACCCACCACAAGGCCGACTTCGACCTGTGGCGCAACATCATGCGGGAGCTCAGCGAGGAGCTGCTCGGCAATCCCGAGCACGACGGCAGCTCGTCCAGCGCGATCGACTACGCGACCGACGAGCCGTTCCGTTCGTTCGAGGAGGCGCGCCGCGCTGGCACCGTGCGCGTGTCGTACTTCGGCATCGGCCTCGACGCGTTGACCTTGTTCGGCGAGATACTCACAGTTGTGGTCATCGACGCCGACGCCTTCGACAAGTTGTTCGGCGGCATGGTGCAGAGCAACACGGAGGGATCGGTCGTCACCGCTGGGCCGAACCGCGCGGTGACGGAGGGCATCCCGTTCACCCACACCGCCCTGCGGCGCCTCGTCGACACCGAACCGATCGCGCCGTCGGCGGCGGCCTGCCTGGAACTCGCGTGGCGCCACCGGGAGACTCTGCTGCCCGGCCTGCGCATGCGGACGGCGCACTGATCCGGGATATGCGCGTCCTGGTCACCGGTGCGTCCGGCTTCATCGGCAGCGTGGTTACGGACGCGCTCGCCGGTGCCGGTCACACGGTGACGGCGATGGTCCGCGACCGCTCGTCGGCGCCGGCCTTCGCGCCCGGCGTCGAGGTGGTGGCCGCGGATCTGCTCGAACCCGGGCAGCTCAGCGCGGCCGGGGTGGCCCGCGGGTTCGACGGGGTGTGCCACCTCGCGGCGCTGACCCGGGTGCGGGAGTCCCGCCTGGCGCCGCTGCGCTACTTCCAGGCGAACCTCTCGGGCACCGCCAACCTGCTGACCGCGCTGGAGGTCGGCACCGAGCGGACCGGGGTCGCCCCGGCGTTCGTGTTCGGCTCCAGCTGCGCGGTCTACGGCGACGTCGACCTCACCGGGGTGCCGGAGAGTCGCCGGCCGGACCCGTCCAACCCGTACGGGGCGTCCAAGCTCGCCGCCGAGCGGCTGCTCGGCCACCAGGCCGGCACCGGCCTGCTCGGCGTGGTCATCCTGCGGTCGTTCAACGTGGCGGGCGCGGTCGAGGGCCACTTCGACCACGACGACAGCCGGATCATCCCGGCGGCGATCGCGGTGGCGAGCGGCCGGCGGGACGTGTTCCGGGTGAACGGCGACGGGCAGGCGCTGCGGGAGTACGTCCACGTCGGGGACATGGCCACGGCCTACCTGCGGGCGTTGGACGGCGCCACGAGGGGGGGCTGCGCGGTCTACAACGTGGGCAGCGGCGTCGGGGTGAGCGTCCTGGACGTCCTCGCCGCGGTCGGCCGGGTCAGCGGCCGACCGGTGCGCCGGGAGAACTGCCCGCCGGTGGCGGAACCGAAGGCGCTCATCGGCGACAGCCGGCGCATCCGGGCGGAACTCGGCTGGAGCTCGCCGCGGTCGAGCATCGACCGGATCGTGGCCGACGCCTGGCACCACGGCCGGGCTGCCGGCGGGACCGGCGTGCCACCTCGGCAACGAAATGTACCGATCATCACCTGAGTTCCGCTCAGCACCGGGCCGCCGCGATACCCGCATCCGGGGCTACCGCACACCGTGGCCACCCCGTAGCCTGTAGCGAAATGTCATCCGACCCCTGAAGGGCTGGCTGTGATGGCGGTGGACCGACCCGTGGGCCTGCGGCCCTGCCACGTCTACGACTACGACGGCGACTACCTGGGCTCGTTCACCACCTGGTCGGCCGCGCACGAGTGGGCCCACCTGCAGGCGGCGATGGGCGGCGTGCAGGGGCCGCTGGAGATCGAGGACGAGCGGGTCGGGCAGCGCCGCCGGGTCTGGGTGGATCGCTGCGCCGAGAACCTGGAGAGCGCCACGCTCTGTGACGTACTCGACGGGCCGACCTTCATTCCCACCCAGCCGCGCCCCGCGGACTGACCCCATCCGGCCGGATCGGTCGGGACCAGCCCCCTGCCGCGCGGGGTCCGTCCGGCCCCCCGGCGGGTCCTCGAACCGGACTGCCCCCAGCCGCCGGCACCGGCGCCCACCAGGCCAGACGCGACATCCGCGACCGTCCTGGGTCGACATCCGCGCCCATTCGTTCCATGCTGTCCGCGAGCGGACATACCACTCGGTGTCGCCGCAGGTCGCCTATTCTCAGACAACGGATGCGACGAAGCCTCCCGTGCCGCCGGAGCTCGCCGAGAACATCCTTGGGCCACCCGACAGCACACCTGTGCAGCTCCGCGCACTAATCTGACGCTGTCGTGCCGAGGACTCATGTCCCGGACGGGCACCACGTGGGGCGGTGCCCGCGCGACCGATGACGAGACGCTCCTGGGGGAGACGAAAGTGGACGAGCAGACCGCTGGGACCGGTAACCCGCGGCCCACCTCGCGCCTGGTGGTCGACGTGGTGCGCGCGCTGCGTGGATGGGTGGTGGCGGCGGCCGGCGGCGTACTGCTTCTCGGCTGCTACCTGGGGGTCTCGAAGCAGACGGATGTAGCCCTCCAGCTACCTTACGTGGTCTCAGGGGGCTTCGGAGGTCTCGCGCTTGTTCTGATCGGCAGCGCGCTGCTGGTCGCCGACCGCGTCGACGCCGCCCAGGCCGCGCAGGCCCGCACCAAGGGACAGATCGACGATCTGCACTCCCTGATCATCGCGGCGGCCACCGCCGGCATCGAGGATGAGCGCGCCGGCTCCCCCGCCCATGCCTCCTACCAGGGCCAGCAGCCGCCCGCGCAGGCGCCGAACTCGTACGTCAGCACGCCCGGCCATCGGGGGTGACCAGCGTCGACCTGGCGCTGGCCGGGATCTCTCTCGGCGCGATCGCCGCGCTGTCCGGGATCGGCCTGCTCGTCACCTACCGCACCAACGGCGTCCTGAACCTCGCCCAGGGCGGCATCGCCACCCTGGTCGCGTACGTGTTCCGCGAGATGGTCGTCGAGTGGAGCCTGCCGAAATGGCTGGCCGCCGTGATCGCGCTCGCGGTGGTGTCCCCCGGCATCGGGCTGCTGCTCGAACGGTTCGTCTTCCGGCCCCTGGCCCGCCGGCGGGCCTCGGCGGCCGAGTCACTCGTCGCCAGCCTGGGCGTGCTGGTGCTGATCCTCGGGATCGTCGCCGGCATCTGGGGCCTGGGCTCCCGCAGCGACGCGCCGAACATCTTCCCGAACTCCTCGGTGCGACTGTTCGGCGAGACCCGGATCGGCATCGACGCACTCGCCGAGCTGCTCATGGTCGTGGTGTTCACGATCATCATCGGGCTCATCGCCGCGCGCACGGCGTTCGGCCGCCAGATCCGGGCCGTCGTCGACGACCGGCAGCTCGCCGAGCTGTCCGGCGTCCCCGCGGACCGGGTCGCGGCCGCCGGCTGGGCTGCCGGCACCACCATGGCGGGCCTGACCGGCGTCCTGCTCGCTCCCCGCTTCCAGCTCACCCCGTACGGGCTGACCCTGCTGGTCCTGGAGACCTTCGCGGTGGTCGTGGCCGCCCGACTGGCGAGCATGCCGGTCGCCGTGCTCACCGCCCTCGGCATCGCCATCCTGCAGAGCGAACTCAAGCAGTTCACCCTGCACGGCGACGCCGGGCAGATCCTCACCGTGCTCCAGTCGAACCTGTTCATCGTCGCGCTGCTGGTCCTGCTGCTCGCCGTGCCGAAGCTGCGCGAGCTGGGCAGCGGTGACTCCGGCGCGACGGCGAGCTTCTCCAGCCGCGGCGCCCCGCCGTCGGGTCGGGTCAGCGGCGTCCGCTTCCGCCAGGACTACCTCGGCAAGCTCGGCGGATTCGCGCTGCTCCTCGCGCCGCTCACGTTCGCCCCGGCCGACCTGCGCTCGGCGTTCATGGTGCCGGCACTAGGTCTGATCTTCCTGTCGATGGTGATCGTCACCGGCTACAGCGGGCAGCTCTCGCTCGGCGTCGCCGGCTTCGCCGGCCTCGGCGCGCTGCTGTCCCTGAAGCTGGCCAACGGCAACCTGTTCGGCCTGCCGGCGATACCCGGCATCTGGTCGATGTTCCTCGGCGCCCTGCTCGTCGCCCCGGTCGGCCTGGTCACCGGGTATCCGGCGATCCGCCGCCGCGGGCTGACCCTGGCGCTCACGACCTTCGCGGTCGGCGCGGTCGTCAGCAGGTTCGTCTTCGAGCAGCCCACCTTCGCCAACGGCCTCTACCTGGACCCACTGAAACTGTTCGGCTGGGAGCTCTCGGAGAAGGCCTACTACGTCTTCGAGCTGGTCTGCCTCGGGATCGGCCTGCTCGTCGTCCGCAACCTGCACCACGGCCGCCTCGGCCGGGCGCTGCTGGCCGTGCGCGACGACTCCAGCGGCGCGGCGGCGGTCGGCGTCGACGTGCGCAACCTCAAGCTGCTGGCCTTCACCGTCTCGGCCGCCGTCGCCGGGCTCGGCGGGGCGCTGCTGGTGCACTCCAGCTACTCGTTCTCCCCCGACGACTTCGCGCCGCTGCAGAGCCTGCTGTGGTTCACCGCGGTCGTCGTCTTCGGTGCCGACAGCGCGGCCGGCGCGATCATGGCCGCCGCGTTCATCGTCACGATCGACGTGCTCGCGCCAGCGGGATCCTCGACGCTGGCGATCGGCATCCTCGCGCTGGCTCTCGGCTGGATGCCCGGCGGCCTCGCCTCCGCCGTGCGCGGCATGCTGCGGCTGTTCGCGCAGCACCTCGCCGACAGTTTCGTCGACCCGAACCAGCGCGCGCCCCGCCCGGTGCCGGTGCGTATCTCCGCCGGCGGCCACCTGCCGGCGACGACCGGCATCACCGGCGCCTCCGGCATTCCCGGCGGCGGCGCCACCCTCGGCGCGGCCCGCGCCGGCCACTACAGCCAGTGGCCGCTGGGCGCCCAGCGAGCGGCGCCGAGCTCCGACCCGCGGCTGACCCCGTTCGGTGCCGACCTGGTGAGCGTGGTCCAGCAGTACGCCGCGAGCCGCCAGCGGGCCGTGATCCGGCAGCCCGCCGCCCACAGCCAGGAGGGAACGCGATGAGCCGGGGCGTGCTGCAGGCCGTCGGCCTCGTCCGCCGCTACGGCGGGCTGACCGCCGTCGACCACGTCGACCTCGTCGCCCCGCCCGGCATGATCACCGGTCTGATCGGGCCGAACGGCGCCGGCAAGTCGACGCTGTTCAGCCTGCTGACCGGCGTCGAGCAGCCGGACGAGGGCCAGGTCATGCTCGGCACCACCGACATCACCACGATGCGCCCGGACATCCGCTCCCGGCGCGGGCTGGTCCAGACCTTCCAGGTGCCCTCGCTGTTCCCCACCCTCACCGTCGCCGACAACCTCCTCGTCGGCGCGGAGAACCGCCGCCGCGACTACGCCGGCGGCCTGCTCGGCCTGTCCGCGCAGGGCCGCGGGCGCATCAGCCGGTCCGCCGAGCGGGTACTCGAACGCCTGGGACTGGCCCCGAAGGGCCCGGTGATCCAGATCGTCGAAGAGGTGCTGGACTCCCTCGGCCTGTCCGACGTCCGCGACACCATCGCCGGCACGCTGCCGACCGGCGCCCTGCGGCTGGTGGAGTTCGCCCGCGCACTGTGCGCGCAGCCGGACATCCTGCTGCTCGACGAGCCGGCCAGCGGCCTCGACGCCGCCGAGACCGCCAAGCTCTCGGAGCTGCTGCGCCGCACGGCGGCCGACGGCGTCGGCATCCTCATCGTCGACCACGACGTCGACCTGGTGTTCTCCGTCGTCGACCAGGTCTACGCAATGGTCGGCGGCCGGGTCGTCGCCGCCGGCGACCCGGAGACGGTCCGCAACGACCCGACCGTGCGGTCGGTGTACCTGGCGCAGGCGCCGCTCGCCGCCGCCGGGCAGTCCGGGGAGGGCCGATGACCACGGCGACCGTCGAACTCCAGCTGTCCGGCGCCCGCGCCGGCTACGGCACCGTCGAGGTCCTGCACGGCCTCGACCTGGCCATCCCCGCTGGGAAGGTGACCGCGCTGCTCGGCACGAACGGCGCGGGCAAGTCCACCACGCTGCGCGTCCTTGCCGGTCTCATCCCGCTGCGCTCGGGCACCCTCACCTGGCGCGGCGAGGACATCACCCGGCTGTCCACCGTCGACCGCGCCCGGCGCGGTCTGATGCTCGTCCCCGACGAGCGCGCGGTGTTCGCCACCCTGTCGGTCCGCGACAACCTGCAGATCATCGCCGAGGCGAGCGGCCATCCCGACATCACCCCCGCGCTGGAGTCGTTCCCCCGCCTGCGGGAGCGCCTCGGCCAGCGGGCAGGGTCGATGTCCGGCGGTGAGCGGCGGATGCTGGCGCTGGCGCGGGCGCTGCTCGCCCGGCCCTCGGTGCTGATGGTCGACGAGCTGTCCCTCGGGCTGTCCCCGAAGGTCGCCGGCGACCTGTTCGGCTGGCTCGCCACGGTCGCCGCCTCCGGCACCACGGTGCTGCTCGCCGACCAGTACACCGAGCAGGCCCTCGCCATGGCCGACCAGGTCTACGTCCTGCACCGCGGCGAACGCTCCTTCGCCGGCACCCCCGCGCAGTTCGCCACCGCCTGAGCCCAACCCCGGCCCCACCCCGGCCGATCAAGGTGTTCCGCGGCGCACACGACAAGGCCCCGGCCGATCAAGGTGTTCCGCGGCGCACACGACAAGGCCCCGGCCAGGACCGGCGCCGAGGCGCGGTCCTGGCCGGGGCCTTGTGCCGGAGCGGCCGCTGTCAGCCGGCGGAGTAGGGCAGGTTCGGAACGTCGTAGCAGGTCGTGTTCATGTCCTTGACCTGGCTGACCCAACCGCCCTTGCCACCGTTCGCCGAGTCCTGCCAGCGAGTGATGTTCACGCAGTTGTGTTCCTGGGCCGGTGGCTGCGCCAGCGCCTTGAAGGTCCGGTTCGCCGAGATGAGCAACCCGTGGCCGTCATAGTCCTTGCCGCTGGTCATGTACGCCTCGACGCACTTGCGGGTGACGTCCACGCCGCAGGACCGGATGGCGTCGGTCAGCCACTGGGCTGACGCGTAGCCCTCCATCATCCACAGGTTCTCCTTGGCCACCTTGTCGGGCGAGGATGCCTGCAGAGCCTTCTGGTAGTCGGCCACCGCTGGAATGCTGGTGTCGTCATAGTTCGCCGACTGACTGCTCGAGTAAATCGTGTTACGGCAGTTCGGCGACGCGCTGTACACCTGGTCGATGTTGTTCGCCATGCCCTGCGCCGTGGCCACCTTCGCCTGCAGCGGCATCTTCTGGCTCTCGATGGCACCACACAGCTGCGCGTTGCCGCCGTCGTCCATCGCGTCGAAGACCACCTGCACGCCGCGCCGCTTCAGGTCGAGCACCGCGGAGTCCCAGCCCGGGGCACCCAGGTTGATCTCTTCCTGGACGACGGTGAAGCCTTCCTTCTGCAGGCCGTCCGCGATGGACTTGGCGTAGCGCTGCGACTGGGCGACGTTGTAGTACACGACCCCGGCCACGTTGGCGTGCAGGTTTTCCTTCAGCCACCGGTAGGTCTCGGTGCCCGCGTAGAGCGTGCCGTTGTAACCCGGACGGTCACCGGTGCGCGGGTAGTAGCTGCCGTAGATCGAGTAGAGGTGCGGGTACTGGTCGTACTCGGTGCCGACCGGCTGCCCACCGATGTCCGGCACAGACTTGGAGTTGATGTACTGCGCGCCGGCGTAGTTGAACGCGGTGACGCCGGCCAGCGCGAACACCTTGTCGTCGTCGACCAGCTTGTGGGCGCACTTGACGTTCTCGTCGCCGGAGCCCTTGTCGTCGCACTCGTCGAGGTTCACCGTGCGGCCGTTCACGCCGCCCGCCGCGTTGAGCGCCTTGAAGTATGCCCGTGCGCCGTACAACGACGCGGAGAACGTGTCGGGCCCGAACTGGCTGCTCAGGCCAGCGATCGTGCCAACCTTGATCTCGGTGGGGGTGACCCCGACGTCGGAGGCGGTGTTGTTCGACGCGCTTGACGCCGTAGAACTGGCGCCTGTTGTCGACCCGGTGCTACCAGCCCGGCTACCGCAGGCGACAAGCACAAGCGATGACAGGATGGCGACGGCGACGAGCGACTTCGCTCGCATGGACATGCTCTCCCCTGGTGTGTCGGTGGCACCCGACCGATACGGCTGGAGGTACGTGCCTGGGCGCGGTCAGCGCTGACGATGGCCGCGATGCCACCGAGAGCCACGCACAGTTACATCACCCTGCGTTGCGTACGAACATGCGGCGCCACCAGCTTCGACGCACCGGCGGCGTGCTGCCGCGTTCCACCGGTGTCTCCTGCGCGGACGGGATACTCCTTCCGTCCGCTCCGTCCTCACCCTCGGCCGCTTCCCCGCCGTCAGCCGAGCCGACTTCACTGTCGGTAGCCGAGGCCACAGCCTGGGATGGAGGCGACGCCGGCTGGCCCGCGCGCTGCGCGCCTACTCCGACCGCAGAGGAAACCGCCTCCGTCCCGGAAGGCTCGGCTACCGTACCGCCAGCGGGTTGCACCGGCACCATCGCATCACCGGCCGGGGCTACCGGCGGAATCGGGGCCGCTGGCGCCATCGTGGTGCCCAGCATCGCCATCGCCTCGTCGAGCGCGGCCAGTGCCTGACCGAGCGCGGCCACCGGGTCCTCGTCCGGCTCCGCTGCCTCGGTCGACGGCTCCGGACCGGCCGCTGGGGCCACCTCGGGCGCGATCTCGATCACCGGCTCCGACTCAGCCACCAGTGCCGGCATGATCTCGGTCACCGGCTCCGGTTCGATCGCCGCAGCCGGCTCTGTCGCCGCCTCGGGCTCGGGCTCGACCGCGGACACCGCCTCCGCCTCAGCCGCCACCGGCGACTCGACTTCGGCTTCCACCGTCGGCTCGATCACCGGCTCAGCCACCGCCTCCGGCTCAGCCACCTCCTCCGGCTCAGCCACCTCCTCCGGCTCGATCACCGGCTCGGGGGCGGCCTCGGCCGTGGCCGCCGGCTCCGCCGTCGGTGGGTCGCTCGGGGGCGCGGGGACGGAAGCAGGCTCGGCCGGCAAGGGTTCGACGGACGGCGCGACGACGGCGCCCACGCCGACAGCCGCGACCTCGGTCTCGGTCTCGGAGGCCGGAGGTGCGGAGGTCGATTCCGCGGCCGGCGCCAGCCGGTTGGTAATCAGACCGCCCGGGCCCGGCCTGCGGCGCAACTGTCCTGTTTGCGCGAGTCGCCGACAAGCCTGGTTCACCGAACCCCGGCTCGCGCCGATGGCAGCGGCCAGTCGGCCGTCGTCCAGCCCCTCAGGCACCTTGGCCAGCTGGTCGAGTATCCGGTCAGCAACAGTAGCCACAAAACCGGACGCTATACGCCATCTGGGAAACGACTGCTAGCGGGGTCGGTCCGCGTCGCCTTCGTGTCCAGATCGCTGCCGTTGGCAGTGATCTGGTGGTCCCGCCACGGCACACACGGCCGTTACCTACACGGACTCATCAAACACAGAGAGCTATATTGCGCCGAGAGTCGCCGAGTGGTCGAGGCCCGGACCCACCGGCCGTACTGCCGGCGGCGGCTGCCGTCCGGCCTGGCGCGCACGGAATGGGATGCCCGCATGTCCAACCGGCCACGACGGTCAACGCTCGCCACCGCCTTCAACCCGCGCCGTAACAGTTTCGGGTTTCTCCGCATCACGATGGCCCTCGCCGTGTTCGTCCAGCACGGCCTGATCGCCGGAGGCTTCGTCGGGGCGCCGCGGGCGTCCTCCCGGTTCGACCTGGCCGCGATCGCCGTGGACTGCTTCTTCGCCATCAGCGGGTTCCTCGTCACCCGCAGCCGGCTGAGCATCCGCTGGACCGCCCGGTTCCTGTGGCACCGGTTCCTGCGGATCCTGCCCGGCTTCTGGCTGTGCCTGGTCGTCGTGGCGATGGTGATCGCCCCACTCGGCTGGCAGCACCAGCACGGGACGCTGAGCGGGTACTTCGGCGCCCGACCGCACGGACCGTTCGCCTACGTGCTCACCAACAGCACGCTGCTGATGCACTTCTACGACATCGCGGGCACCCCGCGGGGAGTGCCGATCACCGCCCTCCCGAACGGGCCGGTGGCCTGGGACGGGTCACTGTGGAGCCTGTTCTGGGAGGCGCTGTGCTACCTCGGGCTTGCCGCGCTCGGCGCGGGCGGGCGGCTGCGCCGGCGGACCCGGCTGCTCACGGTGCTCACCGGGCTGCTGTCCGGCCTGTGGGTGCTCCGCTGGCTCTGCCCCGGGTCGCTTCCGACGCTGCTGGACAGCGACCTGGCCGGCGCCGCCGTCCGACTGGGCTCGATGTTCCTGGCCGGAGCGTTGCTGTGCGTGTACGCCGACCGGGTGCCCTACAACCGGCGGCTCGGGCCGGTCGCGATCGTGGCCGCGACGGCGGCGATCCTGCTGCTGCCCGACGCACACGCGCCGGCCAGCCTGCCGATCGCCTACTCCTGCGTGTGGCTCGCGATCCGCCTGCCGCTGCATCGGATCGGTGCCCGCAACGACCTTTCCTACGGCACCTACATCTACTCCGCGCCGGTCCAGCAGCTGCTGGCCGTGTACGGGCTGCACCGGGCGGGGATCGTGCCGTACTTCGCCGTGTCCCTGGCGGGCACCGTGATGCTGGCGGCGGTGAGCTGGCGGCTCCTCGAACAGCCGGCGCTACGGCGTAAGAACCAGGTCGTTCCCGGGCTGGCCAGACTTCGGTTCGTGCTCCGGCGGACCGGCGGGCGGCGGGCGGCGGCCCGTCCGCGTGTGGTCCCAGCGGCTGTTCCCCGGCAGCGGGATGTGCCGCATGCCCAGTCCCCGCACGCTCGTCTCGACGGCGCCCGGGACGGCGGGGTCGTCGTCGGCGAACAGCAACAGAGCGAGCAGGACCACCAGGAACAGGCCGGCCCGGTTCGCCGTGAACACCGGCAGGCCGATCGTCCCGAACAGGCACAGCACGGTGACCGACGTGGCGAACCGCCGCTGCTCCGGTGAGCGGACCTTCCGGACCCGCAGCCACGAGCTCGCAACGAGCACGAGCATCACGGCGAGCAGGCCGACGCCGAGCAGGCCGCCGACCACCACGGCCTCCGCCCAGCCACTGTCGTAGGGGACGGCGAGGCCGCCGACGCCGTAACCGAGCCAGGGACGGGTGTCCAGCACGTAGCCCCAGGCCCGCGCGGAGGCGCCGACGGAGTGGAACCGGTCGGCGGTGTACTGGGCGAACAGGCCGCTCGAACCCGCGCCGGGAATGAGCATCCGCAGCATCCAGGAGCCGTTCCAGTGGGTCAGCCCGGCCTGCCCGGCCCCGATCGCCGCGGCCGCGAGCCCGCCGCCGACGATGAGCAGGCGGCGCAGCGGCCGGCCGAGCCGAATAGCCTGCCACGCCGCCATCGGGACGCCGCACAGCAGGAAGATCTTGGAGACGCAGAGCACCCCACCGAGCAGCAGCGGGGCGGCGGCGACGCCGAGCAGCACCGGCTTGTCGCCGCGCCCGGACCGGCCGTACAGGTACACCGCCGCGAACAGCGCGAGGGAGTAGGCGACGCCGGCCTCCACCGGCTGGTTGAAGATGCCGGAGAGCCGGCCGTTGTTGAGGGCGAGCACCGCGACGCTCTGCCCGTCCAGCGCGACGCCGCCCCAGAACGCCCCGAGTATCCCGGAGAGGTCGGTGAACAGACCCATAGCGGCGACGCCGGCGTTCAGCACCATCAACACGACGAAAATCCGGCAGAACCGGTCGAGAGCGGCGGTGCGGGTGTAGCCCGCGGCCAACCACCGACCGACCATGAACAGCACCGCCGCCGGGTAGACGTAGTTGTCCATTCCGGCCAGCGTGGAGCCGGACTGAAAGTCACCCAGCACCGTTACACCGATCCCGTCAAGGATGACGTAGACGGCGAAGGACGACCAGGTCACAGCAAACAGAAGGTGCCTGGGACCCATCCCGCGAAAGGGGTGACCGAAGGGCATGGAAAGGAGCATTCCACCGTAGACGACTACCTGCTCCGTGCGAATACCGCTCACCACGTAAGGCCCAAAACCGGCCACCACGGCCAAGGTCAGCCAAAGCTTCGCGGTTAGCGTCGGAGCCCTATTCTCAGGTGGGTACACCGCCGCATCATGACACGGCTAATGCCATTCTCCACGATTTTCTGGCCGCGGCCGGCGCGACGGTCGCGGGGTCTGGCCCCCGCCGTGCCGGTCCCCGTGGCGCTTAGCCCGGCCGCGCCTGGGAAGGTGCAGGACCGAGGCGTACCGGGAACGGCCCGGGACGCACCGATATGGGAGGCCGCCATGACACAGCCAGCCTCGGATTCCGGGTCGTGGGACCAGGACGAGTCGCCGTTGGAACCCGCCGAGATGCTTGACGGCGACGAGCTCGGCTCGACCGACGCCGGTCGTGACCCGCTCGGCGACAGCTGGGACGCGCCGGACCGGCCCAGCAGATCCGTGCAGTACCCCACCACCCCGCGGGAGGAGCGGCAGGGGGCGACCTTCGACCGGCTGCTCTCGGCGGAACTGCCCGACACCGACCCCTACCTGGAGGCGGAACGCCGGGAGACCGGCCAGGTCCTCGAGGCGGACGCCTTCGGTGAGGGATCCACGGCGGCCACCGACGATGACGGCGGACGTCGACGCGCCCGCAGCGACCGTGACGGCGAGAGCGGCTGGGCCGAGGCCGCGGAGCACAGCGCCCTGCATCTCGAGTGAGCCGGTCCGCGCGAATGACTACGCTGCAGGCGTGGCAGTCACGCGTCTGACGGGCGTTTCGCCGGCACCGCGGGTCTGGTCGCCGCGAGCCCGCCTCGCCGGCTTCGCCGCCGTCGGCGCGCTCGCGGGGGCCGCGGCGCTGCGGGTGTACCTGGTCGATCCGGCGCATCCCGGGCACTATCCGAGCTGCCCGTTCCGCTGGGCGACCTCGCTGGACTGCCCGGGCTGCGGCACGCTGCGCGCGCTGCACCAGGCGCTGCACGGACACGTGGGTGAAGCGGCGAACTACAACCTGTTCTTCGTCGTCGCCGCCCCCATCCTGGCCGTCGGCTGGGTGGTGGCGATCGCCCGGGCCGCCGGTTGGCGCCGTCCGCTGCCGCGCGTCCCCCCACGGCTGCTGCCGGCGATCCCGGTGCTGGTCATCGCCTTCTGGGTGCTGCGGAACCTGCCGCTGCCCGGCTGCACGTGGCTGGCGTCCTGACCGTTGCGGTCAGCGCCGGCCCAGCAGGTAGCAGGCAATGGCGGCGGTCGCGGCGACGTTCAGCGAATCGACGCCGTGCGCCATCGGGATGCGCACCCGGGCGCCGGCCGCCGACTGGGCCGCAGCGGACAGCCCGGGGCCCTCGGTGCCGAGCAACAGCGCGACCCGGGCCGGCGGGCCCGCCCCGGCGTCGACCCGGGCGGCGAAACTGGCAAGATCGTCGGCGTCGGCCGCCGGCGTCAGCGCGAGCACGGTGAACCCGGCCGCGGGCAGGTCGTCCAGCGCGGCCGGCCACGGGTCGAGCCGCGCGTAGGGCACGGCGAACACCTCGCCCATCGACACCCGCACGGACCGCCGGTACAGCGGGTCGGCGCAGCGCGGGCTGAGCAGCACCGCGTCCATGCCGAGCCCCGCCGCCGAACGGAAGATCGCCCCGAGGTTGGTGTGGCTGACGATGTCCTCGCAGATCAGGATCCGGCGCGCGGTGGCGAGCAGGTCCGCGGCGGTCCGCGGCGGCCGTCGACACATCGACGCCAGTGCCCCGCGGTGCACCTCGAAGCCGGTGATGGCGGCGAGCACGTCGGCGCCGGCGACGTAGATCGGCACGTCGGCGGGCAGGCCCGCGGGAACGGCGGCAAGCCGGGCCGGTGCGACCAGGACGCTGCGTGGCCGGTAGCCGGCCCGCAGGGCACGGACGATGACCCGCTCGCCCTCGGCGATGAACAGGCCGTCGGCCGGTTCGCGGCGGCGGCGCAGCGCGACGTCGGTGAGCGCGACGAAGTCGTCGACCCGCGGATCGGCCGCATCGTCGATCGCGATCGTCCGGTCGACCGCCCCGTCCGGGTCGCGGGGCAGGTCAGCGGGCATGACGGAACCTCCGTGGACGGACGACGTGACCCGTGCGAAACGCGTGGAACGCAGAATCGGCCGTCATGACCACGCCATCTCCCGGTCCGGCACCCGCCACCGCTCGCCGCATCGCCGCTCCCGTCACCGCCGATCTGCTCGTCGTGGGCGCCGAACTGGTCGCCACCGTCGACGCCGACCGCCGGGAGATCCGCGGCGGCTGGGTCGCGGTGACCGATGGCCTGGTCAGCGCGATCGGCGGCCCGGGCGAGCTGCCGCCGCCCGCCAGCCGGGTGCTGCGCGCCGACGGCGCCCTCGTCACGCCCGGTCTGGTCAACACCCATCACCACATCTACCAGAACCTCACCCGGGCCTTCGCGCCCGCCCTCGGCGGCACCCTGTTCACCTGGCTGTCGACGCTCTACCCGTTGTGGTCGCGGCTCGATGAGGAGGCGGTGCACGTCTCGGCGTACGTCGGGCTGACGGAACTGGCCCTCGGCGGGTGCACGACCAGCACCGACCATCTGTACGTGCATCCGCGCGGCGGCGGCGACCTGATCTCGGCGGAGATCGCGGCGGCGCGGGAGCTGGGGATGCGGTTCCATCCGACCCGGGGCTCGATGTCACGGTCGGTGAAGGACGGCGGGCTGCCACCGGATTCGGTGGTCCAGGACGACGACGAGATCCTCGCCGAGTCGCAGCGCCTGGTGGAACGTCATCACGACCCGTCCTGGGGGGCGATGGTGCGCCTGGCGCTGGCGCCATGCTCGCCGTTCTCCGTCAGCCCCGAGCTGATGCGGGCCACCGCCGAGCTCGCCGAGCGGCTCGACGTGCGCCTGCACACCCATCTCGCCGAGGACCCCGAGGAGGACGAGTACTGCCTGGCCACCTTCGGCCGCCGGCCGATCGACCAGTTCGCCGAGGTCGGCTGGGCCGGCGACCGGGCCTGGGTGGCGCACTGCATCTGCCCGAACCCGCAGGAGGTGGCCCGGCTCGGTGCCTGGGGCACCGGGGTGGCGCACTGCCCGAGCAGCAACATGATCCTCGGCGGTGGGCTCGCGCCGGTCGCCGAGATGCGCGCCGCCGGCGTCCCGGTCGGGCTCGGCTGCGACGGGTCGTCCTCGGCGGACTCGGCGTCACTGTGGCTGGAGTCGCGCACCGCGATGCTGCTCGGCCGGCTGCGGCACGGCGCCGCGTCGATGTCGGCCCGCGACGCGCTGGAGATGGCCACCCGGGGCGGCGCGGGCTGCCTCGGCCGGGTCGGCGAGATCGGCGAGCTGTCCGTCGGGTCTGCCGGTGACCTGGTCGTCTGGCCGCTGGACGGGGTGGCGTTCGCCGGGGCGCTGTCCGACCCGATCGACGCCTGGCTGCGCTGCGGGCCGGTGGCCGCGCGGCACACCGTGGTCGCCGGTCGCCTCGTCGTCGAGGACGGCCGGTCGGCGCATCCCGACCTGCCGGCGATGCTCGACCGACATCGCGTCCTGGCCGGCGGCATCCAGCGGGCGTTCGACGACGCCGGCGTGGACCCGTCCACCACCGCGACGGCGAGCCCGGCCGGCACGCGACGATGACGGACATGTCCGGCCGCGGGAACGCACCCGGGATGGCGGACTGACGGTCTGCCCGAACTCCAACATCCGGATAGCGAACGCCTTCCCGGCGCTCGCCGACCACCCGTTCCCGGCCATGCGCGCCGCCGGGCTGCTGGCCACCCCCAATACCGATGATCCAGCCCTGACCTTCGACGACATGGTCGCCATCGCCCTGGACGGAGTCGCCGCGAGCTGGCTGCCCGCCGACGACGCCCGCGCCCTGACGGATTCGAGACCCTTCGCCATCCGCGACGGCTCGTCCCCGTAGGCTGTCCACGCGGGGGGTTTTGGCACGACGCAATTGGGCATTACGGGCCTGACCAGCCGGAATTCATGGATCCGGCGACGGTCCGTCTGGCGTCGGGGAGCCGGACCTCGCCCCCACCGACAGCCGCCGTCGGCGCCGCGCATCGACCCCCCCGATCGGTGCGCCCCGCGCCGGCGGCGGCCTCACCTGCGGCGAACGCCTTCGTCGCCCTGCGCCCACGGCTGCCCGGCGACGCCACCCCTCCGCTCGCCTGATCGGCTACGCTGCCGCCGCATGCCGACACCGCCAGCCGCCCCGACGCTGCCGCCCGAGGTCGTTGCCCGGCTGAGCGCGCCGCTCGACCCCGTCGACGCCGCTCTCGCCGCCCGTCACCCGGGCACCGGCACCGGCCGCCAGCCGGTCCACACCTGCTATCTGCCGGCCGACCGGATGCGGCCGGACCTCGTGCCGGCCTGGGCCGCCCGGGCCGGCGAGCTGCTGGCCGCCCACGGCGGCGACCCGGCGCGGCTGGCCGCGGCGACCGGCGGCGACCCGGCGCCCGACCGGGCCGCGGCTGTCCACGCGCACGTCCTGCGGGCACTGGCCACCGAGCCGATCCAGGATCTGCGCGTCGACCTGGAGGACGGCTACGGCTCGCGCCCGGACGAGACCGAGGACGCCGACGCCGTGCGCGCGGCCGAGGCGGTTCTCGCCGCGGCCGGCGCCGGCACGCTGCCCACTCGTTACGGACTGCGGCCGAAGTCGCTCGATCCGACCGTGCGCGTCCGTGGGCTGCGCAGCCTCGACCTGTTCCTCACCACCCTCGCCACCACCCTCGCCACCGGTGGCGGCGTGCCGCCCGGGCTGGTGCTGACGTTGCCGAAGGTCAGCGATCCGGCGCAACTGCGCGTGTTCGACGCGATCGTCACCGAGCTGGAGCAGCGCCTGCACCTCCCGCCGATTGGCATCGAGGTGCAGGTCGAGACGCCCGCTGCCGTCCTCGCCCTGCCGGAGCTGGTCCGCGTCGGCCTGACGCTCGGCCCCGGCCGGCTCGTCGGCCTGCACGTCGGCACGTACGACTACTCCGCCGCTCTCGGGATCAGCGCCGCCGACCAGGCCAGCGATCATCCGGCGGTGGAGTACGCGACGGCCCTGATGCAGCTCGTGGCGGCCGGAACCGGCATCCAGGTCGCCGACGGCTCCTCGAACCTGCTTCCGATCGACGCGACCGAACAACCGGGCACTGGCGGCGCGGACGTTCACCAAGCGTGGCGACGGCACGCCGAGCTGATCCGCCGAGCCTGGCACCGCGGTCTCTACCAGGGCTGGGACCTTCATCCCGGCCAGCTCGTGAGCCGGCACGCGGCGGTCGCCGGCTGCCTGCTGACCGGACTCGATGACGCGATCGCCCGACTTGCCGCGTATGCCACCGCCCACCAGTCCGGCACGATTGTCGACGAACCGGCCACCGGCCGGGCCCTGGCCGGCCACGTCCTGCGGGCGCTGGACGCCGGTCTGCTTGACGACGACAACCTCGCGGCGGCCGGCCTGCGGCGCGACCTGGTCGGCCGCCTCAGCGGCCGAGCGGCACCGGTTGGCTCGTAAACCGAACGACCACCCCCACCTTCTCGAACAGCAGGTTAATAGAGTTTAACAACAGGCGATGCGACCATCAGCAGGCTGTTCAAGGGTCGACATCCCGACCGAGTGCGGTTACAACAGACCGTGTGAACGACGGAGTCCTTGTCCTGGTAGTCATTACCGCGCTGGCCTTCGACTTTACCAATGGATTTCATGACACCGGCAACGCGATGGCGACGTCGATCGCGACGGGCGCGCTGCCACCAAAGATCGCCGTGGCGATCTCCGGCGCCCTGAATCTCGTCGGAGCCTTCCTGTCGCTGAGCGTAGCCGCCACGATCGCAAGTGGGCTGGTAGACACCCATCTGGTGACTCTCACGGTGGTCTTTGCCGGACTGGTCGGCGGCATCACCTGGAATTTGCTTACCTGGTTCTTCGGGATACCTTCCAGTTCATCGCACGCGCTCATCGGCGGCGTCATCGGATCGACCATCGCGGCCGCCGGCGGGCATGCGGTGAAATGGCACGGCGTGGTCTCGAAAGTCATTATTCCGGCCGGTCTCTCGCCCGTCATCGCGGGGCTGATCGCAACGCTGGGCACCTATCTCATCTACCGAATCAGCCGAGGTGTGCCCAAGGGGACACGCAGCCACGGGTTCCGCATCGGCCAGATCGGCTCCGCGTCCCTGGTGTCCCTTGCCCACGGAACGAACGACGCGCAGAAGACGATGGGT
Source organism: Frankia sp. AgB32 (assembly GCF_023243045.1). Lineage (GTDB taxonomy): Bacteria > Actinomycetota > Actinomycetes > Frankiales > Frankiaceae > Frankia. The sequence continues at coordinate 79,709 of NZ_JALKFX010000003.1, forward strand.
GTCATCACCCTCGCCCTGGTCGCGAACGGCACGCTGAACTCCGGCGACCAGGCACCGTTCTGGGTGATCCTGACCTGCGCGATCGCTATCAGCGCCGGCACCTACCTCGGCGGTTGGCGGGTCATCCGCACCCTGGGCAAGGGCCTCGTCGAGATCGACTCGCCGCAGGGCATGGCCGCCGAGTCCTCATCGGCGGCGACGATCCTGCTGTCCAGCCACTTCGGGTACTCGCTGTCCACCACGCACGTGGCCACCGGCTCGATCCTCGGCACCGGTCTCGGCAAGCGCGACGCCGAGGTGCGCTGGGGGGTGGCCGGCCGGATGGCGACCGCGTGGCTGCTGACCCTGCCGTCCGCCGGCCTGGTCGGCGCCGCCTGCTACGGCATCGCCAACGGCATCGGCGGAACGGCCGGCGTGGTAGTCGTCTTCGCGATCCTGGTGCTCGCCGCCGGAGCGCTGTACCTGCAGGCCCGCAGGTCGCCGGTCAGCCACCACAACGTCAACGCCGAGTGGGAGGGCTCCCTCGCCCCGGCCGACGACCAGAAGAAGCTCGCCGCCTGAACCGCCTGAACCGCGTGGGCGGCGGACGGCGACGGCGAGGAGCGAGGAGAGAAGTGGCATGAACTCCTGGATCGACCTGGACGCACTGTGGAAGATCGTGGTCATCGGGCTGCTGGCCGGCGCCGGGCTGCCGGCGCTGTTCGCGGTGGGCCTGCGCGCCGTGAGCCTGCCCGGCCGCGGCGGCGGCGAGGCGACCACGACCGTGACAGCCGACGACCGGATCATCGGAACGAACCCGGTGGGCATCGCCGCCGGCGCGCTGTGCTTCGCGATCGTGCTGGCCGGCATCGGCTGGGGCATCTACTCCGTCGTCGCAGGAACCTGAACGAGGCAGGACTATGACAAGCAGGTCGCTCCCCCCGTTCCTCGCCGCCATCATCGACTGGCTGCGGGCCGGCTACCCTGAGGGCGTTCCCGAGCACGACTACCTCCCGCTGTTCGCCCTGTTGCAGCGCAAGCTGACCGCGGAGGAGGTCGACCGGATCGCCGAAACGCTCAGTGCCGGCGACGACCCCGCGTCAGGGCTCGCGATCCGCGGCGTGATCCTCGCGGTCACCGACGAACTGCCCCGGGAGGACGACATCGCCCGGGTCAGCGCCCGACTGGCGGCCGGCGGCTGGCCGCTGGCCGAACCGTCCCGCGCCCATCCCGAGACGCCGTAACGCAGCGGCGGACGACGCTCTCGCCCGCCGTCGATCGACCGCGGGTCATGACCGCCGCTTCTGATCGCCAGTGGTTCTGGTGCCTGGACGCGGCGGCGGACCGCGGTCGACGATGGCCGGGTGAACCGTTGGGCCCTGCTCACGATCGACGTCCAGAACGACTTCAGTCTGCCCTGCTCGCCACACGCCATCGCCGGAACCGACGAACTGGTCCCGACCATGGCGAGCGTTGTCGCGGGATTCCGCGCCGCCGGGTTGCCGATCGTGCACGTCGTGCGCCTGTACCAGGCGGACGGATCCAACGCGGAGGCGTGCCGCCGCCCGCTGCTGCGCTCCGGTGAGCCGCTCGTCCGGCCGGGCACACCCGGCAGCCAGCTCCGCGCCGAGCTGCACCCGCGTCCGCCGTTCACGCTGGACCACGCCGCGCTTCTGGCCGGCCGGTTCCAGCCCGTCGGGACCTCCGAACGGGTGCTGTACAAACCCAGGTGGGGTGCGTTTTTCGGCACCGGTCTCGACGCCTGGTTGCGCGCCCGCGGCGTCGAGGCGGTGGCCGTCGTCGGGGCGAACTTCCCCAACTGCCCGCGGATGACGGTCTACGAGGCCAGCGAGCGGGACTTCCAGCCGATCGTCGTCGCCGACGCCATCTCTGGCATCTACCCGCGGGGCATCGAGGAGTGCGCGGGCATCGGCGCCCGCGCCCTGTCCGCGGCGGAGCTGCTTGCAGACCTGGCCCGATGAAAGCCTCGACGCGCCGACGCCCAGCCCGTTTCCGCGAGCGCTCACCGAGCGTCACGACCCGGGGCGCACCTTTTAATTCGATTTATCCGCATTTCCGGGCCTCTATATGCGCTGTCATCCCGTGACGTCGTAACGCGGCGGCGGACGATCCTGTCCCCGGCGTCGATCAACCGTAGACATGATGGCCGCTTCGCGCTCAGCAGCCGGACACACGGCCATCAGCCGGTGACGTCGTCGGGCGCAGCCGCCGCGGCGAACGCCTGCCGGCAGTGGCGGAGCAGTTCCGGCAGGGCGGGGTGGGGGCCACCCGCCCAGACGAGGGCGAGCAGCGCGGGCGTCGTGACGTCCTCGATCGGGAGGGCGCGCAGCCGGTCGCCGTGCTCGGCGGTCATCGACGCCGACAGGATGGCGACACCGAGGCCGCGCGCCGCGAGGTCGGCGACGGCCCGCGGGGCGGCGGCCTGCAGGCGCACCTGCGGGTGCAGGTGCGCCGCGGCGCACGCCTGGTCGAACACGGCCCGGATGCCGGTGCCGGTGGGCAGGCAGACCAGGGGGTGGGGGGCCAGCTCCGCGAGAGTCACCCGGGGACGGTCGGCCAGCGGATGGGTCGGCGCCACCGCGGCGATCAGCGGCTCGCCGAGCACCGGCAGGAGCCGCGGCTCGGCGGCGTCGGCGGCGGAGATCCCGACGAGGGCCAGTTCCAGCGCGCCGGCGCGGACCCGGTCCCGCAGCCGGTCGGACGTGTCCTCGGCGAGGGTGATCTCGACGGCGGGGTACTCGTGGTGAAACCCGGCGAGGGCGGCGAAGAACGGCTCGACCGTGCAGGACGCCACCATGCCGACGTCGATGCGGCCCCGGACCAGGCCCTGGACCTGGTCGACCGCCTCGCGCACGGCGGCCGTGGCGGCGAGCGCGGCACGGGCGTGGTCGAGGGCGGCCGCGCCGGCGGCGGTCAGGCTCGCCGTGCGGCCGGACCGGTCGAGGAGGGCGGCGCCGAGCTCGTGTTCGAGCTGACGAATCTGGGCGCTGACCCCCGACTGGCTGATGTGCACTCGCTGGGCGGCGCGGGTGAAGTTCGCCTCCTCCGCGACGGAGAAGGCACGCGAAGTAGTCTTTTTATATGACAAAGTTGGATGGACTGAAGCTAGGTCTGTATCGGCGGTATTCCCTGCTCACCGGGGGTGACGACGCGCTAGAGCGCCAAGACGAAGACGGCCACGACTACGCCGAAGAGTTCGGTGGCGAGGTTGTGGAGGTTTACGAGGACAAGAAGAGCGCGTGGCGCAAGAAGCGGATCGTGCAGCCGGATGGCCGGATGGTCCTGCGGGTGATCCGGCCGGATTACACCAGGATGCTTGCCGATCTACGCGCCGGGGTAATTGACGGCGCCGTGGTCTATGACTTGGATCGGTTGACCCGAGACCTGCGCGATCTGGAAGACGCGATCGAGGTTGTGGAGCTGTACGGCCGTCCGATCGTGGGCCCTGGTGTGGATCTGACGACCGATCATGGCCGGGCGAACGCCCGCGCACAGGCGGTCTCCGCGAACAAGGCGAGCCAGGACACGTCACGGCGGGTCAAGCGAGCACACCGCCAGCAGGCCGAACGGGGCGTACCGGTGGGTTCACGGCGCCCGTACGGCTGGAATGACGACAAGCGCACCTTGAGGCCCGCCGAGGCCGAGCCGCTCCAGGCCGCCGTCCGAAGGATCTTGGCAGGTGTGCCGGTCACCGCGATCATCCGGGAATGGAACGACGCCGGTTTCCTGACTGCCCGAGGGGTCCGTTGGCGCAAGGCAACGCTGATGAAGATCTTGCGGAACCCGCGGATATGTGGCCTACGCGGCCGGGGTGTCCAAACACCGAACATGCACGGCCAGGTATCCGAGCGGATGGAAGTGGTCACCCGGCGGATCCGCCAGGACGGCAAGGTGATCACCGTGCCTGTGGTGGGTCAGTGGGAACCGATCATCACCGTGGAAGAATGGGAAGCGTTGATCGCCATCATCGGGGATCGCACGAACGGTGACGCAGGGCACAACGCCCGCCGCTATCTGCTTACGTCGATCCTGCGGTGCGCCCGGTGCGGCGGGGGCATGCGATGCAGCCCGCCCGCCGGAACCCGCAAGTCATACACCTATCAGTGCAAGAGCGTCAGCAACGGTGGATGCGGAGGAATCGCGCGCAACGGACCCTTGACCGAAGACCATGTCCTTGGCGCCGTCTTCGCGAAAATCGAGCTGGAGACCGCGCAGGCCGTCGCCGACGTCGCCCCGTGGGGGCGAAACGCCGAGTTGGACGACGTCCGGGCCACCATCGAGGAGACGAACGCGGCATGGACAGCCCGCCCGCGTCAAATCGAGCCGCAAGATTACTTCCGGGTGCTGTCGGACCTTCGCTCGCAGGAACGCGAGCTACTCGCCGACCGCAACACCTACCAGGTAGCCACCGCCAAGGCCCGTTCCCACCCGGCGGACATTCAGGCCGAGTGGGACAACTACACCCTCGCACATCAGCGCGCGATCATCTCCGAGCACCTTCACGCCGTCATCGTGCACCCCGCGGGCAAGGGCGGAAGGCCGTTCAATCCTGATCTACTGGAACTGGTCTGGCGCGACTAGTCCGCCAGGACCAGGCCGAGTAACGCCGCCACCCGCCGCCGTTTCTCCGTCGACCAGGCAGGAGCCTTCGCGGCCTGGTCCAGCCCCCAGGCAACCGCATCCGCGGACAGCCGTCGACCACCCGACCAGTTGTCGTTCGTCGACGGCGGTTCGGCCCTGGAAGCCACCACCGGGACGGAGGTGGCCCGCCCGCCCACCCCCACCGTGGGCACGCTGACAGCCACACAGTCAGGTACGGACAGCACCAAGTTCACAGGCTCATCGGCGCCTACGGCACCCATTGCCTCTGGCACGGCGACTGCGGCGGCAGGTGTGCTCTGGCCGCCGTCTGGGTCCCAGTCCCCGAACGGCAAAGGAACATCCCCGGTCATCTGCCGGCCGGCCCGTCGCCCTCACTGCTACCGGTGCCCCCCGGTGGTCCCTCAGGAGACAGACCGCCGGGCGGATGGTCATCGGCCGTCCTGCCCCGTCCGGCGTAGGTCCATGATCCGACGGCGATGGTGCGCGGGTCGCCGTCCGGGCGTCCGAACGCGTCGAGGAGCCCGCGCCCGGAGGCGATAGCTGCGACGGTGCGCGCGAACGTCCTCCGAGCGCCCCGCAGCGCCCCGAACGTTGTGCTGTACTTCCTGCTTTTGGTGATCCAGTGGCCGCCAAAGCCGTAGCTGTGGGACCAGCGGATCAGACCTGGGAGCCGTCCCGGGGCACGTCCGGCCGCGTCGTCGAGCGCCGCCGCGTACGTTTCGTCCGCGCCGAGCTGCCAGCAGGTTTCGACCATGCGCCGGGCGTGGGGGTCGAGAGCGAGCCGGGCGAGGTGTTCCAGACTGCGTACCGGCCGGTCGAGCTGGCCGGAGCCGGTCACGCTTTTGGTCAGATATTTCGCGAGGTAGTTCGCGACCCGTCCGCCGTCGTCCGGCCCGTCCACGCCGATGGCCCGGATATCGACCTGCTCGCCCCATCGCACCGCCATTCCCGCGGGCGCGGTCGGATGTGGTGCGGGCACGGTCACGTCTCCCAGGACGTTGCGCAGGCAGTCCGCGATCAGGTCCACCGAGGCCCACGCCGGGGGCGCCACGACCTCGTCCGGGGTTGCGCCGCGCCCATCGACACGGATCACGATGTGCAGGTGCACCAGCCCGCGAGCCTGCATTTCCGCGGCCTTGGCGAACGTGACCCGCAGTTCACGGCGCAGCGCGGCCACCGACCGTCCCGAGGCCGCCGCCACCGCGGATTCCAACCGGTCGCGGGTGGCTTTCCACAGGCTCGGCAACATCGCGTTCCAGAGGACGGCGCCGGTGTAGTCGAAACAGTCCGCGCACAGCGCCTGCCCGAGCTGCCGGTCACCGTCGCCGTGTCGGGCGTGGCAGCCCGCGGGACGTCCGTGGGGGCATAGTCCCCGCCGGGGCCGGCACGCCCGCGCCTCACCGCCTTTGCCGCGTGATCTGCGGGAGTGCACCGGACCGAACGAGGGAGCCGTCAGGGTGACAAACAGCGCCGGATGGCCGCCGACCGAGTCGGGTAGTCCGTCGCCGCCGGTCAGGCCGGTCAGCACGACCCGCCTGGCGTCACGCTTGTAGGTCTGCGAGCAGGTCGGGCACACCGATTCCCGCCGGTTGTTACACCGCAGGTGCACGACGCCGCCGGGGAGTCCCGCCGAGGAGTACGCCCGCCGGGTCCGCCCGGTCTCCCGGTCCACATGATCCGTATGACCTGCCAGGCGGATCGGCGACGAGCAGCCACCCGCCACCCCCTGTCCGTCAGGAGTTGCGTTCTCGTTCACTGTGGGTTCCTCGCGGGGCAGGGTTCAGCGCCCGAGGGCACGTCGGCCGGCTCGGCGCGAACAGAGGAAGAGAAGAAAGGAAAGGGGCGGTCCGTGGTCAGCCGCGGAAGAGGTCTTCCCAATGCCGCCAAGCCGCTTCCGCCGCCGGACTTCCGTCGTCGAGGTGCACCGGCGGTGGCAGCGGCGGCAGCTCGGGCCGGCGGGGATCGGGAGGCAGCGCGGGGGGTGGGGGCAGCGGCCAGCCGCGCAGAGGAACGGTCGGGCCGTCGTCGCCCGGCCAGTGGTTTTCCGGCCCGGGGTGTGCTGGTCGCGGAGCCCGCCGCATGGGCGGCTCGGGCGGGGCCGGTGCCGCCGGCACGGTCGGAACCCAACCACCCACCGGAGGAGATGCCGGGGTCGGCGCGGGTGGCGTGCTGGTCGGGGGTGGTGTGGTGGGCGGGCGGTGGCGGGTGGCCATGGCGCGGATGTCGTCGTCGGTCTGCCAGCCGGCACGGACTCTTACCGGGGTGGGGTCGCCGTCGACGAGGACATAGCCGACACCCGGCAGGCTCACGGGGATGCGTTCGCATGCCGCGCCCCGGTCGTGCGCACCCGCGCCCAGGACCATGTCGGCTTGGGAACGTTCGGTCATCCGCAGTGCCACGCGGACCGGGAACAGATCCCGCAGCGGCAACACGTCCTTACGGGGGTCCTGGATCGCCCCGACGAGCACCACACCGGGGGCACGTCCCTGACTGAGCAGCAGCGACAGGTTCGCGCCGATCTGCTTCTTCTTTTCCGCGTCCGCCACGTAGGCGGTGAGCGAGGCGATTTCGTCGACGATGACGACGATCAACGGGTCACCGGGTGAGGGTGTGTGGAGCCGGGAAACCCCGCGGAGTCGCCCGGTGCGCCGGTTCATCGTCCGGACCGCATCCGAGAGAAGATCGTTGATTTCTTCGGTGTCGACCGCGAAGCGTTCAAAGAGGGGTTCGCCGAAGGCGAGTTCCATGCCGCCTTTCGGGTCGACCGCCCAGATCTCGACGAGTCCCGCGCGTATCGCCGGGGCGAGCGCTCGAACGATCGACCACAACACCGAGCCTTTGCCGGCCCCGGTGGCGCCGGCCACCAGCACATGGGAACCGCGCAGCGGCAACAGCCAGGCCGTGCCGTCCTCCTTGGCGCCGACCGGCAGCCGGTCCAGGTCCCCCGGATCACCCGGGGGCAGCAGGTCCGCCCGGATTGCCCGGCCGAGGACTTCGCGGCGTACGAGGACCAGCGCGACCCGGTCCGCGCGGGACAGGTCCGGGGTGATCCGTAGTTCGCGGAGTTTCAGGGTCGCGGTCAACCGCGCCGACGCCTGAGAGAGGTCATCGACGCTTTGCCCGGGGGTCAGGGTGATCCACAGGTGCCAGCCCGCCGGGCCACGGCGTGCCCGGCGCACCCGCGGCGCCCGTCCGCCCCACCGCGACGGGGTTTCCAGGCCGCAGGCCCGGCACCCGGCCGCCCACCTACGTCGCAGCCGTCCACCGGCCAACCAGCCCAGCACCGGACGGCGTAGCCGCCCGACGACCGCGACGACGAGGGCCAGGGCGACGAGCAGCCAGCGGGCCCCGGTCGGACCGGCCAGCACCACCGCCCGCCCGAACAGCCAGCCCGCCGCCAGGACGGTGACGGCCTCCCGCCGCCACCCCCACACATACCGGCCGACATGTTTGACCAGCAGTTCCGGTATCGATGGCCGCAGGGCAAGGCGGAACTCGTCGGGCCGCATACGGCCCTTGCTGATCTTCAAGACGGCCATGACGGGCTGTCCCTCCCGACCTCAGAAACAGAAGAAGGGGGTGGTGCGAGGTCACGGCACCACCACCCCCACACCCGGTGCCGCCCGTCCCGCACCGTCACCGGCCGGAGCAGACGGCACCGGGCCGCCGGTGATCTAGTTCTTCGTCGGGGCCGGAGCCGGGGGCAGGGGCGTGTTCGGCGCGGCCGGGCGGATCCGGATGTCCTGTGCGGACCAGGCGATGCCGTGGCGGCCCGCCATCGCCCACAGCAGCCCCACCAGGCCCACCAGCTCCACCGGCGCGCCGACGGTCACCTTCGGCGCCTTCCCAGCCACCTTGACCTTGATCAGGCTGACGGTTTCCTCGTAGGTCACGACGACCTGCACCACGTGCAGCGGCTCACCGTCACGGTTCGCTTTCGCCTTGCCGTCCATGTCGGTGTCGGGAACGGATTCCGAGACGGCCACAGCGGTCACCAGGGCCGTGTTCACCGGGAAGCTACGCATCGTCTAAGTCCTTATCGTTTGAAGGGTTTCCGGCCCGCACGGACGCAAGGGTCCGAACATCACCGGCCGGGTGCCGGACGTCGCACACGACACCGGTGCCGAAGGGTCCAAATGCCGGTCAAGAACATCGAAGAGAACGGCCATTCCGACCGTCGTGGAAACCAGCACCGCCAGCCACATGAGAAACGCCAGGGCCAGCAGTGCCCCCGCGCGTCGCCGGGCGGTCTCGTCACGCACGAAACGCCGCCCTCACCAGCCAGGCGACCACGCCGACGATGCCCGTCACCACGAGAACCGGGACGATCGTCGTCGCGAAGTAGGTGAACGCCGTCAGGCCGAGGTACAGCGCCCAGAAGAACAGCACCGTCCGCAGGAACCAGGAAAACCAGCGGCGGCGGCGCACATAGTAGGTAGGCACGGCAAACTCCCAGGGTCAGGGATTGGAAAGCGCCGGGAATCGCTCCGGCACCCATCACATTGCCCGCCGTACTGCCTGCCGATCCGGTCCACAGCCGGAGATATCGCGGAATTACCCGTTGCCTGACACGGCGTACACGACGCGCCCAGCCGGAGTACACCCGGACTGGAACCGGACTGCACGGAGCGCCAGAGCCGGAGCCCACTCGGAGTGGACACGGAGTACACCCGGACTCGCCGGCACAACCGCGACTCAACACCTCGACCATCCGTACTGTGAGCATCCCGTCACGGGTGACTATGTGGCGACGGAGCAAACCCGGACTAGACCCGGACCCCACCCGGAGCACCCCGCCGCAGCCGTCGCGCGCCCCACGCGACGGGCAGCCGAGCCGGCCGTGGCGGCAGGAAGGACGATCGCGATGGCCGCAAAGGATCACGTCGGCACGTTGTGTGCCTGGTTGGACATCGCCTACAAACGCGGCGTTCCCCACGCAGCCGATCTAGCCCTCAGCGCGGAGCTTCGACCCCTGCTCGATCTGCTCTGCCCACCGAACGGCAAGGCCAGCGACCACCAGAGGGCCAGCACCGCCCACAAAATGATCGTCACTGCGGTCGATGCGCTGCAAGGCACCCGCGCGGACGCCGCCGCCTCGATGCTCGATCTCGTGCCCGGACCCCCCGGGCGGGTCAGAGGCATCACGGCCCGCAAGGAGGCCGCCGCCCACCATCTCGGCATTTCCGCCGACTGGTTCAGCCGCCGCGAGCTGGAACCCCTCACGCTCGCCCTCGCGATGGAGCTGGACCAGCAGATAGCCCGCCGCGAGGGACGCACCCACACCGATCCCCAGCACCATCACCCGTCGCAGTTGCCACCGCCGCCACCCGCCGACAGCTACCGCCCACGCCCACATCCGGTCGCCGAGCCGGTCACGTCCGTGGAGCCGGCCGCCGCCAACCGGCCATGACCAGCCCGCCCGCGGTCGCCCCCCTGGGCGTCGGTGACCCGATCGCGATCGGCCCGTACACGCTGCGCGGACGGATCGGCGCCGGCGGCATGGGCATGGTCTACCTCGCCACTGACCCCACTGGCGCACCGGTCGCCGTCAAAGTGATCCGCCCCGAGATGGCCGAAGACCCGACGTTCCGGAACCGGTTTCGCCGCGAGGTCGCCGCCGCCAGGCGGGTCCCGCGGTTCTGCACCGCCGCCGTGCGCGACGCCGACCCCGACGGCCACCCGCCATATCTGGTCACCGACTACGTCTCCGGCCCCACCCTCAGCCAGGCCGTACGCCACCAGCCCCTGACCGGCGCCGACCTCGACCAGCTCGCGATCACCATCGCCACCGCCCTCACCATGATCCACAGTGTGGGGGTCGTGCACCGCGATCTGAAGCCCGGCAACGTCCTCATGGGGCCGACCGGTGCCCGTGTCATCGACTTCGGGATCGCCACCGCCCATGACATGACCGTGATCCATACCCAGCAGGCCGGCACCCCCGAGTACATGGCGCCCGAAGCGTTCACCACGGGCACGCCCAGCCCCGCCATGGACATCTGGGCATGGGGGGCCGTCCTGCTGTTCGCCGCCACCAGACACCCGCCGTTCCCACCCGAACCCGCCGCCACGCTGCCCCACCGCATCTGCCACCAGCAGCCAGACCACCTGCACCGCCTCCACGAGCCGCTGCGGTCCGCCGTCACCGCCGCCATGGCGAAAACCCCCGCCGCACGGCCCACCGCGGCGGAGCTGTACCAGCAGCTCACCGGACCCGCGCCCATCCCCAGCACCCCCACCCGCAGCGGAACGACCGCCACGAGCTGGATACCCGACACCCAACCCCCACACCCCTGGCCAGGACCACCCGCGCCGGTCGCACCGCCCCTGCTACCACGACCCCGAGCCCGCCGACCGCGCACGATCGCCATCGCCGCCGTCACCGTCGCCGCCGTGGCCGTGGCCGCGACCGTCGTAGCGGTCACGCTGATCCGACACCCGACACGAACCCTTACCGCCGACCAGCGCATCACCGCCGCACGCACCCTCACCGCCGCCGCCAGCACCACCACCGATCCCGCACTCGCTGCGCGTCTCGCCGTCGCCGCCTGGCACCTCGACCCCACGAACAGCACCCCCGCGCTGATCAGCGCCACCGCCGGGCGTCTCCCCGCCACCGCCGAGACCGCCCACGCCGGACCCGTCACCACCGTCGCGCTCACCCCCGACGGGCAGACCCTCGCCACCAGCAGCAAGGACCACACCGCCCGCCTCTGGTCGATCCGCGATCCGGATCATCCGGTGCCCGTCGCGACACTGCCCCACGCCGCCGCCGTCACCGCCATTTCCATCAACGCCGCCGGAACCCTCGCCACGACAGGCTCAGAAGATCAAACACTGCACCTGTGGAACATCCACGATCCGGCCGCGCCCACCGACGCCGGCACCTACACCCTCACCGCACGGCCGATCGCCGTTCTTTTCGACCCCACCGGCCCGCGTTTGGTTGTCAGCGCCAGCAACGGCCAGCTACTCGTCCTCGACATCACCGACCCCGCCCACCTCACCACCCTCGCCACCATCCACGCCCATACCACCGCCTTCACCGCCGCATTCATCCCGCACACCAACACCGTGATCACCGTCGGGGGTGACAGCGCCATCCGGCTTTGGGACCTCAGCAACCCCGCCACCCCCACACCCATCGGCCGCATCACACCCACCGTCATCCCCACCAACCTCGCCATCACCGCCGACGGCCGGACCCTGGCCACCAGCAACTTCGACGGCACCATGTCTCTCTGGGACATCCACGACCCCGCCAACCCCGCAGCCCTCACCACCCTGCACCCGCCCGACAACACCACCCCTGACATCACTCAAGGCACCGGCTCATTCACCATCCGACTTCAGGGCATGGCCGACGCCGTCGCGTTCAACCCCGCCGGCACCCTGCTTTCCGCAGGCGACGACACCGGCACCGTCCGCCTCTGGAACATCACCAACCCCCACAACGTCACGCCATCCGCAACCCTCCACGCACACACGGCGGCAATCGAAGATCTCATCTTCACCCGAGACGGCACCCACCTCATCACCGCGGGCGACGACAGCACCGCCCGCATCTGGAACATCACCCCCGAGAGCCTTTACCAACGCACCTGCGCCACCCCCACCGGCCAACTCACCCCCGACGAATGGCGCCACATTCTCCCCCACACCCCCTACCAAACGCCCTGCCCTACCGTCTCACCTCGAAACTAGGACCCTTCACGAAAGGCAGCCGTAATGCACCTCGGCGACGACGTTCACATTTCCTGGCATCGCCTCACCCTCATCATCCTCATGGCCGCCATCCCGTGGGGCGCCGTAGGGATCGTCATCGGCCGATACCTGTAAGCCGTCGCGGTGTCCGTGGCAGCGGTTGCCTCGCGGGAATCGAATATCCATCTGGGCCGAGATGGCGAATAGCGGTCTCTTTCGTATTCTCTGCCGTCCGTCGGGAACGTGGGCAGGGGAGGCCCCGGGCCGATAGTCGGGGGGCGGCTACCGGCCCGGGGCTGCCAGCGGCCGTACAGCGGCAGCACTGGCAGGAGGAGCACCCTGCCCGGGTGGACGTTGCGGCCGGGGTGCCCTCCATATGCGGCGGGGAAGTGACCCCTTCGCCCGCCGCAGGCTTCACCTTGTCGCCGTTACCCGCCGTCCCCGTGGGACCAGCTCACAGCGGGGATCGTTGCCCGCCAGTCGCCGTTACTGAGCCGCACGGAGCCGTCCTCCCGCACGACCGCGCGGGCACCGAGCACGGGTGACCAGCCTCGCCGCAGCCAGTCATCGCGGACCGTGTCGAGCACCTCCCATAGCCGTCGCGGCCCACCCTGATGGACCATCGGCGGTTCGGTGCCGGTCGCGGTAGCGCGTGCCCACGATCCGTCGGGGTGATGGATGATCGCGGTGTGTTGGCCGTCGGTCCCGCGCTGGTAGTCGTGGCGCACGCCCGGGACCACCAGGGTAAGCAGTGTGGACAGTTCCCAGGCGTTGGCGACGTCGACGACCGGATAACGGCCGGTCCCGACCTGTTCGCCCTCCCGGTCGGTGAGCTGCTCGACGTCTACCGGAGCCCGCGGGTAGTCGGGGCCGTTGCGCACTCCCATGAACGCCGCCAGGTCCCGTTCCACCTGACCGATGATTCCCTTCGGTGTCTTCGTCGCCGTGAGGATCATCCACGTCCCGGTGATGACGGTGACCAGCCGGCCGCCGGGGCGTAGCGCGGCCAGCCAGCTTGGCGGGATGCTCGGCACTGACACCATGGACACGATCCGGTCGTACGAGCCCGGCAACGGGCCCGTGGCGTCGACCGTCACCGCAGTCGGGTGCAGCCCAAGGCCGGAAAGTCGATGTGTGGCGGCCTCGGCCAGGTAAGGATCAATGTCCAGGGTCGTGACATGATCGCCGCCGTAGCGTCTGGCAAGCAAAGCCGCGCCGTACCCGGAGCCGGTGCCGACATCGGCGACGTCGAGACCGTCGGCGAGGTGCGCGTACCGGTACATGGTCACGACCAGGCCCGGATGCGTCGAGGACGACGTCGACCGACCCTCGGGACGATCATCCTCGGTCGCATGATCAGCATGAAGGGTCCCGATCCGAGTGACAAGCGACTCGTTCGCGTAGGCATCCGCGAGCGGCCCGCGACACAGCGACCATCCGCCGTCGCTCCACCTCCACCAAGCGGGCACGAACACGTGCCTCGGTGTGTCGGCGACCTGCGAATACCACCGGGAACCGGGATGCGTGACCTCACCGGCCAAGGCACGCGCGTGAGTCTGCCACTCAGTCATGCGATGTTCGGATCAGGCTCGGGGTTGGCGGGCAGGCACTGCGGGGTGTCGTTATCCGGATTGCACGGCTTCGCGACCCCCAGAGGTCTCGGCACCGCCTCCACCGCGGTCCGCCACGCCTCCTCAGCCACCAGGACCGACAGCGGGGTGTCCCGGACGTTGCCGCCGACGAGGTCACGGCTCATCACGCACGGCGTGATCGACCCGTCCGGCAGGATCGCCGCGCGGCCGAGCCCGCACGCCCCGCATGGTCCCTCCGTGGCGTCACCGCCGGCCGCGCGGCCGAAGGCGCGGACCTCGTCGCGGCGGATGTCGGTCACGCCGAGCGCGAGCAGCGCCGAGTGCGCCCGGTCCGCGGTTTCCCCGTCGCCGATCAGACCGACGCGCAACGGGATGTCGCGGCGTAGCGCTTCGATGATGTTCGCCCGGGTCCGGACGTAGGAACCGGTGCGTCCGGTGATCCGGTCATGCTCGTCTGGCGTGGCGCTGTAATAGCTCGTGGCCAGGCGGACACCGGGCTGTCCGAAGACCCGCCACAGATCATCGGTGATGTGCAGGAGGTTCGTGTACACCTCGACGGACAGGCCGAGGCTCAGCGCGTGACCGACCAGCACATCCAGGTCGGGATACAGCGTCGGCTCGCCGCCGATGAACTGCACCGAACGCACCCCGAGCGCGGCGGCGTCGTCGATCACCATGTGCCAGTTCGCGGCGGTCATCTCGCCGTGGCCGCCGGTCGGACCCGACGACGCGTAGCAGTGCGTGCACGAGAGCTGGCAGCGGCCGGTGACCTCCAACCACAGCGAACGGATCGGCACGGTGGCCGTGGCGGGCATGGTTGCGGTCGACATGGCGCTCCTTGAGGGTCAGTCGGTCAGGTCAGATGAGTCAGGGTGCCGCCCCCACACCGGTCAGTGGGCCTGATCGCCCGCCAGTCGGCGTGGTACGCGGCATCCAGCACAGCCGCGCGGCACACGCGGTCACGGAAATCGGCGCACACCCACCGATCTCATGGGCCGACGCCCGGAGCAGGAAGCGCGGCTTCCTCGCGGGCGACGGACTCGATCACGGGAAGGCAGTCGATCGCATGGGCACGGACCACGGCGACGATCTGCTGCCAGACAGAGTGAGGCAACCAGGCGTCCGGGTGGTCCTGGTCTTTGTAGGCAAGGAGTACGTACCCGTCGGCGATCTGGGCGCGTCCACCGGACGGCGCCCACGCGAGCCATTCGCCGCCGAGGCCATCCAGCCTGCGGTCCTGCACCGCTTCGACGAGGCCAGCCCATATCGGGGCAGGCAGCGAGAGCACCATGGCCCGACCGGCGTAGCGATAGACGATCATCACGGTGTTGTCCTGCCGGCCGAACTGGCACCGCGGCGCTAGCGGACTCGACCGCCAGGGCATTACTCCTCCGCCCGTCGAGGGCCTGCCCGTCCACGCCCCTCGGGCGCTCACGGGTGGACGGGCAGGCCGATCATATGGTCAGGCCGGCAACGGCACCGACTCATCCAGCGCCCCCGTCGCCCATGCCTTCCTGAGCAGGGCGGTGCGCTGGTCGTGCTCCGCCGCGACCGCCTTGACCTGGTCGGCGCTGAGATCACGCAGGCCGATCATGCGATGGCGCACCCAGGTTCGCCCCAGCTCCAACCCCCGATACGACCAGCCGACCAGCAGCTTGTCGACCCCGTCGAGCTTCGCCTTGGTCGGCAGCGTCTCGCCGAACATGACCTGATGGACCTGGGCGACCTGCGCCGCCATCTGCACCATCAACACGTCCGAAGCCGCCGTGTACAGGGTGCAGGACTCCACCAGCGTCGGAATCTGCTCCACCCCCAACCCCACCCGATGTGCACCGTGCAACTCCCGGGCGAACAACTGGCCCGCCGGCACCATGCCGAACGCCGCCGAGGACAGAAAATCCATCACGTCACTCCCGATCACTGAAAGGCTGCCCTACCCGCGGTGGTTGCACAGCCGAAGGGACGCACCCGAACCCCCATAGAGGCATCGGGGCGGCTGCGGGCCGCGAGTAGGGCAGGAACATCGGCCGCTGACACCTTCGCCATGCGGCCATGAGAGAAGCCTGCACCGAATAGCGCATTTCTGCCACAGGCTCATCACCATGTGTAAGGACATCCGTGGGGTGGCCCCAACACTTTCCTGACCCGTCCACGACGACCGCGACCCGCCGGGTTAGGAAAGTGTTAGGGGCTTCCTCATGTCTGGCAGCGACCAACCCGACCGAAACATGTCACCGGACGGTTACGCTGCTCTTACGCCGATGCCCACCAGCGGAGAAGCGATGCCCCCGAACCCGCGGCCCCGATCCGTCCAGGCCGAACAGGAACGCGCAAGCACACTCCGGGCCCGTCACCCCGGATGGGAACCGCAGCGCCTTACCGACGCGCGCATCGCCCTGGGATGGAGCCGCGCCACCCTCGCCCGCAAAATCCGCGCCATTCCCCGGGTCAGTGTCTCCTTCACCCCACCGATCGCCAGCGATCAGACGATCATGAGGCATGAGCGAGGGTGGGCCTACCCCGGCGAAGACTGGCAAGCCGCCTACACCCACGTCATGGCCGCAAGCCGGACCGACCTGGGCTTTTGCAGCCGCGAAGCTACCCGCGCCCCCGCGGTTACCCCTGGTGTCTTGCCTCCCGACCCATCCGCGACAGACGATGAGTGGGTCCGCCAGCTTTGGGCAGACCCCGGACTGTCCCGCGCATGGGAGGAGGTGACGGCCATCGACCGCCGGACCATCGACCGCCGCGAGTTCAGCGCACTCACCGGCCTCACACTCGTAGCCGCCGCCCATGAATGGCTCGTAGCCGACCCCGCCCGCATCGCCGCCGCCCTCAACGGACGACGCGCCGACACTTCCGTGATCGCCGACCTGACCACGACCACGGACGCGTTGCGCCGCCTCGACGACAAGCTCGGCGGACAGGCTGTCCACAACATGATCGTCGAACAGCTACGGCTTGTCGTCCGCGTCCTAAAAAACGCCAGCTACACCGAGACCGACGGACAGGCCCTCCACGGCATCGCCGCCGAACTCGCCCGCATGGCAGGCTGGACCAGCTATGACAGCGGACAAAACGACACCGCACAACGCTTCTACCTAGTGGGTCTGCGCGCCGCGCATCAGGCGGACAGCCCGAGCATCGCCGCCAACATCCTCCGGTGCATGGCACATCAGGCCCGATCCACTGGAGATCCGAAGACAGCGATAAGCCTTCTCCGGTCAGCACGTACCGGTGCGCGTGGACGCCTTACTGCGACAGAGCACGCTCTTATTGCGGCGTCACTCACCCGAGCCTATGGCCTAACAGGGGAACGTGATCAGGCTCTCGCCTATTCCGATATCGCGTACGGCAAGATTGAACAATCAAAGCCCGATGACGACCCGCCATATATGTATTGGGTCGGGCCGCATACAGTCGCACACGCCACGGGATCTTCACTCGCCGACCTAGGGAACCCTGGAGCGGCGATTCCCCATCTCGTTTCCGCAGTCGAACAAGTAGATGACGAGGTCGCCCGCGATCTTCTGGAGTACAGCGCCACCCTTGCTCTTGCCCATGCGCGAGCTGGAGACTCCGACGAGGCCATTTCCCTCGCTCACCGAGCAATCAGCAGTACGACCATTCCATCCACGATCGTCGGCACGGAGCTTGCGGAACTGTGCCGCCAACTGCGTGCCGACGGACACCCCGGCGCAGCCGAACTAGCCGACCACGTCCGCGCAGTCGCCGGCCCCGCAGTCGTCTGACCAGCGCCGACCTCCTCGCCAAGATCTGCCGTAAAGTTTCTGTACTTCTTCAAGGCGCGCCTACGGCGCGCGGCTGTGACCTGCCGCACACGCCGTGCGCGCCACGCCCGCGGGACTCGCCGCACCCGGCGGGGCCCCGCCTCCCTTCGGTCGGCACCCCGCCGGAGCGTCGGCCCCGCGGGAGTGTCGGCCCGTCGGAGCGTCAGCCCCCAGCCCGACCCCAAGAACAAATGCAGAATAGGCGCCTACGGCACTCAGCCTTTCCATGGCACAGCCAGGACCATCCCGAGTCTCACTGGCCCCTCACCCACGATTCCCTTTCCCGCGGTGCCGCATCGTTTAACGGCCCGGCAACCACGTCAAGGGCGCGATGCGTCGCTACGCGATCATCCTTCGGATGACCCTTGACATGCCCACCGGTCCGCTAAAAGCGGCACCTGAACGGGCAACGGAGAACCCTGGAACGACCACGCACCCTCCGGTGCCCCCGTACCGCCAGGCGCGGCCGGTGACCCCCAGGCAGGGGACACCGGCCGCGTTCCGCTCAGCCGGTCCGCACGCCCCGCCACGCCGGAGCTGTGATCACGTCCGTGACCAGGTCATATCCGATCCGGTCCCCGGTGTCGATCCCGTCCGCCACGGCCAGCAGCCGCACGCCCCGCCGCCGCAGCAGCGCCAGCACTCGCACCCGATCACTCTCGGTATCCGCCAGCCGGTCGATGCTGTCGACGACGACCACCAGGCCCACGCCCACCGACCCCAGGCGGACCAGCGCAGCCGCCCAAGCGCCCGGACCACCGGACCCCTGATGCTCCGTCTGGCCAGCCTCCCAGCCACGCACCCGACACGCTGCCAGGAACACCGCCCGTTGCGCCGCCCGATCCTCTGTCGTCACATCGTCGCGAACCACGCTCACCGCGTGCACGGCCATCACAGACCCTGCCCGTCCAGGTCCCCAGACAGCGACCGCACACTGTCCGACGCCACGAACAGCCCGTACCTCACCAGGTCAAGAACCATCACGCTGTTGGTCGTCATCACCACGTCGACCAGCGCGGCCAGGTCACGAAACGCCCCCGCCGCCGCCCGCGGGACCAGGTTCTCCCGGTCCCCACCGAGCGGACCGCCTTC
This sequence comes from Frankia sp. AgB32, assembly GCF_023243045.1. Classification (GTDB taxonomy): domain Bacteria; phylum Actinomycetota; class Actinomycetes; order Frankiales; family Frankiaceae; genus Frankia. The sequence goes on from NZ_JALKFX010000003.1 coordinate 98,490, forward strand.
CAACTCCGACGCTGCCAACCGCAACGCCTCACACACCGTGCCGATCAGCCTGTCGAGCGCCTCAGCCGACGCCCGCACCGAACCATCTGCAATGATGGACATAGATTCCGCTCCCGCTTGTCTCGGGTGTTGGGATTCAGGCCCGGAGTTCGGTGTTCGCGCACCGACCCGGGCCGTTTTCTTCTATGCCCCCATCATCGCAAACTTCCTACACGTTGTTGAAGCAGCACAGATACGCCGAACGGCCGGTAACCCAGTCGAGGTCACCGGCCGCCCGAGCCACAGTCAACGCCCGCTACGCGCCTGACGGATCATGTCTGCCAGGACGACGATGGATCGAGGGTCGCAGCGCAATAGACACCGTCGAAGTCGCGTCCCGGAAGGTCCCTCAGGGACGTCAAGCAGGATGTAATGCAGTGATTCCTGATAGGAGTTCCAGGCACCCGCCCCCGGCCGGACTCCACGCGGCACCCATCCCGCCGCCATCAGATGCCACCGAGCGTGGATCCGAGGTCCGGCAGAGCCCGGAACTGTAGAACCACCGCAGAGTCCGCCGAGTCCCCCGAATTCACCCGCCGATGATCCACGAAGAGGACCGGCGGAAGGGTCGCCGTCACCTCGACGAGGTCCCGCAGCGAAGCACCCGGCATCATCGTCAGGTCGTACAGGCCGTCTCCCGAGTGCGTCAGGGTCACGAACGGTCGACCTTCGTAGGGGTCACGCCAGCCACGACCGGACGACGGAATACTAGACACAGGTCACCTCTGTCTACTCAGGTGGTGATCTAGGTGTCGGGTGCGTGTTGGCCCACTCACCCGACACCGCCAACACCCACAACAATAGCGCGTGGCGCTGCAAAGTTGGGGTGAACGCTAGTATTCCACCGTGGTTGACGACCCGCTGATCGGCTACGCCGGCATAGCCGAGATGGCCGGCATCAAAACGTCGACCTTGCGCAGCTACCGCACCCAGAGACGCCTACCCGAGCCCGACGACGCATCGGTACCCGACCGCCCACGCTGGCGGACCAGCACCATCACGGCATGGCTAGCCAGCCGCCCAGGACGCGGAGCACGAACCGACCTCCGCCCGCAGCGACCCCCCGAGTGAGCACCGATAGGGGGACGGCCCGAGATCATGCGACGCGGCCCAAGATGTTCGGCGCGCTTCGCGAAACACCTGCACGCCAATGCCGCCCCCGCCGATCGGCAAGCCTGCCCGTCACGCCGCCGATGAGGTGAACGCGACGGCGTTCTCGCCGGGCGGGCACATCAGCGTACCGACGTCAGAAGTGATCTATGTCACTCGAAATCGTGAATGTGCAGGTCAGAGGCATGTAGATCTGTCCGATGGAAAGCTACTTCGCGATCCTTCTGCACGGCAACGAAGTACTCCAACTGGCGCAGCTCCATAACTGATGATTCTAGATAGTAGAAGAACCATCTGTTGGACTTCTCATTGCCCGGACGACAGGCTGGATCACAGCCAGAAGGACACGATCCGCAGGAGGGATTCGTCATGGCCGGCACCATCATCGCCCGCACCCCCGAGGACCTCACCCGGCTGTTCGTGGAGCGTGCCAACGCCGGGGACGCCGCCGGAATCGCCGCCCTCTACGAGCAGGACGCGGTGATGGCCTACCCGCCGGGCAGCCGGACGGCGGGGCGGGCGGCCATCCGCGAGCTATGGGAGTCCGTCCTCGCCCACGCGCCGCATTTCGAGCCCGAGGAGCCGCTGCCGACGCTGGTCAGCGGCGACCTCGCGCTGACGTCCACCGCGCCGAAGGACGGCGCCGGCGCCCGCGCCCAGGTCGTTCGCCGCCAGCCCGACGGCTCCTGGCTGCGGCTGCTGGACCAGCCCGAGTTCACCCCGACCGGCGAGTGACCTGGACCAGCGCCAGTGAGGATCAGCTGCCGCGGTAGGTCGAATACCCGAACGGCGCGAGCAACAACGGGACGTGGTGGTGCTCGGCCGGATCGGTGACCACGAAGGCGATGGTCACCTCGGGGAAGAACGCCGAGCGCCCGCTGGTGTCGAAGACCAGCCGCCATGGGCCGGGCGCGATGAGCGGCAGGCCCGCGATCCGGCCGTCACCGTCGGTGATGCCCTCGGTGACCACGGTCCAGCTGGCCCGTCCGGGCTCCCCGCGTTCCAGCCGAACGGGTATTCCGGCCGCCGGCCGACCTGCTGCGGTGTCCAGGACGTGGGTGGACAGGCCCATGCGCGTGCCTCCTGATGCCTGGCCCGATCGGAGGGTGCACCGCCCCGGGCGGGCGGTGCACCCGGAGGTCGGCTACGCGCCGGTGATCAGATGGCGGATCCGCAGGGCGGTGATCTCCGCCTGCTGGCCGGCGGCGACCCGAAGTTCCTCGGCCGGGTCGTTGGCCAGCCGCTGCTGGAGCAGGCCGAGCATCTCCTCGGCGCTGCGACCGGCGGCGCGGACCAGGAAGATGTAGCCGAACCGCTCCTCGTACTCCTCGTTCCCGGCGGCGAAGGCGCGTCGGATCTCCTCGGGGGCCTCGTCCATCGCCGCCTGCTCCCGTCGGGGGGCGTCGAGGGAGACGATCGAGGCCCGGGCGGTGGTCGGCGGTGCGGGGGTCCGGACGGGCCGTTCCCCGATGCGGGGGTGCGCGGTGAACGCCTCCAGCCAGGCGGCCTCCGTCAGCGCCCACCATTCCTGCTCGGCGGCCGGCAGCAGCCCCGCGAGAGTGCCGAACGGGCGACGGGCCACCACCGCCTGGGCCCAGTCCTCCGAGCCGCAGCAGGCCAGCAGCTCCTCGACGGCAGCATCCGGTGACAGCGCGTCGAACCAGCGGATCGCCAGCGCCTCCCGACCTGGCAACGTGGGCGCGCCGGTGATGCGCAGCCGGGCGAGGCCGCCGTCCGGGATGGCGTCGACCCGCACATGGGTCGCCTGGACCGGCTCCTCGAGGTCGAACAGGTGCCGGGTGTTGGGCTGCACCCGGGTGCGCGGGAGCACCGGGAACCAGTCGGCGATGGTGCCGACGTCGTCGGGGTCAAGCAGGTCCGGGCAGTCGGCCGCCCACAGCTCGACGGCACGCGGGGCGTTGCCGCGGAAGTGGCGGGTGTCGACCTCGGCCCGCACGATCAGGCCCTGGGTGGCCAGCCGGACCACCGCCCAGTCGTGCCCGGTGCCACGCCGGCGGCGGGTCTCCCAGCCCTCCCCCATCGCCCGCGCCTCACCGGAGGCGTTGAGGTTGTGCCGGTCGCCGTAATGCATGTCGCTCGCGGCGACCGCCACACCGCCCAGATAGGCGGCGGCGAGATCGGAGGTGACCCGGTCGAGCAGGCGGGGGTCCGGCACGACCGTGCCATGCACCCGCAGCCGGGCCACCCCACCATCCGGGTGGATGGTCAGGCGCAGGTGGGTGATGTGGCTGCGGCCCGACTCGGCGACCGGCAGCACGTTCACCGTGTCGGCCTCGATCAGGGTGCGCGGCACCAGCTCCACCCAGGCAACGGCGGGGTCGGCGACCTCCGCGGCGGACGGGTAGCCGGCGAGGGTCGCCCCATGGATCTCGACGGCCTCGGGGGCGTTGCCGGTGAAGTGGGTGGTGTCGACGGTGATCGCCCGCGCGATACCGGGGGCACCGAGGCGGACGATGGCCCAGTCGGCGCCGGGCAGGTCCCGGCGGCGCCGGGTCTCCCAGCCATCGGTCCACTGGCCCCGTTCGGTGAACACGCCCGGGCGGACCACCGGCGGCTCGGGCAGCAGCATCCGCTCCGCGAACGCGAAGAACTCGTCGTTGACGGCTACCACCGTGCCGCCGAAACGGGCCGCTGCCAGGTCGACCAGATTGGTCAGATCGGGCTCGTCACTCATCAGGTTCCTCTCTCGGGTCGACCAGCACGGTATGGCCCGCCGGGGCCGGGCGATGGCCCGGCCGGGCGGTGGGGGCTCATCACCGTTCCAGCAGACGTCCCCGGGGCGGACGGTCGCCGTCGGCGCGTACCCCCCGCAGATAGGTCGCCAGGACCACACCGTCCAGGCTGCGTCCAGCGTAGGGCGTAAGGGGGTGACGGTGACGCAGCATGGCGGGCCTCACCAGGAAAGACGCGTCCGGATCGAACACCACCAGATCGGCGTCGGCACCCACCTCCAGGCGGCCCTTGCGGCGCAGTCCGGCCAGCTGGGCCGGACCGGCGCACATCCAACCGACCAGGTCGGCAAGGCTGTGGCCGCGCGCGCGGGCCTGGGTCCACACCGCGGGTAGCCCGATCTGCACAGACGCGATGCCACCCCACGCGGCGGCGAAGTCGCCGGTGTCGATCTGCTTGACCTCCGGGGTGGAGGGCGAGTGGTCACTGACGACACCGGCGAACAGGCCCTCGCCCAGCGCGTCCCACAACCGGTCCAGGTTCGACCTGCCCCGGATGGGCGGGGCGCACTTGAACACGGTGGCCCCGTCCGGAACCTCCTCCGCGGTGAAGGTCAGGTAGTGCGGACAGGTCTCCGCGGAGAACGCCAGGCCCTCGTCGCGGGCGGTGACGATGTCGTCGAGGGCCTCCACGGCCGAAAGGTGCAGGACGTGCAGGCGGGCGCCGGTCGCCGCGGACAGCGCCACCAGTCCCGCGACCGCGTCCTGCTCCGCCGCCGGGGGCCGGGACGCCAGCCAGCTCGCGAATGCCCGCCCGAGGACCGGCGGGGCCGTCTCCAGCACCGCCGGGGATTCGGCGTGCACGACCGTGAGGGCGCCCATCCGGGCGGTGTGCCGGGTGGCGGCGGCCAGCACGTCCATGGAGACGTGGGGGAACTCCTCCACCCCCGACGGGGCCAGGAACGCCTTGAACCCGAACACCCCGGCGTCGTGCAGGGCAGCCAGATCATCGAGGCTGCGGGCGTCCGCGCCGATGATGCCGCCCCAGAAACCGACGTCGACGGCGATCTGCCCGGCGGCCACCGCCCGTTTGGCCTCGAGTGCCGCGAGGGAGGTCGTCGGCGGGATCGCGTTCAGCGGCATATCGATGATCGTGGTGACGCCGCCGGCCGCCGCGGCCCGGGTGGCGGTGGCGAACCCCTCCCACTCGGTGCGGCCCGGCTCGTTGACGTGCACATGGCTGTCGACGACGCCGGGCAGCAGCGCCAGCCCACCCAGGTCGGTGACCTCGACGCCCGCGGGAACGTCGGCTGGCTCGGTGATCGCGGCGATCCGGCCGTCCGCGACGTGCACCGCCGCCGGTCGCTCGCCACCCGGCAGGACCACCCGCCGGGAGCGCAGCACCCGCGGTCGCTCGGGCAGCGGGTCGGCCGGTCGGCCGCCCGGTTGCCCGGACGTGGAAAGGTCGCTCATCTGGGGGTGGCACCTCCGGCGGCGGGGCCGTCGGCCCCACTGGGTGCGGGGCCGACGGCCCCACTGGGTGACAGGTCGACCAGGTCCCGCGGACGCACGGGGACGCTGCGCAGGTCACGCCCGACCGCTGCCCGGATCGCGGCGACGATCGCCGGGGTGGCGGTGCAGGTCGGTGTCTCGCCGACGCCCTTCACCCCGTACGGCGCGTCCGGTTGTGGCTCGGTCACGGCCACGAAGTCCAGCTCGGGAACGTCGGCGGCGGTGGGCAGCAGGTAGTCGTGGAAGGTCGGGTTGACCACCCGCCCACCATCGGTGACCAGCTCTTCCATCACGGCCAGCCCGAGGCCCTGGGCCGTGCCGCCCTCGACCTGGCCGCGCAGCGCCAGCGGGTTGAGCACCGTCCCGCAGTCCTGCGCCAGCGCCATCGACACGACCCGGACCAGCCCGAGATCGAGGTCCACATCGACGACCGCCCGATGCGCGGCGGCAGCGAACGCCACGTGCGGGTCGCCCTGGCCGGCGGCGTCCAGCGCCGTCGTGCGGCGGTGGTGGAAGGTGAACTCGGCCTCCACCGGGCCGTGCGAGAGCGCGTCGGCGAGCCCGATCCGCAGGCCCGCCTCGGCGCCGACGATCTCCCCGGCGACGATCCGCAGGCTGTGGCGGGGCATCTCGACGACGCGCGCCGGCAGTCCGGCGGCCCGCGCGACCCGGGCGAGCAGCCGGTCGGCGACCGCGACGCAGGCACCGCGCACCGCACCGCCGCTCATCCAGGTCTGGCGGGACGCGCTGGTGGAGCCGGCGCTGCCGACGGAGGTGTCCGCGGGCGCCAGGACGACCTGCTCGACCCCCAGCTCTGTGCGGGCGATCTGCCCGGCGACGGTGACGAAGCCCTGGCCGACCTCCGCGCAGGCACTGTGCACCCGGACCCGTGGGGAGCCGTCCTCATCGAGGTCGAGGCGGACGCGCGCCATCGCGGAGTCGTCCATTCCCTCGGAGAACAGCAGGTTCTTGTAGCCCAGGGCGTAGCCGATCCCCCGGCGGACCCGGCGGACGTCGGCGCCCGCCGGCAGACCACCGGGAAGCGAAAGCTCGCTGCCGGCCGCCGGGGGCGGGGGCAGCGGGCGGGCCGCGACCAGGTGGAGGAGCTCGCGGGCCGGCAGCGGGCCGGCAAGCACCTGACCGGTCGGCAGCACATCCCCCGGTCGGACGGCGTTGCGGACCCGCAGTTCGACGGGGTCCAGCCCGAGCGCGTCAGCCAGCCGGTCCATCTGGGCCTCGTGGCCGATGGTCACCTGTGGAACGCCGAAGCCGCGCATGGCGCCGCACGGCGGGTTGTTGGTCCGCACGGCGACTCCGTGCAGCCGGGCGTGGGCGACCCGGTAGGGCCCGGCGGCGTGGGTCACCGCGTTCGCGAGCACCGCCGGGGAGGACGACGTATACGCGCCGCCGTCGAACACCAGCCGGGCCCGCACGCTGACCAGCTCGCCCGCGCGGGTGGCGGTGTGGCGGAACCACATCCGGGCGGGGGGGCGGGGGGGGTGGCCCAGAAAGGACTCGACCCGGTCGTAGGCGATACGGATGGGCGCCTGGGCCGAACGGGCCAGCAGCGCGCCGTGGATCTGCAGGGTGATGTCCTCGCGTCCCCCGAACGCACCCCCCACCCCGGCCAGGGTGAGCCGGACCAGTTCCTCCGGCAGTCCCAGGCAGGCGGCGACCTGCTCACGGTCCGAATGCAGCCACTGGGTGGCAACCATGAGGTCGACGCCGCCGTCCGCAGCCGGAATGACCAGCGCCGCCTCCGGGGCCAGGAACGCCTGGTCCTGCATGCCGACGCGATAGGTGTCCTCGACGGCCACCGGCCCGTCGGCCCAGATCCCGCCGTGCCGGATGTCGATCTCGCGGTAGAGGTTGCCGGTGGGGTGCAGTGCCGGCGCGTCCGGGTCGAGCACGCGCGTCGGATCGGTCCCGGCGGGTAGCGGTTCGTAGTCCACCTCGATGGCCGCGAGTGCGCGGCGCGCGGTCGCGGCGTCGATCGCGGCGACGGCGGCGACCGGCTCGCCGGCGTAGCGCGCCTCGGCCGCGGCAAAGACCGGCTGGTCGGCGACGATCAGACCGTAGGTGGCCACGCCGGGCACATCGGCCGCTGTCACCACGGCGGCCACGCCCGGCAGCCGGCGGGCCGCGGCGGTGTCGATCCGCACGATGCGGGCCCGCGGGTGGGGTGAGCGCAGGGTCCGTCCGTGCAGCATGCCCGGCACGCGCAGATCCCCGGCATACCGGAAAGCTCCGTTGACCTTGGCTGGCCCGTCCGGGCGGCGCACTGACTGGCCGATACCGTGCCGCATTCGTCACCCCCCGTCCGGACGAGCGCGGGACTCCTCCAGCGAGGGGAGGATGCCCCGTTCGCGCTGGACGGCCCGGATGGCGGCGAGGATGCGTCCGTAGCCGGTGCATCGGCAGATGTTCCCGGCCAGCGCCTCGCGGATCTCCTCGTCGTCCGCGTCCGGCCGGCGGGTGAGCAGGTCAGTCACCGCGACGACGAATCCGGGGGTGCAGAAGCCGCACTGCACGGCGCCCTCGGCGAGGAACATCGCCCGCACCGCGCGGGCGAGCCCCACCGCGCCGAGCCCCGCGACGGTGACCACCCTGGCACCGTCGGCGTCGGCGGCGAGCACCGTGCATGACGCGGCCAGCCGGCCGTCGAGCAGCACCGAGCAGGCCCCGCACCTGCCCTGCTCGCAGGCGTCCTTCACCGACGTGACCCCGAGGGTGTCCCGCAGCACGCTGAGCAGCGAGTCGCCAAGCTCCGCGCCGACCACCGCCCGCGGAAAGCCATCGACGTACAGCTGGTAGCTCTCACCGGCGGCCGTCATGACCCGCCACCCCGGCCAGCGGCTCCGGGCCCGGCAGTCGGGTCCGACGGCCGGGCGGTGCCCGGTTGGGCGTCGGTGGCTAGTTCGGTGGTGGTGGCTGGTTGGGTGGCGCGGGTCGCCTGCGGGTGCAGGCAGCGGGCAAGGGCCCGGCTGGCGAGCACACCCGCCGCGTGGCAGCGATAGTCCGCGGACTCGCCCGGCCCGACCGGCAGCACCGGACTGATTCCGGCGACCGCCTCGACAACCAGGTCGCCGAAACGCCGGGCGGCCTGCACGGGGATCGTTCCGGTGGTCCAGTCGACCTCGTCGACCGCGAAGCTCTCCGCCCCACCCATCCGGGCGGGCAGGCGCCCCACTCCGCCTATCGCGCAGGCGACGCGGTGGCGCACCCGATCCACCACCACGGCACAGGACACGATGGCAGGGTAGGCCGCCTGCCGGCCACCAATCTTGACGTGGACCTGGGGACCCCCCGGCCGGGCCAGTCGCACCGCGGTGACGAGACCGTCCGCCTCGACGCCCTCGGCGAGGAACTGCCCCAGCGGCCGCCACCGCGTGCCGCGCGGTGACGCGGTCAGCACCTCGGCGTCGGCCGCGGTCAGGTAGGTCAGCAGGTCACCGGCCGGCCGCACGGAGCCCAGGGCGCCGCCGACCGTGCCGGTATTGCGGATCTGCACCGACCCGACGACCCGGGCGGCACGGGCCAGCCCGGGCGACAGCGACCACCCCACCAGGTCCGCATAGGTCACCCCCGCGCCGATGGTCAGGCTGTCGGCGCCGGCGCCGCGTACGCGCAGCTCGAGTACCCGGCGCAGCGCCACGACCGCGTCCGCGACCCGCTCGCCGGACCGCAGCGCGGGCACCAGGTCCGTCCCACCGGACAGCAGGGCGACCGCGGCACCGGACTCGTGCGCCGCAGCCAGCATCTCCACCGCCTCACCGACACTGCGCGGCCGGAACATTCTCGAAGCGGCGCCCCCGGCCGCCGTCACCTGGCGCCGCCCGCGGGCCGGCGGCGGACGGACGAATGCTGCATGGCAACCGACCCTAGAGGCGGAAAGTTACGTTGATGTTCGATGAGACCGACGCTGCCTGGCCCGCCCGGCCGAGTCGGCTCGGGCCGCGGCGGAGCATCCGTCGCGGCGGCCCGGTCACCGCCCGACAATAGGTTGTCCCGCCCGCCCGCCCGCCCCGCGGCGCCGGCGCCCGGTGCGCCGGCCGGCGACGGGCGTCCGGCCGGCGACGGGCGTCCGGCCGGCGACCGAACACGAGGTGACCAGAGGTATGCCACGCCGTCTGCGCAACACCACGTCCGCGCTGCGCCACGGCTGGCATCCGGTGGCGCGCTCGGCGGAGGTGCGCGACGAGCCGGTGGCCGTCCGCCTGCTGGGCCAACCGTGGGTCCTCGCCCGGTTGGACGGCACGCTGGCGGCCTTCGCCGACCGCTGCCCGCACCGGCTGGCGCCGCTGTCCGCGGGTCGGGTGGACGGCCAGGAGATCGTCTGCGCCTACCACGGCTGGCGGTTCGTCGTCTCCGGCGAGTGCACCGCGGTGCCCGCGCTCGGCGCCGGGGTACCTACCCCCAGACGGGCCAGGGCGGTCGCCGCGTGGGGGGTCACCGAACGGCACGGGCTGGTCTGGATCGCCCCGGCGGAACCCGTCGCCGACCTCATCGAGCTCCCCGAGGCGGACCAGGCGGGGTTCGACTCCGTCTGGCTCACCCCGGTCAGATCCTCGGCCCCTGCGGCACTGCTCGCAGACAACTTCCTCGACACCGCGCACTTCCCGTTCGTGCATGCCGCCACAATCGGCGCCGGTGAGGACACCGTCGTACCGCCCTATCGGGTCACGCCGGACGGCGCCGGCTTCACGGTCCGGATGGAGCAGGAGGTGGCCAATCCGGAGGATCCCCTGGTCGGATCGGGGGAGCATCCGCTGATTCAGCGCCGCTGGTCGACCTACGGGTACCAGCCGCCGTTCATGCTCCGGCTGCGGCTGGAGTATCCCGACGCCGCCACGACGAACACGATCCTGTTCTGCCTCCAGCCGGAGGACGAGCGATCCACCCGGATCTACACTCGCCTGCTGCGCGACGACCTTGGCGGGGACGAGACGAGGATCGCGCAGGCCGCCCGGTTCGAGCAGGCCGTGCTGGACGAGGACCTCGCCCTGCAGGAACGCTTCGACCTCGACGGACTGCCCCTCGGCGGCGACGGGTCCCAGCCCGGCGAGGAGGTCAGCATCCGCGCCGACGCCGCCGGAGTCGCGCTGCGGCGGGCACTCGCCGCCCTCGTCGACACGGTGGGCGGGGCGGACGGGGCGGACAGGGCAGACAGGGCAGACACGCGGGCCTCGGACGCCGCTGGTCGCCCGCCTGGCGAACACCCCGGTGGCCGATCCGAGCCGGAGTTCCGACGCCCCCTGTCCCGCGACCAGCGGCCGGGCTGATAGCTCACCGTAACGCCGCGGTCGTCGTGTCTGCGCAGGGTGTGACCAGGACGCGACGGCGGTGGATATCCGACAGTCGCCGTCGCGTCCGGCGGGGTCTGCCAGGGGTTGAACGCTCCTACGATGGAGATCGGGACGCGGCCGGGAGGCGTGGGCTACATGGCGCAACGGGAAGGCCCGGTCGTCGACGGGGCGGGGTGGGCGGATCTCGACCCGCGGGAGTTCGCGCGGTTCCGACGGCTGGTCAGTGCGTTGGGCCGGCGAGCCGATGCGGCGCTGGCCACGTTGACGGACCGCGAGCTCGCCCACGCCCTGGGCGTGGTCCGGTTGGGCGGTGCCGGGATCGGGGCCGCGAACGCTGCCGTGGACGAGGCCGTGGTCAGGGATGCCTCGCCCGTCGCATTGCTGCCGGAGGCGCTGTTGCTGTTCGGTCGACCGGCGGCGATCCGCTGGTTCGTGCCGCACCACGAGGCGTCGATGCAGGTCCTGCGCGGGGACAGCGCCGAGGCGAGCGATTTCTTCCACTGGCCGCTGTTCCGCCTGGCCGAGGAGCTGCTGGCCCGGTTCCGCGATCGCAACAGCAGCCAGGTGGTCCGGTACGAACTGGTTCGGGTGGCCGTACCCGCCTGGTCGGAGCAGGCGTTCCTGGAGCTGTTGACCAACGCCCTGGTCCATCGGGACTACACGGTGCCGGGCGTGGTCCATGTCCGCTGGGGCGACGGCGGCGTCGAGGTTTCCAACCCGGCGCGGCCGGGCACCGGCGTGCGGCCGGGAGCCGCGCTGGAGGGCCTGCCGGAGGCGCCCAATCCGTTGCTGGTCGATGCCTTCCGCCGGGCCGGCATCGCCCAGCGCACCGGACTCGGCATCGGCCGGGCGGTCGCCGCCCAGCTGCGGCACGGGCTCGCCGCACCCCGCTTCGAGCGTTCCACCGACCGCACGGTCATCGCCGTGCTGCCGGGCGAGCCCGCGGACCTGGCCTTCGCCCGCTATGTGGTGGCCCGGGAACGGCATGGCGAGGCGCTCGGGCGCGCCGAGCTCCAGCTGGTCACGGCCATGCTGCGCGGCCACCGTCTGCGCACCGCCGAGGCCGCCGCGCTGCTCACCGCGGACCGTTCGCGGGCCCGCTCGATCCTGTTCGGCCTCGTGCGGGCCGGGCTCGTCCAGGTGGATGCGGACGGTGCGGGACGGGCCTGGTCCCTGACCGACCAGTTGCGTCACGACCTGCGCGCATGCGCGGCGCACGTCCGGGCGCAACGCACCGGTGATCAGCCGCCGGCGGTCCGACCGGCGCCGACGGGGCAGCCGTCGAACCCCGCCACGGTTGCCGAACCCGCCGGCTGGGCCATCCCGGATGCCGGTCCCGCCGTCCCACGCCGCCAGCGCGCGGGCGGCGGCTGAGGGCCGGGAGCGGCCGACCGTACAGCCGGTCAGGGCCCGGTGTGGAGCTGGCTGCCGAGGCGGGCGAGGGTGCGCAGCGGGAAGGGCAGCCGGCAGCCCAGGTCGGCCGCGGCGGTGTCGACCGCGGCCAGCTCGCCGAGCACCGCCTCCCAGGGCGCGTCGCTGAGCAGTCCGAGCAGCGGCAGCGGGCACGCCGCCCGCACCCAGCCCTGGTCGACGACGACGAAACCGCCGCCCATCCCCTCGATCGCCCGCGCCGCGGTGAGCATGTCGTCGTCCCGGGTCCCGATGACGACCACGCAGCCGGGGGCCTGCGCGGTGGTGAACCCGAGCGCACCGCGGGACAGCCCGCAGCCGCGTACCAGTCCGAGGTCGGCGGGCTCGGTGCCGCCCGCCCGCCCGAGGATCGCGATCTTCTGTAGATCCCGGGTCGCGTCGGCGACCGCCCGACCGTCACGCACCGTCGGCTGTACCCGCACGGTCCGCACGGCCCGCACGCCGTTGGCGGCCACCTGTACCGGCGGCGCTGCGGCTATCGGAATCGTCGGGCCAGCACCGGCGTCGATGCTGACCACGGCGATGCTGCCGTCGGCGCGGGCAGGCCGGGCGAGGTCGGGTCCGGCGAAGGAGCCGGCGTGCAGGGTCGCGGGAAGCTGGATGCGACCGGCCGCCCAGCCCGGCGCCGGATCGAGGTTGTCGAACAACGGCCGGCCGTGCTCCGCGGCGATCCGCCCGCTGGCGACGACCACGTCGGGCGGCGCGGTGTCCGCGAGCGAGGACACCACCTGCAGGTCGGCGAGTCGCGCCGGGGCGATGGCGCCGAGAATCGAGTCCAGGCCGTAGGCCCGCGCGGGCAGCAGGGTGGCGCGCCGGATCGCGTCGATCGGGCTGGTGCCCTGGCCGACGGCGAGTCGTACGTCGTGGTCGATGTGGCCCTGGAAGGCCAGTTCGGTGACCGTCCGGCTGCCGGCCAGGCCGGCGGCCTCCAGCGCCCGGCGCAGGCCGTCGGCCGATCCGGGGTCCAGGGGCAACATCCCCGCCAGGCCACCGCCCGCCGCGGCCGGGAGGAAGGTGTCGGGCAGGTCCTCGTCCGGGGCACCGCCCGATCGGATCAGGACCCGCAGTGGTGTCCCGGAACCAGCCGCGAACTCCGGCCCGCGTAGCCCGCCCAGCGTGATCAGCGCCGTGGGGTCGGCGAGCAGGGTTCCGGTGCCGCGGGGGACGATGAGCCGGGCCAGTTCGCCCGGGCTGAGCAGCGTGTCCTCGATCCGCAGGCCGGGGTCCACGTACGCGGGCAGCACGTAGCGGCCGGCGGCGTCGAGGGAACGCCGGCCGCTGAGCGCGCCCGGTCTGGTCACGGCGGCGATGTGCCGCCCGACGATGAGTACGTCGCGGCTGACGACCGAGCCGTCCTGCACGACCACGACCAGTCCACCGCGGACGACGAGGTCGGCGTCCTCCTCACCGGAGGCGACGCGGCGCATCCGCGCGAGCTGCGCGTCCGAGGCGCGCAGCCGGTCCACGCCGAACAGCCGGACGCGCGGCTGCACCTCGGGTTGCGCGGGGACGTCCGGACGGTCCGCACCTGGCATCACCTGGGGTGACTGCGTCTGCGGTGGGGTGGCCCGCGGGTTCGCGGGTTGGACGGCCGCAGCCTGGAGCAGGTGGCCCGGCCGGTGGGGTGTCGACATCAGCCGGGGTCCGTGGCTGGTGCGTTCGACGTTCAAGGGCTGTCCTTCGCCCACCGGACCAGGCCGGTGCTACAGAGGGGTTTGGCCACCGCTGCCGCTACCGGCCGCGGCCCGAGTTCGGTCCGTACCGGGTCAGCACGATCGCCTCCAGGAAGCCCACGACCGCGTACAGCGCGATGCTCGCCACCGTGATCACCACGACCGCGGCCCACACTCCGCCGTAGTTGAAGGTCTGCTGGGCGCGCTGCATGTAGTAGCCGAGCCCCTCGCCGGTGGCAAGCCATTCGGCGAGCAGCGCGCCGATCACCGCGCCGGGGACCGCGATGCGGGCGGAGACGAACAGCGCCGGCAGGGCGCTGGGCAGGGCGACCTTGCGCAGCACCGTCGCGGCGCCACCGCCGTAGGCGACCACGAGGTCGGAGGCGGCCGGCGGCCCGGAGCGCAGGCCGAAGACCAGGTTGACCAGCGACGGGAAGAACACGATGATGCCCGCGATCACGCCCACCGCGGTCAGCCCGCGCCCGAAGACCAGGGTGAGCACCGGGATCATCGCGACCAGCGGCACCGACCGCAGCATCATCGCCACCGGCATCAGCGCCCGCTCCACCGAGCGGAACAACACGAACGACACCGCCACGACGACGGCCGCCACGGTGCCCGCGAGGTAACCGATGCCCGCGTCGCCGAGGGTGTGCCACAGCCCGTCCAGGATCGCCTTGCGGCTCTCCGGCGCCTTGTCCGCCGTGAACAGGTACTCCCAGACCGCCTTCGGGTCCTTCGCGACCAGCGAGTTCAGGTCGAAGGCCGCGATGAACGCGTACCACAGCCCGACGATCACCGCGGCCGAGGCGACCACGGACAGGACCGTGCGGCCCACCCGCAGCCCGAGCGTCGCGAGGAGCTGATGCGAGGACGTCGCCGTGGCCGCCGTGGTCGTGGTCGTGGTCGCCATCACCCACCCCCCGGATTGCCGCGCGGCGCCCACGGGGTCACCAGCCGCGCCACCAGGGCGGTCAACGCATAGCCCAGCCCGGCGACGGCGGACGCGACGATGGCGAGCGCCCAGGTCCGCGGCACCTCCAGCGCCTGCTCGGAATGGACCATGGCAACACCGAGACCGCGGTCGGCGCCGAGGAACTCGCCGATGATCGCGCCGAGCACGGCCGCCGGCGCCGCGATCTGCAGGGCGGCGAAGGTGCTGGGCAGCGCGGCCCGCAGCCGGATGTACCGCATCTGCTTCCACGCCCCGCCGCCGCTGGCCCGCACCAGGTCGAGGCTCGCCGGGTCGGCGGCGCGCAGGCCGAGCAGGGTGCCGACCAGGGTCGTGAAGAACACCGAGATGCCGGCCAGGGCGATCTGCGGGGTGTGGCCGTCGAAGACGGTGGTCAGGATCGGGCCGATGGCGATGACCGGCAGGCAGTAGGACGCCACGCCGATCTGCAGCAGCACCCGTTCCACCACCGGCACCCCGAAGAACAGCACGGCCAGCCCGATCGCGAGGCCGTTGCCGATCAGCCAGCCCTTCGCCGCGATCTGCACCGTCGACCGTACCGAGGTCCACATCAGCTCGCGGTCGTCCCACAGCGCCCGCAGGACCTCCCACGGGGTCGGCACGGCGCCACCGTCGGAGAAGACGGTGACCGCGAGCACCCACCACAGCGCGACGAGCCCGACCATCCCGATCCCGGCGGCGAGCCAGGTCGACCGGTCGGCGTCGGCCAGCGGCCCGCGCCGGCGCGTGGCGGGCGATCCCGGCGAACCGTCCGCGCCGCCCGAACCCGACCCGCCGGGGCCGCCCGGACCGCCGGGGGCGCCGACACCGCCGCCGGCGGCGACCGCGTCCTGCAGGGTCGTCACCCGGGGCTCCGGGCCGCGTCGGGCGCCGGCGGCCCCGCGGCCACGGCCTCCCGCTCGGCACCGGCCTCCCGCTCGGCGCCGGCCTCCCGCTCGGCGCCGGCGAACAGCAGGCTCGACAGCTCGTCGTGCAGCTCGTGGAACCGGGGCGAGCGCAGCATCTCCGGCGTGCGCGGGCGGGGCAGGTCGATCTCGACGAGCGAGGAGATGCGGCCGGGCCGGGCGCTCATCACCGCGACCGTGTCGGAGAGGATCACCGCCTCCGGGATCGAGTGGGTGACCAGCACCGTCGTCGTGGAACGCGCGCTCCACACCCGCAGCAGCTCGAAGTTCAGCCGCTGGCGGGTCATGTCGTCGAGGGCGCCGAACGGCTCGTCGAGAAGCAGGATCCGCGGTTCGACGACGAGGGCCCGGGCGATCGCGACCCGCTGGCGCATCCCGCCGGAGAGCTGCGCCGGGCGGGCCTTCTCGAACCCGGCGAGGCCGACCAGCGAGATCAGCTCGGCGATCACCGAACGGTCCGCCTTCACGCCGCTGACCTCCAGCGGCAGGCGGATGTTCGCCTCGACCGAGCGCCAGGGCAGCAGGGCCGCGTCCTGGAAGGCGATGCCGAGGTGGTGGCCGCGGCGCGCGGCGGCGGGATGCTCCCCGTGCACCAGCACCTCGCCGGCGCTCGGGGCCTCCAGGTCGGCGAGGATGCGCAGCACCGTCGACTTGCCGCACCCGGACGGCCCGATCAGTGTCAGGAACGAGCCCTCGACCGTGGACAGGTTGACGTCGTCGAGCGCGAGGACGGACTTCCGGCCGAGCCGGAACTCCTTGCGCAGGCCCGCCACGCTCACGCCGGAGCCGGGGGCAGCAACGGATGGCTCCGCCGGGCCGGCGGGCTCCGACGTGGGCGTGGCGGCTGAGGTCATACGAGCTCCGGCTTCTCCTTGTACAGCTCCCGGATGATGGACAGATCGAACAACTTGTCCGCGGTAATGTCCACGCCCGCGAGCTTCAGAGTGGCGATGTTCTCCTCGACGAGTTGGTCGGTGACGGTGAACAGCCCGTTCTTCTTCGTGTCGGCGTTCAGGATGAGCTTGTTCTGGTCGGTGCTCTCCAGCACCTGCTCCTTCTCGTCCAGACCGAGATCCTTGCCGTAGACGGTGGCGGCGAGCTTCGCGCCGAGGGCCGGATCGCCGACGGCGTCCTTCCAGCCGCGGATCTCGGCGGTGAGCGCCGCCTTCACCTTGTCCCGGTTCTTCGCGAGCGACTCGTCGGTGACCATGAAAGTCTCCGAAACAAGTGGATAGTTGTGGTCGGCGAGCAGGAACGTGGTGACGTCGAAACCCTTCACGCGCAGCGCGTTCGGTTCGTTCGTGACGAAGGAGAACCAGCCGTCGACGGTGCCGGTGGTCAACGGCAGCGGGTCGAACTCGACCGGCACCTTGGTGATCTTCGACGGGTCGATCTTGTTGGCCTTCAGGAACGCCGACCAGACGGACTCGTTGGTCGCCTGCACGCCGATCTTCTTGCCGATCATCGCCTCCGGCGACGTGATCGCGCTCTTCGACAGCGACATGATCGCGAACGGGTTCTTCTGGTACTGCGCACCGATGATCTTCAGTGGCGCGCCCTGGGTGATCGCGTTGCCGGTGATGTCCGGCGAGGAGATGCCGATGAAGGCCTTCCCCGTCGCGACGTCGGTGTCCTGCGGCGTCGCCGCCGCGCCACCGGCGATCAGGTTGACGCCGGAGAAGCCCGCCGCCTTGTAGTAACCGCGCTGGTCGGCGATGTACTCGCCGGCGAACTCGACGTTCTTGATCCACGACAGCCGGACGGCCAGCGTGCCCAGCGAACTCGAATCCCCGCCGCCGCTGTCACTGCCGCAGGCGGCGAGCAGGCCGCCGCCACCCGCGGCCAGCAGCGTCGCCCCAGCGGAAAGTCCCACACCTCGGCGAAGAAATCTCCGCCGATCCAGACCTGTTGCCACCAGACCCCCATCGACCTTCGTCCCGGGCTTGCCCCACCGGCCGGCGGGTCCCACCCGCCCGAGCGGTCCCCCGGACGGTAGGAAGGACGCGTATCGGCCCAGTCGCCGGTGTGTGAATTGCGAGTAACTCCATTCTCACCGACAACCCGCCCGCACGGACTCACCGACCCCCGGGAATCCCTTCGCCGGAAACCCGCTCGAAACGTGACCACCTCAGATGGGGTTCGTCGTTCACGCCGTCGACATCGTTCCCCCGAAAACAGCGCACCCGCGTGATCGGGCCGGCCGTGCGGCGACCCGCCATCGACAAGCCTGCGGGCACCGGGACGACGGCCTGCTAGGCTCCGCATTCGTGCTGCTGAGCCCCCATGAACAGGAACGGCTGCTCATCCACGTCGCGGCCGGACTCGCCCGGGAACGGCGCGCCCGCGGCCTGAAGCTGAACTATCCCGAGGCCACCGCGCTGCTCACCTCGTTTCTGCTTGAGGGCGCCCGAGACGGTCGTACCGTCGCCGACCTCATGCACGCGGGACGAACCGTGCTCACCCGGGACGACGTCATGGAGGGAGTGCCGGAGATGCTCGACGAGGTCCAGGTCGAGGCGACCTTCCCGGACGGCACCAAGCTGGTCACCGTGCACCAGCCAATCCCATGATCCCCGGCGAGATCCTGCCCGGGTCGGACCCGGTCGAGGTGAACCCGGGCCGGCCCACGCGGACCCTGGTGGTGCGCAACACCGGCGACCGGCCCGTGCAGGTCGGGTCGCACTACCACTTCGCCGCCGCGAACCCGGCCCTCGACTTCGACCGGCGGCTCGCCTGGGGGCTGCGACTCGCCGTCCCCGCCGGCACCGCCGTCCGCTTCGAGCCCGGCGTCGAGCGGGAGGTCGAGCTCGTCCCGCTGGCCGGCGCCCGGATCGTGCCGGGCCTGCGCACGGAGTCCGCCGGCCCGCTCGACGACCCCGCCGCCGGCGGCATGCCCGGCACCGCCAGCGACCTGCCCGGATTCCTTGGAGAAGGCTCTTGAGCAGGCTGGACCGGTCCCGCTACGCCGCCCTGTACGGCCCGACGGTCGGCGACCGGATCCGCCTCGCCGACACCGACCTGTTCATCGAGGTCACCGAGGACCGCAGCCGCGGCCCGCGGCTCGCCGGGACCGGCGACGAGGCGGTCTTCGGCGGCGGCAAGGTGATCCGTGAGTCGATGGGGCAGGCGCGGGCCACCCGCGCCGAGGGCGCGCCCGACGTGGTCATCACCGGCGCCGTCGTGCTCGACCACTGGGGCGTCGTCAAGGCCGACGTCGGCATCCGCGACGGGCGCATCGTCGCGCTCGGCAAGGCAGGCAACCCGGACACCATGGACGGCGTCCACCCGGACCTCGTCATCGGCCCCGGCACCGAGATCATCGCCGGCAACGGCAGGATCCTCACGGCCGGCGCGGTGGACTGCCATGTCCACTTCATCTGCCCGCAGCAGGTGCCCGAGGCGCTCGGCGCCGGCATCACCACGCTGATCGGCGGCGGCACCGGACCGGCCGAGGGCACGAAGGCCACGACCGTCACCCCCGGCCCGTGGAACCTCGCCCGGATGCTGTCCGCGATGGACGACTTCCCGGTGAACGTCGTCCTGCTCGGCAAGGGCAACACGGTCAACGAGGACGCGATGTGGGAGCAGCTGCGGGCCGGCGCCGCCGGCTTCAAGCTGCACGAGGACTGGGGCACCACCCCGGCCGCCATCGACGCCTGCCTGCGCGTCGCCGACGCCTCCGGGGTGCAGGTCGCGCTGCACTCGGACACCCTCAACGAGGCCGGCTTCGTCGAGGACACCCTCGCCGCGATCGCCGGCCGGGCGATCCACTCGTACCACACCGAGGGTGCAGGCGGCGGACACGCACCGGACATCATCACGGTCGCCGCGGCCGGCAACGTGCTGCCGTCGTCGACGAACCCGACCCGCCCGCACACGGTGAACACCCTCGACGAGCACCTCGACATGCTGATGGTCTGCCACCATCTCAACCCGAGCGTGCCCGAGGACCTGGCCTTCGCCGAGAGCCGGATCCGGCCGTCGACGATCGCCGCCGAGGACATCCTGCACGACCTCGGCGCCATCTCCATGATCGGCTCCGACTCGCAGGCGATGGGCCGTATCGGCGAGGTCGTGCTGCGCACGTGGCAGACCGCGCACGTCATGAAGCTCCGCCGCGGCGCGCTGCCCGGCGACGGCGCCGCCGACAACGCGCGGGCGCGGCGCTACGTCGCCAAGTACACGATCTGCCCGGCGGTGGCGCACGGGCTCGACGCCGAGATCGGCTCGGTGGAGCCCGGCAAGCTCGCCGACCTGGTGCTCTACGACCCGGCGTTCTTCGGCGTGCGGCCGTCCCTGGTGATCAAGGGCGGGTTCGTCGCCTGGGCGGCGATGGGCGACGCGAACGCGTCGATCCCGACCCCGCAGCCAGTCCTGCCCCGCCCGATGTGGGGAGCCGCCCGGGGGCCGGCGGCCGCGTCGTCGCTGACGTTCGTCGCACCCGCCGCGGTCGAGGACGGCCTGCCCGAGCGGCTCGGCCTCGCGACACCCGTGGTCCCGGTCGCGGACGTCCGCCGCCGCGGCAAGGCCGACCTGCCGGAGAACACCGCGACACCGGACATCCGGGTGGACCCGGACACGTTCACCGTCTTCCTCGACGGCGAGGCCATCGAGGCCGACCCGGCCCGGGAACTGCCCATGGCCCAGCGCTACTTCCTGTTCTGACGGCGCTGCCGGCCGGGTCGCCGGTCGACGCGGCGGTCGGCAGTCGCCGTCAGCGGGCGGCGTTCTTGATGAACTGCTCCCGGTAGCTGGCCCGGTCGCCGGCGTAGTAGCCCGAACGGACGTGGCGCCGGGTGGTGTCGTCGGCGGTCGCGCGGGCCGCCGAGTGCCACAGGTAAGCGTCATGCAGCAGCACGTCGCCGCGCTCCGCGTAGACGGCGATCTCCCCGGGGACCTTCTCGAAGCCGAGCGGCATCGAGCAGGGTGGTTCGGCGTTGCCGTATCCCCCGGTCGGGCGGGCGTCCGCCGGCACGGCCACATTGTTGATGTTGCGGTAGGGCGCCGGCGTCGCCCAGCGGTGCGATCCGGGCACCACCCGCAGGAACCCGTTCGCGGGGCTCGTCGCGTCCACGTGGATGGTGAACGCCGCGCCCGGCCACACGTCCAGGCTCGGCATCGCCTGCCAGTCCGAGTGCCAGCCGATCCGGGTGTACCCGGACTCGCGGCCGGGCCGGGCGTCCTGGTAGACCACGCCCGAGCCGGACCCGTCGAGCGCCCAGACGTCGTTGCCGAGCAGGCGGCGCAGCACCTCGAGGAGAACCGGGTCCGTCGCCGCCGTCCGCACCGCCGGGGAGAGCTCCTCGACGTGCTCGACGTAGTTCACGTACCCCGGGCCACTCTCGCCTGGACCGTTCGGGCGGTCGACATGGCGCGCGTCGAGGTACTGGGTGGAGCCATGCCGCTGCGGCACCGTCCCGGCGAGCACCGCTCGCTGCGCCGCGGCGCACTCGTCCTCGATGCTGTCGACGAGCGCCGCCGGCAGCAGCCCGCGCAGCACCACGAAGCCATGCTGGTGGTAGAACTCCGCGAGTCCCGGCGCCGCCGCCGGATCCGGGTCGGACGGGTTGACCGTGAACACCCCAAGACCTGTCATCCCCGGCATGGACGGCACGCCACGCACCCCTGACCCGCCGTCCGGGCCAGCAGCGGGAACCTGAGGCGGAATCGGACTACCCACCGTCGTACCTCCACTGTCGTGACGACGACCCGACGCGTGTCCTCCGAGCGGGCCATGCGGGCCATGCGGGCCATGCGGGCCATCAAGGTACGGGCCACGGGTTTCGCCGCCGTTGCCATGGGCAGCGGCCCTCACCGCGACCATCCACCGGCGCTAGTGTCGGCCGTGGGAGCGGGTCCGGGTGCGGTGGCTGCTTCTGCCGCCGGAGCGCGAGGTGTTCGGCTCGCACTCCCACCTGTGGTCGTCCCCGTCCCACCTGGCCTGATAGCCGGACTGGCAGGAGGGTTCGGGCGGCCGGTGGTCCGCGCAGGAGGTCAGCACGGGTGCCAACGCCACTGTCGTCGCGAGTAGTCCAGCCAGGCGGGTTCGCCTGGCGCCGAAGCGCGCGGGTCGTCGCGTCATCATGGTGCGTCCCTCGTCCCAGGGCTGTCGATGTCCTGCCGTGGCGCCCACGCCGCTCCCGTACCCCTACGAGATCGACGTTTCCGCCCTGCGTGGGGCCAGCTCGTATCGCCACCCCCGCGGTGGGCCGCGGCTACCAGCGGCAGACTCTCGCACGGAAAGGCAGGCGCGGTGACCGGTTTGTCAGCCGAACGACCGGCCCGAACGGCCGGCCCGGCCGGCGGCGAGGAAGCCGGCCCGGACCATGCCCGCCCGGACGAGGCTGGCCCGGACGAGGCTGGCCAGGTCGCGCACGACGTGCGCCGGGCCACCCTGCTGGTGCTGGTGGACGGCCGGATGCCGACCGGCGGGCACGCGCATTCGGGCGGGGTCGAGGCGGCGATCGTCGACGGCAGCCTGGCCGACCTGGCCGACCTGGCGCAGTTCCTCCTCGGCCGGCTGCACACCGCGGGCGTGGTCGCGGCCGCCTTCGCCGCCGCGACCTGCCATGCACTCACCGCCGGCGGACCCGATCCCGCCGGGGCGCTCGCCGGCCTGGACGCCGAGCTCGATGCCCGCACGCCTTCCCCCGCCGCGCGAGCCGCGAGCCGGGCCCAGGGGCGCACCCTGCTGCGCGCCGGACGCGCCGCCTGGCCCGTCACGCCGGGGCCGCGAGCCCCGCACCACCCGATCGCGCTGGGCATGGTCGCGGCCGGGGCACGGCTGTCACCGGCCGATGCCGCCCTCGCCGCCGCGCACGCCACGGTGACCGGTCCGGCCACGGCCGCCACCCGCCTGATCGGGCTGGACCCCATCGCCGTCACGGCCGTGCTGGCCCAACTCGCCGGCGACGTCGCCGCGACGGCCCGCACGGGCCGGGCCGCGGCGGCGCTGCCCGCCCGGGACCTGCCTGCCCGGACCGGCATCCGCCTCGACCTGCTGGCCGAACGTCACCGGCTCGCCGACGTACGCATGTTCACCTCTTGACATCACAGTGCGCCGCGGCGCACAGAGTGCACTGAACCGCGGGGCACTGCGCTGCGGCGCACCGGGGCGCGACAGTCGCCTGCCATCACAGGGACGGTTGAGTGCGCCAGGCAGTGGAGCGGCACGCGGCGGTGCGGAACATGACGGGGCAACGGCTTCCTGACGGCGAGGAGTATCACGCGCATGATGACCGGCGCGACCAGCACCGAACCGACCAGCACCAACCCACTCGGCCCCGACCCACTCGGCCCCGACCCACTCAACACTGGGACGATCCGCGCCGGCGCCGGCTCACCCCGCACCGGGCGAACCGCGGTGCGGGCGCACGCGGCCGTCCGGGTGGATCTGGGGCCGTCGGGCGTGCCGCGGGTCGCCGAGCTGCGTTCCGAGGTGCCGCTCGTGCTGCGGCTGACCGGGCCGGTCGACGACGACGGTCGGCCGGGCGCCGGGGCGTCGCAGGGGCTGCCCGCACCGGTGTTGCCGGCGCTGTGGGTGCACCTGGTGGGCGCCGCGGCGGGGCCGCTGGCGGGCGACGAGCTGCGGCTCGACATCTCGGTCGGCACCGGGGTGCGACTGGTCGTCCGGTCGGCCGCCGCCACCGTCGCCCTGCCCGGGCGGGGCCCCGGGCCATCCCGGCTGACCGTGACCGCCGTGGTCGACGACGGCGCCGAGCTGGACCTCGGGCCCGAGCAGACCGTGGTCGCGGCCGGGGCAGACCATCAGCTGGTCACCGACGTCCGGCTGGCCGCGACGGCCCGGCTGCGGCTGCGTGAGGAGATCCTGCTCGGCCGGTTCGGTGAGCCGCCGGGGTCGTTCCACGGCATCCTGCGCGTCGACGTCGCGGCCGGAGCCGGCGATCCGGTTCCGCTGCTCCGGCAGGAGCTTCTTCTGGGCGAGTCCGAACCGGGCCTGCGGGGACCCGCCCAGCTGGGCCTGGCCCGGGCGGTGGGATCACTACTCGTCGCAGGGCCCGAATGGGCGGGGCCCACCCCGACGGCGGGTGTCGCGGCGGGGGCCGGACTGCTGCCCCTGGCCGGTCCGGGCTATCTGGTGTCGGCCCTCGCGGACGACGCGGTCGCCCTGCGCCGGCGGCTCACCCTGCCGCCCGGGGATACCGGCTGGCAGCGGGCCCGCCGGCCGGACGACCACACGCCGGTCAGCTCCTGGAATGCGGCCGGCGATCGGCCTGCTCACCGCTGACCTGGGGTGCGCTCGGTTCCGCCGAGCCGGTCGGCGCGGGCACCTCCGCCCGACCCGCCGTCGTGGCGGGCCCCTCCGATCGGGGCAGGCTGTCGTTCCACGGATCGCGCGGCGGACCGACCACGGCACCGGGCAGGTCCGTGGCTCTGGCCTCCGCGGGCGGCGCGGGCTGCTGGGGGGTGTCGGGCCGGGTCGGGGGCAGCGTCGCGGCGGCCGGTCCATCCCACTGCTTCGCCGCGACGGGTGGAGGTGGCACGGCGGCCTCGCGGCCGGTGGTCGGCTGGCCGTGCTCGTCGTAGGTGCGTCCCTTCCAGGAGGCACCGCGGCCGGCCTTCGTGCGCCGCGCGGAGTCGACGGTCATGGCCAGGTACAGCGCCGCGACGCCGGGCAGGAGCAGCGCGCTGAGCAGCGGCTGGCGGTAGTACCGGATCATCGGCAGGTAGGTGATGGTCATGATCAGCCAGGTGACGGCGCCGATGACCGCGGCCCTGCCGTCCCCGCCGGCGAGACCGGCGATGGTCGCGGCCGGTGGGACGACGAAGACCAGTCCCAGCCCGAGGACCGTTCCGAGCAACAGCAGCGGCGAGTGACGCAGCTGGGCGTAGGCGGTGCGGGCGACCATGTTCCACAGGTCGGCCAGGCGCGGGTACGGCCGGCGGCTGTGGACCTGCTCCGCGAGGCCGAGCCAGGTCCGCCCGCCGGAGCGCTTGATGATCCGCGCGACGGACACATCGTCGATCACCGCGTTGCGGATCTCGGCGAGCCCGCCGGCCGCCGCCAGCGCCTCGCGGCGCACGAGGGAACAGCCGCCCGCAGCCGCCGCCACCCGCGCACGCGGGTTGTTCGACCAGCGGAACGGATAGAGCATCGCGAAGAAGTAGACGAACGCCGGCACGATCAGCCGCTCCCAGAAGGTGTCCGCGCGCAGCACGGCCATCTGGGAGACCATGTCCAGCCGATGCGTCCGCGCGGCCGCGACGAGGCTGGTCAGCGAGCTCCGGTCGTGGGCGATGTCGGCATCGGTGAGCAGCAGGTACTCCGCGTCGCCGGCGCAGTCGACGCCGCGGCGCAGCGCCCACAGCTTGCCGGTCCACCCGGGGGGCGGCTCCGTCGACGCGGTGACCGCGGCCGTGACGTTCGACCCGCCGCGCCGCGCTGCCTCCTCGGCGAGCCCCCGGGCGACCTCGGTCGTCCCGTCGGTGGAGCCGTCGTCGACCAGGATCAGCCGCACGGGCCCCGGGTAGTCCTGGCTGAGCAGGGTCGGCAGCGTCACGGGCAGCACGTCCGCCTCGTCCCGCGCGGGAATCACTATCGCGACGCTGGGCCAGACGGGCGGCGCCTGACGGGCCGGCAGGCGCTGGTCGGTTCGCCAGAAGAAACCATGACCGATGGCCAGGTACAGCCAGGCGAGCAACGAGGCGAGGGCTATCCACTGGAGCGCAGTCACAGAGAGTAATGATGCCACGTGGGTCACACCTGCGCCGGTCGTGCGCGGTAATTGTGTGTTAAGAACTGCCGGCCGCCGGGCGGCCTGCCCGTGACGACGCCGACCGAACTGGTGACGCCGGCGACCGGGTGTCCGGAAAACCCCTACGGATCAGGCATGTTTCTCCGGGGTGGGTCGACGTGCCGCCCACCCACGCCGCCCACCGCCGCCGGCGGCTCCGAGCACCGGCCGCACCCTGTCCCCGCGGCCGGATGGCACCGATTAGGCTCGCTCGTGCCATAGCCGCGCTCGCCGTGTACCCCCGCTCAGGGCTGGTCGTGGAACGGAACCCACACGATCCTGGTCCCTCTCAACCCCCGCCAGGGCCTGGGTCTGCACCATAATCGAGTGGTGACCCGTAGCCGTCGTTCCGAGCAGACGGCCGACACCCGTCAGGCTCTCGTTACGGCTGCCCGCCGTCGATTCGCCGAGCAGGGGTTCGCAGCCACCGGGACCGAGGAGATCGTCGCGGACGCGCAGGTGACCCGGGGCGCCTTGTACCACCACTTCCGCGACAAGGCCGAGCTGTTCCGGACAGTGATGGAACAGGTCGCCACCGAGGTCGCGGAACAGCTCGTGGCGGGCGAGCTCGCCCGCGACGCCGAGCTGCCCAGCGACGCGTGGACCCAGTTGCGCACGGGCTTCCAGTCCCTGCTCGACATCTCCACCGCGGACAGCGACTTCCAGCGCATCGTGCTCATCGACGGACCCGCCGTGCTCGGCAGCGAGGCGTGGGACGCGCTCGTCGAACGGCACGGGTACCGGCTGCTGTCCGAGTGGCTGGAACGGGCTATCGCCGAGGAGCGCATCGATCCCCTCCCCGTCGCGCCGCTGACTCGCCTGGTCGCGGCCCTGCTGTCGGAGGCGAGCATCTTCACGGCCCGGGCCGCCGATCCGGACATGGCCCGCATCGAGATCGGCATCGTGCTCGACCGCCTGCTGCGCGGGCTCGGGCGCGGCGGCGACCTGGCCCAACAGCCACCGGTCAGCGCCGAGCACAGCACCGGCCCGCAGCGGACCCGCTAGGCGCCGGCTGCGCTGCCCGCTGGTCGCTCCACAGGGATAGATGTCCAATTTGCCCCTTTAAAGCGGAACGTCAATGCGACCACGACGCCGGCGATCACGTCCATCGGTGCGCCACCAAGAACCTGCCGCCGCGCGGCAGCCTGCTTCGAGCGCGCCGTGCCAAGCTGACCCGGCCATGCGCCCATGGCCAGTGACGCTATGGTCGCCAAACACGACAAGGCTGTGTCCAGGTTTGATTCAGTTCGCGGTCATTTCAACCTCTTGATGTCACCATGGGTAGGTGATCAGATGTCGACGCAGTCCGACGGGCTCGCGGGTCGAGACCTGTCGGTCGCGCCCGACGCGGCGCAGTTGTGCGAGCTTCGACCGGGTGTGCATGCCTGGGTGCAGCCGGATGGGTCCTGGTGGGTGAACAACGCCGGTGCTGTAAGCGGCGATGGGGAAACGCTGGTCATCGACACCTGCGCCACTGTGCAGCGCACCCACCGGTTCCTCACCGCACTGGGTGATGCCACCCGTGGAACCCCGATCCGGTGGGCAGTCAACACCCACCAGCACGGTGACCACACCTACGGCAACAGCCTTCTGCCTGCGGCGACGGTGTTGATCGGTCATGAGCAGGACGATCGCATCCTGTTCGCCGGGGACCTGCTTTTCGCCGGTCTGACTCCGCTGGTGTTCATGGGCTCGGTGACGGGAGCGCTCACCACACTCGACTGGCTGGCAGGGATGACGCCTGAGGTGATCGTGCCCGGGCATGGCCCGGTGCTGGCCGGCGGAGAGATCGACCGTGTGCTCGACGAGCACCGTCGCTACTTCCAGTTCGTGCTCAGTGAGGCAGACCGCGGGCTCGCCCGTGGTGCGACGCCGTTGGAGATCGCCCGCGACGCGCGGCTCGGCGAGTTCGCCGACTGGGCGGACGCCGAGCGGCTGGTACTCAATCTCCATCGCGTCCACGCCGACCGCGCCGGCCACGAGCTGGACCTGGTCGCGGCCCTCTGCGACGCGGTGACCTGGCTCGGTCATCCCATGCCCACATCCGTCTGAACGGCAGATCTAAACCACACAAGCGGGCAGACACAGCCGGAGGATCGCGGTCACACCGCCGGGGTCCCCGTCAATGTGTGGTCGCCGATCCGGGCCATCACCGTTCGATCACGACGCTGGCCGCGGGCAGGGGGAGCGGCGGTCCCTGATGTGCCTGCCTCAGCGCGCCTTCCGGCGCGCCCGCTCAGGGACGGCAGATCCAGGCGCGACACGACAACGCCGCCCCGGTCGCTGGGCGACCAAGGCGGCGGCGGGGGGGCGGGTCGGGGGGGGGGGGGGGGGCGGGGGGGCG
>NZ_JALKFX010000003.1:126237-137016 GCF_023243045.1 Frankia sp. AgB32
GCCGCCGTGACGGCGGCCGCCCGCGGAATCAGGCTTCGCGCACCGCGCGGATCGACTCCTTCAGCGAGCCGATCGTGGCGAGCACGGCCGACGTCTCGTACCCGCAGTGCGCCATGCAGTTCGCGCAGCGCGGGTCCTTGCCACGGCCGTAGCTGTCCCAGTCGGTGGTCTCGACGAGCTCCTTGTAGGAGGAGACGTACCCGTCGCTCATCAGGTAGCAGGGCTTCTGCCAGCCGAACAGCGAGTAGCTCGGGATGCCCCAGGCGGTGCAGGCGAGCTCCTTCTTGCCCTCGAGGAAGTCGAGGAACACCGGCGAGTGGTTCAGCCGGAACTTCTTGCGCCGACCCTCCGCGAAGACCTTGCCGAACATCTCCCGGGTCTCCTGGACGGCGAGGAAGTGCTCCTGGTCGGGAGCCTTCTCGTACGCGTAGCCCGGGGAGAGCTGGATCTGGTCGACCTTCAGGTCGTCGTTCAGGAAGGTCAGGATGTCGATGACGTCCTGCGGGCTGTCGTTGTTGAAGAACGTCGAGTTGCTGCCGACCCGGAAGCCGGCGGCCTTCGCCGCGTGGAAGGCCCGCACGCACTCGTCGAAGGTGCCCTCCTTCTCCACCACAGCGTCGTGCCGCTCGCGCAGCCCGTCGATGTGCAGGACGAAGGTGAAGTACGGCGACGGAGTGAAGTTCTTGAGCTTCTTCTGCAGCAGGAGCCCGTTCGTGCAGAGGATCACGAACTTCTTGCGCTTGACCAGCTCGTTCACGATCTCGTGAATCTGCGGGTGCATAAGCGGCTCACCGCCCGCGATCGCAACGACCGGCGCGCCGCACTCCTTGACCGCAGCGAGCGCGTCGTCGACGCTCATCCGCTGCTTCAGGACGGACGCCGGATGCTGGATCTTCCCACAACCCGTGCAGGACAGGTTGCAGGCGAACAGTGGCTCGAGCTCCAGCACGAGCGGGAAGTGCTTGCGACGCAGCAGTTTCTGCTTCGCCAGATAGGTACCTACACGGAGCTGGTACCGCCACTCGACCGCCACGGCGTAGCTCCCCTCTCTTTGGTCGCCGGTGATAACCGATGATCGCTGCACTGACCATACAGCCTGTACGTACAGCCTGCATGTGGATCGAGCGATGAGCTGTCGCACAGCGGTGTCCGCCAGGAGACCGAATCCGCCAGGCGACAGGATGCGGACAGGAAATGGACATCATCGGAGCAGGTCAGAGCCCCGAAACTGGCCGGCGAAGGCTCGCCGTCGGCTCCGCGTCGCCGCCGCCGGACCACGACGTTCGACGATGCGTCGGAGGTGTCGGGACGACCCCCGTGCGGAACCGCGACCAAGCCAGGAACTTCCGTGGGTTGGCCGACAAGCGACCGCTGTTCACTACTGAGAGTGACACGATGTCGAGCCAGCCGCGAATCGGCCTCGCCGGCCCTGGATCCCGGCGGTGCGCCGGCTCGGGCGCAGGGAGCCGCGTCCCGTCCCGGGATCCAGGGAGCACGGTGGATCGGGCGACGCGCTGGCTGCCGCGGGTACCAGGACTCGCGTGACAGCCGGGGACGGTGTTTTACGAGGAGGCCGCGGTGCCCTGTCCGGATGCCGTCGCCGTCGCCGTCGCGGCGTCGGCCGCCGCCCGGCGCAGTTCCTTGGGCAGGTTGAAGGCGACCGTCTCCCGGCCGACGGAGCGCACCGTCACCTCGGTGGGACCAAGGCCGGACAGTGCGGCGGTGAGTTCCTCGACCAGCGCCGGCGGGGCCGACGCTCCGGCCGAGATGCCGACCGTGTGCACGCCGTCAAGCCAGGACAGCCGCACGTCGCCGACGTTCTCGACGAGGTGGGAGGCGACCCCGTCGCGGCGGCTGACCTCGACCAGCCGCACTGAGTTCGCGCTGTTCGCCGACCCGACGACCAGGACGAGCTGGGCTTCCTGGGCGACCCGGCGGACCGCGTTCTGCCGGTTCGAGGTGGCGTAGCAGATGTCGGCCGAGCCGGGCCCGACGATGCTCGGGAACCGGTCCGTGAGGGCCTCGACGACCTCGTCCGCCTCGTCCATCGCCAGCGTCGTCTGCATGAGGTACGTGACGCGCTGCGGGTCGGGGACGTCCAGGGCGGCGACCTCGGCCGGAGACTGCACGAGCTGGATGCGGCCGGGCGCCTCGCCGAGGGTGCCGTCGACCTCCTCGTGGCCCGCGTGGCCGATGAGGAACACGGTGTCACCGCGCGAGGTGAAGCGGCGGGCCTCGGTGTGGACCTTCTCGACCAACGGGCAGGTGGCGTCGATCACGGACAGACGCCGGTCGCCGGCCTGGTCCCACACCGCGGGTGCCACGCCGTGGGCGGAGAACACGACGGTGGCGTCGGCGGGGACCTCGTCGAGCTCCTCGACGAAGACCGCGCCACGGGCCGCCAGATCCGCGACCACATGCGAGTTGTGCACGATCTGCTTACGGACGTAGACCGGCGCGCCGTGCAGCTCCAAGGCCCGTTCGACGACCTCGATCGCCCGCTCGACCCCGGCGCAGAACGCCCGCGGCTCGGCCAGCAGCACCGTACGCCGCCCGACCGCCGCGGCCCACGCACCGATCGGCGGCCCGAGCCGGCGCATCGTGCGCAGCCCGAGGATGCCTCGGCGGATCAGGTCGAAGTGGCCGAGGGGTTCGTCCGCGGTGTCGACGATCACCCGGACGGCGGCGAAGGGGATGTCGCCGACGCCGGCGGCGAGCGCCGCGCTCTCCATGTCCACCGCGACGGCGCCGGTGGCGGCCAGCCGGGTCCGCTCGTCACCGGTGGCCAGCTTGGGCACGGTGACGATCGGGCCGACATGCACGGTCAGGCCGAGGCGCCGCAGATCGCCGGCGAGCAGCGGGGCGGACGCGCAGCGCGCGACGACGGTCCCGTCGGCGGAGCGGATCTCGGTGGCCACGACGATGTCGCCGGGCCGGATGCCCGCCGCGAGCCCGCCGGACAGGCCCACGATCGCGGCGGCGTCGGGCCGGGCCTCACGGACCAGGCGAGCGGCCTGGCCCGCCCGCTCCGGCCCCATCCCGGTCCGCACCATGACCGTGTCCGACGGCAGGCCCGACCGGCCGGCCGCCATGGCCTCGAAGCGCAGCGCCGCGGCGACGACGAGCCGGGTCCGGCTCCGGCTCCGGGTGGCGGCGGGCCGGGTCGCCCCCGCCGCGCCCGCTGGATCCAGGATCACCGACTCCGCCCCCGCGGGCGCCAGGCCCGGGGACTGCTGACTCGTGGTGCACACGTCGGGGTGCGCCGGGACAGCCGTCCCGGCGGGGCCGGGGGCGGTCACGGTGGCGGTCGCGAGCCCCGCGGGGTGGGCGAACTGGCCCGGGGCGCGGTCCGCACCGGCGGGGCCGCCGCCGACCGGTGCCGTCGACCGGCGGGGGGCCGCCGCCGCCGTGGGGACGGAGGGCGACAACGGGTCCTGGGCGGGGAGCGCCGGGGATCCCCCCGCCGGCCGGGACGCCCCGGCCGGCGCGCGGTCGCCCGGGGCGGCGCCGTTGGCCATGGTTCCCTCACCACCGGGGGATGCGGAGGTGTTCACAACGCGGTCACCCCGGCGAGGCTCACGTACCGGCCGAGTGCGGTCAGCGGGAAGACCAGCCGGTACAGGTGGTAGTTCAGCGAGAAGTCCCACGGGAAGCCGGTGCCGGTGAAGTAGGGCTCGTCCCAGGTGCCGTCGGACCGCTGGGTGTCGCACAGCCACCGGACACCGCGCTCCACGGCCCGGCTGTCCGGGTCGACGGCGAGCAGCGCGAGCAGCGCCCAGGCGGTCTGCGAGGCGGTGAGCGCGCCCCGGCCGATCCAGGCCGGATCGGTGTAGGAGCGCAGGTCCTCGCCCCAGCCGCCCTCGGGCGCCTGGTGTTCGAGCAGCCACCGCACGGCGGCGACGATCGCCGGGTGGTCGGTCGGCACCCCGGCCGCGATCAGCGCGGGCACGACCGCGCCGGTGCCGTAGACGTGGTTGACGCCCCAGCGGCCGAACCAGGATCCACCCGGCTCCTGGTTGTCCAGCAGCCACTGCACCGCCCGCTGGGTGATCGGGTGATCGGAGCGGCCCAGGTCGGCGAGCATCTCGACGAGGTGGGCGGTGACGTCGGCCGACGGCGGGTCGACGACCTCACCGAAGTCGCAGAACGGGATCTTGGTGGCGAGCAGTCGGACGTTGTCCGCGTCGAACGCCCCCCAGGCGCCGT
The DNA here is from genome assembly GCF_023243045.1 of Frankia sp. AgB32. GTDB lineage: Bacteria > Actinomycetota > Actinomycetes > Frankiales > Frankiaceae > Frankia. The sequence continues at coordinate 130,444 of NZ_JALKFX010000003.1, forward strand.
CCGACGAGCGCATTCCGACGCTCCAGTCGACCCCGCGGGACGCCGCCGCCCGGATCGCCGTGGCCAGCGCCGGGTCGGCCGCGGCGACGGTGGGCCGGTCGGCGTCGCGGTGCTGCTCGTTGTTCGGGGCGACGTGGCCGCCACCGAGCAGCCGGCGCAGCGCCAGCACGACCTCGGCCGTGTCGTCAACGTCCGGGTAGAAGTCGTTGTCGAACTCGAACGCCCAGCCGCCGGGGGCGAGCTCCGGACGGCGCACCGCCCAGTCGCCGGCGACCCGGACCTCCTCGTCGACCAGCCACTGGCCGGCCTTCACCATCGCCGGATGGTCACCGGCGACCCCGGCGTCGGCCAGGGCGACGACCGCGAGCGCGGTGTCCCAGACCGGCGACTGGCAGGCCTCGATCTGGCGGATCGGGCCTTCCGGGGTGTCGCGGCGGATCACGTAGCGCTCCATGCCGCGGAACGCGGTGGCGATCACCGGGTGATTCAGCGGATACCCCATCAGGTGCAGCGCCATGACGGAGTACACCCACGGCGGCTGGATCCCACCCCAGCAGCCGTCGGCCTCCTGACGGGCGACGACCCACTCGGTGGCCCGGCGCAGCGCCAGGGTGCGCAGCAGCTTGATCGGCTTGCGCTCGTACCGGTGCAGCAGCTTGTCGAGCCGCTGGAAGGCACCCTCCCAGCTACGCAGCGGGGCCGGCGGGCGCTCGTCCGCGGGCACCTTGAGCTCGTCGATGTCGAAGCCGAGGTCGTGCGCCGGCCGCAGCGAGCCGACGATCGTCAGCGCGACGATCGTCTGGCGGGCCCAGCAGGCGAAGTCGTAGACGTTCAGCGGGATCCACGACGGCAGGAAGATCAGCTCCGGCGGGATCACCGGCACGTCGTCCCACGACCACTGACCGAGCGCGGCCAGCCAGATCCGGGTGAACACCCGGGAGGCGTGCACTCCGCCCATCTCCCGCACCAGCCCGGCGGCCGCGGCCATGTGCGGGGCGTCCATCGCGTCGCCGGCGAGGCGCAGCGCGATGTAGGCCTCGATGGTGGTGGACAGGTCGACCGGTCCGCCGTAGAAAGTGGCCCAGCCGCCGTTGTCGAGCTGCTGCGACCGGATCCAGCGGGCGGTCTGCTCGGTCTCCTCGACGCCGCGGATGCCGAGGAACTCCTTCATGAAGAGGTCCTCGGCGTCCATCGTGACGTTGGTCTCGAGGTCGCCCTTCCACCAGCCCTCGTCCGACTGCAGGGCGAGCAGGTGGTCCCGGGCCCGCTCGGTGGCGAGCCGCGCGGTGACCTGGCTGGGCCGCGCGGGCGGGGCCGTCGCGGTGTCGCCGGTCGTCACGCCCGTGGGCAGCGGCGGTGAGGACCGGGAGATCCCGTAGGCGTCAGCCGTCGCGGGCACCGGGATGGTGGGCCGCATCGGGCTCTTCTCGGCAGTCGGAGCAGCCGGGGACGGGTCCGAGGTCAGGCTCATCGACGACTCCCCTCGTCGTACGGGCGATGGTCTAGAGGACGATCAGCGGGTTGATCGCCGAGCGGTCCGGGGGCGTGGCGGCCCGGTGGATCACCGTCCGGCCACCTGGTCTCACCCCGTCCCGGCGCGGGCCGGCGGGTGGTCCAGGCGGCATGAGCGCCTGTGGACACCTGCGGCCTCCCTCAACGATCGCGCTCGGTCACGAAGCGGGCGAGGGCAAGCAGTTCGGCCTCGACCTCCGCCGGCATCGACAGCGAGCGCAGCACGTTCTCACACGCCTTGAGCTGGCGGTCCGCCTCCGCGGTGGTCCAGTCCCGGCCGCCGGCCCGTTCGACCAGCTCGGCGATGTGGGCCAGCTCCGCCTCGGTGGAGTCGCCCGTCGAGGTGAGGAAGGCGCGCAGCTCGTCGGCCGCGGCACCGCCGGCTTCCAGCGCAACGACGACCGGCACCGACTTCTTTCGCGAGCGCAGGTCCGACAGCACCGGTTTGCCGGTGACGGCCGGGTCGCCCCAGATGCCGAGCAGGTCGTCGATGAGCTGGAAGGCCGTGCCGAGGCGCGAGCCGTACTCCGCGAGCGCGTCGACCGTCTCCTGCGGGGCGCCGGCGAGCACCGCGCCCAGCGAGGCCGAGCAGGCCAGCAGCGCGCCGGTCTTGCCGTCCTCCATCCGCAGTGTGTCCGCGACGGTGACGTCCGAGCGGTTCTCGAACATCAGGTCCTCGGCCTGGCCGCGGACGAGGTCCTGCACGCCCTGGCTGAGGATCAGGGCGGCCCGCCGGGCGGGTTCCCCCTCGATCTCCAGCAGGATCTGCACGGCGAGGCCGAGCAGCGCGTCACCCGCGAGGATGGCGCCGTCGGCACCGAAGACCGTCCAGGCGGTCGCCCGGTGGCGGCGCTCGGTGTCGCCGTCCATCAGGTCGTCGTGCAGCAGCGAGAAGTCGTGCACCAGCTCGACGGCGACGGCCGCCGGCAGGCCGACCTCGGCGGACGCGCCGGCCGCCTCGGCGGACAGCAGCGCCAGCGCGGGACGGACGAGCTTGCCTCCGCTGCCCGTCAGTGGCTCGCCGGCCGCGTCCACCCAGCCGCGGTGGTACGCGACGACGTGGCGAAGACGCGGGTTCAGTCGATCCACCACGGCGCGCAGCGCCGGCACGGTGAGGGTCCGCCCCCGCTCGATCGCATCCGGAACCGTCATGGTCATACCGGGTATCCCCCTGTGGATGAGTTCCCTTGCTGACCGGTGGTCACCGGTGTTTCGGTGGCCACCGCGTTCGCGCCTCGTGGATCCGGAAATTCCGACGAATCCGATGCATACGGTGTTGCCGTAACCGCCTGATCCGGCACGGCACGCGCCGGCACCCGTCCGGCACTCGCCGCACCCCCGGCGACAGTCCCGGCCAGCTCACCCACGACGACCCCCATACCAGCCAGGCTCTCACGGGCCGCAGTGAGTCCGCTACGCACAGCCGATTCCATGGTCGCCGGCCACTCGGTGTCGGTGTACGTGCCGGCCAGCGCAAAGTGTGGCAGGCCGGTCGCCGCACCCGGGCGCAACGCGAGCGAACCGGGCGTCTGGCGGAAGGTGGCCGTGCGTTCCCTGGTCACGAAGACCTCCAGCGGAGCCGCGGCGCGGGCCGCCGGGAACAGCCGGGCCATCTCGTCGATGAACATGGTGCGCAGCTCGTTCGCCGGCCGGTCGATCCACGGCTCCGCCGCGGACTGCGACAACGCGAGGTACTGCGCGCCGGGTGGGCCGGACTCGGCCAGGCCCGAGGAGATCGTCCGATCGAAGATCCACTGGATGGGTGAGTCCACGACCGCGAGAAACGGCCCTTCGATGATCCGGCGAGGGTAGATCATATGCACGTTGATGATCGGGGAGTCACCGAGGGCCCGCAGCTTCTCGGGATCCGCGGTGGCGCCCGCGGGCAGCAGCCCGGCCGCCGCCGGCGCCGGCACGGCCAGCACCACCGCGTCGGCGCGCAGCACGCCGGACTCGTCGGCTCCGGGCACCGCCTCGCCGCGACTGGTGCCACCCGAGGTGACGGCGACCTCCCAGCCGCCGTCCGCCGCGGTGATGGACCGGACCTTCACCCCGGTCCGCACGTCGGCGTCGGCGGCGGTCAGGACCGCCATCGCGGCATCGCCGTGCAGGCGGGACAGCGGCACGTCCGCCCAGCCGAGATCACCGGCGTCGGCGCCCTCCAGCAGGCCGGTGCGCACGACCTTCGCCGCCAGGCCCAGGGACGCCTCCGCGGCCGGCACGTTCAGGGTCGCCACGGTCAGCAGCTCCCACAGCGCGCTGGTCGCCGCCGGGCCCTGGCCGTGCTCGGAGAGCCAGGCGCCGAACGAGCGCCCGTCCACCGCCGGCGAACGCTGGTCGAGCCGGCCGAGCGCGAACGCCGCGAGACCGGCGCGCAGCCGCTCCACCAGCGGCAACGCCCGGTAGCCCAGCAGCGCCGGGGCCAGGTGCAGCGGCGCGGGCAGCCGCACCGCGGTGCGCCGCAGCCGGGTGCGGGTCAGCGAGCTGCCGATCAGCACCGGCACGTCGAGGCGCGGCTGCAGCGTCGTCAGGTGCTCCACGCCGAGGCGGGCCAGCAGCCCGCGGTAGGCGGTGCAGCAGCGCATGAACACGTGCTGACCGGTGTCGATCGTCAGCTCGCCGCGGCGGAACGACGTGGTCGCGCCGCCGAGGCGCGGCCGCGCCTCGAGCAGGGTCACCCGAACGCCGCTGTCCACGGCGAGAAGCGCCGCGGCCATCCCGGCGAGCCCACCCCCCACGACGACCAGATGCGGGCGCGCGCCGTCCCCGCCGGCGGCGGTCTCGAGTGCCCCGGCGCTCATGCGGCGCTCGTCTCCGGCCGGCCGGCGAGGCTACGGGCGGCGACGACCGCCTTCTCCCAGCCGGGCAGCGCGAGACGGCGGTCCAGCACGGCGGCGGGATCATCCTTGATCCGCCGGTTCAGCCGGAAGTAGATGCCGGCCATCGCGCCGCAGCAGGCAGCGCTACGCCGGTCGAGCAGGTCGAGCAGCACCATCCCGCGGCCGTACCAGTCCTCGGCGCGCTGCGCGCAGGAGCGCAGGTAGCCGAGCAGCTCCACCTGCGGGCCGCCGAGACGGCCGTCGTCACCCACCACGAGCTCGACGCCGGCGGCCTTCAGTTCCTGGGCGGGCAGGTAGATCCGACCGCCCAGCAGGTCCTCCCGCACGTCGCGCAGGATGTTCGTCTGCTGCAGCGCGACGCCGAGCGCGTCGGCGATCGCCGGCGCGGAGCCGTCGGAGGCGGCCCGCTCGGTGCCGAAGATGCCCAGCGAGAGGCGGCCGATGGTGCCGGCGACAAGTCGGCAGTAGCCGACCATGTCGTCGAAGGTCTCGTACGTCCGGCCGTGCACGTCGCTCTCGACGCCGTCGGCGAGCTCGATGAACGCCTCCAGCGGGATCGGGAAGCGCCGGGCGGCGTCGGCGAGCGCGACGTACACCGGGTCGGTGGAGCTGTTCTCGCCCAGGTTGTTCACCTCGGCGCGAACCTCGGCGAGACCGGCGAGCTTCTCGTCATCGGGCAGGTCACCGTCGCCGATGTCGTCGAGGCGCCGGGACAGCGCGTAGACGGCGCTCAGCGCGCCGCGCCGGTCCGGCGTCAGCAGCCGGATGCCGTAGGAGAAGTTACGGGCCGCGTCGCGGGTCAGCGCCTCGCAGGAGGCGTAGGCCTCGGCGACGGTCGGCCGGCGGCCCGGGATCGGCGTCGGGGCGCTCATCGGCCCTCTCCCTTGCCCGAACGGCTGCCGGCGGCACCGGCCGCGCTGATGGCACTGGCCACCGCGGCGGCCGTGCTGGCTGCCGCGGCCGACCCCGGAACCGCCGAACGGGCCAGGGCGACCAGCGCGAAGCCCGCCATCCGTGGCTTCGGCGCCTTGGGCGGGCCGCCGAGCACGTCATAGCCGGCGCGGCGGATCGCGTCCAGTGCGGAGCGCCCGCCGCCGACGAACCCGGCCAGCGCCAGTCGCAGCCGGCCGGGAACCATCGACACCAGCGGGGCGCCCTGGTCGATCACGGTGCGCGCCCGGGCCACCTCGAACGCCATCAGGTGACGCACCGCGGGTCCGGCGACCTTCGCGCTCAGGTCCGCCTCGGTGACCCCGAAGGCGTCGAGGTCCTCCAGCGGCAGGTAGATGCGCCCGGCCGCGAGGTCCTCGGCCACGTCCTGCCAGTGCTCGACGAGCTGCAGGGCGGTGCACACCCGGTCGGAGAGCACGACCCGGTCCGGGGTCGCCAGGCCGAACACGCCGAGCACCATCCGCCCGACCGGGTCGGCCGACAGGGTGCAGTAGCGGACCAGGTCCTCGAACGTCTCGTACCGGGTGACCAGCTGGTCCTGGCGGTTCGCCTCGACCAGCCGCTCGAACGGTTCGGCGGGCAGGTCGCAGGCCCGCACGGTGGGGGCGAGCCGGCGCAGGACGGGCAGCTCGGGCTCGCCGCCGGCCCAGATGAGGGCCAGGTCGGCGCTGAGGTGGTCGAGCAGGGCGAGCCGATCACCGGTCGCCTCGTCGCCGATGTTGTCGACGAACCGACAGTAGGCGTACAGCGCGTTGAAGTGGGTGCGCACCGCGGCGGGCAGGACGGCCGGCGAGACCGGGAAGTTCTCCGCCGGGGCGAGGCGCAGCAGCTGCTCGGCGGGAGTGGACAGTCCGGTCGCGCCCGACGGCGCAGGCGTACGTGGTGGGCCGGTTGGGGCGTCGATGGCGGTCATACGCCTCTCCTTCGATGACGGTCTGCGCTCCGGGCGCGGTGGGCCGGGTTCGTGGTCTCCCCGAATGGCGAGCCCGGCGCCGGGAACCCGGGCTACCCGAGGTTCGTCGGGTTGCGCGCTGCTGGCGCCCGGGGCCGCCCGGCTGGCGGCCCGAACGCCCGATCGCACCGGATGGTCATGGGCGCGCCGCACAAACCTGGTGGACAGGTCCGGACGGACCGGGAGTCGGAGCCCGGTCCCGGGCAGAGCGCGCCCGGTGGCACCGCCCGCGGGGGCGGCGCGGAGGCGGCGACCAGGGTGCGTCACCGCCCCCGCTCCGGCGCGTCTGCCGGGGGCGGCCCCCGCGGGGGGCCCCGC
>NZ_JALKFX010000040.1:0-9850 GCF_023243045.1 Frankia sp. AgB32
GGCCCGGGACCGGGCGGCGGTGGAAGGGCTCGAGGTGCGGTTCGAGGACGGCGACGCGGAGAACCTGCCGGTCGCGGACGGCTCGTTCGACGCCGTCCTGTCGGTGTTCGGCGCGATGTTCGCGCCCGACCACGTCCGTACCGCCGCCGAGATGATCCGGGCGGCGCGCCCCGGCGGCGTGCTCGGCCTGGTCTCCTGGACCCCGGAGGGCTTCATCGGCCAGATGTTCCGGACGATCACCAGCCACGTGCCGGCGCCGGCCGGCGTGCGCTCGCCGCTGCTGTGGGGCACCGAGCAGCACCTGGCGGAGCTGTTCGGCCCGGCCGCCGCCGAGATCCGCTCGGTCGAGCGGACCTGCGTGTGGCGGTTCTCCTCCGCGGAGGAGTTCACCGAGACGTTCCGCCGCTGGTACGGGCCGACCCTCAGGGCGTTCGAGACACTCGACGCCGCCGGTCAGGCGTCGCTGGCCGCCGACCTCACCGACCTGGCCCACCGCTGGAACGGCGCCCCCGCCGGCCTCGGCGTCGCGTTGCCCTCCACCTACCTGGAAACTGTCGTCACGTTGCGTGACGATCGCGCCTGATCTCCTCGCGGCCGACGTCGGTCGGGCACGGCCGGGACCGTTCTGGCCGTGCGCGAGCGGGATCGTGAGCTTTTCCATTCTCGGGTTGGAACGGATGGCACTCGACTGGCGCTCGGGTACGTTGCCGCGCATGCCCGACCTCGCCCCAGCCTCACCCGCCGACGCGTACGCGGCCCTGATGGACGGCAACGCGCGATTCGTGCACGGGGAACGGCTCCATCCCAACCAGGACGCCGACCGTCGATCGGCGGTGGCACCGAGGCAGCGTCCCTTCGCCGTGCTGTTCGGGTGCTCCGACTCCCGGCTCGCCGCCGAGATCATCTTTGACCGGGGGTTGGGGGACCTGTTCGTGGTGCGCACCGCCGGTCACGTCGCGGGAGCCGAAGTGCTGGGCAGCATCGAGTACGGGGTCGGTGTGCTGAAAGCGCCGCTGGTCGTCGTTCTCGGTCACGACTCGTGCGGTGCCGTCACCGCAGCCTCGGAGGCCGACCGCGCCGGCGTGGCACCGGCTGGCTATATCGGGGATGTCGTGGAACGGGTCATGCCGAGCATCCTGTGGGCCCGAGCGGACGGATGCACCGATATCGACCAGTTTGTGCAGACGCATATCCGGCGGACGGTCGACGGGTTGCTGGGACGGTCGGTCCTGCTCGCGGCCGAAGTCGCCGCGGGTCGGTGCGCGGTCGTCGGGCTTTCCTACCGCCTGACGGACGGGACCGTCGGCGTCGTGGCCAGCCACGGTCCGCTGCCCGAGATCAACCGATGACCCGCCCGGCAGCGGGACCTCGTCGCGCGCCCGGATCGCCCTCCAGGCAGTGTCCGGGCGATCTTGCTGGTGGGTGATTCGCCCCTTTGCGGGTTGTGGCCTGGTGAGCCGGTCGGGTTCCGTGGAGCGGCCCGGCTGCGCTGCCGACTGGTCGCTTTGCAGGGGCCGGTGTGCGGATGCCCTCACCATGATCGGCCGGACACGACTAGGGGGCCAGGGCGGGGATGGTGACGGTGAACAGCGGCGGCCGGGCGGCGGCATTCTGATCTCCCCGCCGTCCGCCTCCACGAGGGCCCGGGCAAGGAGCAGGCCGCCCTCGTCCGAGAGGCCGATGAGCACGTCCTCGCCCTGCGCGGCCGCGGTGAGCCGGATCGTTCCCGCACCGTGGCGCAGGGCGTTCTCCACCAGGACCGACAACGCCCCCCTACGGCCCGGTCCAGGCGCGCGTCACGGTCGCCGGCGACCGGATCACCGCCGTGACGACGCTCGCGCTGCCCGCCGGCGGGCGCTCGTCGCGGATCAGCTCCCGTGCCGCCCCGATCCTGCGCCAGGAGACGCCACCGCGCAGAGCGCGACGATCGACGCCGTGTCCGGCGCCAGTTACACCAGCGACGGATGGCGGACGTCGCCGCAGGCCGCCCTCAACCTCGCCGGGCACAGCTGACGGTGGCCGGACCGCTGGGCGGAGGTACCTCCCGGGTCGCGGGGGAGTACGCCGGAAGGTGGACATCCGGCGCCACCGAGATCGCTCCTGCGGCCGTCGTCAGCGGGGTTCCGCGCAGCTAGCGTTGGCAGGGTCAGCCCCGGATCCCGAGAAAAGGGTGATCATAGATGATCGAGGTTGAGGGGCTCACCAAACGCTATGGTGAGAAGCTCGCGGTGGCCGAACTGAGTTTCACCGTGCGGCCCGGGGTTGTCACCGGTTTCCTCGGGCCGAACGGGTCGGGAAAATCGACGACGATGCGGATGATTGTCGATCTCGACGAGCCGTCCGCGGGAACGGTCCGCATCAACGGTCGGCGTTACCGTGATTTCCCGGCTCCGCTGTGCGAGGTCGGCGCCCTGCTGGAGGCGCGGTCGGTGCACAGCGGGCGCTCGGCCCGCAACCATCTCGTGGCGCTCGCGCAGACCCACGGATTCGGCCGCCGCCGGGTAGACGAGGTCATCGAGCTGGTCGGGCTTTCCACGGTGGCCGGAAAACGGGCGGGCGGTTTCTCGCTGGGCATGGGGCAGCGGCTGGGAATCGCGGCGGCACTGCTCGGCGATCCGGGCACGTTGATTTTTGACGAGCCGGTCAACGGGCTGGACCCGGAGGGCATTCGCTGGATCCGCACCCTGCTCAAGGACCTTGCGGCGCAGGGGCGCACGGTGCTGGTGTCCTCCCATCTGATGAGCGAGATGGCGCTGACGGCCGAGCACCTCGTCGTCATCGGGCAGGGTCGGCTGATCGCGGACCAGTCCGTGGCGGACTTCGTCGCCGCGGCGTCCGGGAACAGCGTGCACGTCCGATCGCCGCGCGCGCCCGAGCTGCGCGACCTGCTGCTGTCCGCCGACGTCACGGTCCGCGCCGACGGCGCCGACGTGCTGGAGGTCTCGGGGCTGTCCAGCGACCGGATCGGCATCGCCGCCGCCGACGCCGGCATCCCGCTGTACGAACTGACGCCGCGCCAGGCGTCGCTGGAGGAGGCGTTCATGACCCTGACCCGGGACAGCGTCGAATACCACGGCGGCACGGCGGCACCCCCGCCGCAGCCGGGTGACCTGGCGGCCGCGGGCACGGCCGGGGCCGTCCTCGGCGGGACGGGAGCACGGGCATGACCGCGGCGACGCTCGAGCGACCGGGCTCCGCCGACGGCCCCGCGGCCGCCGCCGGGTACCGGGTCACCCAGCTGCGGGTGCTGCGCTCGGAATGGACGAAGCTGCGGTCGCTGCGGTCGACCCTGTTCAGCCTGCTCGCGGCGATCGTCTTCGTGGTCGGCCTCGGCTGCCTGATCTCGTGGGCCCGGGCCGATCACTGGAACCAGGAGTCCCCGCTCGAGCGGCTCACCTTCGATCCGACGAGCGTCAGCCTGAGCGGGGTGTTCCTGGCCCAGCTCGCCATCGGTGTGCTGGGCGTGCTGACGTTCAGCGGGGAGTACGGCACCGGCATGATCCGGGCGACGCTCACCGCGGTGCCGCACCGCCTGCCGGTGCTGTGGGCGAAGGCGGCCGTGTTCGCCGTGGTCACGTTCGTGCTCATGACGATCTCGGCGTTCGCCGCCTTCTTCCTCGGCCAGGCGATGCTGTCGTCGCGGCACATCGAGACCACGCTCGGCCATCCGGGCGTCCTGACCGCGGTGCTCGGCGGCGGGCTGTACCTCACGGTCGTCGGCCTGCTGGGGGTGGGCCTCGGCGCGCTGATCCGCAGCACCGCGGGGGGCATCGCCACGCTGTTCGGCGTCCTGCTCGTCCTGCCGCTGATCGTGCACTTCCTGCCGTCGAACTGGTCGACCAACATCGACCCGTACCTGCCGAGCAGCGCCGGCCAGGCGATTCTCGCCGTCGTCCCGGACCCCACGTCGATGGCGCCCTGGAACGGTTTCGCGCTGTTCTGCGGGTACGCGGCGGCCCTGCTGGCCGGTGCGGCGGTGGCGCTGCGGCGGCGGGACGCCTAGCGCCGTGGTGCTGTCGGGGCGGGGCCTGGGCCGGATCATGTCCGGCGCGTCGCGGTTGCCTGCGGGCGACGCGCCCGGCGAGAGCCTGCCCGCCCCCCGCCCTCGCGGCCCACTGCGCCGGCTGCTCACCACGCATCCGAAGGCCGTCGACGCGGCGGTCGTCCTCCCGCTCGCGGCGGTGGCGCTGATCACCGTCGGCCTGCATCGGGAGGGCAATGCCGCCGGCCACGTGTTCGCGGCCGGGCTGCTCGCGCCGCTGGTCTGGCGTCGGTCCCGTCCGCTCGCGGTGTTCGCCGTCATCGCGGCCATCGCGTTTGCCCAGTGGCTGGCGGGCGTGACCTCGCCGGGCGACGCGGCGCTGCTCGTCGCCCTCTACACCGTGGCCGCGTCCCGCTCCCGGCGCTGCATGCTTCTCGCGGCCGGCGTCGTCGAGGTCGGTGCGGTGCTGGCCGCGGCGCGCTGGGGCGGCCCGTCGGCGCAGTCCGCGTTCAGCGCGTTCGTGTTCCTCACCGGCATGGTGATCGCGGCCTGCGCGACCGGGGTGAACATCGGCGAACGCCGGGCCCGGCTGGCCTACCTGGAGGACCGCGCGGCCCGACTCGAACGCGAACACGACCAGCAGATCCGCCTGGGCGCGGCGGCCGAGCGGGCCCGGATCGCTCGCGAGATGCACGACATCGTCGCGCACAACCTCTCCGTCATCATCACGCTCGCCGACGGTGTGGGGCTCACCCTCGACACCGATCCCGCCGTGGCCGGCCGCGCTGCCGAGGCGATCTCGGAGACCGGCCGGGAGGCGCTCGGGGAGATGCGCCGGCTGCTCGGCGTGCTGCGAGACGACAGCGAGCAGGACACCCGCGCGCCGCAACCCGGCCTCCGGGACCTGGACCGGCTGGTCGAGCAGGTCCGCGCCACCGGCCTGCCGGTCAGCCTGGAGATCGGCGGCGAGCCGCGCGCACTGTCCGCCGGCGCCGAGCTCACCGTGTTCCGCCTCGTCCAGGAGGCGCTGACCAACACTCTCAAGCACGGCGGTCCCGCGGCGGCGGCCCGGGTCCGACTGCGCCACCATCCCCGCGGGCTCGACGTCGAGATCGTGGACTCCGGTGACGGCCAGTACCGACCGGTTCTGGCGGCCGGGACCGTGCCGAGCCCCGAACCGCCCGCCGGGCCGCATCGAGGGGGCGACGGCAAGGGGAACCACGACAAGGGCAGCCACCGCCTGGGGCGCCAGGACCGGGGAAGCGGCGAACGGTGGGGCCGCGGCGGCCAGGGGCTCATCGGCATGCGGGAGCGGGTCGCGACGTTCGGCGGCCTGGTCGAGGCCGGACCACGGCCGGCAGGCGGCTGGCGGGTCCACGCGCACTTCCCGGCCGGGTCCGACCAGGAGTCCGCCCCCGATACGGGCCCCGTGCCCGGCCCCGACGCCGCGCCCGTCCCCGACCCGGATCTGGGCCTCGATCCGGACCGCGCCCCTGATCCGGATTCGGCCCCCGATCCTCACCCGGGCCACGCGCCGCGGGCTGGCGTACCGGAGCCGGCCGGGACCGAGAGAGGATGACGGGGTGCCCCTCTCGGTCCTGATCGTGGACGATCAGCCGCTGCTGCGCCTCGGCTTCCGGATGATCCTGAGCTCGCATCCCGACGTCACCGTGGCCGGCGAGGCCGCCGACGGCGCCGAGGCGGTCCGGCTGGCCGCCGAACTCGCCCCCGACGTCGTCCTCATGGACATCCGGATGCCCGGCGTCGACGGCATCGAGGCGACCCGCCGCATCATCGCCGCCCACGGGGCGACCAGGGTGCTCATCCTGACCACCTTCGACATCGACCGGTACGCCTACGCGGCGCTGCGCGCGGGCGCCAGCGGGTTCCTGCTCAAGGACGTCCGCCCGGCGGACCTGCTCTTCGCGATCCTGGCGGTGGCGAGCGGTGACGCGGTCGTGGCCCCGAGCCTCACCCGGCGCCTCCTCGACGCCTTCGCCCACCGGCTTCCCGACCCGGACCAACCCGAGCCACCCGCCGACCCCCGCCTCGCCCGGCTCACCGAACGCGAGGTGGTGGTTCTCCACGAGGTCGCGGCCGGGCGCTCCAACGCGGAGATAGCGAAGTCTCTCGTGCTGTCGGAGGCGACCGTCAAAACTCACGTGGGCCGCATCCTCGCGAAACTCGAACTACGCGACCGCGTCCAGGCCGTCGTCTTCGCCTACGAAACGGGTTTCGTTCGCGCCTGCGACCGGCCCCCCACCCGACCCGGCGGCTGACACCCGGATGTGGTCGCTCGATGGCACGTCGGTCCCGCGTTCGGTGCTGCTGTTCCGGGTGGTCGCGTTCTGGGTGCCGCCCGCGTTCGGGATTGTCACGGCGCGACATCTGCGGCGCCGCGGGGCGCTGTGACCGCCGACCCGGATGGTCCGGCCACCGTTGCGCCTGGCGCGGTCGTTGGCTTCCCGTTGCCCACCCAAGGGTGGATCACAGGTTCGCTGGGCATCGTCACGGCATGTCCATCTCCGCGCAGGCCGGGACTGCCGCACCGGCGCGGGCCCACGATGTGCCTCGCGCAGCCGGCGTGGCGCGCGCCGGCACCGTCGCCGCGGCGCTCGGCCGGACGGCGCGCCGCTTTCCCCTGACGCTGTGCGTCCTGGTCGCGCTCACGGCGGCCCGGACCAGCCAGGACGTGGACCCGAGCCTGGCCTCGCGGCTGGAATGGGACACCAGTACGACCATCCCGCAGATGGTGCACCATCCGTTACGGGTGTTCGTCGGCAGTGTTCCCTGGCTGACCGGTGCGTCACTGCCGCTGTGGCTCCTGCTCGTCGTCGTGGCTGTCGGTGGACTTGAGGCGGCTGTCGGCACCGGGACCGCCCTGGCGATCGTGATGATCGGACATGTCGGGGCGACGCTGGTGTCCGAGGGCGTCCTCGGTCTCCGGGTCGCCACCGGGCGGCTGCCGTCCTCGGCACTCGACGTGCTCGACGTCGGGCCCAGCTACGTCGTCGCCTGCGCGTTGACCGCGACGATGGTGCTGGCGAACCGCCGGTCACTGCGCATGGTCGCCGGGTTGGTCCTCGCTGTTGTCGCCCCCGACCTGGTCAGTGGAGTGACCCGGTGGGACCTGGACGGGGTGGGCCACACCAGCGCCTTCGTCCTCGGGCTCCTGGCCGGCGCCGTGCTGATCCGGCGGCGCCGCCGACACCTGCCCGGGACGCGGCGGCGCCCCGGGCAGGGCACGGACCGTCCGGCGGAGCCGGAGCCGGATCCCGAGCTCCGATCGTCCGACCCTCGTCCTGTCGTGCCCGCGCCGGTGCCGTAGCCGGTCAGGACGCCTGGTGATCCGGTGGAACCGGACCGCCGGGACTGTCACGGTCGGCAGTACCTGCCGACGTCGGGGCGGATCGTGACTGCCGCCGGTTCGACGGCGAGACAGCCGTTCTCCCGCAGCGCGGTGCTCGCCTGGCGTCGCACGACGAGCACCGCGATCGTGACCAGAACCTCGCAGGCCACCTGCCCGCGGATGTCGAGCATCCGCGGGCACAGCACCGTCAGATTCTGCGCCGGCCCGGTCGCCTGGTAGATCTGCCGGGTGACCGTCCGCGTGAAGACGTAGGTGCAGGTCCGGAGTCCCACCCTGCAGGTGATCACACCCGTGTTGGTGATGATCGTCCGACTGCCCGGAATCCGCGACTGCAGGGCCGTGAGCGTGCGCGACCCGGCGATGCCGTCCGCGGGGAGCCCGTGGCCCTTCTGGAACCGGCGGATGGCGACCTCCGTCCCCGGACCATACGTCCCGTCGATCTTCACCGACTCGCCGAGGATGAACAGCGCGTTCTGGGTGGCCACGACGCACGCGTGGTCGTTGTCAGCTCGCCGGCTCATGGCCTGGCAGGACGTCAGCGTGGCGATGCGGCCCCCGCCGCCGAGTCCGTTCAGGTCGATGCAGCCGGCCGTGAGAAGCATCGCGACGGCCGTCAGCATGGCCGCGAACGCCCGCACGAGCTGTAGGCGCGGCCGCGAGCGGCCGCGGGCGCGGCGGGGGGACGGGGGGCGCGCGGTGGCGTCGGCCACCCGCGGGTCGAGCGAGAACGGGCCGGTGGTCATGGGCCTCCTGTCTCGGAACAAGGAAGAGGGAAGCTGCACGGACCGGTCGCGTGACCGCCGCCTGCTGGCGCGGGCTGCTGGAAGGGACCGGTTTCCCCGCGTCCGGCGGGGTCGCCGTACCAAGCGTCAGCCGCGGGCATCGCGCCGACCACCGGGCAACCTCGCCGCTCGCTGGCGGGGCAACCATGACGGGCGTATGGCGGAAAACCGGAATCCCGCCGCCGGGTGCACGTGAAAGCCAGGACGGTGGCCGCACGCACGAACGGCGTCCGTTCGCCCGCGGTGCCAATCGTCGGAAACCTGGGTTGTGCCCTGCTGTTCCCGCGAAGGATGGTGAGCGACGCGGGAAGGGGGCGATGAGCCGGTGGTGGACCTGGGATCCGGCAGTGCGGGCCGGCGGGTGTTCGTCCGCGTCGGGCGGGCGCAGGCGGTGGTCGCGACGATCGGAACCGCGGCCGGTCTCGCCTTTGCGCTGGCCGTCACCACGTGGTCCTGGGGAATCTCCGATCACGTCGAGGGCACGGTGGGCGGCCCGCAGTACGCCTTCGGCGCGATCTGTGTGGTCATTGGTTTCCTCGCCTGGATAAGGCTGGCGAAGCCGCGGGTCGGTGTGCTGCTGATGCTGCTGGGCGGGTCCTATTACCTGCAGTTCCTGCGGGCCAGCTCGGTCGGGGCGGTATTCGTGTTCGGGGTGGCTTTCGCCTATCTGTGGACCGGAGTCATCGCCCATCTCGTGCTCGCCTGGCCTGACGGCGGCAGGGTGCCGGGCATCCGTAATCGGATACTGCTCGCGGGGTGCTACTCCTCGGCTGTCCTGACCCAGGCGCTGCGCCTTGTCCTGGATGACCCGCACGGCCCCTGGCTGGACTACGCCACCACCCCCCGCACCACGACCTCGCGGGTGGGCAGCGTCGCGGCGATCGTGTTCGCGCTGCTCGTCGCGACGGCGACCGTACGCCAGCTCGTTCGGGCCCGGACGGATCGTCGCTGGCGAATCCCCCTGTGGAGCGCGCTGCTGTTCGTCGCCCTTTGCGCGATGGCGGCGAGCGTCGCAAGCCTCGCGCCGGTTCCCTCTCGCTTTGAGGGGCAGTTGCTCGTCGCCGCGCTGGAGGCGGGGGTACTGCTGTTGCCGCTGGTCCTCGTCGCCCAGATGCCGATCGAGAGCCTGTTGCTGGAGCGGATCGAGGCCATCCACTCATCCCGGCTGCACATCGCGATGGCCGCGCTGGAGGAACGGCGGGTCATCCACGGAGATCTCCACGACGGCGGCCAGGCACCCTTCTACGCCGTGCTGGGTCTGCTGGGCCTGGCCCGGGACCAACTGGGGCAGGCGGACGGCGAGTCGCCCGACCAGGCCGACCAGGTCCGCGATCTGGTCGGCCGCGCCCATCGGCAGTTGCAGGACGCGATCGAGTCCCTGCGCGACCTCGTCCGTGGCGTCTACCCGGCGGCGCTGACCGAGAGCGGCCTGCGCGCGGCGGTCGACAACCTGGCCGACACCTCGCCCATCCCGATCGACGTCGACATTCCCGACGTCCCCCTGCCGGGCCACGTGCGGACGACGGCGTACTTCCTGATTGCCGAGGCGATCACCAACGCCTACCGGCACGCCGAGGCGAGTCAGCTGGCCGTCGTCGTCCAACGGTCCGACGCACAGCTGCTGATCAGGATTCAGGACGACGGCCGCGGCGCCGCGGCGCCGCCCGCCCGGCGGCCCCCCCCCCGCCAGCCCCCCCCGGGCCCGCCCCACGCCGG
>NZ_JALKFX010000040.1:9860-54875 GCF_023243045.1 Frankia sp. AgB32
CCCCCGCGCCGCTGCCCCCCCCCCGCCCCCGCGCCGGCGGCCCCCGGCCCCCCCGCGACGGTCGGCCACCCCGCGGCCTGGCCGACCGGGCCGAGACCATCGGCGGCTCCCTGAGCGCGTTTCCCCAGCCCGACGGGGGGACAGTCATCGTCGCCACACTTCCCATGGAGACGTCCATCTCATGAAGGTCATCATTGTCGAGGACGAACGGCTCTACCTCGACGCGCTCGCCGAGACACTGCACAGCAGGTCCATCGAGGTCGCGGGGCGGGCGTCGACCTTCGACGACGCGCTGCGGGTCGTCAACGAAAGCGCCTGCGACGTGGCCCTGCTTGACGTCCGGTTGTCGAAGCAGGAGGCCGACGGGGGGCTTCGCATCGCGGCGGAGCTGCGCCGCCTCTACCCTGACGTCGGCCTGCTCGTCCTGTCGGGGTTCGACGAGGTGGCCTACGTCGAGCGGTTGATGAACCTGGAGGGCGGGCAGGGTTCCGTCGGCTACCTGCTCAAGGAGCGGGTCGGTGACGTTGACGAGCTCGCCGGCGCCCTGGCGCGGGTGGCCGCGGGCGAGGTGGTGATCGATCCGTACCTCATCCGGCGCCTCATGGCCCGCCCGCGGCGACGGGATCCACTGGACGCGCTGAGCCCCTATGAGACCCGGGTGCTGTCGCTGGTCGCCGAGGGCCGGTCGAACCTGCGGATCGCCCAGGAACTCGACATCAAGATCAGTACGGTGGAGAAGCACCTGTCCGCGATCACCAGCAAACTCGGGCTGCGCCCGACCGACGGGCTTGAGCGCCGCAGCGTCAACGTCCGGGTGCTGGCGGCGATGAAGTTCCTGCGCCGCGGCAGCGCGGGCCCGGGCGCCCCCCAGAACCCGCCGCACTGACGATCCCGCCGGGCCGCCATCCGCCCAGCCTCGAAACCGTCCTCACGCTGCGCGACGACCGCGTCTGACGTCTCATGGGTCGACGCCGAGCCCCGTGCGGGTCCCACACCCGCACGGGGGCCGACCGGCGGTGCATCCGGGGCAGGGGTCGGATCAGACCGGTGGCGCGGTGGCGTGGGTAGCGGAGGCGGAGGCTGGCCCGAAGAGCAGGGCAACCTGTTCACCGACAGGCTCGAAGCCGAGCCGCTGATACACGCCGTTGCTGGTCGGATTGGCCAGATCGGCGAACAGCAACACGTCGTGCGCTCCCGCGTCCAGTGCCATCCGGCATACCGCTGCCGTCACGGCCCCGGCGTAGCCGCGACGCCGGCAGACCACGGGCGTATGGACAGGCGCCACCCGGACCATCCCGGCCGCCGGGCGGGTGAGCCCGGCCATCGACACCGGCTCCCCGTCACGTTCCCACAGGGTGCAGCCGCCGTACGCCAGGCGGTCGTCCACGCGCCGGGCCGCGGTGCCGGCGACCTCACCGATCTCCCTTTCGAACGCGGTGAACCAGCGCACCAGCAGGTCGCGGTCGGTCGGGTCCGCCACGCGCGGCCGGCCGGCCGGTGCGGGCCTGGGAGGAACCAGGGTTCCGAGCCGGTACAGCCGTTCCCGCAGCCACAGGCGGGACGACGTGCCGGTCCGTCGCCGCCAGGCCGAGGCGAACGCGCCGGCGACGTCCTCCGGCGCGGCCACCCCGGACAGCGCTCGCTCGCGCGGCCAGGACTCCGCCAACAGTTCCGCTGCCCGCGGCGGAACCGCCGTCAGGAGAACTCCTTTCGGCGGGGTCTGCAGAAACGCGCCCGCGACCGACCCGGAGGCCGACAGCCACCAGCCGAACAGCGGGGCAGCCTCACCGAACGCCGTCAGGCCTCGCTCGCGCAGCGTCTCGACGATGGTCACCAACACGGTGTTCTCCGTCGGCCGCGAGCGGAGAAACTCGCCTGCCGCCGCGAGATACTCCTCCAGGCTCTCCGTCATGAACCACACCATGCTTCATGATCCGGGTAGGTCCGCTTCCGTGCACCTCCTTTTTCGGCGCCGCGCCTCCACCCGCGCGCCGATTACCTGCCCACCTGCCAAGGCGGCCTGACACGATCGGTTTCCGCCTCATCGGCCAGGAACGGGAGACAGGCATGGACTCGGTGCGCCAGGCTGACCTCGACCAGCGAGCCCGGTGGAACGGCCTCGCCGGCCGCGCCTGGGTCGACGCGCGAGAGGTGCTGGACGCGATGTTCCGGACCTTCGCGGACCTGCTCGTCGACTCGGTCACCGTCCGACGGGAGAGCGTCGTGCTCGATGTCGGCTGCGGCACGGGCGGTACGACGCTGGCCGTCGCGCGCCGGCTCGCCCCGCCGGGACGGTGCACCGGCATCGACATCTCCGAGCCGATGATCGCCGCCGCGCGGGAACGCGCCGAGCAGGCACCGGCACCGGTCGACTTCATCTGCGCCGACGTCCAGGATCACCCGTTCGCGCCCGGAACCTTCGACGTGATCTTCTCGCGGTTCGGCGTCATGTTCTTCGACGCGCCGGTGCGGGCCTTCACCGCCCTGCGGCGCATCGCGAGGGACGGCGCCGAACTCAGGTTCGTCTCCTGGCGTCACCCGGACGCCAACCCGTTCATGACGACGGCCGAACGGGCGGCGGCGCCCTACCTGTCGCACCTGCCCACCCGCGAGCCGGACGCGCCGGGACAGTTCGCGTTCGCCGACCGGCACCGGGTCGGCCGCATTCTGGCGCAGAGCGGATGGGCGGACGTCGACATCAGGCCCGTCGACGCGGAATGCGTCTTTCCCGAGCGGGCCCTGGTCGACTACTTCACCAGGTTCGGCCCGCTCGGGTCCGTCTTCGGCCAGCTCGACGAGAACGACCGGGCGGCGGTCGTGGAGACCGTCCGGGCCGCTTTCGACGGCTTCGTGCGTGACGCGGAGGTCCGTTTCACGGCGGCCTGCTGGCTGGTGGTGGCCCGGGCGCCCGCCGCGTCCGACATACCCGAGCAGTGAGGTCGATCCGCCGGCGGAGCGTCCCGCCTGTTCCTGGCGGGTGTCGTGGTCGCTGCGGGCGGCCAGGACCTCGCCCGTCCGCGACTCGGCCCGCTCCCGGACGGAGGCGACCAGTCCGTGGCCCCACCGGGCCTCAGGAGCCGCCGTAGCCGAAAAGGTAGAAGCCCCCGTCGCCAGCCGCGGCGAGCAGGCGGTCGTTCGGATGCCAGCGGCAGGCGCTGAGCGGCTGGGCGGTACGCAGCGCACCGATGCAGGAACGGGACGCGGTCTCCCAGATGCGGATGATGCCGTCGTCCCCGACGCTGGAGATCAGCTCGCCGTCGGCGGAGAAGGCGCAGGAGCGGAACCACCCGGGCTGGCCGTGAATGATTTCCGACTCGTCGGCGAGGAGATCCCACAGGCGGAGTGTGCCGTCGTTTCCAACGCTCGCCATCCTGGTTCCGTCGGGCGCGAAGACACAGCTCCAGACAGCACCGACGTGTCCAGTGAGCGTTGACTGGGGAGCGCCGGTGGTGGTGTCCCAGAACCGAATGTTCCCGTCGTTTCCAGCGCTGGCGATCCGGTCGCCGTCCGGCGAGAACGAACAGGCCCAGACGGCACCTCTGTGTCCGGTGAGATGGAGCGGCCGCTGCTCGGACCCGATGCGCGAGAGCTGGATTCTTGCGTCGTCGCCGGCGGTGGCGAGCAGGGTTCCGTCAGGGGAGATGGCGCAACTGTAGACCGGGCCCTGGTGGCGGGTCCCATGTCGGTGCAGTGAGCCGTCGTGGGTGTTCCAGATGCGTGTCGTCCCATCGCCGCCGGCGGTGACGAGGTGCTGCCCGGAAGGCGAGAAGGCGCAGCACCAGGACTTCACGTTGTGGCCGGCCCAGGTTCGTTCGAGTCGACCTGACGATGTCCACAGGGCAATGGTTCCGTCGTCGCATGAGCCGGCCAGCAGTGTGCCATCGGCGGAAATCGCACAGTGCCGCATTCCACTGGTTCTGCCGGTGGTGACGTAGGTGGTGGAGGGGACGCCGGCGCCGGTGTCCCAGATGCGGATGGTGCCGTCCTCCCCGGTGCTGGCGAGGAATGTTCCGTCGGGTGAGTAGGTGCAGCTCCAGACGGAGTCGGTGTGGCCCGCGAAGATGGCGAGCGGTTCCCCGGTGAAGGTGTTCCAAAGGCGGACGGTACCGTCCCGATGGGTGCTGGCAATGGATTTTCCGTCGGGCGAGTATGCACAGTGATGGGCTTTGGAGTCGGCGGTGAGGATGGCTGTGGTGCGGCCCGTGACGGTCCACCGGCGAACCGTGCCGTCATTTCCGGCGGTCGCGAGCTGACGTCCGTCCGGCGAAAAGGCGCAGCTCCAGACCGAGCCGACGTGACCCGTGAGCGAGGCGGTCTGTTCGGCGGTGGCCGGATTCCACAGCCCCACGGTGGCGTCGGCGCTGGCGGTGGCGAGCAGGCGTCCGGTGGGGGAGAAGGCGCACGCGCGGACGGCGCCGGTATGACCGCGCAGCGTCGCGATGTGCTGCCCGCCGGGCAGATCCCACAGGCGAACGGTGCGATCAAGGCTGGCCGTGGCGAGGAGCCGGCCATCGGGAGAGAAGGCGCAGCTGGTGACCGTGCCGGTGTGTCCGGTCAGGGTGTCGGTCGGCTGCGGCGAGGTCAGATCCCACAGGCGTACGGTCCCATCACCGCTGCCGGTTGCCAGCACTTTGCCGTCGGGAGCGATGGCGCATGCCCAGGCGCCGCCGGAATGGTCAGGCAGGATCGCCTGGGGCTGGCCTGTGAGAACGTTCCAGGTGCGGACGGTTCCGTCGAGGGACGCGGTGGCCAGAAGACGGCCGTCTGGCGAGAGGCTGGAGTCGTGCACCCAGGAGCCGTGGCCGGTCAGCGCGCGTAAGCAGGCGGGATCCGGCGTGTCCGACAACGGCCAGACCGGCCGCAGTGTGCGGCCGGGGAGATGCCGCTGGTAGGCGGCGAGGGTGGCTTCCAGGCCGGGGAGCCGGTCGAGTCGGCTGGCCAGGGTCGGCCCGAGGGAGGTCTGCGGGCTGATGGTGGTGAGCAGGTGAGCGGACTGGCCGAGGGTTCGTCGGAGCATGCGCGCGATGGCGGAGTTGACGAGGGCGAGGTCGGCTTCCGCGGAGACCGTCGTTCCGGTGTGCGTGATCTTTCCTTCGATCCAGCGAAGGTCGGTGACGAGGTCGGCGTGATGGTCGGGGAGGTTGGCCTCTCGAAGGTGATAGGGCAGGGTCCGCCACAGGTAGTCGGAGGTCGCGGGCAGCGACCACCAGGGCGGCATGGCGGTGGAGGCCGAGTGAACGGGGAGCAGGGACCGGGCGTGCGCGATGAAGACCCCGTGGCGGGCGGTCAGGCCAGCGGGGCCCAGTTGGTGCCGGAGGTAGGAACGCAGCACGTCATGTACTCGGACCGCGGGTCGGTTCGCGGCCCAGTGGCCGACGAGCAGGCGTAACCGCACCAGGCGGGTCCTGAGCCGCAGAACGGCTCGGGTGTCCAGACCGCCGGTTCCTTCCCACAGGACTTCGAGGGCGTCCAGGGGAATGTCGACGTCCTCGGGGAAGATCGCGAGGTCGCGGTATCGGTCGCGTTCGTCGGGGGTCAGCATCTCGAGGCTGGCGAGAACCGTGGCCGCCACCGCCTGGTCCCGGCTGTCGGCATCCTCGACGTCGAGCGCGGTCGGACCGTCCGCTTTCAATCGGCCGTAAATCCAGTCAGCCGCCTGTTCGGCGGTGGCGCCGTCGGCCAGATGGTCCACCAGCGCGGCGTTGACCAACCCGAGCAGAACCGGCCAGCGGCCGGTGATGGTGGCGAGGCGATCCTGTGTCTGCTCCCGCATACCGCTGACCCGGGCCGTCAACGCCTGGCGGGCCTCCGCCAGTGTCATTTGATCGACCTGAATCGAGTCGCTGTAGCGGGGAACCACTCCCACATTGCGGGTGGTCACCAGTCGGCCGCTGCGATCCCCACCGAGCAGAAACGGGGCGAGCTGATCGCCGTACCACACGTCGTCGATCACGATGAGAGTCGGCGGACGCTCATCCAGGAGTTTCCCCAGTACATCCCCGGCGATCACGGGATCAGCCGAGGTCACCTTCGTGTCCGACAGCTCCGCACACAGCAGCGCGATGATTCTGGCGAGCTCCGCACCGCGGGCCTGTTCCCCGAGCGCCACCCAGAGCGTGCCGCCGGGATAGCGATCCTCCACCTCGGGACGGCGGCAGACCAGCGCGGCGAGCGTTGTCTTTCCGACGCCGCCCGCACCTTCCAGCCCCGTGACCAGCTCCACGGGTCCGGATCCTGGAGCGGTCAGCCGGCCGAGGAGTTCCGCGGAGATGCCAGGGCGGTCGACGACCGGTCCCAACAGTGCTGGAACCATCCGCGGTGGCCGGGCGCCGGCCTGCCCCGCGCGGCCCGGATTCGCGGGGTCGAGGGTGACAAGCGCGTGAAAGACTGCCGCCCCGAGGTCCGCACAGCTGGAGAATGTCTTGACGATCACGCCGGAGCGCCGGAGGTTCTCCCGGAACTGTTCGATTCGGGTGCGGTCTGCATCAACCAGGATGGGTGGGTGCGGCGTGGTGTCGTCGAGGAGAAACAGCAGTCGGGGCATGCCCGCGGTCGATGCGGTGCGGAACTCCAGCTCGGTGAAGGAGACGTCGTCGCCGGGCACCATCGATCCGTACCGCAGACCGATCAGGCCGACGTAGATGTCACACTCGCGGACTCGTCGTTGACAGTAGGCGGCGGGGTCCTCGCTCCTGGCCGCGAAGTGCTCCATGTCGAGCGGCTGGCTCTCGGCTTTAAGAACCGCCTGGATCGCGGTGTCAACGAACGACTGGTTCGGTGGATATGCCGCCATGTCTGAGGTGTGACTGACGAATACCGAGCCCCGTGGGTGCATAGCCCGGCAAGATAGCCGGTCTGGCGCTGATCTCAGGTTCCGGGCATGTCGGACGGTGCCACCATGACGCCACGTGTCTCCGGGGGGTGCGGGTGACGGCCTCGGCTTCGCGAGTGGCCTCCCGTATATCCGCTGGTAGATGGCATGTCATGTACTGTTCACGGGAATATGGCTGTGCATGTGCAACGCCATCAGATCCCCCGACGGGGTCGTCGTTGTGATAGCGGCAGCGGTCGGTGACGAGGCCGGGTTGGTGGACGACCGTCGCGACCGGACCGGGCGGCGGCGGCATGCTGTCACCACGTTGATCGGCCGCGTCGTCGGTCGAGAGCTCGCAGGCGGGCACCGCGAGGCCTGGCCGCCTGTGTCCAGCCGTGCCATGGGAACGTAATGCGGTCCTTACCTGTCGTGAATACCTGCTGGTGACCATCGTGGGATGGCAGGTCTCGAGTTCCGGTTGCTCGGCCGCGTCGAGGTGTACCGGGACGGAGTACCGGTGGACGTCGGCGGCCCGAAGCACCGTGCCGTGCTCGCCTCGCTGCTGCTGCGGGTCCGCCGGGTCGTGTCGGTCGAGCAGCTCATCGACGACCTGTGGCCGCAGCAGCCCCCGGTGCGGGCGGCGGCCACGGTGCAGGTCTTCGTCTCCCAGCTGCGCCGGGCCCTCGAACCGGGGCGTTGCCGCGGTGAGGCGGCGACCGTGCTGGTCACGGCCTCCCCGGGCTACCTGCTCGACGTCGATCCCGACACCGTGGACGCGCACGCGTTCGCCGACCTGGTCGTGCGCGGCCGGGAGGCGCTCGACGCCGGGCAGCCCGAGCAGGCCGCCCAGGAGCTGCGCCGGGCCGAGGAGATGCTGCTCGGCCCGGCCCTCGCCGACGTCCCGTCCACCCCGTTCGTCGCCGCGGCGGCGGCCCGGCTGACGGAGCTGCACCTCGGGGCGATCGAGGACCGGATCGACGCGGAACTCGCCCTGGGCCGGCACGCCGCGCTCGTCGCCGAGCTGGAACAGCGGGTGCGCCGCCACCCGCTGCGGGAGCGGCTGCGGGCGCAGCTGATGCTCGGGCTGTACCGGTGCGGGCGGCAGGTCGACGCCCTCGCGACCTATCGCCGGACCCGCCGGGTGCTGCGCGAGGAGCTCGGGCTCGAACCAGGCGTCCGGCTGCGTGAACTGGAACAGGCCGTACTGTGCCAGGATCCCGCGCTGGTGTGGCGGCCGTCCGTGCCGGCGCCCACAGCGCCCACCGGGATGACGCCGGGCCATGATTCACCGTCGGCGGAGCGTCCGGGCCGGATTCTGGTTGTCGATGACACGGCCATCAACCGCAGGCTCCTGGCGGCCGCGGTGACCGAGCTCGGTCACGAGGTGGAGACGGCGGAGAACGGCCACCGGGCGCTGGAGGTGCTGCGGGCCGCCGACGACGGTCCGGGTGGGTTCGACCTCGTCCTGCTGGACCTGCTCATGCCGGTCCTGGACGGGTACGCGACCCTCGCCGAGATCAAGGACGACCCCGCGCTCGCCGCCGTCGGAGTGATCATGGTGTCGGCGGTGCCGGAACTGGAGAGCGTGGTGCGCTGCATCGAACTGGGCGCGATCGACTACCTGCCCAAGCCGTACAGCTCGACGATGCTCCGGGCCCGACTGCGCGCCTCCCTGCAGGCCAGACGCTCGGCCGCCGACCGGGAGTCCGCCCTGCGCACGGAGATCGCCACGCTGCGCGCGGAGGTCTGCCGGGCCCAGACCGCCACCAGGCCCGAACACCGGTGAACCGCCGGCCGATGTCCCTGCGCGGCCTGGTCCGGTGCGGCATCGGCATCGGCCTGGTGCTGCTGGCCGCACTGCTGCTCGTCAGCCTGAAGGCGGAGAGCAGCACGCGGCGGGCGGCCGGCGCCGAGGCCCGGCGCTCCCAGTCGCTGCGGCTGGCCTACGAGCTGCGGCAGACCTCCGACGACCTGACCCGGATGGCGCGCACCTACGTCGTCACCGGCCTGCCGCGCTACCGCGGCTGGTTCCAGGAGATCCTGGCGATCCGGGACGGCACGGCGCCGCGACCGGAGAACTACGACAACATCTACTGGGACGTGGTGACCGACACCGGCCGCCGGCCCACGCCGTCCGGTGACCCGGTCGCCTTCGCCACCCTGGCCGCGCGGGCCGGCTTCACCGGCCAGGAGCTGGACCTGCTCGCCACGGCCAAGGCGCGCTCGGACGCCCTCGCCACCGTCGAGAAACAGGCGTTCGCCCTGGCCGCGGCCGGCGGAACGACCAACCGCCAGTGGGCGACGGACATGCTCTTCGACGCGTCCTACCTGCGGGCCAAGGACGCCATCATGGCGCCGATCGGACAGGTGCTGACCCTCGTCGACGCCCGCACGGCCCAGGAGACGGCGCGGGCGACGGACCACGCGCGGGCCTGGTCCGCGGCGGCGATCTCGGCGGCGCTGCTGCTCCTCGCGGGGATGGCGGTGTTCGCCGTCGTGACGCGGCGGGCGGTCCTGCGCCCGGTCGCGGAACTCGACGCCGCGACCGCCCGGATCGCCGCCGGCGAGGCCGACGTGCGGGCCCGGGTCGCCGGCGTCGGCGAGCTGCGGTCCCTGGCCGGGCGGTACAACGAGATGGCCGAACGGGTCCAGGGCCGCTCCGCCGAGCTGCGGCTGCTGCACCGGGTGACCGTCGCGGCGCACCGGGCCGTCGACCTCGCCGCGGCCGCCGCCGACGTGGTCGACCTGGTCCGCGCGCACACCGGCTGGCCGGTCGGCCGGATCCACCATCGCCGCGGCGACCGGCTGGTGCCACTGACGGCGCCCGCCGACCCGCGTGACGGCGCCGACCCGCGCGAGCGCGACGCCTGCGGCGAACCGTCCGCGCTGCCGGGCCGGGTCCTCACGACCGGGCAGGCGGTCTGGCTGCCCGACCTGTCCGGCGAGCACGGGACGGGTCGGGGGACAGGCGCGGGCATTGCCGTCCCCGTCCGCACCGGCCGGGGCGAAACCGCGCGGGTGATCGCGGTGATGGAGTTCCGCACCGCCGAACCCACCGAGCCGGACGCCGCGCTGCTCGCGCTGCTCTCGGACGTGGCGGCCCAGCTCGGGCAGGTCGCCGACCGGGTCCGCGCCGCCGACGCCCTGCGCGCGGCCGCGTTGGCCGCGCAGACCGCCAACGACGCGAAGAGCGCGTTCCTGGCGACCATGAGCCACGAGATCCGGACCCCGATGAACGCGGTCATCGGCATGTCCGGACTGCTGCTGGACGGCCGTCTCGACGCCGACCAGCGGCACCTCACCGAAGTCGTGCACGACAGCGCCCACTCACTGCTCCTGCTGATCAACGACATCCTCGACTTCTCCAAGATCGAGGCCGGTCGGCTCAGCCTGGAACGAGTGCCGTTCCACGTCGCCGAATGCGTGGAGGCCGCGATCGATCTCGTCTGCGCCGACGCCGGCGCGAAGGACATCGAGCTGGCCTGCGAGATCGAGCCCGGCAGCCCGCAGGCCATGGTCGGCGATCCGACGCGGATCCGGCAGATCCTGCTCAACCTGCTGAGCAACGCGGTGAAGTTCACCGAGCGAGGCGAGGTGACCGTCACCGTCGGGGCGTTACCGGTGGGCGACGACGGGACGTACGCGTGGCGCTTCACAGTGCGCGACACCGGTATCGGCATCCCACCCGAGCACCTGGAGACGATCTTCGACTCGTTCACCCAGGTCGACACGTCCACCTCGCGGCGTTACGGCGGCACCGGCCTGGGCCTGGCCATCTGCCGCCGGCTGTGCACCCTGATGGGCGGGACGATCACCGCCGCCGGCTCGCCCGGAGTCGGCACCGCCATGACCGTCACGCTGCCCGCCGCGGCGGCGACGCTGGCCCGCCGGGATCCGGTACCCGCGGACACCTCCGCCCTGGCCGGCGGGAAGGTTCTCCTGGTGGGCGGCGACGCCCGGACCCGCGCGCTGGTCGAGGACCGGCTGGCCCGGTCCTGGCG
Source organism: Frankia sp. AgB32 (assembly GCF_023243045.1). Taxonomy (GTDB): domain Bacteria; phylum Actinomycetota; class Actinomycetes; order Frankiales; family Frankiaceae; genus Frankia. The sequence goes on from NZ_JALKFX010000040.1 coordinate 20,676, forward strand.
GATGCGGGTCGCCGCCACGGCATCACCAGGGTCCGCGCTCGGGCGGCTGCGTGCCGGCGCCCGGTACGACGCCGTCGTTCTCGATCATCGACCGCCCGGCATGGACGGCGTGGCGCTGGCCAGAGCGCTGCGTGCCGTCCCCGCCGGCGAGCGGGTACCGATCGTGCTCCTCACCTCCTTCGCCGGACTTCCCGGCTCCGACGTCCCGCCGGATGTCGCGGTGGTGACCCGGCCGATCCGCCCGGCCCCGCTGTTCCGGGCGATGACGGCGGCCCTCACCTGCCCGCCCGCCACCCGGCCGCCGACAGTCGCGTCCACCGGTGCCCCCCCGGCTGCGGGCGGGACCGCGGACCGGGCGGATGCCGGGGCCGGCGCCCTGCGGATCCTGGTGGCCGACGACCACGCGGTGAACCAGCGGCTGGTGCTCCTGCAGCTCACCGGCCTCGGCCACCGGGCGGACCTGGTGAGCAGCGGCGCGGAGGCGGTGGCCGTCGCCACCCGCCGGCACTACGACGTCCTGCTCATGGACGTGCAGATGCCCGACCTCGACGGTCTGGAGGCCACCCGCCGGATCCGGGCCCACAGCGGCGGCGGGCCCTGGATCGTCGCGCTCACCGCCAACGCGCAGCCCGGCGCGCGGGAGGCGTGCCTCGCGGCCGGCATGGACGACTACCTCACCAAGCCGCTGCTGACCCCCGACCTCGTCGCCGCGCTGGCCCGGGCCCGACCGCCGGGCGCGCGGTCCGTCCTCGACCCGGACGCACTCGTCCGGCTGCGGGAACTCGTCGGTGGGAACGCGGCGACCCTGTCCGAGCTGGTCGCCGACTTCCTCACCGACGCCCCGGCGCTGGTGGACACGCTGCGCGCGGCCCGGTCCGATCCCGACGCGGTGCACCGCGCCGCGCACACGCTCAAGGGGCTCGGCGCCACGTTCGGCGCCACCGGCCTGGCCCGGCTCTGCCAGCGGATCGAGACCCACCTCGGCGCCCCCGACGACGTGGACCCGCTGGTGCGGGAGATCGCCGCCGAACATCAGCGCGTCGCCCTCGCCCTGCGCGCCCTCGCCTGACGGCGCCACGGCCACTTGGCCGATGCTTAACGCCTGCTAAGCGGTCCGCTGTTGGCTCATCGGTGGGGGTCAGCGTTGCTCCCCGCCGACCGCTGGTCCGGCGTCCCCGGACCTGCCCGCAGAAGGTCCCGCGCCCGCAGAAGGTCCTGGGACCCGCGCCCGCAGAAAGGCAGGCTGCGTTGAGCACCGTCAGCCCCCCGCACGATCCCGAAACCCAGGACATCGCCACCGGCACCGCGACCAGGGAGACCCTGGAGGATTACACCCTCCGGTTCGCGCCGCGCAGTTACCGGCGCTGGGGCACCGGTGTCGTCGCCATCTCGGCCCTCGGCGGCATCGCCTACCTGGCGGACTTCGCCATCGGCGCCAACATCGGCATTTCCTACGGCACGACGAACGCCCTGTGGGGCATCGCGGTGTTCACCGTCGTGATCTTCCTGACGGGTTTCCCGCTGGCCTACTACGCCGCCCGCTACAACCTGGACCTCGACCTGATCACCCGGGGCAGCGGCTTCGGTTACTACGGCTCGGTCGTCTCCAACGTGATCTTCGCGTCGTTCACGTTCATCTTCTTCGCCCTCGAAGGCTCGATCATGGCCCAGGGCCTGAAACTGGGCCTGCACATACCGCTGTGGCTCGGCTATGCGACGTCCACGCTCATCATCTTCCCGCTCGTGGTCTACGGCATGAAACTGCTCGCCACGCTGCAACTGTGGACGACGCCGCTGTGGCTGGTGCTGATGGTGCTGCCGTTCGCCTACCTGCTGATCCGCCACCCCGGTTCGGTCAACACGTTCCTCGACTACGGCGGTCAGGACGGCAAGGGTGGTTTCGACCTCGGCTCGGTCTTCCTCGCCGCCGGCGTGTGTCTGTCGCTCATCGCGCAGATCGCCGAGCAGATCGACTATCTGCGCTTCATGCCGCCGCGCACCTCGGAGAACTCACGCCGCTGGTGGACCGCGATGGTGCTCGCCGGCCCCGGCTGGGTGTTCTTCGGCGCCATCAAGCAGATCATCGGCATGTTCCTGGCGGTCTACATCATCGCGAACGTCGCGGATGGCGCGGCCGTCGCCAACCAGCCGGTGCACCAGTTCCTGGAGATCTACCAGGACCTCCTGCCGCACTGGGCGGCGCTGGCCCTCGCCGTCGCGCTCGTCGTCATCAGCCAGATCAAGATCAACGTGACGAACGCCTACTCCGGCTCGCTGGCCTGGACGAACTCGTTCACCCGGGTCACCAAGACCTACCCCGGACGGTTGGTCTTCCTCGGCTTCAACCTGCTCGTCGCGGTGATCCTGATGGAAGCCGACATGTTCAGCTTCCTGAACACCATCCTCGCCTTCTACGCCAACTGCGGCATGGCCTGGGTGGTAGCCGTCGCCTCCGACATCACCATCAACAAGTACCTGCTGAAGATCTCACCGAAGAAGCCCGAGTTCCGCCGCGGCATGCTCTACGCCATCAACCCGGTCGGCTTCGGCTCGATGATTCTCGCCGCCGGCATCTCGATCATCGACTTCTACGGCGGCCTCGGCTCCGGCCTCAAGCCGTACTCGCCGCTCGTCGCGATCGTGCTCGCCCTCGTCCTGCCCCCGATCCTGGCCGTGGCCACGAAGGGCAGGTACTACCTGCGCCGCACCGACGACGGCATCGACCTGCCGATGTACGACGAGTACGGCAACCCGTCCGGTGACACCCTCACCTGCCACGTCTGCCACCAGGAGTACGAGCGCCCCGACATGGCGAAGTGCGCGACGCACGACGCCTACATCTGCTCCCTCGACCTGTCCACCGACAAGATCGGTGACCACGTCCTGCCGGCCCAGGTCTGACCCGTCTGGCTCCCGACATTCCGGCGGCCGACCCGTGACCCCGAGCCACGCTGTTGGGGATCGGGTCGGCCGTCGGCTGCGTTACAGACCTTGAACCGCCAGGGTCTGATTGCCTCCGCCTGCCCCGTGCCGAGGGCGCCCCGAGATTGAATCCGGCGCTGACCAGTTGCTGGCGGACCGCGTGGGGAGGCACATCAACCGTTGTGATGGGTTGAGGTGAGCCCTGTTTCTCGGGCACCTGCGTAGCGGGATCTTGTCTGGCTTATGCGGCGTCTGCAATGTTTACGGTGGCTGTGTGGTAGAGGTTTCCGATGGGTTCGGGGGTCTGGTAGCCGAGGGCGGAGTGGAGTCGCTGCCGGTTGTGGAAGACCTCGATGTACTCGGTGATCGCGGTGCGGGCGGTTCGGCGGGTTGGATAGTTCTCGCGGTAAACGAGTTCGTTCTTGAGGGTCCCGAAGAATGATTCGGCGAGACTGTTGTCCCAGCGGACAGCACGAGCCGGTGGTGGCTGACCCACGACCGCCAGATCACCAGGAAGCTGATCGCGAACGCCAGGTACTCGTCCCGGCCGTCGCCGAGGGAGTGCCAGTTCGTGTCGCCCTTCGGCTCGGGAAGGCCAAGGTGGGCGTGCGTGTCGACCCGGTCGGTCACACAGCGGGCGACTCCTCGCTGCTGACCGGCCGGATCGTGGACGCCGACGGCAAGGGATGCCGCAGCGCGATTACGAGGTCAGAACCCGGGCCTTTGCCCGCTGGTAATCCTCCTCGCTGATCTCACCGTTGCGCCGGAGGTCGGCCAGCTTCGCCACCTCGTCGGCAACGCCGTGGGCCTGCACCGCGGACGGACGAAACGCCTGCTGCAAGGCCTGCTGCCGCTGTGCGTCCGCCACCGCCCGCTGACCCATCGAGTCGCCACGGAAGATGGTGTAAGCCAGAACGCCCAGAAGCGGGAGGATGATGACGGCGGTCAGCCATCCCGCCTTCCCCCAGCCGGAGAGGTCGTGGCTGCGGAAGATGTCCGAGATGATGACGCACAGCAGGTACAGCCACAGCATGAATCCGAAGAACAGCATCATCGTCCAGAACGCAGACAGAAGTGGATAATCCATGACGCAGTCTCCTCGCGCAGATCAGTAACGCCTGTCGGCGGTGTCTCCTGGAGAGACCTACCCGAACCGCGCGCCCGGACACGGGTTTGCGGCCCTGGCGACGAGCGGGGTACCGAAGAAGACGAGCAGAATCACCCACGGTGCGTGTCGGCGTATTCCGCGGACCTGGTCATCCGTTACTCCGGATTTTCGTTCAGGATCTCGCTGAGCCCGAGTGCGCGTAGCACGTTCCCGGCCGCCGACACGACCCGGGCACTTCCGACGATCGGTGCGATGGCGGTGGTCACGCCCTGCGCATCGGCGGCGGTCAGGCCGGCCTCCTGGGCGGCGGCGAGGTTCATCAGGTAGGAAGCGGGCGCCGAGTCCACGGCGACGAGCGCCGCCAGCCGCACGAGATGGTAGGTGCGCTCGTCCAGCCCGGACCGCTCCAGCGTGTCCAGGTGCATCTGCACGATTTCCTCGAAGACCGGCGCGTCGCCGTGCGCGATCGCGCCGAGTGTCCGCTCAGGAGTCTGCGTCGTCATTACTTCCCCTTGGGCTGACCATTTGTTTTTCAGGGACTTTTTCCCCGGTTATCGACTGCCCGAGGCCGGTGGTCCACAAACCTGGAACGGGAGTGGATCGAGGTGGCGGAAGTGGATTTCGGTAGTTCTCCTCTTATCTTGGCGCGGTATTTGTGTCTCGCCTGTCGTCGGTTTCGGCCGTTGCTTTCCGGGAAGGACGCGGCGGCGAGACCGTGATGGCGGCGTCGCCGGGCAGACAGCAGGAGGTACCGCGCCATGGTTGCCAGTTCTGGCGGTGGCTTCGACGGTGCGGCGCATGCGGACGACAGACGCCCCCTGTCCGTCGGGGAACGGGCGGAGTACGAGCGGCTGCGTGACGCGGCAGCGGTGCGGCACGACCGGCTGCGGACCGTCGGCGCGTCGATCGTGATCCTGCTGGCCGTCGTACTGGCGCCGCTCGCCGTGGTCGCCACCTGGGCGGACACGACGATCTCCGACGAAGACCGGTACGTGGAGACGGTCGCTCCGCTCGCCACCGACCCCGCGGTGCAGAACATGGTGATCAATCGGCTGACCGACAGGGTTGTCAGCAACGTCAACGTCGATCAGGTCGCCGCGTCGATCGAGGGCGCCCTCGCCCGGACCGGCGCGCCCCCCGTTGTCGTGAACCACGCCCACGCCCTGGCCGGCGTGCTGCACAACGCCCTGACCAGCACGGTGCACCAGGTGGTGCAGGGGGTGGTCACCAGCGACCAGTTCCCCCTGGTCTGGGAGAACGCGAACCGTCGGGCACACGCCACCGTGGTGAAGGTTCTCACCGGTGAGGGCAGCGGTGCCGTGCAGGCCAAGGGCAACACGATCGTGTTGGACATCGGCCCCGTCGTCGACGCCGTGCAGAAGCGGCTGGTCGACGCCGGTTTCGAGCAGGCCGGCAGGATTCCCGCTGTCGACCGACAGATCGTGCTGCTGCAGACCGACAAACTGACCAGGGCTCAGGACGCCCTGCGCCTGCTCGACATCCTCGGCCCCTGGCTGCCCGTCGCCGTGGTGGCACTCGCCGCGCTGGGTGTGTGGTTGGCGCCCTCGCACCGCGCCGGGCTCATGGCCACGGGCCTGGGCATCGGCGTATCGATGATCGTGCTGCTCGTCGGGCTGGCTGTCATACGCCAGAACTATCTGGACTCCGTCCCGTCCGACGTCCAGCCGCGGGACGGGGCCGCGGCCGTCTACGACACGCTGGTCCGTTTCCTGCGGGACAGCGCGCTGACCTGGCTGACCATCGCCGTCCTCACGGTGCTCGCCGGATATCTCTACGGGCCGGGACGTGGTGCCCGGGTCATCCGCTCCGGCGCCGCCCACGGCACCGGCGCCATCGGTCGGGCCATGTCCCGGGTGGGTGTGCGCACCGACGGCGCGGGCCGTTGGCTGACCCGGCACCACCGCCTGACCAGTGGAATCGTCATCGGAGCAGGGGCACTGGCCCTGGCGCTGTGGAACTCCCCGACCCCGTGCTCGGTCGCCCTCGTCCTCCTGCTGGTCCTGGTGATGCTGGCCGTGCTGGGTGTCCTGGCCGCCGCCGGCACCCCGCAACCCGGGCCCGCGAGCCCCGGCGGCAGGCCGTCCGACGGCGAGGGCGGACCGCCGACCGCTCCGATCCAGCAGTCGAAGTCGTGAGCACGATGACGGGGACGGCGGACACCCGCGCCGAGGCCGGACCGGCGCGGCTCAGACCGGTGACCGGCCGGCCGCGATGCCGATCAGCGCGGGGAACATCCGCCAGACACCCGGCCGCGCGGCGGGGACCCCGGGGGAGTGCGGCGGGACCCGAACGCGCACAGCCGCCGGAAGCGAGCGCAGCTCCAGCGGCGGCGACAGGCGCAGCGCCTCGCCGTCCACACCGACGCTGACGGGGCGGGCGGAGTCGATGTGCATCGTGGGGCTGGTCCACTGGCGGAAGCCGCGGAACCGGTCGATGGCACCGATGGACTCGAGCGCGACGAGTGCGGGCAGGTCGCGCGCGCGATCGACGCTCAACGCCACGACGCCGAGCTGGCCGCCGTCGAGCCGTGGCCGGGTACCGAAACCACCGAGGCTGTGCACCCGGTAGGCGTTGTTGGACACGAGCAGAACGTCCGCCTTCGACCCCGCGCGACCGTCCGGGCCGGTGAAGCGAAGATCCGGCGGAGCGCGATCCGCGCCCAGCAGGTCGGGCAGCATCGCGGCCGCCGTGCCCATCTTCGCGCCGCGGTAGCTGTCGGACTGCACGATCTCCGCGTAGACGCCCAGCGAGACGTTGTTGACGAACACGCGGTCACCGAGCTGACCGAGGTCCACGCGCCGCTCGATGGCGCGGCCGAACGCGTCGAGCGCCCCCGCCACATCCTTGCGGTCGAGACCGAGGTCCAGGGCGAAGTGGTTGCGGGTACCGGCCGGGACGCAGACGAACGCCATCCCGCGCCGCCGCGCCACGTCCGCGACCAGCGCCTGCGAACCATCGCCGCCCGCCATGCCGAGCACGTCGGCGCCGCGGTCGGCGGCGGCCTCGGCGAGGGAACGCAGATCGGCGCCGTCCGTGAGGGTGACGACCGAGATTCCGCGCCGGGCCGCCTGCGCGGCGAGATGGTGGCGCTCGGCGGCGCCACCGCCGGAGCGCGGGTTCACCAGCAGGACGCCGCGCCGGGCGGCGTCCACCGGACGACCCCTCGGCCGATGCCGGCCGAACGCGCCGCGGGCCGCGGCTGCCGACGTGCCGAGCAGGCACGCGGTGACCAGCGCGGTGCTCAGGCCGACCACGCCCGCGAAGGCGATCAGGCCGCCGAGTGTGCAGGCCGCGACGACGGCCGCGCTCAGCCGCCGCAGCCCCCGTCCGACCAGCGCCGTCCAGCCCGCGACCAACGCGATCGTCACCGCGGCGATCGAGATCGGCAGGGCGACCGGCCGGTCGAGCAGCCGGGCGAACAGGACAGCGACCGCCGCGGCGAAACTCGCCAGCGCCGCGCAGGCCGCCGCCCGCCGGTAGCGGGACACCGGCGGTCCCGCGCGCCGACTCGGCCGGCGAACCATGCAGGTACGCACGAGCAGCCATCGCCCCCTGATTCCGCACGGGACGCCGTCCTGGTGGCGACTCAGCGCGTCCGAATACCACGGTACCCGTAAGCGCGTGTGGGGTACTTCAGCGGGGAGAGCTACGTGTCGCTGTTGGTCGACGTCGTGGAGCGACCTTGGGGATGGGTGGCGGAGGAGCGGGAACGGGGGCGATCGGCATGGAGGACAGCGCGACAGGTGCGGCGGCCGCCGCCCGATCGGCGACGTCGCCGATCGGGTACGCGTCGAGTCGGGCCGGTCCGGAGACGGCGATCACCGGCGCCTCCGGTTTCCTGGGTGCCCGGCTGGCCCGCGAGCTCCTGGACCGCGGCCACCGGCTGGTCCTGCTGGCCCACGCCGGATCCGGGGACGCCCTCGCCCGGCTGGGGCGTTTCCTGGCGGCCAGCGGCGCGCCGTCATCGATGATCAACGGTCTGCGGGGGCGGGTCCGGGAGGTCGAGGTGGACATCGCCCAGCCGCTGCTCGGCCTGCCCGCGGATGCCTTCCACGAGCTGGCAGGCACCCTCGGGGCGCTGTGGCACAGCGCGGCGGACACCACCCTGGCCGGCGCGTCCGAGCAGCTGCACCAGGTGAACGTCGAGGGCACGCGGCACGTGCTGGACCTTGCCGCCGCCGCGCCGGGCCAGCCCGCCGTGTTCCACGTGAGCACCGCGTTCATCGCCGGTTCCCGTCGCGAGGAGGTGGCCTACGAGGACGACCTCGACGGCACCCAGGGCTTCGAGAACTCCTACGAGCGGTCGAAGTTCGACGGCGAGGTCCTCGTCCGGCAGTGGTCGGCGGATACCGGCCGGCCGGTCGTGGTGTTCCGGCCCAGCCTGCTGCTCACCGACGTTCCGTCCCATCCCGACCTGCCCCCGCACACGTTGGACGCGGTCGCGCGGGCGGTGCTGACGATCGTGTCGATGGCCGCCCAGCTCGATCTGGGCGGTGGCGGAACCGGCGAGGCGGACCGGTCGACGGTGCGGGTGGTCGCCGACCCCCGCGCCCGGCTCAACGTCATGCCCGTCGAGGAGGCCGCTCGGGACATGGTGCACATCGCCGGTCACGCCCCGTCCGACGGTGTCATGACGTATCACATCGTCGGCGACTCGGATCTCACCGTGACCCAGATCATGCTGCTCTTCGAGGAGTTCTTTCCCGCGCATCTCGTCGCCGTACCGGAACCCCCCCGAGACCAGACGGAGTTGGAGCGAATGGTCGACCTGGTACCCGGATTCGTCAGCTACCTGCTCCACCGGCACGTCTTCGACGACACCCGGGCGCGCACGGTGCTGGGCGAGCGTCAGCCGTCCCGGTCCATCGACCGGCAGTACCTGCTCGCGGCGCTCGGGGTCGGGGAGCTGGTCGACCGGGCGGTGCTGGACGGGCCGCCACCCACGCCGGCCACCGGCGGGCGGGAGGCGCTCGACCGGGCCCGGGCGGTCCGGGAGCGCCGCGACGACCAGCAGCACCGGTTCCGGGAGCCGTCCACGGCCCGTCCGCACGCGGTGGAGGCGTCCTGATGGCGATCTCCTCGAGCCCGGCCCGCCGGCCCCCCGGCCGCGGCGTCGGTCCTCGTCGTGGTCCCGCGCTCGCGGGCGGCACCGGCCTCGCCAGCCGGGCCCGTCGGGCCGACCGGACCACCACCGCGGGGGACACCCCGCCCACGCCGCTGTGGCGACCGGGCCGGCACCCGGCGGTGTTCGACGAACCGGGGCTGAGCGCGTGCGCCCGACAGATCCGGGAGCCTGTCCACCTGCTGGCGGTTCCCGGGCGCGGGCTGGGTATCGGCCTCGGCGGCGCGGTCGTGGCGCCGGGCGGCGTCCCGATCCCGCCCAGGGCCGACGGAGCCGGGGCTCGGGTCCTCGGCGTCCTGCCGCCGCTGTACCCGGAGTGGCTCGGCGACCGCTCGTTCGGCGCGGCGCATGGGGTTCGCTTCCCCTACATCGCCGGTGAGATGGCCACCGGGATCGCCACCACCGAACTGGTGACCGCCATGGCCCGGGCCGGCATGCTCGGCTTCTTCGGCTCCGGCGGGCTGCCTGTGGCCCGCATCGAGCAGGCCGCGGCCGCCCTCGCCCGGGACCTCGCCGGCATGCCGAACTGGGGGATGAACCTGCTGCACTCGCCGGGTGACGCGAGCCTGGAGAACGGGACCGCCGAGCTGCTGCTGCGCCACGGGGTCCCGTGTGTGTCCGCGTCGGCGTTCATGACCCTCACCCCGGCGGTGGTGCGCTGTTCCGCGGCGGGGCTGCGGCGTGGACCCGACGGCGGGATCATCCGTCGGACCAGGGTGTTCGCGAAGATCTCCCGGCCGGAGGTCGCCCAGCTGTTCATGTCGCCGCCGCCGGCGCCGCTGCTGCGGACCCTGGTCGAGCACGGTCAGCTGACCGCCGAGGAGGCCGAGCTCGCCGCGGGACTGCCGGTCGCCGAGGACATCACCGTCGAGGCCGACAGCGCGGGGCACACCGATGGCCGTCCGCTCACGGTGCTGCTGCCGTCAGTGCAGGCCACCCGGGACGCGGTGGCCGAGCGGTTCGGGCTGCCCGGCCGGATCCGGGTCGGCGCCGCCGGCGGCCTGGGCACCCCGCAGGGCGTCGCCGGGGCCTTCGCGCTCGGTGCCGCCTACGTGCTCACCGGTTCGGTGAACCAGGTCAGTGCCGAGTCCGGACAGTCGAGCGCGGCGAAGGAGATGCTGGCCGGCGCCGACATCGCCGACGTGGCGATGGCGCCCGCGGCGGACATGTTCGAACTCGGCGCCAAGGTCCAGGTGCTGCGCCGGGGCACGATGTTCGCCACCCGGGCGGGCGCGCTGTACGAGGCATACCGGCTGCACGACTCGTTCGAACAGATTCCCGGCCGCCAGCGGGCGAAGCTCGAACGCGACGTGTTCGGGATGGCTCTGCCGGAGGTCTGGCGGCGTACGGCCGAGTACTGGCAGGCCCGCGACCCGGCCCAGCTGCGCCGCGCCGAGCAGAACCCGAAACACCGGATGGCCCTGCTGTTCCGCTGGTATCTCGGTAACTCCGGACGATGGGCGCTCGCCGGCGACAGCTCCCGGCGTACCGACTACCAGATCTGGTGCGGACCGGCGATGGGAGCGTTCAACCGCTGGGTCGCCGGCAGTTTCCTGGCCGATCCCGCGAACCGCACCGTCGTCCAGATCGCGCTGAACCTGCTGGAAGGCGCCGCGGTGGCAACCCGTGCGCAGCAGCTGCGCAGCTGTGGACTGCCGATCGCCGCGTCGCGGTTCCCTCCCCGGCGCCTCGCGCCCGCGTCCGGTTGACCCCGTCCCGGGCGATCCGCCGCGGCGGGCCCGTTTCCGGCGGATCCGTTTCCGGCTGACCCGTCCCGTAACACCTGATCCGGCCGAACCGCCGGAAACCCGCACCAGCCGGCCCGCCCGCCTACCGCCCCGACGGCGGGCCGGTCAGGAGAGGAGCGCAGGAGACATGGCAACCAGCGACCTCACCAGGACGGCCACCGGTCCACCGGGAGCGGGTCACCAGCCGCCGATCGCCGTGGTCGGCGTCGGCGCGATCATGCCCGGTTCCGACACGGCGCCGGGGTTCTGGAACTCGATCGTGCGCGGCGAGGATCTGATCACCGACGTCCCCCGATCGCACTGGCTGCCCGAGGACTACTTCGATCCGGATCCCACCCTGCTGGACAAGACCTACGTGCGCCGAGGGTCGTTCCTGCCGGTGATCAACTTTGATCCGACCGAGTTCGGCATCCCGCCGGCCGTCATCCCGGCCACCGACACCGCGCAGCTGTTCGCCCTCCAGGTCGCCGACCAGACGCTGCGCGACGCCCTCGGCGAGCGCTACGAGGAGGCGCCCCGGGACCGGTTCGGCGTCATTCTCGGCAGCGGGAACCTCGAGCTGCTCAGCGAGATCTACATCCGGCTGGGCCGGCCGATGTGGTACCGGTCCCTGCGCGATCTCGGCTTCTCCCACCAGGATGCGGATCGCATCTGCGAATACCTGATGAAGGACTATCCGCGCTGGCAGGAGGCGACCCTGCCCGGCGGCCTGGGGAACATCGTTGCCGGCCGGATCGCCAACCGCCTCGATCTGCACGCGGTGAACTACACGGTGGACGCGGCCTGCGCCAGCTCGCTCGCCGCGGTCTCCGCCGCGGTCAACGAACTCGTCCTCGGCCGCGCCGACATGATCATTGCGGGTGGGGTGGACGCCCTGAACAACCCGTGCACGTTCGTCAGTTTCTGCCGGACACCCGCACTGTCCCGCAGCCAGGACTGCCGGCCCTTCGCCGCGGACGCCGACGGCACCCTGCTCGGCGAGGGCGTGGCCATGGTCGCGCTCAAGCGGCTGGCCGACGCCCAGCGTGACCATGACCGGATCTACGCGGTGATCCGCGGCATCGGCACGTCCTCGGACGGCCAGGGCTCCGCGATCTACGCGCCGACGCCCGGCGGGCAGATCCGGGCGCTGCGCGCGGCCTACGCCGACGCCGGCTACAGCCCGCGGACCGTCGACCTGGTGGAGGCGCACGGTACCGGCACCGTCGTCGGGGACCGTACCGAGGTCACGGCGTTGACCGAGGTGTTCGGCGCGGCCGGCGGGGACGACGGCCGCTGGTGCGCGCTGGGCTCGGTGAAGTCGCAGGTCGGCCACACCAAGTCCGCGGCCGGGGCGGCCGGCCTGCTCAAGGCCGTCCTCGCGCTGCACCATCGCCTCCTGCCACCGACGATCAAGGTCGTGGAGCCGAACCCGGATCTCAACCTCGACACCAGCCCCTTCTACCTGAACACCGCCGGGCGGCCCTGGGCCGAGCCCGTCGAGCACCCGCGGCGCGGCTCGGTGTCGAGCTTCGGCTTCGGCGGCATCAACTTCCACATCGCCCTCGAGGAGGCACCCGAACCGCCCCGGTCGCCGAGCCACGCCGAACCTGCCGGGCGGGTGGCCGCTGCGGACGGGAACGCGGTGGCGGGCGGGAAGGCGGTGGCGGGCGGGAAGGCGGTGGCGGGCGGGAAGGCGGCGGACCGTCCCCGCGCGCCCGGCAGTGAGCTGCTGCTGTTCAGCGGCGACAGCGGCGAGCAGGTCCTGGCCGCGGTCCGCGCCGTCGACACCGCCCGCAGCTCAGCCAGATCCGCCCATTCCGGCCGGGTCGCCGCCCTGGCCAGAGCCGCGCAGCAGGACTACGACCCGTCCCGGCCCGCCCGGCTCGCGGTTGCCGCGGCGAGCCTCGACGAGCTCGCCGCCCGGCTCGACCAGGCGGCGAACCTCATCGCCCGCCGTCCCGACACGTCGTTCACCAACCCGGTCGGGGTGCACTACCAGGTCGACGACCCGCGGGCGCCGGGCGCCGACCGGTCGCCCGCGTTGCTGTTCCCGGGCCAGGGCAGCCAGTACGTGGGTATGGGCGCCGACGTGGCGATGCGTCATCCGGCGGCCCAGCAGGTGTGGGACCGGCTCGGCGGCCACAGGTTCGGCGCGGGGAGGGACGCACGCAGCATCCACGCGATGGTGTTTCCCCCGCCGGCGTTCACCGCCGCCCAGCAGGCCGCCCAGCAGGCCGCGTTGACAGCGTCCGAATGGGCTCAGCCGGCGCTCGCGGTCCATTCCCTGGCCCTGCTGGCCACCCTCGACGACCTCGGCGTGCGCCCCCGCGCGGTCGCCGGGCACAGCTTCGGTGAGCTGACCGCGCTGTGTGCCGCGGGCAGCATCGCACCTGATGACCTTGTCCTGCTGGCCCGCCGCCGTGGCGAACTCGTCCGCGGCGCCGCCGACACCAGCCCCGGGCGGATGCTCGCGGTCAGCGCGGGAGCCCCGGACGTCGGTGCCGCGCTCGGCGAGGAGTCGAACGGCGCGGGCCGCGCGGTGTGGGTGACCAACCTGAACGCGCCGCGCCAGACCGTCCTGTCCGGTACCCCGGAGGGGTTGGCGGCCGCGCAGGGCCGTCTCACCGCCGCCGGCCTCACCTCCCGCTGGCTGGAGACCTCCACCGGATTCCACTGTCCGCTCGTCGCCGATGCGCGGGAACCGCTGCGTCGTTTCGTGGCCGGCATCGAGATCCGTCCGCCACGCCACGCCGTCTACGCGGGCGCCAACGGCCAGCCCTATCCGACCGATCCGGACGCCATCCGGGACCGGATCGTCGATCAGCTCACCACACCGGTCCGCTTCATCGACCAGATCGAGCGCATGTACGCCGACGGGGTGCGGACCTTCGTCGAGGTCGGTCCTGGTGGGGCGCTGACCGGCCTGGTCGACCAGATCCTCGACGGCCGTGACCACCTCGCCGCCAGTCTGGACCGGCGCGGCCAGGACGGCGACGCGATCCTGACCTCGGCGCTCGGGCGGCTCGCCGTCCACGGTGTCCCCCTCGACCTCAGCCGGTTCTGGGCGGCGCGACCGGAGCCCAGGCCGCGGAAGCTGGTGATGAGCGTGCCCATCGACGGATCGAACTACGGTCGGTATTATCCGGCGCCCGAACTGCTCGACGGCCCGGCCGAGTACGAGATGTCCGACGCGCCCTCCTCGAACGGCTATGTCTGGGCCGAACCCGCGTCCGGGAACGGCCAGCCGCACGATCCGCCAGCCGCAGGCCCCGGCAGCCAGGCCAGGAGCGGGTCGAACGGCCAGGTGACGGCGCCCGCCGGCCGGCCGGCCCCGGCGGACACCCCGCCTCCGCCGGCCGTCCCGTCCGTCTCGGTTGGACCGTCCGTCTCGGCTGGACCGGCTGGACCGGCTGGACCGGCCGAGTCCGGGATCGCGGGTGGCGCGGGCGAAGCGATGCCGCCTCCCGCAGCCGACCGGTCGGTGCCCGGGGAGTTCGTCCTGCCCCCGGCGCCCACCACCGGTGTGGCGGAGCACGAGGCGGGTGGCGGCGAGCACGCGATGATCGTCACCGCGCCGCCGGCCTCGCCGGGGGAGGTTCTGGGGGCGCACGTGGCCGCGCCCGGCGGCCGGGTGGGATGGATGTCCGCGCTCGAGGCCGCCCACCGGCAGACCACCGAGGCACACGTCGTCTTCCAGCAGCTCCTGACCGAAGCGCATCTGGAGTTCCTGCGGATGTCCGGTGCGGTGTGTTCGGGACTGGCTGGGATGCCCCCGGAGGACACCGGCTACCACCAGGAGCCCCTGGCGTCGCGGGACATCGCGTCCGTGGGCGGTCCGCCCGCGGCGGTGGACAGCCGCGAGCCGCGTGCCGGGACCGCCCAGCAGCCGGTGGCCCTGACCGACGACCAGCTCGGGCCTGCTCCGGTCACCGCCACCGCACCCGCCCCGGTTGCCGTCACCGCCACGGCACCTGTTCCCGTCACCGACGCCGCCACCGCACCTGCTCCGGTCGCTGAGTCCGGGACGGACACCGCACCCGGGGCGGGCGCGGCACCGGAACCGGCCCCCGCCCTCGGCGGGGTGGACGTTGCCCAGATCGAGGACCTCCTGCTCACGGTCGTGGCGGAACGCACCGGTTACCCGCGGGAGGTGCTGACGACGGACATGGAGCTCGAAAGCGATCTCGGTATCGACTCGCTCAAGAAGGTGGAGATCCTCTCCGCGCTGCGCCAGCAGGTGGGAGACACGGCCGTGGAGGTCAGCGAGGCCGACGGGATCGCCGAGCTGGCCGCCATGCGGACCCTCGGCGAGGTGGTCGAGCTGATCCGCCAGCGCCTGGATCCCACCGGCGACGGCGATCCCAGCGATCAGGCCGGCGGACCCGGGACGGCCGGTGGTGCCCCCTTTCGAGCCGGCACCGACTCCGACGTCCGACCCGTCACCGACAACCCGGCCGGCGCCGCGCCCGCCCGGTCCCGGGGCGTCGGTGACGGCAACCGAACCGGCGCCAGCGAGCCGCCGCTGAGCAGGTACGTCCCTGCGCTTGCGGCCGTGGCGGCACCCGGCCTGGCCCTGCCGGGGCTGGGTGCCGGGTGCCTGGCCGTCGTCGACGGGGGCAGCGGGATCGGGCAGCCACTGGTGGACGAACTCGCGCGGCACGCAATCGCGGCCGAGGTGGCCACGGCCGACGCCGCCATGACCGACGCCGCCACGGCCGGGGCGGTCGTCCTGCTTGCCGGCCTGGCCGAGGTCGACGCCGTCGACACCATGCTCGACCTGCAACGCGACGGGTTCCGCTGGGCGCGTGCGGCAGCCCGGTCCGGCCCTCGCCTGTTCGTCACCGTGCAGGACACGGGGGGAGACTTCGGACTCGGTGGCCGGCAGGGCGATCGTGCCTGGCTGGGCGGCTTCACCGCGCTGGCCGCCACGGCGGCCGCGGAATGGCCCGCCGCGGCGGTGAAAGCGATCGACTGCGCACGGGCAGGTCGCGGACCTGCGCAGATCGCGGCCGCCCTTGCGACGGAGCTACGTCATGGCGGCGCGGCTGCGATCGTCGCCCTGCGCGCCGACGGAGGACGGTTCGTCCCCCGGGTGGAACCGGCGCCGCCCATCTCCGACGCCGTGGCTGCCACCGGCCCCGGGACGGCGGACACCCCGGGGAACGTCGAGGGCCCGGCACCGGCGATCGGAACGGACTCCGTGCTCGTCGTCACCGGCGGTGGGCGCGGGGTGACCGCCACGGCCGTGATCGAGCTGGCCCGCCGCTGCCGGCCGAGGCTGGTGCTGCTGGGCCGGACGCCGCTCGTGGACGAACCACCCGGTCTCGCTGCGGCCACGGACGAAGCGGGGCTCGTCCAGCTGCTCGCCGAACTGCGTGGCACCAGCGGGGGGCCCGCACGGCTGCGCGGGCAGGCACGGGAGATCCTCGCGGTCCGCGAGGTGCGGGCGACCCTGGCCGAGCTGACGGCCCTCGGCATCCCGGTCCGGTATGAGCCGGTCGACGTGCGCGACGCCGCCGCGGTCAGGTCGGTCCTCGACGAGGTGCGGCGCGCCTGGGGACCGGTCACCGGCGTCGTCCACGGTGCGGGCGCGCTTGCCGACAAACTGATCGTGGACAAGGCCGATGACGCCTTCGCCCGGGTCTTCGACACGAAGGTGCGCGGCCTGCGCAACGTGCTCGCCGCGCTCGCCGGTGCACCACCGGCGCTGTTGTGCCTGTTCACCTCGATCGCCGGCTGGTTCGGCAACGCCGGGCAGAGCGACTACGCGATGGCCAACGCCACGCTCGACCAGGTCGCCTCCGCCTACCAGGCCGCCCATCCGGACTGCCGGGTCCGTTCGATCGCCTGGGGTCCGTGGGCCGGTGGGATGGTCGGACCGCTGCTCGCCGAGGTCTTCGAGCAGCGGGGGATCACCCCGATTCCGCTCGGGCTCGGAGCGGCGGCGTTCGCCGACGAGGTGGCGGCCGGGCCGGCCGACCGGGACGACGCGCCGCAGTCCGCGCGGGTGCTGATAGCCGGCCCGGGGACGGATGTGTGCCGCGGGGCGGATGCGTCTGCCGGGGAGGAGCCCACGGGTGCGCGCCCGCTCGGGCAGCTGACCGTGCACGTCCGGTCCCAGCCGTGGCTGGCGGACCACAGCCCGGCGGGGACGGCCGTGCTGCCGCTCGCGATGGCGCTGGACTGGCTCGCCCGCGGCGCGGAGTCCTACCTCGGCGCGCACCCCGGTCGGGACGCAACCGGGCGGGAGGACGGACTGGTGCTGTGGGACCTGCGTGTCCTGCGCAAGATCGCACTGCCCGAGCTGGCCGGGGATGGCCACCGATTCCTGGTCAGGGGCGCGGCCGCGGGGCCCACGGGCGGCGAGCCGACCGAGCTGCGCCTGCGCCTCGAAGGCGCCGATGGCGTCCCGTACTACAGCGCGCGGCTGTGCCTGGACGACGCCCGCCCGCGCACGGCCGCCGACTGGCCGACGCCGACCGGGCTGGTCGAGCGGCCCGAGGAGGCGGCGAGGTACCGGGAGCGGATCTACGGTGTGGGCGCCCTGTTCCACGGCCCGCGGTTCCGCGCGATCAGCTGGCTGCGGGGGATGGCGCCCGACGGCGCCGAAGGGACCATCGTGGGCGTGGACGCGCTGGCCTGGGGCGGCGGCGACTGGTACTTCGACGTCGCCGCGCTCGACGGCGGCATGCAGCTCGCCGGGCTGTGGGCATGGCGGGCACTGGGCGGCGCGATACCTGTCGCGGTGCGGGAGTGCCGGATCCACCGACCCGGCCTGCTGCCCGGCCCGGCGCGGGGGGTGGTGCACGCCCGCGGGATCAACGGCGTCCATGCCAGCTGCGACGTCGCCGTCCTCGACGGCGGGATGACCGACGCCGGGGTGACCGACGCCGGGAGGAGCGTCAGCGGCGAACGGCCCAGGATCGAACTGCTCGGGGTGGAGCTGGTGCTGCGCCCGGACCGGCTGGACCGTCCGCATTGACGTCCTCCCCCGCGTGAACGCGGGGGATTCCAACTCCTACACACCCACCAAGGGAGGTGCGTAGTGTTGAGGTTCGCGGTTCACCGGCACCGGCAGTCCGGCGCCTCCCCGCGCAGTCACGGCCTGTCCGGCCGCGATGTTCATAGCTGCGTTCACGTCAGCGTTGGCCGTGTGTCCGCAGGCGACGCACCGGAATCGCGCTTGGCTCTCACGCGATCCGGCGGCCACATGCCCGCAGGCCGAGCAACGCTGACTCGTAAAAGCGGCCGGGATTCTCTCGACCCGGCCAGGGGCCTTCTGTTCCAACCGCTGGACGAGCAGGCCCCAGCCGGCGGCGAGGATGACCCGGTTCAGCCCGGCCTTTTGCCGTACGTTCCGGCCCGGCTCGGCGATTGTGCCTCGCGCCGACCGGGTCATGTTCGTGATCCGCAGGTCTTCGACGCGGATCACGTCGTATTGCCGGGCGAGGTCGGTGCTGGTCTTCTCGATCCAGTCCTTCCGCCGGTCGCCTTCCCGGGCTTTCACCCGAGCGATCCGAACCGTCAGCTGGGCCCGCCGGTTACTGCCCCGCTTGGCGCGGGCGAGCCGGCGTTGCAACCGGACCCAGCCGACTTTCGGGATGCGGACTTCGGACCAGCGACGGTTGATCTGCCGGACGTCCCGAGGGTTTCACCGCAACGATCCGGAACCCGGGCTTCCGGTGGGAACCCCGGAAAAAGTTCGCCATGGCAGTGGAGAAATCCCGCAGGGCCTGCTGCTGCACGATGATGCTGCCCGCTGCAAGCCAGTCGAACTCTCGGCGGGCTTCGGTCACCTGCCGGTTCTGCTCGGCATAGCCGGGCGCCGGACCGCGCCGAGGTTTCCACCAGGATCGCTGTTCCACGGCAAGGTTCCACACATAGCGTGCGTGCCCGCAATGCTCGGCCATCATCGCCGCCTGATCGGCGGTCGGATAGAGCCGGTAGCGGGGCATGCACCCTATTCTAGGGAAGGGATATCTACCAGTGGACAATGTGAGGCGCTGTTTCCTCCCCGGCCTGAAGGCCGGGGCATCCACGGCGCAAACCCGGTGACCAAAGTGCCCGCTGAACCTGATGATCTCTTCCTGATGATCTCTGCCCTGGCGGCCGGAGGGGGAGGGGTACCGAACGGCGCGGCGGGTCAGTCGACGACACGCAGCGTCGCCGGCACGTCCATCCGCCGGACCCGCCGCGCGCTCAGCAGCGGCGCGACCGCCACGGCGCCCACACCCAGCAGCACCGTCGTGAGCAGCGTCGACCATGACAGCACCGCCCGTACCCCGAGGTCGGGCACGGCGTCGGCGAGCAGTACCTCGACGCTCCACCGCAGCGCCCAGTAACCGGCCACCAGGCCGAGCGCCGTCCCGAGCAGGCCGATGAGCGAGCTTTCGGCGACCGCGAGGGCGAGCACCCGCCGCGGCGGCAGGCCGAACGCGAGCATGGTCGCCTGTTCGCGGCGCCGCTCGTCCAGCGTGATGCTCACCGCGTTGTAGGCGATCAGCAGCGCGAGCAGCAGCACCGTCACCTCGGCGATCCGCAGGATACCGACGAAGGTCTGCAGCAGCGAGCGGATCTCCTCGATGGTGGCCGTGGCCGGCGCGACCGAGCCGACGCCCGGGATCGCGGCGAGCGTCCGGATCGCCGCAGCCTGGGAGTATCCCGGCGCCGGGCGGACGGTGAGCGCGTTGGTCAGGCCGGCGAGGCCGAACGAGCCGGCGTCGGCGCTGTTGAGGAACGCCACCGACCGGACCGCGAAGTTGTGGATTCCGGCTACCCGGACAGGGGTGTCGACCGTGCGGTAGCCGGTGCCGACGCGCCGCGGATGCCGCAGCACGACGTAGTCGCCGACCCGCACGCCCAGATCGCGGGTGGCCTTCGCCGCGAGCAGGAGACCCCCGGTCGTGGTCCCCTCGCTCACCCGGGGCGACCACCCGGCGGAACGGGTGTCGAGGATGTAGGTCAGCACCTCGATCGGTGGGTGCGCTGAGGAGCCTGGCATGTCCAGGATGCGGGCGGGCAGCGCCAGCTGGGTCTCGGTCGCGGCCACGGCCGGCGAGTCGCGCACGGCCCGCACGGTCGGGGCCGTCACCGGCTGCACGCTCGGCAGGACGACCTGCAGCCGGTCGGGCATGCGGTACGTCAGCTCCGCCTCCGCGGCGTTCGTGGTGCGGGTGAACGTGTCGAGCTGGCCGGTGAACACCACCAGCGCGATCACCGCGGCGGCGATGCCGAGCGCGGTCAGCAGCGCCCGGCGCGGTGCCCGCGCGAGGTTGCGCACCGGCATCCGAGCCTGGCTCCCGCCGGGCAGCACCCGGCCCAGGATGCCGTGCCGCGGCGGCCGCCGCGTCCGCCGCCGGCGCGTGAACCGCGGCCCGCGGCCGGCGATCGCCGTCGCCCGGATCGCCTGGACCGGCTCGACCCGCAGGGCCCGCCAGACCGGCTGCACCGCCGCGACCATCGGCAGCAGCAGCCCGATCGCGGCCGCCCGGGCGAACACGCCGGTCTGGAAGCCGGTCCGCCACACGGGAAGCGGCCAGTCGCCGCGCAGCAGCGCCCCCATCGCGGCCGTGATGACCAGCCCGGTCCCGATGCCGACGAGCACACCCAGCACGCCGATCTGCAGGCCCAGCAACAGCGGGCGCAGCGCCAACAGCCGGGACGGCACCCCCAGCGCCATACCGATGCCGATCTCCCGGCGCTGCGCGTCCACGACCCTTCCGACGAGGTTGAACGCCGCGAACATCGCGCCGATCAGAACGAGGAGCGCCAGCGAGTCGAACAACGCCTGGTTGCTGTCGATCGAGTTGTACATGATCTGGCGCGACGTGATGTCCGCGCGATCGGTGACCGTCGCGCTCACGCCGGGCAGCCGTGCGGCCAGCGCGTCGGTGAGCTGGCGCCGCAGGGCGCCGGTGTCGGCCCCCGGCCGGACCGTGAGGACCAGGTCGTTGACCGCGTCCGGTTTCCCGGCGAGAACCTGCGCGGTCGCCAGCGAGGTGTACAGCACGCCGAAACCCGAACGGGTGATCAGGCCAGGCTGCTCGCCGGGCAGCACGAAGAACTCCGGGCTCTGCCCCTGCCCCGCGTACCGCACCCGAGTTCCGCCGCTGATGCGCACCGTGCCGGTGCGTGGCAGGTGGTTCGCGGCCGCGAAGGTGCGGTCGAGGATGCCGACCGGCCGTCCGCTGTCCGCCGGTGCGAGGCCCCGGCCGGCCGCCGTGGAGATCCCGTCCACGAGCGGTCGGGACGTCAGGTCGACGCCGACCACCTCGCCCCGGGCCAGGACGTCGCCGTGGCCGGGCCGGGACGCGTCGATCTCGGTCGGGATCAGCAGGCGTTCGGACGCACCCCGCACCGCGGCCGCGTCCGGCAGCACGGCGACGAGGGCGCGCAGCCGGCCCTGCGCGACGGTGCTGCCGGCGTCGAGGCTGACCCGCAGGTCGTGCACGTTCAGCTGGGCGAAGCTCGCGTCGTAGGACTCGTGCCGCCACCGCGACGTGCTGGTGAGCCCGGCGTACAGGCCGGTGCCCTCCCCGACGACCGCGGCGAGGGCGAGTACCAGCAGCAGGCGTCGGCGCAGGTCACGCCAGGACCAGCGCAACCACAGCCCGGCGGAGCCGGCCCGTCCGGTCTGTGCCGCGACCCGCGGGCCCCGGACCGGCACGTCAGGGTCGACCGTCCTCACCAGTGGAGCTCGCTGACGGCCCGCTGGCCACCCGGTGGCGGACCGTCCGCGACGATCCGTCCGCTCGACAGTTCGATCACCCGGTCGGCGATCCGGGCGATCTCCCGGTTGTGCGTCACCACCAGGACGGTGTGGCCCACCGCGGGCTGGACCCGCAGCAGACCGAGGATCGCGACGCCGGAGTGGAAGTCGAGCTCACCTGTCGGCTCGTCGGCCAGCAGGATCGGGTTTCCGGTTGCCAGCGCACGGGCGATCGCCACCCGCTGCTGCTCACCGCCGGAGAGCTGATGGGGGAAATGGTCGCTGCGTTCCGTGAGCCCGACGCCGTCCAGCACCTCCTCGGTGACCTCGGCGGCCCGGGCCCGCCCGGCCACCTCCGCGCCGAACTGCACGTTCTCCCGGGCGGTGAGCGCCGGAAAGAGGTTGAACGACTGGAAGACGAAACTGACCGTGTGCCGCCTGATCTCCCGGCGCTCCCGCGGCGACGCGCGGGTCAGGTCCGCACCGCCGAGGCGGACCGTGCCCGCGGTCGGGGTGTCCAGCGCGCCGATCAGGTTGAGCAACGTCGTCTTGCCGCATCCGGACGGCCCCAGAATCACCACGAACGAGGAGTTCGACACGCTCAGGTTGACGTCCTCCAGCGCGCTGACACCCGTTTCGCCCGTCTCGTACCGTCTGGTGAGGCCGCTCAGCTCGATGAGTGTCCTCTGGTCGGCGCTACCGGTTCCGGGCGTCGCCGGATCCGGGGAGGCGGCCTTCGTCATGCGTCCCTCCTGCAGGTGTCCCGGTGCGTCGTGTCCCGGTGCGTCCGGGTCGGGTCCCGCGGTCCGTGCTCCGCGGCAGCCATGCCTCCACGGCCGGGTCACGGCGACGGCCGGTCACAGTCTCGACCCGCGCGGGCGCCGATCGGCGCACCTGACCGCGGTGACTTTCGGGGTGCCGGGCCCAGCGCCGGACGGACAGTCCTCGAGGGTGCCACCGGCCAACACCTCGCGCACCTGCACCGCATGCGGGCACGTCGACACCGCCGGGCTCAGCCGATCACGGCCCCTCACTCAGAGCTCCGCGACGGGCGTGTTGCCGCCCTCCGCGGGGCGTCGGCGGGCCACCATCAGGCCCGTGGCACGACACCCTTACCTGCGCCTGGGCATCCTGGCGGGCCTGCCTCTGCCCGGGCTGATCGCCCTGTCCACCATGTCCTGGGCGGCGGCGCCGCCCATCCCGGTCGACTACCTCACCGGGCCTGGCCCGGTCGCCATGGCGACCGACGACCTGACCGGGGACGGTGTCGGCGACCTGGCCGTCACCAACACCGGCAACAACACGCTGTCCGTACTGATCGGCAAGGGTGACGGAACCTTCCGACCCCCGCTCATCTACCCCACCGGCTCCGGACCGTCCGGGGTACGGGCCAAGGACCTCGACGGCGACGGCCGGATGGACCTGGCCGTGACGAACAGGTACGACGACACGGTCATGGTGTATCTCGGCTTCGGTGACGGTAGGTTTCGATTCCCGGTGCCCTATCTCGCCGGAAGCGGACCGGCGGGCCTGCGCGTGGAGGACCTCAGCGGGGACGACGTCCCCGATCTGGCGGTCAGCAACGGCTTCGACGGCACGATCTCGCTGCTGCTGGGCAACGGCGACGGAACCTTCCAGCTTCCCGTCCCGTACGTCAGCGGGCCGAGCCCGTCGTCGCTGGGAGTCGGCGACTTCACCGGGGACGGCATCTCCGACCTGGCCGTCGCGAACACCGCCAACGGCACGGTCTCGGTGTTTCTGAGCAACGGCGACGGCACCCTGCGCGGCCCGCAGGTCTATGTCACCGGGCCCGGGCCCTCCGGGGTGACGGTGGGGAAGATGAACGGAGACGACACCAACGACCTGGTCGTCGCCAACGCCGGGAACGCCACGGTGTCGGTGCTGCTGGGCAATGGCGACGGCACCTTCCAGCCGCCGATCACCACCTTCTCCGGCCCGGGCGCCTCGGGGGTGGAGACCGGCGAGTTCAACGGCGACGGGGAGCGCGACGTGGCCGTCGCCAACCAGGGAAACCAGACCGTGTCCGTGCTGCTGGGCGACGGCAACGGCAGGCTTGAACCGCCGAAGGTCTATGTCGTCGGTCCGGGCCCGTCCGCGGTGAAGGCCGGCAACTTTCGGGCCAACGAGGACGACCGTGACGACATCGCCGTCACGAACAGCCGCGGCGCCACGGTGTCGGTCCTGCTGAACCGCAGTGGCGACTGCCCCCCTTGACCAGGGCAGGTCCGACGCTGCCAGCAGGCGGCCTTGGCCCGCTGGTCCTTCCGTGGCAGACCCGCCAGCATCCGCGCCGCGGACTCCCACAACCGGACGCACCCGCACCATCTCCTCCGGCGCGGTTCGTTCACCGCATCAGAGCGAGGGAGGTTTGGGCCTGAGGGCCGGATCTGGGAGCGCCGACGGCGGCGCGGAGGACGGCGGCGATTCGGTCGGAGTCACCGTGCCAGCGCCAGGACCATTCCCCGTGAGGAGGGGGTCCTTCTTTGCGGAGTCGGAGTTGTCAATGGCCTTCTTGAACTCATTCACGGTACTGAGGATCGAGGTGGCGATAAGGCCCAGGAAGACCTGGGTCTCGATGTCCATCTCCTTCAGGTTCGAGGTGCCGAAACTGACCTCGGAAGCGAAGTCGGTACGTGCCGCGAGCATGATGGCCCCGATGCCGGCAACCCAGGCGATCACCTGTGTCAGGACACCGTTCCAGCGACGTGCACGTACATAGGTAAGAAAGTTCACGAAGGTGAAGACAAGCGTTCCGACGGCGACCAGCGGCGCAAAGGACATAGGTGTTCCTTCCTGCTCCACTGCTGTGCTCGATCTGGTCGGGGCACAGTGACGGCCAGCGCTGGACAAGTGATCCGCTCTACTGTCGAAGCTGGCGTCTGATTGAAACGTGGAACCGCGAACCGGTTCGCGGCGGCGCCGGCATGCAAGCAGCTGCTGCTGCTATTCAACTAGCGGCGTTGCGGAGCGCAAGACGATCTCAATTGGAGGCGGTCTGAGGGAGGTGCCCGCCGCCGCGCTCATCGCCGCGATCCTTCTCGAGATCGCCACGGCGCTCGCACCGCTGCTGGCCCTGTGAGGTCTGCGCGGACTCAGGGCGCCAGCTCGATGCGAACATTCGGGTCGGTGTCGTGGATGAGGGCGACGTAGTTGCTGTTTCTTGACCGCCAACCGCGTGGCAGCAGAAACCACACTCCACCGTTGTGCAGCAGGACCCGCAGTCCGCTGTAGCGATAAGCATAGGCGGCGTCGTGCAGGTCGAGCTGTTCGCGGGTCACGCCCGTTCCGTGGATCGCGATCCTCTGGTGGGTGTAGACGATGGCATGCGGCGCTGCGGGCAGATTTCGTTCGAACGACCGGGCCGCGGTCCGTCCGTAATGGTGCCCGACGGTCGAGGTCCCCCAGAACACGGCGACGATCGCGAGTGACACCAACGTCGCCGTGTGTGCGACCCGGCCGGACGCCCGGTTTGGCCGGACGTTCCCGGAAGCGCCGAACCCATACCCCGACGTGAGGAGATACGCCACCGCGGCCACCGCACCACCCAGCGCGACCGGCGCGAGCAGGTCGGAGCCCACCCTCTTGGCCGGTGAGAGGAGCCCGGCGACGGCCACCCCGAAAAGGACGGCCGCGAGGACGGCGATCCCGTTCGCGACCGCCTTCCTGGTGCGGGCGCCGGACCGGGCCAGGCGAGCGTCGAGGAGCGGTCGGACCGTGAGCGCGGCCGCCGCCACCGTCAGCAGGGTTGCCAGCGGCGCGAAGGCGACCTGGCCGCCCTCGAGCAGGTAGTCGGTCGTGGTGAAGTCGACCGTGCCGAGATCGATGCCGAAATGGTTGTAGTACGCCTTCTCGCGGGTGTACCCGAAGAAGTACAGGACGGCGGTCAAGGCCGTGGCTGGTGCGACCACCCGACCCAGCAGCTCGACGGCGCCGCCCAGTTGCGAGTCCTCATCGCCGGTGTGGTCGTCGCCGGTGTGGTCGTCTTCCCTCTGGTCGTCTTCCCTCTGGTCGTCTTCCCTCTGGTCAGCCATGGCCGCTGCCGGCCTCGCCGGGGGGCTGCTCCGGATGAGTGCCGCCCGGCGGCGGTTCCGTAATGGGCGGTTCCGTAACGGGCGGTGGTGTCGTGGGCGTGACCACGGTGGGCGGCGACTCGATGATCGGCGGCTTCGGCGGTGGCGTGGTGGACGGCCCGGCGGGGGATGGCGGTGTGGTGATCGGCGCCGGCTTCGACGGCGGTGGCGCGGACGGGTTGCCAGCTGGCGATGTCGGCGGTGTGGGTGGACGGGGTGTCGTCGCCGGCAGTCCGCGAATCTCGGGGACTGCCGCGGGGGCGACGGGCAGGACGAAGCAGAGATGGTCGGGGTGGTCCCCGCACAGCGGACTCCCGGGACGATCATCGGTGATCCAGACGAGGTAGCGCAGCCCACTGCTCATGGCGACGGGGCTCATCCGTCCGATGGCTCCGCGGCTGTTGCGCCCGTCGGCGGCCGCGAGCACGCCTGTCCGCAGACAGAGATCCTTCTCCCCGCACGCGGGTGCGTGCGCCGCCACCGCGATGGCCTCTGTGCAGGCGCTCCCTGGGACGACCTCGCTGGCGTCCTCGCAGCTTCTGGAGGCACTGATCGCCTGCTGTTCGGTGAGCAGGTTCCCGACGACATCCTCGGGCGGTGCGCCGACGTCCTCGCCGATCGCCGGCGCGTTGGACTGCAGGGGCAGCTGGGTCGGCTCGGTGGGAAACTGCGGGTCCGTGGCGTCCGCGCCCTGCATGGAACCGCAGGAGGCGAGACCGAGCACCGCCGTGAGTACAAGCGGGACCGCGCGCACGAACGGCACCGCGAGCTGACGCACGTCTGCCATGTCCGCCAAGGTTCCTTCCGTGCACCCGAGCCGTCGCCCTCGCCGGCGCAGGGCGCGGTGTGATCGGTGACAATCATGCCGGTCGGTCAGCGCGATTTTGTGCGATGAAATCCGGCGGTGGTACCGGTTCTTCTGCTGGTACAGCATTTTCCGGCGGCACGCCGATCGCTGGCTGAACAATGCGCTCCCCACGCCGATCACGCAACCCCTGGGTTCATATGCCGGGCAAGGGTTGCCCGGACCGCACCAGGCGGCGGGCAGAGTCAGGGGGAGTTCGGGCGTTCCGGACACTCGGGGAAGTCGCCGCGCACCGGCTGATGTCCGGCGGTGGCAGATTTTCCCGGCTGGAAACGACCGCCCTGCTGTCGTTTGTCGCCGGAGCTGCCGGGTAGTCACCTCATTGGCTCCAGATGCATGTACGGGTCGGGATAGGCGTTCCAGCTCTGCCTTTCGTTCGACACTGTGATCAGCCTGCCGTTGTCCGGACACCCCGCGATTGCGCGAGCTCGGCGTCCAGGTGATGAACTTCTTGTGATCGTCGAAGGCACCCGGCTCGGTCGACCGACTGTGGAGGGCTCATGCCTGCGACTCGCTATTCGTCTGCCACCTATCGTCCGGTGCGTAACAGCTCCGGGACCATGACTTCTCCGACCAAGGGCCTCATCCCGCATGTGCAAGTCGGCAAGGGATCATTGTTTGGCTGGTTTGACAATCCGGCTTCCCAGGTCAGCTCCCATCTGTGGCTGTCGAGGAGCGGCACCCTCGAACAGTACGTGCCGTTCGACAAGAAGGCATGGGCCGAGGCCGCCGGAAATCCGTTCTGGATCAGCGTCGAGTGCGAGGGATTCCCGAACGAGGACTACACGCCCATACAGCTGCAGCGGCTCGGTGAGCTGTACGCCTGGGGAATGCGTGAGTTCGGGTGGCGCCCGCAGGTCGCCGATTCGGTCGACGGCTTCGGGATCGGCACCCACCGGATGGGCGGCCCGAAGTGGGGCGGCCATTCCTGCCCGGGCGATGTCCGGGCGGATCGGCGGCGCGACATCCTCGAGATGGCCCTTGGCAACAAGCCCGACGCCAGAGGGGAGGACGTGCCGGAGGGGAGCGATGCGCGCCAGCGCTACGCCGGCATGCCCACCTTGCAGGAAGGCTCGCGGGGCGCCGACGTCGCCGAGCTCCAGAATGCGCTGAACATCGTCTTCCACCATGAGACGACGGCGGGTGACCTCGCCCGGCTGGCTCCCGACGGCGAGTACGGGACGCTGACGACCGCGCGGGTCGCCTCCCTCCAGCGATATGCCTCACCCTGGTTCGGCCGGATCGGGGACGACGGAGTGTGCGGCCCCGATACCTGGCGAAAGATCGGTTACATCCTCACCGGGCTGGACAGGACGGTCTGACCGGGCCGCCGCCTCCGCCTGGTCACCCCATGCAGTCGGTGGCACTACACGATGACGGTCTCGACGAAGACCAGGCGACCGTCCGGATCCGGCGGGCCCGGGAGCCGTCCGGGCGCTGCTCGCGGGTCCACGCGAAGGTGGGCAGCACCGATACCAGGCTCGGTGGGGCCGGGCGGCTGGAGCTCGGGATCTCCACCTGAGCCGCGGTCCCGGCCAGGGTCACCCGGTCGGCGTCCTGGGCGACCTCCGGGGGACACCCGCTGGGTGACATCGGTCGCGTCGTCGCGGCGGAACATGTGTCGCGAGATCCGGGTAAGGACGCCTGCAGTGCACTCTCGTCGGCCTGTGGCTCGGGCCGCAGGCTCGGCACCACTCCTCCACGATGTCGAGGAAGTTGATCGCGAAGTTGGTCAGCGTGCCTCGCACGCTCGACTGTGGTTGACCGCCGCCGCGCGTCGCGTGCAGCGTGCTGGAGAGCGTGAGCGTGGCGCCGGGGCGAAGCACCAGCGGGCCGGCGCTCTGCAGGGGCGGTGACCAGGTGAACGTGACCTCCACGCCCTGCGGCGTCACCTGCTGGCGCACCTGCGGGAGCTGGTCGAACCCGGTGATCGGGCCCACGACCGTGTCCAGTCTGATGCTGCCCGGCAGCCGTGCGTCCCCCAGCTCGGCGAACAGCCGCGACCTGATGCTCGCGAGGTCGTCGAGCCCGGCAGGCACGGCCCCGAGCGACCGGGACAGCGCTCCGATGGCGACGTTCGGCCGGGCCAGGCCGCCGGCCTGGCGGGCGGGCAGGTCGACGGGCAGAGCGCCTTCCAGTCGAGCGAAGACGTCGCCGGCGCCGGTCGCCGGGTCGACCAGCGTCACGACGGCCGCCGGTAGCGGGTTGGTGGCCGTGGCGCCGATGAGGTGGTCGACCGCGGGAATCGAGACCGCGGCCCGCGTGACGAACGGCAGGGCCGAGGACGCCGGCGCCGTGGCGACGAGGCCGGGCCCGTCCGGGTCGGGGACGGTGGCCGAGCCACGCGCCGCGCCGAAGGTGAAGGACTGCACGGACAGGACGGTCGCCACCGGGTCGCCGGGGGCGAGCGCGACCCCTTGGCCCCCGAGCTCGACGGTGCTCACCGGCTGGTAGAGCGGGGCCGGGTCGGCCGGGTCGTCGGCTGGCACGAAGACCAGCGGCATGTGCAGGTCCACCGGTTGACCCGCCCAGTCCTCGCCGACCACATGAAACCGCAGCGGTGTGCCGTCAAGCCCGGACACGACGAAGGCGGTCCCGCCGGCCGCGGCCTGCGGCGGCGTCACCAGGGTCTCGATGCGGGCCCGGCGCAGCGGGAGGGCGTGGTTCTGCGGGTGAGTGGTGCGGGACGCCTCGTAGTCGCGGGTCTGCTCGCGCACGACGACGCCGGACTCGGTGCGGACCAGGAGGTCGGCGACCCCGTCCGGGCCGAGCCGGCGTTCGAACGGCACGCAACCCGGGAACCTGGGTCTCGTCGACGCGGTCCGGGTCGCGCAGGCCGAGACGGGTCTGCCACAGCTCGCTGACCCCGCCGTGCGTCACCGGTTCCGTGGGGTGGCTCCACCCGGCCAGTTCGTTCGGTGACAGCACCAGCCGGTAGGGCAGCTCGATGGCCGTCTCGGTCGGGCCTGGTTCGGTCGGGGCCAGGATGGTGCCGTCGGCCTGCGGATGCGCGATCGCGTTGGCGGTGATGCTCGGCGTGTGGGGGGTCCGGTCGAGCAGGCCGCGCAGTGTGAAGTCGGGCGGGTCGGCGCCGTCGCCCAACCGGAAGACCAGCCGGCTCGGGTCCGCGGCGACGAACAACCGCGCCCCCCGGTGTGCGGGTCGCTCTGGGTCTGCTCGGCGACATGCTGGGGTGCCAGGCGCACAGCGAGGTACGCGGGTTCGGTCGGGACGACCCGGATCAGGCGGCCGGCAGGCCCCTGGGAGGTGTCGAGCTGGAGGTTGAAGAAGTCGAACGTGAGCACGAGCAGGTCGTCGGCGCGGATCACCGTCTGGGTGAAGACACCTGTTGGATCACTCACGCGCGGCTCCTCACGCCAACGTGGCCTCGACGAGCACGCAGGGGCCGAGCGGCACTCCGCATAGTATTCGATCAACTGCGGTGGGTGAAGTTTAGTCTTCGAACTGCACGCGCATGAAGAAGCTCTGCGTGCCGGCGTCGCGGAACTGCTGGCACCGACGCCCAGGCGACCAGGGTCGTCGCCGCCGAGAACCCGAGCTGATCTCCCTGGCCAGGGGCCTCGCCCGACGGTTACCTTGTCAACGGCTGTGACGTGGGGTGCAGGGCGCGCTCCGTGGCCATCCCGCGGCGTCGGCCACGAACGGCGGTGCGGTGCGCGCCCCGGGAGGCCCGACCGACACCGACGTCGGCGGGCGAGGTCTCCTTGCGGACCTGGTAGACCCAGCTTCTGCTGACCGCGATGCCCTGGGCGGCGAGCACCGCCACCGTGGCGGTGACAGATCCGCTGGTCTCGTCCAGGGCACGCGCGATCGCCTCGCGTTTCGCGGCCGGATCCGCCGCACCGTCCATGCCGGCGGACGACGCGGCCTGCGACTGAACGGCCTCCGGCAGGGCACTGTCCACCTGATCCGGGATCGCCCGATCGAGGGTCGCCCGATCGGACCCCGCCTCCTGGGGAACTGCCCGGCCAGGACCGTCGTCCACCCGGAGGACGGCCCCAGGGCTTTCGGCCCGGACTGGGTCGTCTCCCACGCTCGGTGCCGGCACGGGAGTCGGCTGTGTGGTCGACGGCTGTGGGGCGGACGGCGGCGGAGCGGTCCTGGCGGCGGGGACGGTGTCCGGGGCGGCGGGCGTCGGGTCACGCTGCTGGGGGATCGACGTGACGGGTTGACCCGGCCCGTCGGCGTTGCGGCGACCGGCCGGATGGATCTGACGCATGAGCAGCTCGTAGGAACCCAGCAGCGCCAGCGGCGGCCAGCCGGCGATGATCCGGGCGGTGACCGTGGCTTCGGCGTGCAGCACGTTCGCGACCAGGGAGGCGCAGGCCCCCAGTGCCAGGAGAAGGTAGGCCAGCATGGACCGGCGCCGCCCGGCCCGGCGGTCCGCCAGCATCGCCATGGACGCGGCCACGATCAGCCCGTCCACGCTGAACGGCAGCACGGTGGCGGTCAGTGAGTCCTCCCCGTGCACCATCGCGACCCCGCGCATGTGCCGATAGGACACGAAGGCCGCTACCGCCGCCACCGTCGCCACCGCGACCACCGTCGTGATGCGGATCGTCCGCTCGGCCCGGGTGCCGGCGGATCGACCCCCGCTCGTCGGCTGACCACCGTCCACAAAGCTCTCCTAGCTCGGTCCGGAAAAGTCCGTATTCCTCGCTATCGTGCGCCGACGCTGTCGGCTTCCTTCGCACCGCCCGGCCGGCGAGGAACGTTCGTATCCACCCTGGTGCCTACCGTGAGGGGCCGGCTCGCCGCCGCAGGTGGCGGGTCACGGCCCGCGACATCCGTACCTCGGCACGACTCCCCTTTTTTGTTGCCCGGGTACCCGGGTGGGGGCGGCAGCGGCTCCCCGGTGGCGGCACCCGCCGCGAATTCGCCCACGCCGCGCGGGCGCCGCGCCGCGGAGGGCTCGGCGCGCCGGCAACGCGCCGCGGAACAGCGGTGACCACCAACCCGCCCGCCGGCCGGTGGATAGCGGATGTAAATGGCCCGATTGGAAGATCGGGGCGGAGGGTTGTGGCTGCCGGAAGGCCCGCCTACGGTGGGCACGGAATAGTCTGCGAGGAAACGCAGGAGGAGTTCATTCATGTCGACTGTCGCGCCGGAAAGCGCCCACAGTTTCGAGGTTTTCACCCACTACGAGCGCCTCCAGTGGAAGGTTTCCGACCTCGACCTGGACAACATCAGGCGGGACCTCGTCCAGCCGTCCTACATACCCCTGGTAAAGGGCGTCGTCATGGGGGAGGCCACCTCGCTCCCCGGCCTGCACGGCTTCCTCAGCGAGTTCGACGACGACTACGACTGCTCCGCCTTCGTCGCCGTCTGGGCGTACCAGGAGCTGCAGCACCACTACGCCTTCCGGGCCTGGCTGCGGGGCGTCGACGTGCACATCGACCAGGCCAAGATCGAGTCCCTGCGCGAGCCCTACGAGGCCGGTGTCACGCCGAGCGCCACGCTGACCACCAACGTGATCTCCGAGATCATCGTGAACACCGTCTACCGGGCATTGTCGGAATGGGTCGAGGAGCCGGTCCTGGCCGACCTGTTCCTGCGCGCCAGCCGGGACGAGGCGGGTCACGCCCGCGAGTTCCTCTACTACCTGAAGCGTCGGCTGGAAACCCACCCGCACGAACTGAAGTCCGTGTTGGAAAGAATTCACTTCTACGTCACCAGCTCGCGGCTCAACCACCCGGTCGGTGTTTACAAGCACCAGCGGGTCGAGGAAATGCGCGGCTACGAAACCGTGGACGACGTCATCGACGTCTTCATCCAGATCTCGCCGCCGGACGCGCTGGACAAGCTGCAGGCCAAGCTCCGCCGCATGCTCGGGACGGCCGTCGGCCACGACCTCAGCCGCAACGCCGCCATCCGGCACGCGATGGCCGACCTGGCCGGCTGAGTACCCGACGATGCACAGCCATTCGGCCGAACCCCAGCCCGCCGAGCAGACACCCGAGGGCGCCGACGGGGAGTACCTCCCGGTGCCCTGGTCGGTGCTGGCGGACTACCGCTGCTTCGGCTGCTCACCGCACAACCCGAACGGCCTGCGCCTGCGGTTCGCCGCCCGGCCGGACGGCGAGATCGACACCCGCTTCCGGCTGGGCCGCGGCTTCGAGTCGTACCCGGGGATCGTCCACGGCGGCCTGATCGGGGTCATCTGCGACGAGACGATGGGCAACCTGATCGTGCTGCGCACCGGCCTCACCGCGCTCACGACCGGGATGCGCATGCGGTACGTCACCTCGATGCGGATCGACGCGGACTACCAGTGCGTCGCCCGGCTGCTCACCACCGAGGCCGACGCGGGCTCGACTCCGGTGGGGGCGGGCGGCCTGGTGCGCGCCGAGTCCGAGATCCTCGACTCCGCCGGCGGCCTGGTGGCCTCGGCGAGCGCCACCTACCGACCGATCTCGATGGCCAGCGCCCGCGAGCGCCTTGATCTGCGCTCGGACGAGTTCGACCAGATCGAGGCGGCCCTCGCGGCGACTCAGGTGGCCGGCCCGGCGCCGGTCGCCGGCGGCCCGAACTGACCTCGCTCCACCGCCCCCGCCCTGGAAATCCCGCCCCGGCCGGCGAGACAGCTGGCCGGGGCGACGTCCAACCGAAGCCGAAGGAGTCACGATGACACCGTCCCGCGACGAGATCGTCCGTACCGTCACCGAGATCGTCCACCGCGAGATCGGGATCCCCATCGACCGCCTGGCCCCTGACCTCGACCTGCGGGGCGCCGAAGGCGCGGACTCGGTGAAGGTCCTCGTCATGATTTCGCGGGTGGAGCGCACCTACGGCATCGAGATCGACGACGAGGACGTCTTCACCCTGTCCTCCATCAACGACGTCGTCCGCGCCGTCCAGACCGGCCTCACCGCGGCGACCACGGTCTGAACCACCGCTCCCACGCACGCCGGCCACCGGCCACCGCGGGGTGGTGGCGGTCGGGTCAGGTGGGGGGTAGACGGACGAGGCCGAGGTAGAAGTCGTCGATGCTCTGGACGGTGGCGAGGAAATCGTCCAGATCGGTGGGTTTGCAGACGTAGGCGTTCGCGTGGAGTTCGTAGCTGCCGGCGACGTCCTCAGGCGCGTCGGACGTCGTGAGGATGACCACCGGAATGCGCGCCAGCGCCGGATCGGACCTGATCGCGGAGAGTGTGCCACGGCCGCCCAGCCGGGGCATGTTCAGATCGAGGATAATCAGATCTGGCAGCGGGAACGACGGGTCGCGCAGGTATTCCAGCGCCTGCACGCCGTCGCCGACGGTGTGCAGTTTCTGGCCGAATCCGCGGGAGAGAAATGCCTCCTCGACGAGCAGGACGTCGCCGGGATCGTCATCGGCGAGCAGGACACTGTAGGGGCGGCTCGGTGCTGCGGCGGTCATCAAATTTCGAACTCCATCAGCTTCACGCTCGCACTCGGTCGAGTGCACCGCAATCATCGCACACGCCCTCCCCGCCGATTGTGATCATACGGCGAGCGTCGGGCCCGGCGCGCTACGTCGCGATCCGGCCGAACGAGCCACCTCACCGCCTCACCGCGTAAACATTCACGTGGTTTGGTGATCTTGCTGTGAGTTGCTGGCGGGTCAGCCGGGTGTGGATGTTGTTCGGCGTGC
>NZ_JALKFX010000041.1 GCF_023243045.1 Frankia sp. AgB32
CCCCGGGGGGGGGCGGCCGGCCGGGGGGGCCCAGCCCCCCCGGGGGGGGGGCCCCCCCTGGGCCGGCCCCCCCGCGGGGGGGGGGGGCGCCGTCAGCACCGGGAACGTCAGCACCGGGAACGTCAGCACCGGGAACGTCAGCACCGGGAACACCGGCGGCGCGGAGATCGGCGGCGGCGTCGCCGACGTGGGGCCGGCGGCGCGGACGCCCGCCCGGCGCAGGTCCGCGCTGCTGCTGTCCGGCTCGCTCGGCATGGGCCACGATGTGATGGCCGAGGCCTGCGCCACGTCGCTCACGCAGCGCGGTTTCGCCGCCCGCACCGGCGACAGCCTGCGCATGCTCGGCGGTCGCAACGGCGCCCGCGGGGAGAAGGTCTTCCGCGGCATGCTCGCGGTGCCTGGCCTCTACGACGCGGTGCACTTCTCCCAGATGCGCACCGGCGGTCCGCTGGCCCGGCTGATCGAGCGGACGTCGAGCCGCTACGTCGTCCCGGCGCTGCGCGAGGAACTCGCCACCCAGCCGACCGACCTGGTCATCTCGATCTTCGCGACCGGGGCGGCGGCGACCAGCCGGGTCAAGCCCGAGTTCCCCGGCCTGGTCACCGCGGTCTTCTCCACCGACTGCTGCGTGCACCGGCTGTGGGTGCACGACAACACCGACCTGTACCTGGTCACCTCCCAGACCGCCGCCCGCTACGTGCGGCGGTTCGCGCCGAACGCGCTGGTGTCCGTGGTGCCCACGCCGGTGCGCGAGCCGTTCTACGACCCGCCGACGCAGGAGGAGGCGCGCGCGTCGCTGGGCATCCCCGCCGACGCTCCGTGTGTCCTGCTGATGTCCGGCTCCTGGGGGCTCGGGCCACTGGTCGAGAGCGCGGCGACGCTGGCGGGCGCCGGCATCTACGTACTCGCCGTCGCCGGCCGCAACGAGCAGCTCGCGGCGAAGCTGACCGCCCTGTCCGAGCGGCAGCACAAGGTCGTCCCGTTCGGCTTCACCGACCGCATCCCGGCGTTGATGGCCGCCAGCGACC
The DNA here is from genome assembly GCF_023243045.1 of Frankia sp. AgB32. Taxonomy (GTDB): domain Bacteria; phylum Actinomycetota; class Actinomycetes; order Frankiales; family Frankiaceae; genus Frankia. Next base: position 1,029 of record NZ_JALKFX010000041.1, read on the forward strand.
TGGTCGTCACCTCCTCCGGTGACACCTGCAGCGAGGCCCGGGTGATCGGCCGGGACCTGCTGCTCCTCGACGTGGTGCCCGGACACGGCCGGGACAACCTGCAGAAGGAGCTCGAGCGCGGGCACGCCGAGGTCACGAACACCGACCCCGCGTCGCTGACCCGCTCCGCCCTGGCCTGCCTCGACCGGGTCAAGCCGCCGTCGAGCCGGGTGGCGGTCGGCCCGCAGGCCTGGGAGCAGGCCTTCGGTGCCGCGCTGGCGCAGATCGGGTTCGGCGCCCACTGGTGAGCCACTGCCTCACCCGGCCGGTATCCGCCCGGTCCGGGATGCTTCCCGCCCATGCTGGTGTTGACTCGGACGTGCGAGGACGAACCGCTCCGGGACGATCCGTCACCGAAACCGAACAACGCAGGGACAGGTCGACGCTGGCATGAACGAGACGACGGGGGCGCGCGTGGCGACCTGGCCGCGCGGGCCGGCGCGCGCATGAGCAAGGCGCTGCTGGTCGGCCTGCCCACCGCGGTGGTGTCGGCAGGCCTGTACGGGATCGCACCGCTGGTGCAGGCGCGGGCGGCCCGCCAGGAGGAGCAGAGCTCGGGCCTCGGCCTCGGGCTGCTGGCGCATCTGGTCCTGCGCCCGCTCTGGCTGCTCGGCCTCGGCGTGGAGGCCGCGTCGTTCCTGCTGGAGGTGTACGCGCTGTCGGTCGCCCCGGTCGCGCTGGTCGCCCCGGTGATGGCGCTTGACATGATCGTCTTTACCTTGCTGGCGCAGCGGGTGCTCGGCGAGCGGATCAGTCGGACCGGCTGGCTGGGCGTCGCCTCGATGGTCACCGGCGTCGGACTGCTCGCCCTCGCCTTCGCCCGCCGTGCGAAGGTCGGCACGTCGGCGAGTACCGACGTGCTGCTCGCGTTCCTCGTGCTCGGCCTGGTGTTCGCGTTGTTCTGCGCGTTCCTGGCGAACCTCGCCGCGAGTCGGGGGACGGTCCTCGGGGCCGCGGTCGGGTTCGGTGCGGCTGCCGGCGTCTGCTACGCGATCGCGACGCTTGCGACCCGGCAGATCGGTCTGGCGGTCGACGAGCGGCGCAACGGCCACTCCACCCTCCTGGACCTGCTGACGACACCGACACCCTACGTCCTGGTGCTTTTTTCGGTGCTGGCCCTCGGCCTGCAGCAGCGGGGCCTGCAGGGCCGGGCGGCGGTGATCGCCTTTCCGGTGACCAGCGGGGTGTCCGCGTTCCTGCCGGTGACGCTGGGCCTGACGCTGTTCGACGAGCCGGCGCCGGACGGTCCCCAGCGGGTGGCGTTCATCGTCGCGATGGTGATGGTCGCCGCGGGCATCGCTGCCCTAGGCCGGGACCGGGGGGCCGCCAACCGCTCCGTCGACGAACTCGAGGGCGCCACCGCGCAGCATCGCTCCCAGTCGGGCACGGAGTCCCAGCCAGCCACCGATTCCCAGCCGGGGTTGGATTCGGCGGGAAGGCCGCAGGCGGCGGGGGAGCCGACCGGGACTGACAGCGTCGGGGATGTCGTGGCTCGGGTGGACGCGTCGCAGTGGGCCACGCACACCTTGGACCGCAAGCGCTGAGAGCCGAGCCCTGCGGGCCGGAGCGCGCCGCGCCGGGTGGGACACGATCTGTGTCTCCTTTGTAGGGGCACATCGGGAGCACGGCCCAACAGGACAGACATGAAGGCCGGCAGGGAAGCGAAGGTCGGTCTCAACTCGGACGATCCGGTGCGAGCGGCTACTTCCGATTACGGAGACGGCGGATCCCAAACTGATAGTGATGTGCCGTGTGCTTTAGGTGAGATAGTTGACGAGGCCGGCCGCCCGGGTTCACCCCCCGATCGCCCGGGCGCCCGGCCGCCTAACCTCTCCCCTCGCCCGTCGGCGGCCGACCCGGCCGCAGCATCGCCGGATGCAGGACCCCGGCGTCGCCCCGACGGTAGAGCTCGGCGGGGCGCCCCCCGTCCCGGGTCGTGAAGCGTCCGGTCGGAACGAGGAAGCCCGCCGTCCTGGTGACCTTGCGGTGGAAGTTGCGCGGGTCGAGCCCGCCGCCCCAGACCAGTTCGTAGATCCGCCGTAGCTCGGCGACGGTGAACTCGGGTTCGCAGAACGCGGTCGCGACCGCGCTGTACTCGATCTTCGAGCGGGCCCGTTCCAGGCCGTCCGCGAGGATCGCCGCGTGGTCGAAGGCGAGGCCCGGCGGGTCGCCGGCGGCGGCCACCGGCGCCCAGCGGCTGGCCGCCGCGTCCGTCCCGGCGACCGGCGAGTGCGACTGGGGAACCAGAGCCAGGAAGGCCACCGTGACGACGCGTCCGCGGGGGTCGCGGCCGGGGGTGCCGTAGGTCGCGAGCTGTTCGAGATGCGTCGGGGGCTGGCGCACGCCGGTCTCCTCGGCGAGTTCCCGCACGGCCGCGTCGGCGAGGTCCTCGCCGGGGCGGACGAATCCGCCTGGCAGCGCCCAGCGGTTGCGGTACGGCGCGATCCCGCGGCGCACGAGCAGCACGTGCAGATCGTCGTGGCGGACCGTCAGCAGCACGAGGTCGACGCTGACCGCGACCCGGACGACATCGGTCGGCAGTGCGTCGGGAGTGTCCTCGCCCGGTGGTTCGGCGGGATCCCGGCAGTCGGTCGAGTGCGGCGATGGCATGCGTCGCACCGTATCTCGTCACCTTGACGAGAAGTGGGAGGCCGAGTTATCGTCATCTCGACGATAATGGGAGGAAGTCATGGCGGACATCAGCCGCAAGCCGTTCCTGTGCCACCTGCGGGGCCGGCCCACGGCCTACATCCGGCACCAGCGGGGCACCGAGGTCGCTCACGAGGGCGTCGGCCTGGTCTTCTGGTACCGGCCGCGGACCGCGGTCATCAGCGAGGTGCCCGTCGACGACCGCGAGCTCGCGGTGCTCTTCCACGCCCGGACGTCGGACTTCCAGGACGTCGTCGTCCAGGCCACCGTCACCTACCGGATCGCGGACCCACCGCTGGCGGCGGCGCGGCTCGACTTCGGTATCGACCCGGAGCTCGGCACCTGGCGGGAGAAGCCGCTCGACCAGCTCGCCGGCATGATCACCGAGACGGCTCAGCAGTACGCGTCGGACCTGCTCGCCCGTACCCCGCTGACCACCGCGCTCGCCGAGGGCGTGCCGGTCATCCGGCAGCGGGTGACCGACGGCCTGCGCTCGGACGCGCGCCTCGGCCAGACGGGCATCGCCGTGGTCGGGGTGCGGGTCGCCGGCGTGCGTCCGGCGCCCGACGTGGAGAAGGCGTTGTGCACGCCGACCCGTGAGCAGATCCAGACCGAGGCCGACCGGGCGACCTACGGCCGGCGCGCGCTCGCTGTCGAGCAGGAGCGGCGCATCGCCGAGAACGAGCTGCAAAGCAAGATCGAACTTGCTGCCCGCGCGGAGCGCCTGGTCACCCAGGAAGGCGCCAACGAGCAGCGCCGGATGACCGAGCAGGCCGCCGCCGCGCGCATCACTGCCGAGGCCGAGGCACAGCGGGCGCAGACGGCCGCCCGGGCGCAGGCCGAGCGGGTCCGGGTGGAGGCGGCGGCGCGGGCCGAGGCCGTCCGGCTCGTCGGCCAGGCCGAGGCCGACGCGGAGGCCGCCCGGGTCGCCGCCGTCACCGGCCTGGACACCTCGGCGATGGTCGCCCTCGCCGTGCGGGACCTCGCCGGCCACCTGCCGGCGATCGGTGCCCTCACCATCACCCCGGACATGATCACCGAGACGCTCGCCCGGCTCGTCCACGGCGCCGCGGACGGCCCGCGGTGAGCCTCGCTCCGCGTGCGGTGCTCGTGCACCGGCGCACCGAGTACGCCGAGCTCCTCGCCCGGCACGGCACCCGCGGCCAGGCCGAGTTCTTCCTGCGTACCCGCGGGCGGGAGCTGGCCCAGGTGCAGGCCGCCCACGACGGCGCCGAGGCGGCCCGGCTCGCGGTCGCCGCGGCGATCCCGCCGCACTGGCGGCGCGGCGAGGTGGAGCGGTCGGACCTGGACCGGTTCCTGTTCGCGCCGGATGACGTGGTGCTCTGCGTCGGGCAGGACGGCCTCGTGGCGAACGTGGCGAAGTACCTCGACGGGCAGCCCGTTCTCGGGATCAACGCCGATCAGGCCCGCAATCCCGGCGTGCTCGTCCGGCATCAGCCCGGCGAGACGGGGGTGCTGCTGCGCGCGCTGGAGACGTCCACCGAGGTGACGGCGTCGGTCACGGCCGGCAGGGGCGCCGCCGGGAGGGTTCCCGAGCCGCCGGCGGCTCGGGAACTGGCAGGAGCCCGGGAGCTCACGATGGTCGAGGCGGCGTCCGACGACGGGCAGCGGCTGGTGGCCCTCAACGAGGTTTTCATCGGCGACGCCGGGCACCAGACCGCCCGCTACGTCCTGCGCGTCCCGTCGGCCGCCGCCGGCGGCGCCGGGCCCGCGGTCGAGCGGCAGGCGTCGTCCGGCCTGCTGGTGGGCACCGGTACCGGCGCGACGGGCTGGTGCCGGTCGGTCTGGGCGCAGCGGCGCAGCGAAGTCGCGCTGCCCGCGCCGACCGCCGGCGCGCTGGCCTGGTTCGTCCGCGAGGCATGGCCCTCGCCCGCCACGGGCACTCTGTGCACGGAGGGCCTGCTGGCCGGAGAGCAGCGGATCGAGATCGCGATCGAAGCGGACCGCATGGTCGTCTTCGGCGATGGCATCGAGACGGACGCGATCGAGCTCTCCTGGGGGCAGCGGCTCACCGTCGGCGTGGCCGACCGGCGCCTGCACCTGGTGTGAGGCCGCTGGCCGCGACGCCGGACCGGCTGTCGCGGCCGTGGTCGGCTGCAGTCAGCTGCGGCGGCGAGCCCGGCGCAGGGGGCGACCGCCGGCCTGACGTCCCGGGCGGCGCACGGCGCCACCGGCGGACGGCCCGGCTGGAGGGCGGCGCCGCCCCCCGGGCCGTGGGCGGTTGATCATGCGACGAAGCGCTCGATGGCCTTGCGGATCCGTAGATTCGCCTGGGCAAAACTGATCTTCCCGTCCACGTACGCCGACAGCGCGGCGCGCCGGACGCGCTCCACACGCTGATCTTCGTTCGGGGTGTTGAGCAGGTTGGTCGTGGTGATGGCCACGGCTCTCACCTCCCGGTAGCAGGAGAACAGGACGGGTACAGCGCGGATGACCGTTACGGGTGGACCGATACCCGGGACGCCGCAGGCCGCCGTCGTCGCCAGACCCAGCGGATCGAGCGGCGGGGCCCGGCTGCGGGAGATCCGCGGCGGGGGCCCGGCACACCGTCATCCGGCGCGGGCGGCGAGGGCGGCTAGGGACAGTCGACCCGGGCGGCCGCGATGCGGCCGGCCCGGTGCTCGCCTGCCGGCACCCGGCGCCAGGCCGGGACGTGGGCGCGGGAGGTGCACCCGAGCGGGTGGCCACGACCGGACACCCGTCCCGGCGGGGCCGAGCGGGCCGGGACCTGGCGGCGCCGTGCACGGGTAGTCGCACCGTCAGAAGCGATCACAACGACTGCCCTCCTCCGCGGTGGCGCGGGCAGTCACTGCCCGCGCTGATCCGTCCAGTGGGTGAAGCCTGTCCAGTGCGTGAAGCCCAAACAGTGCGTGAAGCCCGTCCAGTAGGTGAAGGTGGCCTGCGCGCGCTCGCGCGGCCGGGCGGAACCCGGGATGACCGGAGCGCCAGCCCACCGAGACGGCGAGCCGGCACGAACGTCGTATCCCGAGGAAGCCGCGACCACAACGGCACTAACGCCGGAACAACGAGGACCGACTGAACATCTACAAGAGTGCGTGACCGGAAGGCGTTGCGCAAGAGCCAATCGGCAGGGGACCGGCTGGCCTTGGCCGCGCGGTTCCGGGACCGTTGGCCCGGTCGCCAGCGGAACTGCTGCCATGATCGGATCGTCCCCTCGGCGACCGGCCGCGGCGCGGGGACGCGGCCGGGCCGGCAGGACGAGCGCCGCCGTCGGTCAGTGCACGCGGACCCGCTCCCGGTCGAACTCGCCGTCCCGCGCCCCGGCCAGGAAGGCGTCCCACTCGTCCGCGGTGAAGGCGAGGACGGGTCCGGTCGGGTTCTTCGAGTCACGTACCGCGATGCCAGCGCCCAGCGGGGCGACCTCCACGCACATGCCGCCGGCCCCGTTGCTGTAGCTGCTCCGACGCCAGGCCAGCTCGGCGGGATCGCGCGGATCGGGCTTCGCAAATCTGGTCATTTTAATTCCTTCGCCACTGAAAGTATCATCTGAACGGACTCTTCTGGTCGCAGTGCGGCGGCCAGAAGATGGTCCATCTTCAACTTATAGCGGCGGACTTCTGCGACACGCTCTATATAGAGGCTGCCGGCTGCTTCTTCTATATAGACCACTTCGTGGTCTTCGGAGTCCGGGAAGCCGAGTATCGAGAAGGCGCTGCCGAGTCCGGCATGAGCGCCCACGCTGAACGGAATCACCTGAATGGTCACGTTCGGGAGTTCGGACCGCTTGGCGATGAGTTCGAGCTGGTCGCGCATGACCGCCCGGCCACCGATCTCACGGCGCAGCACGGCCTCGTCGAGGATCGCCCACAACCGGGGATGATCGGGCGCGGTGAGGCGCCGTTGGCGATCCATGCGCAGGGCGATCTTGCGCTCCACCTCGTCCTCGCTGACCTCCGGGTCGTCGGCGCGGATGACGTGGCGCGCGTAGTCGCTGGTCTGCAGCAGCCCGTGGACGAGCTGCGACTCGTAGACCTGGATCGACGCGGCGTCGCCCTCCAGGCCGATGTAGATCTCGAACCAGGTCGGGACGACGTCGTGGTACGAGTGCCACCAGCCGTGCCGGCGCGACTCGCGGGCGAGGGCCATCAGCGCGTCACGTTGCTCACCTTCGGTGACTCCGTAGAGATCGAGCAGGTCGGACACGTCGCGGGTACGCACCGGCACCCGGCCGTTCTCCATCCGGCTGACCTTGGAGACCGAGCATCGCAGCAGCTGGCAGACGTTCTCCACCGAGACCCCGGCGGTCTCGCGCAGTCGCCGGAGTTCGGCGCCCAACCGCCGCCGCCGCACAGTCGGACCGCCGCTCGTCGCCATCGTTCGTCCTTCGGTTGGTTCGGAGTGATGGATGCATCCTGCCACTGGATCGCCACTCCTTATCCACACTGCGACGCTCTGGGTAGCGAGACTCTTACAGAAGCTGTTGCAGGCGAGGTGGTCGGGGGCAATGGAGCGCGTCAAGGTCTACCTTGAGTGGCGAACCGATGTCTATGAGTGAGAGTTTGGGGTGCGGGCTGTCTACGAGGAGTAGCCGATGGCGAAGATGCGGAGTCTCCGGCGAAGGTCGGACATCCGGCATGTACCGGCGCCTACCACTCGCCCCGGCCCCCCGTCCCGCGTGCCCGGACGAGCAACCACCGGCAGTCGTCCAGCCGGCGCCTCCCTCTCAACCGGCGGGCGACGCGGACACCGGTCCGCCGGCCTCGGGCGGCCGGATTCTGATCCCCGCCCGGGGCCGGCCTCCGCGACGACGCGACCCGCGACAGTCGCCTCCCTGGGCGTCCCGCGCCGGGGCGAGACCCGCGCGGGGCCGCCCGGCCCGGCGCGGCACGGTCGCCGGACCGGCTGATCCCGAAACTGCCGAAAGGCATGACAACAATGACTGAAAGGCGTGACAATGACGACTCGCCGATATCAGGTCTATGACGGCGACGGCGAACTGGTCGGCACTTTCCTGGAATGGGAGGACGCGCACTCCTGGGCGCATCTTCGCGCCCTGGAACCAGCGACCCGCCCACCCGTGCAGATCGAGGACCGCGCCGATCGGAGAACCTGGACGATAGAAGGGGTCCGCTGCCGTCTGACGGTGTGGCGTCGTCGGGTCGAATACGGATACTGCGGCCGCGTGGAGGCCCAACCGGTCGCCGCTGCCCGCCGGCCGGCTCACAGCTCCCGGCCGGACTCCGGAATCCTCACCGGCGCCCGGTCGTCGCCCCGGCCGTCCTGAATCGGCGTCGGCGGCTGGTGCACCCCGGCGCGCAGCGCCTCGAAGATGGCGACGCCCTGGCCGACGAGGCCGGTGGCGATCTCCCCGATACCGTCCGCGCCGTTGAGTACCGTGACGTTCGCGCCGGCCAGCCCGGACGCCGCCTGCCGGACGATCTCCGGCAGCTGGTCGATGAGCAGCCGGTCGAGCGCGACCCGGTTGTGGGACGCGGCCGCCTCCGCCTGGATGCGCATCTTCTCCGCCTCGGCCAGCGCCAGAATGCGGATCTGCTCCGCCTCGGCCTCCGCCGGCCTGACCACCTCGGTGATCAGTTGCTGCTGACGCAGCTCGGCTTCCCGCTCGGCCAGTTCCGTGCGGGCGGTGATCACCGCGTGCTGCGCCTGCGCCTCCGCCAGCGGTCCGGCCTGTCCGGCCTCCGCCTGTGCGCGTTCGATCTCGGCCCGGTACTGCGCCCGCACGACGGCGGTCTCGCGGGCGTACTCGGCCTGGGCCCGCTGCGAGCTCTGCTCGGCCTCGGCAGCGGCCTGGTTCGCCGCGGCCTGGGCGATCTGCGCCTGCTGCTGGATCGCCGCGTTGTGGGGCGCGGCGATCGCCGCGATGTAGCCGAGCTTGCCGTCGTCGATCGACTGGATCTGCAGCGCGTCGATGGTCAGCCCGATCCGGGCCATCTCCTCCTTCGACCCGTCGAGCACCTCGGTCGCCAGCTTCTGCCGATCCCGGATGATTTGTTCGACGGTCATCGACCCGATGATCGAGCGCAGGTGGCCGGAGAAGATGCGCCCGGTGAGCACCGCCATCTGACCCTGGTCCGACAGGAAGCGCTGGCCCGCGTTGACGATGCTCGCAGGGTCGTTACCGACCTTGAACGCGATGACGGCCCGCACGTGCAGAGCGATGCCCTGGTAGGTCACGCAGGTCTCCTCGACCTCGGCCTCCCGCATCGCCAGGGTCAGGAACCGGGCCCGGCGGAAGAACGGCAGGATGAAGGCGCCATGACCGGTGACGACCCGGAAGGGCTGCCCGCTGCGGCTCTTGCTGCCCGAGATCAGCATGGCCTCGTCGGGAGCGGGAACTCGGTAACCAAACACGCCGCATACCTTTCGTCAGAAATCGCCGCCGAAGATGGCGGCCGGGTCCAGCCACGGCACGACCTCGACCGTCCGAGGTTCACGTGAGCCGATGACCAGGACGGACGTGCCCCGCGGCAGTGGCGTGTCGGACCGGGCCAGGAACGTCTCGATCCCGCCGCGGATCCGCACGGCCACCTCGCCCGGCCCGCATTCGCCCCGGGTGGCGACCACGAGGTTTCCGACCAGGCCGACGACGGATGGATCGCCCACCATGAGCACCTCCTGTCCCGTGGCGCGGGCGTGGCGGGCCGGGGCGGAGCGTTTTCCGTCAGGCGAGATGAGGGTACAAGTCGGCGTGTATCTGGAACAGCGGGTCGGAGCTGTCCGATTTCGGACCGCCGTACGCCCTGGCCGCTTCGGCGAGGCGTTTCGGCCGGTACTTGTTTCCGGTGCCGGCGGTGGCTGATCCTGGGCGGATGACAGCGCGCTTTCGGCCGGACGAGAACCCGTCCGACCACGTGGCCACCGTCCAGGTCACCGAGACCCGTGTTCCCGACCCGCAGCTCCCTGTCGACGGGGAGCAGGACTTCGCCACCTGGCCGGCGTCGCCCGCACCGATCGATCTGGCCGCCGCGCTCAACCGGTTCGAGGAGCTGTGGAGCCCCCGGATAGCCGCCCGGGTGAACGACTACGACGTCCGCCTGGCGAAGGTCCGCGGCGAGCACGTCTGGCACAGCCACGCCGACACCGACGAGTTCTTCCTGGTCCTCGCCGGCGCGCTGCACATCGCGCTGCGCGACGGCCCCGCCGGCCGGGAACGGGTCGTCGTGCTCGACCAGGGGCAGATCTTCGTCGTGCCGCGCGGCGTCGAGCACCGTCCCGCGTCGCCCGCGGGCGCGTCGATCCTGCTGTTCGAGCCGAGCGGGACGCTGACCGTCGGCGACCGGCACGATGCGGTACCCGATCATGTGGATGTCACGACGGGACATCCACTGCGCTGACCGGGTAAGGGCTGACCGGGTAAGGGCTGACCGGGTAAGGGAGGACGGCCGCTGGTACGGTGTGCGCGACCGGACACGATCCGAACCGAGGAGGTGGGACCGATTTCCGCGGTATCAGAGTGGGCGTCGCCCACCCGCAGCCGGCTGGGGTCTGCCTCGGCCTGGTGAGCGGGAAGGCGCCCTTCGGTGTCCCGAAAGGCAACCCTCCGTGTCGTCATCAGGCTTCGTGCCGTCCTCAGGCGCCGTGCCGCCTACCGGCGCCGTGCCAACATCCGTCGTCTCCCCGTCATCTGCCTCGGTGCCCCCCATCATCTCCGTGCCGCCGGCCGGTTCGGCCGAGTCCCCGTTCGCCCGCGTCGTGGGCCGGCTGCGCTCGGCGGGCTGCGTCTTCGCGGAGGACGAGGCCCGGCTGCTGCTCGACGCCGCGCACACTCCCGCCGAGCTCGCCGCGATGGTCGAACAGCGGGCGGCCGGGCAGCCTCTTGAACACATCCTCGGCTGGGCCGAGTTCCACGGGCTGCGGATCGCGGTCGACGTCGGGGTGTTCGTGCCCCGGCGACGCACCGAGCTCCTGGTCCGGCTGGCGCTGGACCATCTTCGGGTCGGCGCCGGGGCGGTGGTGGTCGACCTGTGCTGCGGCTCGGGGGCGGTGGCGGCCGCGGTGCTCGCCGCCGGGCCGGCGGCCGGCGCGCCGGCCGCCGAGGTGCATGCTGCCGACGTCGAACCGCGAGCGGTGCGCTGCGCCCGGCGCAACCTCGCCGGGGTCGGCGGGGTCGGCGGGCAGGTGTACGAGGGCGACCTGTACGCGGCACTCCCGGCGCGGCTGCGCGGACGGGTCGACGTCCTGATCGCGAACGCCCCGTACGTGCCGACCGGCGCGATCGACCTCATGCCGCCGGAGGCCCGCGACCACGAGCCCAGGCTGGCCCTCGACGGCGGCCCGGACGGGCTGGCGGTGCTTCGCCGGGTGGTGGCCGGGGCGCCCGACTGGCTCGCGCCGGGCGGCTGCCTCCTGCTGGAGACCAGCCGGCGGCAGGCCGCGCTCCTGCTCGACGCGCTCGCCCGGGCCGGCCTCACCGGCCGGCTCACCGCTTCCGACGAGCTGGATGCCAGCGTGCTCGTCGCTGCGGCGCCCAGCGACCGCGGTGGCCGACGCGAGCCGGCGTGACCCGGGCTGACCCGGGCTGACTCGAGCTGGGGCGGCGGTGCCGAGCAGGGTCAGCCCGGGGTGGTCGCCCCGGCGGACCGGGTCGCGCGGGGCGGCAGGGGCACGGGGATCGGGAGGTTGCCGGCGGTGAGCCGGCTGCCGAGCCAGCCGGCGGCCACCGCCGCCGGCCACAGCCGGCTGGCGGCGTTGCGGGCCCGGATCCCCGCCCAGGTCGCCGGGATGAGCAGGTGGGAGGCCTGTTCGGCGCCGCGCTGGCGGGGTTCGGCGAGCCGGCGGTGGCGGGCCTCGTAGCGGCGCAGCGCCGCGCGGTGGTCCGTCGGCGTCGCGGCCAGTTCCTCGGCCAGGGCGAACGCGCCCGCCATCGCCAGCGACGAGCCGTCGCCGAACAGGGACACGCAGGACGCGGCGTCGCCGAGCAGGGTGATCCGGCCCGTCGACCAGGTCGGCATGCTGACCCGGCTGACCGCGTCGAAGTAGAGGTCCTCGGCGGCGTACGCCCGCGCGAGCAGCTCCGGCGTCCGCCATGAACCCCGGCCGAACGCGGCGGCGAGCAGCAGCCGGTGCTGCTCGATGTCGCGGTGGTCGAAGTCCGCGAGCCGTGGGCGGCGGAAGGCGAAGAACGCGCTCGGCCCGTCGGCCGACGGCTGCAGCGCGACCGCCCGCCCCGGCGTGTTGTGCATGACCACCTCGCCGGGGCGGTTGGTCGGCCCGTCGAACGGCACCGTCGCGGCGTAGAGGCCGAGGTGACGCAGGTAGGTCTGTTCCGGTCCGAAGGCGATGCGGCGAACCGCCGAGTGCAGGCCGTCGGCGCCGACGACCAGGTTGAACCGGCGGGGCCGGCCGTGCTCGAAGGTCACGTCGACGCCGTGCTCGTCCTGGGCGAGTGCGGAGATCGAGTCGCCGAAGACGAACTCGGCGTGGTCCGCGCTCGCCGCCTGCAGAATCGAGGCGAGCGCGGCGCGGGACAGCTCCACATCGCGACCGCCGGTCGACCGGGCCAGCGCCCGCAGGTTGATCCGGGCGACGCTGCGGCCACCGCCGTCGACGAACCGCATCTCGGCGACGTTCGTGCCGGCGGCCCGCAGCCGCGCCAGCACTCCCATCCGCTCGGCCACCTGAAGAGCCTGACCCCGCACGTCCACCGGACTGCCGGTGGTTCGTTGCCACAGGCCACGCTCGACCACGGTCGGCCGGAACCCGTGCCACGCCAACCAGTACGCGAGCGTCATCCCGGCGATGCCGGCGCCCGAGACCAGCACCGTCCGGTTGCCCATGCGTCCTCCGCGGTTCGCTCCGGGTCGGGAAAATCAGCCTACGGCCCGATATGACAGCCGACAAAAGCCCGACCCCGCGGTGTGACGAACGTCAGCGGACCGACAAAGTTCGGCGCATCTGTGTCAGGGCAACACGTCGTAGCTGTTGACGGCGGTGGAGTCGAGCACCCCGCGGGGCGTATCCGGTTTGTCCGCGGGAGCGAACGGAGAGACCAGCGGGTCGTCGATCCGGTGGCCGAGCAGGCTGTCCGGCGCGGTCATGTCCGGCGCGTAGCGGCGGCCGTTGCGCCGCATCCAGCCCTCCCAGATCCGGTCGACGTTGCAGTGGTGGACGAAGAAGACCGGGTCGTTCGGGGACGATGCCGGCGCCATGTCCCCGCCGACCCACAGGTGCACCTGGTTGTGCAGGCCGGGCCCGACGAAACCCTCCAGCCGGTTGCGCAGACCGTGGGACGACACGTCGAACGGGTCCCGGTCGTAGTCGGTGACGCTGGGGTCGGCCTTCGGGTCGAAGCAGGACGCCACATCGGCGGTGCGCGGCAGCCGCGGCGAGCCGAACGGCGCGCTCTGGCCGAAGCGCCGGACGAGGCCGCGCTCGGTGACCTGACGCAGCGCGCCGCTGGAGTTCGCCGCGATCCGCACGCGGAAACTCGTCGGATCGGCGGCCCTGAACGCGAACGCCCCGCCGCGCACGGGAGCGCCCTGGCCGCCGAACCCGTCCGGGGTGTTGCGCCACAGCGGCGAGGCCGCCGGGTTCGCGACGCCACCGGGCCCGGCCGGCGAACCGTCCGCCGCCCAGTTCCAGTACGGCAGGCCGAAGGCCGGATCGTCGAGGACGCGTTGCAGGTGCGCCTCCAGCCAGCGCAGCAGCACCCGGTGCCAGGGCAGGAACACCGGCCCGCGGTGCGCGGCGTTGCGCACCCCCGCGTCGCCGCCCGGCGGCACGGCGGTGTTCATCGCGAGGACGTGCCAGATGACGAACAGGTCGTAGGTGTACACCGGCCTGCTCGGTCCGGGGATGCCGAAACTGCCCGTGGTCAGCGAGCTCGGCTCGTGCTTGAGCAGCCGGACGCCGTGGATGTAGGCGGCCCGGGCCGCATCGTCGCGCAGGATGTCACGGCGGACGACGGCCATCTCAACGTCCCCCGTCGGGCTCGGAGTGGTCGTGGGCGGTGTGGTCGTGGGCGGTGTGGTCGTGATGGGCGTGGTCGTGGGTGTCGTGGTCGGTGTCGGGGCCGGCCTCGTCGTCGTGGCCGGTGGTCGGCGGGGGGAACTCGTCGGGGAAGGTGTGGACGAGTACCCGGACCAGGTCGACCAGTGAGGGAAGCTGGTAGGCGGGCAGGCCGTGGCAGTGCGCCGAGCCGTCGTTGGACAGGCCGATGTGCACGTCCAGCGGGCGGCCGTCGACGGTGATCTCGTAGCTGGTGGCGATGACGATGCGATGGCCGTCGACGTCGGCCTCGCGGACGCTGCGGGCCGGGCCCGGGTGACCGTGTTCGGGCCGTGGCAGGCCCGCGAGGTAGGTGGCGAGGAACGCCGGCTGGGCGGCGTCAGAGGTGTCCGGTGCCATCGAGATCCCCCATGGTTCGTCGACGTCGGGCAGGTCGATACTCCGGGCGGATCATCTACGTAAAGTGATCGCTGCGCAGCTAGATGTCGTCTACACGTCGCTGTGGGTGCTGTCCTGGATGCCCGGTCGCGGCGGCGGGCTTGACCGGCTTCGCCAGGTGGACAACCGTTGACGGCGACCCGCGCACCGGACGCGGGCGGGCAGGAGGCGCGCGATGTCCCGACAGGTGCTCGAACCGGGCGTTGACCATCCGATCACGATCGAACCGACCCGCGGCCACGTCGTCGTCCGGATCGCCGGGCACGTCGTCGCCGACAGCCAGGATGCCCTGACGCTGCGGGAGGCGAGCTACCCGCCGGTGTACTACCTGCCCGTCACCGACGTCGACTCGGGCGTGCTGCGCCCGAGCGCGACGTCGACGTACTGCCCGTACAAGGGCGAGGCGAGCTACCACAGCGTCGAGGCGCCGGACGGAACGCGCCTTGACGACGTCATCTGGTTCTACGAGCAGCCGTACCCGGCGGTCGCCGACATCGCCGGCCACGTCGCCTTTTACGCCAACCGCGCCGAGATCACCGTCACCGACGCCGGGGCCTGACAACCCACCGGCTGACGGAGCCGGGGCGCTGCGTCAGCGGAGCGGTTCCGCGTGCCGGTCGAGAGTCATACGCAGGTGGCGGCCGAGAGTGGCGCTGCCGGTGTGACCGGAGTCGTGCACTCCGATGAGTTCGGCGCCGGGCCATGCCCGGGCCAGCTCCCAGGCCACCTGGTACGGGCTGCCCAGGTCACCGCGGCCATGGATCAACGTGCCCGGGATGCCGGCGAGCCGGTGCGCCTCGTGCAGGAGGATGCCTTCCTCGAGCCAGGCGCCATGGGTGAAGTAGTGCGAGCAGATCCGGCTCAGCGCGAGCCGTGCCCGCGCCGGCCGGTCACCGTACGCACCAGGCCGACCGGCGGACTCGAGCGAGATCACCGCGTCCTCCCACGCGCACCACGCGTCGGCGGCTCTGGTGCGCACGTCTGGGTCCGGGTCGTTGAGCAGGCGCGCGTAGCCGACGACGAGATCACCGTCCTGATCGGCCAGTGGCAGCGCGTCGCGAAACCGTGCCCACTCCGCCGGGAAGTAGCGCGCGACGCCCCGGTACAACCAGTCGATGTCGGCGCGGCGGGTCATGGTGACCCCGGCCAGCACGATCCCGGTCACCCTGGCCGGATGGCGCTGCGCGTAGGCGAGGGCGAGCGTCGAGCCCCAGGAAGCGCCGTAGAGCAGCCACGCGTTGACGCCGAGGTGCCGGCGCAGCAGCTCCAGGTCCGCCAACAGGTGCCTGGTGGTGTTGTGGGTGAGCACGGTGTTGTGGTCGCCGGCATGCGGGGTGCTATGACCACAGCCGCGCTGGTCGACGAGGATGACGCGGTAGCGAGCCGGATCGAACCAGCGCCGGGCCCCCGGCGAGCAGCCCGACCCGGGGCCGCCGTGTACGACGAGCGCCGGGCGGCCGGTGGGACTGCCGCAGGTCTCCCAGTAGACGAGGTTGCCGTCGCCGACATCGAGCAGGCCCGAGTCGTACGGCTCGACCGGCGGATACTGAATGACAACACACTCCCAATAAAATCCGTGGCCAGATGGGTCGGGGCCCGGGTCAGAGGTTCTGGCCGCCGGAGAGTTCGATGCGGGTGCCGTTGGCCCAGCCGAGGCCGTCGGCGAGGATCAGCGGCACGGCGGCGCCGATGTCGTCGGGCTCGCCGGCGCGACCCAGCGCGATCGCGGCGGCGACGGCCCGGTTGGCCTGCTCGTTGTCGCGGACGGCTCCGCCGCCGAAGTCGGTGGCGATCGCCCCGGGCACCAGCGTGTTCACCCTGATTCCGCGGGCACCGAGCTCCTTGGCCTGATAGCGGGTCAGCACCTCGACCGCGCCCTTCGCCGAGGCGTAGGCGGCGAACCCTGGGTTGGTGAAACGGGCGAGCCCGGAGGAGACGTTCAGGATCCGTCCGCCGTCGGCGAGCAGCGGCAGCAGCGTCTGCGTCAGGAAGAACGGTGCCTTGACGTGGACACGGATCAGCTCGTCGAACTGCTCCTCGGTCGTGTCGGCGAACGGCGCGTGCACGCCGATGCCGGCGTTGTTGACGAGGTAGTCGAGACGTTCGGCGTCGAACTCGGCGAGCACGGCGCGCACCTGCGCCGCGAAGGCGGGGAAGCCCGCGCTGTCGCCGACGTCGAGCTGGCGGGCCGCCGCCGGCACACCCAGCTCCGTGAGTTCCTTGACCAGGCTGTCGGCCTCGTCGGCGTTGCTCCGGTAGGTGCCGATGACCCCGACGCCGGCCTGGGCGAGGTGGATGGCCATGCTACGGCCAAGACCTCGGCTCGCGCCGGTGATCAGAGCGATGCGGGTGTCGGGCATGCGTTCCTCCGTGAGTGGTCGGGCGGTCCCCGGCGGACCGGACCCGGCGATGCTCTACCCAGCAGCAGACCGTTGGCTCACGGGCGGCGCGGCGCCTCGGGTCGCAGGCCGTCGAGGACGACGTTGAGGAGCTGGTCGCGGCGCTCGGCGAGGGGGCCGCGTTCGGTCACGGCCGCGACGGCGGTCGCCAGCGCGAAGACGTCGATTCCCGCGACATCCTTCCGGATGCGGCCGTCGGCCTGGGCGCTCGCCAGCAGGCGGCCGCCTGCTGCGTGCAGCGCCGTGCAGGAGGCGGACAACGCCGACTCGGGGTCGTGCAGCCTCGCCACCAGCGAGCCGGACAGGCCCTGGTACACACCGGCGCCGGCGGCGAGTTCCCGCAGCCACGCGCCCAGTGCCGCCGCCGGCGGGAGGTCGGCGGCGAGCTCGTCGGCGCGTTCGGCTAGCCGGTCGAAACCCTGCCGCAGCAGGGCTTCCAGCAGCGCGTCGCGGGTCGGGAAGTGGCGGTAGAGCGTGCCGAGGCCGACGCCGGCCCGGCGGGCGACGTCGCGCAGGGACGCCTGCACGCCCTGCTCGGTCAGCACGACCCGCGCGGTGGCGAGGATGTGGTCGTGGTTGCGGCGGGCGTCGGCTGTGGGACCTCGGAGCGCTGCTCCGCACGCTATCCGCCCCACCGCAGCCCCGTGAGGACACCAGACCATGCAGGCCATCCGTGTTCACCGCACCGGTCCACCCAGTGAGCTCAGGCTGGAGGAGGTCGAGCGCCCCGAGCCGGGGCCCGGCGAGGTCCTCATCCGGGTGAGCGCCGCCGGCATCAACCCGCCGGACCTCTACGCGCGGACCGGCATGGGCAACATTCCCGCGGAGCTGCGCCCGCCGATCCCGCTGCCGTTCGTTCCGGGTACGGACGTGTCCGGGTTCGTGGCCGGTCTCGGCCCGGGCGTCACCGAGTGGGCCGCGGGAGACGAGGTCCTCGGCCTGCTCCGCTTCCCGTCCGGGATCGGCACCGCCGCGACCTACGCCGAGTACGTGATCGCGCCCGTCGGTGATCTCGCCCGCAAGCCCGCCGCGATCGACCACCTCCACGCCGCCGCGATCCCGATGGCCGGGCTCACTGCCTGGCAGTACCTGACCGAGATCGCACCCGTCGAGGCCGGCAGCACGGTGCTGGTCAACGGCGCCGCCGGCGGTGTCGGGCACTTCCTCGTCCAGCTCGCCCGCCGGGCCGGCGCCCGGGTCATCGCGGTCGCCTCCACCCGGCACGAGGCGTTTCTGCGCGACCTCGGCGCCGACGAGTACATCGACTACACGACGACCAGGGTGGCCGACGCCGCGAAGGACGTCGACCACCTGTTCGACACCGTCGGTGGGCCGGACGGCCATCTCCTCGCCCCGGCGGTCCGGGACGGTGGCGTGATCAGCCCGGTGTTCTTCGGCGACTACCACGACGACGAGCTCGCCCGCCGCGAGGTGCGGGTCATCGGCGGCCAGGTGCGCTCGCACGGCGGTCACCTGGGCGAGCTGGCCGAACTGGTCGGCGCGGGCGCCCTGCGGGTCGCCGTGGACGAGGCCTTTCCGCTGGCCGAGGCATGGAAGGCGCACGAGCGGGCCGAACGCGGCCACATCCAGGGCAAGCTCGTCCTGCGCGTCGGCTGAGAACCGGGCGGAGTCGCGCTCGTGCGCCGGGTGTCGCCGGAGCGGGTGGTCAGTGCTTCGACGGTGCCCAGGGGCCGACGCCGGTGATGCGCTCGATCCGGTAGCGGATGGTGAACCCGGGGCCTTTCGGCGCGGGAAACTCGGCGTCCGGGGCGATGTAGACCTTGGCCAGGCGGTTGAGCAGGTCCCAGGTGTCGTCGCCGGGCTCGACGGTCGCCCGGGTGTGCAGCACCGCGTACGGGTTGAGGAAGACGCCGGGCTTGCGCGGGGCGTCGAAGGACAGCACGGCCCGCGGGTCCCGCTCGACGTTGCGGACCTTCGCGTACCGGGACATGTGCCCGCTGACCAGATCGTCGCCGTCCAGCCCGATCCAGATCACGCTGACCTGCGGGCTACCGTCGGCGTTGATCGTGCTCAGATGGGCCAGCGGGCCGGCTTCGACGAGCTCGGTGAGTTCACGGGGCAGGCCGGACATGAGGATGTCCCTCCACGGATGGTCAGACAGTAAGAACGATCTTGCCGGTGGCCCGGCCGGTGTCCCCCAGATCATGGCCCTTCGCCGCCTGCTCCAGCGGGAAGGTGGACTCGATGACCGGGCGGAGCCGCCCGCCGCGGGCCAGGTCCGCGACGGCGAGCATGCCGGTCTGGTCGGCCTCGACGAGCATCATCCGGTGGCGGACGCCGAGGGCGGCGGCCTGCTCGGGCAGCGCGACGGTGTTGATACCGACCAGCGACACGACCAGCCCGCTGGCGCGCAGCGTGCGCAGCGACCGGGCGGCGTACTCGCCGCCGACGGTGTCGAGGACGACGTCGATGTCGCCGGTCTCCCGATCGAAGTCCTGCGTGCGGTAGTCGATGAGCTCGTCGGCGCCGAGCTGGCGGAGCAGGTCGTGCTTCGGCGCGCTGGCGGTGCCGATGACGTGCGCCCCCAGCGACCGGGCGATCTGGACGGCGAAGTGCCCGACCCCGCCCGCCGCCGCGTGGACGAGCACCCGCTGGCCGGGCCGGACCCGGGCGGTGTCGACGAGGGCCTGGTAGGCCGTCAGCGCGGCCAGTGGGATCGCGCCGGCCTGGACATGGTCGAGCTCCGCCGGCTTGCGCACGAGCGCCCGCGCCGGCGCGAGGACGTACTCGGCGCAGGCGCCGTGGCCGTGCGGGTAGGGCAGCATGCCGAAGACCTCGTCGCCGACCTCGTGCAGCGTCACGCCGTAGCCGACGGCCTCCACCACGCCGGACACGTCCCAGCCGAGCACCCGCGGCAGCCGCTCGCCGAGGAAACCCGGGATGGCCCGGTGCTTCCAGTCGGTCGGTCGATCTCCACCATCCTGAGCACGTCGGAACCGCCCAGCTGGTCCTGGCTGACCGCGCGCATCGTGGTTGTCATGGCGTCAAGCCTGCCGTCACGGTCGGCATCCGGACAGTGGCCCGAGGGCCGATGTGCGCAAGAATCGGGCCATGCGTCGCATCGCCGTGCTCGCCGTGGACGGAGTGGTCCCGTTCGAACTCGGCATTCCCGCGAAGCTCTTCGGTGCCGCGACCGACCTGGCCGGCCAGCCGCTGTACGAGGTCGTCGCCTGCTCGGTGGACGGCGCGCCGGTGACGACGGCCGCCGACTTCAGCGTCGCCGTCGGCCAGGACGCGGCGGCGCTCGCGACGGCCGACACGGTCATCGTGCCGCCCGCCGTGGACATGCCGAAGATCACCAGCCGCGACCTGCTGCCGCCCGGCCTCGCGGACGCGATCGACCGGATCCCGCCGGGCGCCCGGATCGTCTCGCTCTGCCTGGGCTCCTATGTCCTGGCCAGTGCCGGCCTGCTCGACGGGCTGGCCGCCACGACGCACTGGCACGAGGCCGCGGACTTCCAGCGTGCGTTCCCCGCGGTCGAGCTGCGCCCGGATGTGCTGTTCGTCGACACCGGCCGGATTCTCACCTCCGCGGGCGCCGCCGCCGCGGTCGACCTCTGCCTGCACCTGATCCGCCTCGACCACGGCAGCGGCGTCGCCAACCGGGTCGCCCGGGCCTGCGTGGTGCCGCCCTGGCGGGACGGCGGGCAGGCCCAGTACGTCGAGCGTCCCGTGCCGACGCCGTCCGACGCCGGGACGGCGCCGGCCCGCGAGTGGGCGCTCGGACGGCTGGACCAGCCCCTGCGGCTGGACGAGCTCGCCGCCCACGCCGGCATGAGCCGGCGGACGTTCACCCGCCGCTTCCGCGCCGAGGTCGGCCTGAGCCCCGGTGAGTGGCTCACCCGCGAGCGCGTCGACCTCGCCCGTCACCTGCTGGAACACACCGACCTGCCGGTCGAGCGCATCGCCGGGCGCTGCGGTTTCGGCACCGCTGCCGCGCTGCGTCAGCAGCTGCGCGACGCCGTCGCCGTGTCCCCGAGCAGCTACCGGCGCACCTTCCGCGGCGGGCTCCCGCACTCGGGTCAGGGGGCCGGCGCGGCGAAGTAGTGGCCCTCAGCAAGGTCCTCGTGGTGGTCGAGCGAGCTGTGCACGGTCGGTGGGAGCCGGACGACGGCGGAGCCGATGTGGCCGGATGCCCCGGTGACGAACACGCGCATGGAAGGATCGCCGGACCGGCCGACCGGAGTGCGGCTACGGCCGGCTGAAGGTCACGTGCGTGACGCCCCGCGGGGTCGTCACCGGCTCGACCGTGAAGCGCTTCTCCAGGCCCTCCAGATCGTCCCAGAGCCGCACCCCACGGCCGAGGATGATCGGCACGACGACGACGTGCAGGTGGTCGATCAGGTCCGCGACGAGGAACTCGCGAACGGTCGTCGGGCCGCCGCCGATGCGCACGTCCAGCCCGCCGGCGGCCTCCCGGGCCTGGCGCAGTGCCTCGGCCGGCGTGGCGTCGAGGAAGTGGAAGGTCGTCCCGCCCGCCATCTCCAGCGACGGGCGGGGATGGTGGGTGAGCACGAACACCGGGGTGTGAAATGGCGGGTCGTCACCCCACCAGCCCTGCCATTCCTCGTGGTCCTCCCACGGACCGCGGTGCGGACTGAACTTGTTGCGGCCCATGATCTCGGCGCCGATGCCCGGCTCCCAGGCGCTGGCCAATGCCTCGTCCACCCCGGCCCCGCCACCAGCCTCGCCGTGCATGGACCGGAACGTCCTCGTCTGGAAGAACCATTCGTGGAGCCGCGTTTCGGCGTGCCCGAAGGGCTGCTCGAGGCTCTGCCCCTCCCCGGTGGCGAACCCGTCCAGGGAAAGGGAGAAGTTGTGGACCCGCACCCGCGACACGCCACTGACCTCCGGGTTTCCGTGATCCGCGGACGGTCCCGCGGGCCGCGGCCGAGTCTAGGTGACCGGCCGCACGCGTTCGTCGGCGGCGCGACGGGCCGAGACCGAGAGACGAACACCCGGGACGGCGGTCCGCTCTGGTAGCCCGCCGACGGCGGTCGACGGGCCCCCAGGCCGCAAAGTTCACGTTCATTTTGTTCAGCTGCATCCGAATTCTCGTACTATCCGTGCTGAGCGGCCAGGAAATGTCGCCTGAGGCGTTTCCCAAAAAGAATCGTCTGGTGCGGCGGCAGCAACGTGCGGGCGTGAGAGGCGGCGGCGGTGCGGGACGACGAGCGATCCACCGAGGGGTTGCCGCGCGGGCCGGCCCGGGACGAGCAGATGCGTCCCGAACGGGCCGAGGCCATCGCGAAGCGACTGGAGCGGGAGGAAGCCGAAGCGGCCGGCACCGCGCCGTCGCGGGACCTGCCACCAACCGTCTCCACCGGCCCCGCCTGGGCCGACCACAACGACGACCCGCCACCGGCGCCGGCGTACGGCGCGCCGCCGCCCTGGGTGACCGGCCCCGTCCCGCCTGACCGGGACGGGGCCGCCCCAGCTCCCTGGGCGAACCTGCCCGCGCCGCCGGCGCCTGTCTACGGCGCACCGCCACCACCGCCGCGCCGCCCCGAGCTGGCCCCGCCGCCGCACCGGCCCGATCCGACCCCGCCGGCGCGGCGCAGCGGCCTGCGGGGTTGGCTGCGCGGGCTGCTGCGGCGGTGACGGGCGCGCGCCGGACATACGTGGTCTGGGAACTGACGCTCGCCTGCAACCTGGCGTGCGGGCACTGCGGCTCGCGCGCCGGCGAACGCCGCCCGGCCGAGCTGACCACGGCCGAGGCGCTGGACCTGGTCGCCCAGCTGCACCGGGCCGGCGTCGACGAGGTGACGCTCATCGGCGGCGAGGCGTTCCTGCGCCGGGACTGGCTGACGATCGCCGCCGAGATCACCCGCCTCGGCATGACCTGCACCATGACGACCGGCGGCTACCGGATGAGCGCGGCGGCGGCCCGTGGCCTGCGCGCCGCCGGCGTCGAGCGGTGCTCGGTGTCGGTGGACGGGACGGCCGCGACGCACGACCGCCTGCGCGGCCGCGCCGGCTCCTGGCGCTCCTGCTTCACCACGATGGAACGCCTGCGCGCGGCCGGCGTGACCGTCACCTGCAACACCCAGCTCAACCGGCTGACCGCGCCGGAGCTGCCGGCGCTCTACCTGGACCTGCGCGCCGCCGGCATCGCCGCCTGGCAGTGGCAGCTCACGGTCCCGATGGGTAACGCCGCCGACCACGCCGAGATCCTGCTGCAGCCCGTCGAGCTGCTCGACGTGTTCCCGATGCTCGCCCGGGTCGCGCGCCGCGCCGCGGCGGACGGCGTCCGCGTCCACGCCGGGAACAACCTCGGGTACTACGGCCCGTACGAGCGGCTGCTCCGCTCGCCGGAGGGGGCCGCGTTCTGGTCGGGCTGCCAGGCCGGGCTGTCCACCCTCGGCATCGAGTCCGACGGCACGATCAAGGGCTGCCCGTCGCTGCCCACCCGCGACTACGCGGCGGGTGACATCCGCGAGCACTCGCTCGCCGACCTGCTCCGGGACGCCCCCGAACTGGCCCTCAACACCGCCGCGGGCACGGCGGCGGCGACGGACACGCTGTGGGGGTTCTGCCGGACCTGCGACTACGCCGACGTGTGCCGCGGCGGCTGCACCTGGACGGCGCACACCGTCTTCGGCCGGTCCGGCAACAACCCCTACTGCCACCACCGGGCGCTCGCGCACCAGCGGTCCGGCCGGCGCGAGCGGCTCGTGCAGGTCGCCGCAGCCCCCGGCGAGCCGTTCGACCACGGCCGCTTCGATCTCATCCTGGAGGACCTCGCCGACCCCTGGCCGGCGACCGTGCGCCCGCGGCTCACCGCCGCGGCCATGCACTGGCCGCCGACCTGGGTTGACTGAGCGGGGAACGGTCGGAGCGGGGACGGTCAGAGCGCCGGCAGGGTGACCGAGCCGTCGATGACCTCGTGCGTGCCGAGGTCGACCGCGTGCGCGCTCATGACCTGGTCGATGCCCTGGTCGGGCGACTTGCCCATGGCCCGCAGGCCGGTGGCGGTCGCCGGCACGTCCTGGTCGAAGAACACCGTGCCGTTGTCCGCGAGGGTGACGTGCCAGACGTGCGTGGCCGGCGTCGTGATCTCGAACTCCTCGCCCGCGACGGGGCCGGGGCCGTCGTCGTCGTGCTGCGACTTCAACGTCCACGGGCTGCCGAGCGAGCCGACACCGACGGCCTTGACCGCCGGGCCGCCCGGCCGGCCGCCGCCACCACCGTCGCCGCCGCCGTGGCTGGCGAACGCGGCCGGTGCCGACAGCAGGCTCACGCCCAGCGCCAGCGTCGCGGTGAGAACGGTGATCGAGGATGCCTTCAGTTTCACGGCCATCTCCTTTTCTGGACCTTTTCCCGGTGCCGCGGAAAGGCGTCCGGGTGGACACCAGGAGATAGCCGAGGGGGTTACAGCCGGCCATGGCGGCGAGGTGTAACCCAGGGCCCTATTACTCGGAATGCCCGCTAGTCGAGAATTTCCGTTCTGCAACATCCTTCGGCTGTCCGGTGGCCCGGAAAGCCTGCTCGGTGCCGGCGGTGCGGCCGCGATCGAGGGAGATCGATGTTAGGGTTGAGTTATGGCACAGCGTGTCTGCTGCCAGCCCGATGTGGCAGGCAGGTGCCGACGAGAGAGCCGATGGAGGGCGCATGGCTGTCGAGCTGAACCACACGATTGTCGCCGCCCGGGACCGCCGCGAGTCCGCCGAGTTCCTGGCGCACGTCCTGGGCCTCGAGGTCGGCACCCCGTGGGGTCCTTTCCTGCCCGTCGTCGTCAGTAACGGCGTCACCCTGGACTTCGCCGACGGCTGGCCGGGGGAGATCGCCTCGCAGCATTATGCCTTCCTGATCTCGGAAGAGGAGTTCGACGCCGCCTTCGCGCGGATCGAGGCGGCCGGGATCACGTACTGGGCCGATCCGCACGGCCAGCAGAAGAACGAGATCAACCATCACTGGGGTGGCCGCGGTCTGTACTTCAAGGATCCGGCCGGGCACGGTATGGAAATCATCACCCGCCCGTACGGCAGTCAGCCGCCGACGGATTCCTGACGTCAACGGGCAGCGGGCCGCCGCCCTGATCGGCTAGGGTCACGCCTATGGCGAGCCTGTTTGTCCTGGACCTCACCTACACCGCGGACGTGGCCGAGATCGACCGGCACATGGACGCTCATCGCGCGTTCCTCTGCGGCCACTACGACGCCGGTCGGTTCCTGGCGTCGGGCCGCAAGGAGCCCCGGACCGGTGGCGTCATCCTCGCGACCGGCGACCGGGCGGAGATCGAGAAGGCCATCGAGGCCGACCCGTTCCAGGTCCACGGGCTAGTCACCTACACCGTCACCGAGTTCCTGCCCACCTCGACCGGTCCGGAGCTGGCGGCGCTGCGCCACGAGCTCTGATCAGGACGGCGCCGACGCGTCCACCCGGGCCGCGGCCAACGCGAGGGGATTGAAGTAGTCCCGCCAGGAGATGATCCGGCCGGCGCGGACCCGGAAGACGGCGATGACGTTCTGCAGGTAGGGCGCGCCGGTCGTCGTGACGGTGCCGTGCCCCTCGTATTCGACGATGACGACCTCGGGGTCGACGGTCTCGTGCATGACGACGTCGACGAACTCGTTCCACCGAATCGGCGCCTTGGCGGCCGACGCGAGATAAGCGCGGATCTCCGCGTGCCCGCGTAGCCGGGCCGGCACGCCGGCCGGTCGATAGGGCCATTCGATGTATCCGTCGGACGCCATGAGCGCCAGCAGAGTTTCGGCGTCGAGGTCCCGCCCTGCCCGCAGGATCTGCTCGACGACCTCGCGTGCGGGTGCGGCCACAGCGTCCTCTTTCGTTGAACGATCGTTGATTGAACGAATGTAGAACGAAAATGATGGCTCGGTCAACGGTCGTAGAATCAACCCGGTGACGGACTCGAACCCGCCCGCCGCGCCCCGCCGGACGACCCGGGCAGACCAGCGCCGCCAGACCGAGAGCCGCATCCTGGCCGCGGCTCGGGAGCTGTTCGCCGACCTTGGCTACGACCGCACCACCATCCGCGCGGTCGCCGCCCGTGCCGGTGTGGATGCCGGGTTGGTCATGCACTACTTCCACTCGAAGGACGAGCTGTTCGCTCAGGCGGCGAAGCTCGCCGACGACGACCTGCCGGTCGCCGGCAGCTCGCCGGCGGAGGTCGCCGACGGCCTGCTGGCCTCGCTCGCCCGCCGGTTGGACGCCGAGCCGGTCGCGTCGCTCGCGGTGCTGCGCTCGATCCTCACCCATGCCGAGGCCGCCGAGGGCTTCCGGGCCGCGGGTCGCCAGCGGGTGGACCAGATCAGCGTGGCGATCCCAGCCAGCGACGCCGAGCTCCGGGCGGGCCTGATCAGCGCGATCATCTCCGGCGTGGTCGCGGAACGCTATCTGCTGCGCACGAGCCTGCTGGCGCAGGCGTCCCCGGAGGAGATCATCGATCTGCTCCGGCCTTGTTTTCAGGCGCTGGTCGGCCCGCTGTCGCCGACCGAGAGCTGATCTTCGGGCTCGTCGGCCGGCGCCGGGCCGGTCTTGGCGCCGGGCCCGGGCAGCACGTCGACGTCGGTGGCCGACATCGGGCCGCCGCAGGCCGAGCAGCGCGGCTCGACGTGGCTGATCTCGCCGCAGGCGTGGTGCCGGTAGAGCACCGGCGGCCCGGCCTCGCCGGCCGTCCACCGGTCCCCCCAGCGGACCATGAACAGCAGCAGGTCGCACAGCTCCGTCCCCTTCTGGGTCAGGGTGTACTCGTACCGCGCGGGCCGGCTCGCGTACTCCCGCCGCGCCAGGACCTCGGCTTCCACCAGCCAGCGCAGCCGCTCGGCCAGGACCTTGCGGGAGATGCCGAGGCTGGCCTGGAGCTGGTCGAACCGCCGGATGCCGACGTAGACGTTGCGCAGGATCAGCGGGGACCACGGCTCGCCGATGACGTCCCAGGTCCGGGCGATCGAGCAGGCCATGTCACCAAAACGCGTCCGCTGCACGGGGCCACTCTAGACGAGATGGGTTCCCTGAAGGAACTCGCTACGCTAGCCTGGGGCCTGTCGATGAGTCTCCTCAAGGAACGGATCAGGTCATGAACCGTCCTCCCGTCGTATCCCCCGAAGAGTGGCAGGCCGCCCGCGACGAGCTGCTTACCCAGGAGAAGGAGCTCACGCACGCCCTGGACGCACTGGCCGCCCGGCGGCGACGGCTGCCGATGGTCCAGGTGACGAAGGACTACCGCTTCACCGCCCCGGACGGCGCTGGTGTCGGCCTGGCCGACCTGTTCGACGGTCACCGCCAGCTTGTGATCTACCACCACATGCTGGAACCTGGCCAGAACCACATCTGCGTCGGCTGCTCGACCTTCACCGACAATCTCGCCGACCAGTCCCAGCCCCACCTGAATGCCCGGGACACCCGGCTGATCCTCGTCTCCCGCGCCCCGCAGCCGGAGATCGAGGCGGTGCGCCGCCGGATGGGCTGGACTGTGCCCTGGTACTCGTCGTTCGGCAGCGACTTCAACGACGACATGGGCCTGGGTGGCGGCTTCGGCCTCAGCATCCTGCTCCGGGATGGCGCCGACGTCTTTCGTACCTACTTCGCCAGCGGCCGCGGCGTCGACCGCCTCCGTCTCGACTTCAACCTGCTCGACCTGACCCCCTACGGCCGCCAGGAAAGGTGGGAGGATTCTCCCGCCGGCTGGCCGCAGGACCCGACCATGAGCTGGCTGCGCCACCACGACGAGTACTGAGGGTCAGGCCGGAGGAGGACTGCGTGAAATCCATCGGGATTCTGCTGTTCGACGATTTCGAGGAACTGGACGCGGTCGGGCCGTGGGAGGTGCTGGCCTTCTGGACGCGCCAGTTCCCCGACGACGGCTGGCAGGTCACCACGTTCTCCCGGGACGGCGCGCCGGTCACCGCCGCGAAGGGGCTCGTCCTTCATCCCGCGCACTCGTACGAGTCGGTTCCCCCGCTCGACGTGCTGATCTACCCGGGCGGGCAGGGCACCCGCGCCCACCTGGTCGACGACGCCCAGCTCGACTGGGTGCGCCGGCAGCGCGCGCAGGTGCCGCTCATGACCAGCGTCTGCACCGGCTCGCTGGTGTACGCCCGCGCCGGGCTGCTGGCGGGGCGACCGGCGACGACGCACTGGGCCTCACTCGACCTGCTGCACAAGCTCGACCCGACGCTCACGGTCCGCCCCGACGACCGTTTCGTCGACGACGGCGACATCGTCACCGCCGCGGGCGTCAGCGCGGGCATCGACATGGCCCTGCACCTCGTCGCCCGCCTGCGGAACGTCGAGCGGGCCAGAAGGGTCCGGCGCGGCATCCAGTACGACCCGCAGCCGCCGGTCTGATCCGGTGGGCGGCCCCGGGCCGCCGCTCGGCGCCGAGCAGCCGGCCGCGCCAGGGCGTCAGGTGGATGCCGCGCTGTGCTGCGCTGAACCACCGCGGTGCGCGGCCACGAAGTAGGCGATGACCGCGATCACGATCAGCGTGACCAGCACCGTGAGAGCGATCTTCACCTTGCTCCACGGCCGCTCGCCGTGCACCTCGCCGGTCCGGCCGTTGACCAGGACCTGCCAGGTCTTCCCGGCGTAGACGTAAGAGGCGATCCACACCGGCAGCAGCATCAGCTTGAAGGTGACGTCGTTGTGCCGGGTGTCGACCGACTGCACCCGCTGCTCGTCGCCGCCGATGTCGCGCCGGCAGTCCTCGGCGATGACCGGCGCCATCCGGTTGCGCGCCTCGTCGAACCCGTTCTCCGGCTCCACGTCGTACCGCAGCGCGAAATGGCCGGCGAGGAACTCCGGCTGGAACGGCGCCGCCCGCTCCAGCGGCCAGGGCGCGAGATCGTCGAGCTTGTCGGTCGGCAGCACGCCGCTGCCCGGCACCAGCACGTCGTCGAACGTGCGCTCGACCGTGCCGTGCGCCGGGTACCAGCGGGTGTGCTGCACCTGCCGGGTCTGCTGCCTGCCGTCGCTGTCGGTGTAGGTCTCGGTGGTGTAGTAGTGCTCGCCGCGCTGGCCGGCGTACTGCGAGACCGTCCGTGAGTCGTACGTCCAGTGCGGCAGGTACGTGCTTTTCATCGACTCGGTGTCGCTGACCTTCTTCAGCGCCGACGGCGCGAACCACCGCGACGACGTCCAGGACCGCACCGCGGTGCGCACGGCGCCGCGGTCGAGTTCGAAGGGCAGCACGCCCTCGGGCACGATCTGCCCCGACGCCGCCGGGTCGATCACCAGCGGCGCCCCGCAGAACTGGCAGACGCTCGCGGTCTCGTCCGTCTCGGTCCGCGCCGCGCAGCGCTGGCAGACGAAGACGTAGGCACCGATGCTGCCGACGGGCTTGCGGGGCAGCGACGGCAGGTCCGCGTACGCGATCTCGCGGATCTGCCGGCCGGTCGCGGCGATCTCCTGGCGGAACCCGCAGTACGGGCACTGCAGGACGGACTGGCCGGGGGCGAACTCCAGCCGGGCGCCGCAGCCGCCGCACGGATAGGTCGTCGCGGCGACCGGAGCCTGACCCGGCGCACCCTGGGCGTGCTGATCAGTCATGGTTTGTCCCTGCGCGCTCGTCGCTGGTCAGCTCTGCGGCGGCAGTGGCGGCGGGACGTTGGCGAGCAGTGGCACGACCTCCGCCACCTGGCCCGCCGGCGTCCACTGCGCCATGCCGGTCTTCCACACCAGCGTGTCCTGGCGCACCTCACCGGCGGCGACCCGCTGCGCGAGCTGGTTGCGGTCGAACGGGCCCAGCTGCTGGCCGTTCGCGCCGACGTACCACTGCTCGGCCGTCGGTAGCGGCGGCGGCCCAGCCGCTCCAGCCGGCCCCGACGGTGCCTGCTGGCCCTGGTACGGCTGCTGGCCCTGGTACGGCTGCTGGCCCTGGTACGGCTGCTGGCCGGCCATCCCGCCGGCGGCGCGCTGGCCGAGCGCCATGCCGAGGCCGATGCCCAGACCCTCGCCGGCCCCGCCCTGGTTGCGGGCGGCCTCCTCGATGGCCTGCGCGGTCTGGAACCGCGTGTAGTCGTCGAGGTTGCCGACGATGCCCATCTGGCTGCGCCGGTCGATCGCCTCCTCGACCTCGGGCGGCAGCGAGATGTTCTCGATGATGAACTTCGGGATCGCGATGCCGACCGACGCGAGTTCCTTGGTCAGCGCTGCGGCGAGCGTCTCGCCGATGACGTCCTGCTGGGTGGCAAGGTCCAGCACGGGCACCCGGGCCGTGGCGAGCGCGTTCCCGAGCCGCCCGACGATGACCTGCCGCAGATACCCGGCGACCTCCTCGGTGCGGAACTGCGGGTCGGTGCCGGCCAGCTCGCGCAGCAGCGCCGTCGGGTCGACCACCCGGATCGCGAACGCGCCGAACGCGCGCAGCCGGACCATCCCGAACTCCGGGTCCCGGACGATGACCGGGTTCTGCGTGCCCCACTTCAGGTCGGTGAACTGCCGGGTGTTGACGAAGTACACCTCGGCGCGGAACGGCGAGTCGAAGCCGTACTTCCAGCCCTTGAGCTTCGACAGGATCGGCATGTTCTGCGTCTGCAGCGTGTACATGCCGGGGGAGTAGGCGTCGGCGACCTGGCCCTCGTTGACGAACACGGCCGCCTGGGACTCGCGGACGGTGAGCCGCGCGCCCATCTTGATCTCGTTGTCGTAGCGCGGGAAGCGCCACACGATCGTGTCGCGGCTGTCATCGGTCCATTCGATGATGTCGATGAACTCGCCACGGATCCGGTCCATGATTCCCACGACTGCCGCCGCCTCCACCCCGTCCGGAAGCCGCGGAGCGGCGTCCACCGTACGGCGGCACCTTACCGCCCGGATCGCGAGGTCCGCCCCGCTCGTCGGCCTAGCGTGCCAACGTCCGGCCGACCGCCTCAGCACCGTGACCGGGCTGACGGGTACGTAGGAAGCGCTTGCGTTGGAGTTCACTCCAACGCCTAGGGTCGGCTGGTGACGACGTGGACGACGCGTGAGGTCGCCGTGAAGGCCGGCATCACCGAGCACACCCTTCGCTGGTACGAGCGCATTGGCCTGCTCGAGCGGATCGAACGCGGCGCCGATGGGCGCCGGCGGTTCGGCGAGCGTGACGTCGAATGGATTCTGCTGCTCGTCCGTCTGCGGTCGACCGGTATGTCGGTGCGCGACATGCAGCGTTACGCGGTGCTCGTCCGGTCCGGCGCGGGCGAGGCCGAGCGGCTCGCCCTGCTTGAGGAACACCGACAGGTGGTGCGGGCCGCGCTCGTCGCGCAGCAGGAGTGTCTTGAGTTGTTGGACAACAAGATTTGCAGCTATCGCCGGATGACCCGTCCGGCACAGGAGGAGCGGTAAGCATGCGCGAGGTGACCATCGGCGGGCTGACCGTCTCAGCCCAGGGCCTGGGCTGCATGGGAATGAGCGAATGGTACGGCGCCGCCGACTGGGACGAATCGATCGCGACGATCCATCGCGCGATCGACCTGGGCGTGACGTTTCTCGACACCGCCGACGTCTACGGGGCCGGCCACAACGAGGTGTTGGTGGGTCGGGCGATCCACGATCGTCGCGACCAGGTGCAGCTGGCCACCAAGTTCGGCATCGACCGCTCGGGCGGCGACGGGGCGCGGGTGATTCGCGGCGAGCGGGCATATGTGAAGCGCGCCTGCGAGGCCTCGCTACTGCGGCTCGGCGTGGACGTCATCGACCTTTACTACCTGCATCGGCCGCCGCAGACCACGCAGATAGAGGAGACGGTCGGGGCGATGGCCGAGCTGGTCGCCGAGGGCAAGGTGCGCCACCTTGGCCTGTCCGAGGTCGACGGCGCGCTGCTGCGGCGCGCGAACGCCGTGCACCGGATCTCGGCGGTGCAGAGCGAGTACTCCCTGTGGACCCGGGATCCAGAAACGGACGTTCTTGACGCCCTGCGGGAACTGGATGTCGCCCTGGTGGCCTACTCGCCGCTCGGACGCGGTTTCCTCACCGCGACGGTCGGCGCCGCCTCGCTCGGCGAGAACGATTTCCGCCGCGGCAATCCGCGGTTCGCGGGTGATGCGGGCGCGGCGAACAAGGCGATCACGGCGAGGGTCACCGAGGTGGCCGTCCGCAGGAACGTCGCTCCCGCGCAGGTGGCGCTCGCCTGGGTGCACGGGCAGGCCGCTCGCCTCGGTATCGCGGTGGTCCCGATTCCCGGCACGAAGCGTCGCCGGTGGCTGGAGCAGAACGCCGCCGCGCCCGCCATCACCCTGGACGGCGACGACCTGGCGGCGCTCGACGCCCTCGGCGCCCAGGTGGTCGGCGCCCGCTACTGACCTCGTCATTCTCACCCCGGCGGCTACGAGAAGTACTTCGTCGAGGTCGCGACCAGATGGCGACGACCGGCGGCGCGCCCAGCCGAGGACCGCGATGCGGCGGGCCGTGTCGATCATCGACCTCATCCTCCCGGCTCAGCGCGAGATCCTGGTTTCCGACCCGGCCGTTCTGACCCGTCTGCCCGGGCCGGTGACCACGAAGTGGACCTGATCGTGCAACACCAGGATGGCCGGGTGCTCGCCATCGAGGTCAAGCTGGCCGACCGTGTCGAGGACGCCGATGTCAGACACCTCCAGTGGCTTCGCCGTCGCGTCGGCGATGACCTGATCGATGCTGTCGTTCTCTACGCCGGCGAGCGTGCCTACCGCCGACGCGACGACGTCGCCGTCGTCCCGCTGGCGCTGCTCGGCCCGTGACTGCTGGGTCTGTCCTGGACGGAACTGGGCGCTCCCGCACCCGCTCCCGCACCCGCGGCGGTGGTCGCCGCGGCGCGCAGGCCGTCGAGGAGAAGGTCGAGTTCGTGGGTGAAATCGAGCCGGCAGCCCAGGCTGATGAGCGCCGGCAGGGCCCGGTGCAGACTCGGCAGGGCGTCGGCGGTGACCGCTCTGGTGAACCAGTCGTTGATCGACTCGGAGTGCTCTTGCGGTGAACCGGGGTCGGTGGCGTCGACCAGGACGGAGCCGAAGACGAGGCCGAGCAGGCCTCGGTACCGGCGTACGGCGTCCTGCTCGGTGAGGCCGGCGTCCAGGAGCGCGCCGAGCATCGCGTCAATCACCCGCAACGACCCCAGCGACCTGGGGTTGGCCTGTTCGGTCGCGAGGGCGCGGACGACGACGGGGTGCGCGCCGAGCGCCTCATAGGCGGCGGTGGTCAGCAGCCGGATTCGCTCGTCCCACGGCAGGCTCGGATCCGGCAGCGCGATGGACTCGAAGACCCGGCTCGCCAGCCCGTCGAGGATGTCTCCCTTGCTAGCCACGTGGTTGTACAGCGACATCGCCTCGACGCCGAGTCGGGCGGCGAGGCGGCGCATGGACAGGCCCCCGAGCCCGTCGATCTCCGCGATGTCGATCGCGGCGTCGAGGATTCGGTCCCGCGAGAGTCCCTCGCCTCGTAGCGGCCCCACCAGCCCCAGCCTCCGCCCTGCCTCCGGTCCTCTCTAACTCTAGGCCACGGCGCGAGAGGCGAACTTACGGCGTATGCTTACGCCGTAAGTTTACGGTGTAAGTCGGAGGGAGAAGCGAGCCTGATGGACATTGACATGCTGCTGACCACGACCCGCTCGGTGCGCCGCAAACTGGACCTCGAACGGCCGGTGGAACCCGAAGTCGTCACGGAATGCCTGCGGATCGCGGTGCAGGCGCCCGCGGCCGGGGCGTTGGTGTCGAACATGCGCTGGCTGGTCATCCGCGACCAGGCGACGCGCTCGGCCGTGGCCGAGCACGTTCGGGAACCGGCGCGCGCCGCCCTGGCCCGGTTCGGGCATCTGGTCAGTCCGGGCACCCTGGCCTCGGGGCGGCATCTGCTCGACGTTCTCGACCGCGTACCGGTGTTCGTCCTCGCGACCATGATCGGCCGTCCGGCCGGTCCGGGGGCCGAAGCCAACGCCTTCTACGGCTCGATGTATCCGGCGATCTGGAGCTTTCAGCTGGCGCTGCGCAGCCGCGGACTCGGCACCACCATCACCGGCTGGCACCTCGACGGCCATGCGGACGCCGTCGCCGCGCTGCTCGGCATTCCCGATGACGTCACCCAGGTGGCCCTGCTGCCGGTCGCCCAGCTGACCAGCACCGATTTCCGCCCGGCGGCGCGACCGCCCGTGGAAAGCATCACCTACCACGAGCGTTGGGGCGCGACACGGTGAAGTCGGCATGCCGCTGGCGACGCTGGTAACGTCGGATTTCAGCTCAGGCTTGGCGCCGGCGCGCGGAACTTCAGCGCGAACTCCGCGAAGGAATGCTGCTGATGAAAGAAGCGGTGCTCGGGAGTCTGATCATATTCGGTGTGATGGCGGCCATGGCGGTTTTGTTTCTCGTCCTGGCCCGCAAAATGGCTGCCGGCACGCTCAGGCCGAACGCGTTTGTCGGCATCCGGACTCCAGCGACGTTGCGGAGCGCTGATGCCTGGTACGCAGGCCACCTGGCCGCCGCCCCGCAGATGGTGTACTCCTCGCGCGCCTTCGGAGTGACAGCAGTGGGCGCGCTCGTCAACGCGGTGATGGACGGCCCGAAGTGGGTGGTCGGCGTCTTGATGATCGCCAACTCGCTGCTGGTTCTCCCCCTCATGGTATGGGCCGCCGTGGTCGCGGGACGGGCTGCCGGGCCGCGTGTGAGACGTTAGATGATGTTGTCATGATGCGGCCCCACCGGCGGTCATCGTCAGGTGGTTACCTGACCCGCCGGGACGTGGGGGACGGCGGAGGCCGGATCGACGCCCGCGAACGCCAGCCCGATGACGAAGCCCGCGACCTCCTCGAGTTGGCGCGCGCGGGCGAGCGGCCCCAGGACGGCCGGCACGCCGCCGAGGCTGCGGATGAGTTCGCTGGTGACGCGCAGCGCCGCCGCCTCGTCGCCGCAGATCGCCACCGTGGGCGCCGGGCCGTCGTGGCCGTCGCCGGCCGGACGGGCAGTCCACTGGTCGGCGGCGAAGAGATGCAGCGCCTTCACGACATGCGCGCCGGGTGCCAGGGCGGCGATCCGCTCGGCCGCGGAACTGCCCGGCTCGGTGAGCAGGACGCCAACGCCGTGCTCGACCGCGTTGGACGGGTCGATCAGCGGCGTGCCGGCGAGGCTGCCGTCCGCCGCGCCGGCGTCGCGCAGGATGTCCTCGACGCCGGCCCACAGCACGGCGAGCAGTACGGCGTCGCGTCCGGTGACGGCCTCGCGCGGGGTGGCCGCCCGCGTCGGCCCGCCGAGCTTTTCGGCAAGCGCGTCGGCCCTGGCCCGCGACCGGCCGCTGACCACCAGCTCGTGCCCGGCCTGGACCCACACTCGCCCCAGGCCCTCCGCGAGGGTGCCCGTTCCCAGTATCCCGATGCGCATGGTGTCTCCTCGTTCGCGCGGACCGCTTCGCCGGCAACGCTATGGAAGCCGTTGCGCACCAGTCGGTGCGCGCGAAGCTGCGACGATGGCGGGGTGAGCGAGGGTGGGCGTGACTGTGAGGAGCTGGTCGCCTGTGAGGAGCTGGTCGCCGACTGCCGCCTGCGGGCGGCGACCGACCTGTTCGCCCACACCTGGGACCCGGTCGTGCTCGTCGCCCTTCGACCGGGCCCCCGTCGGCGCCGCGAACTGCGGGTCGCGATCGGTGGCCTGAGCGACAAGGCCCTCACCGAGGCGCTGCACCGGCTCGGCGCCCAGGGACTGGTGTCCCGCCACGCCGTCGCGCAGGCTCCGCCGCGGGTCGACTACGCCCTGACCCCGCTCGGGCAGAGCCTGGTGGACGGCCCGATACGGGCGCTGGGCGACTGGATCACCGACCACGGTGACGAACTCCTGGCCGCCCAGGACGCGCCGGCGAAGCGGTCCGGAACATCGTGAGATGGAGGTGGGGGTGGGGTGGGGGTGGGGTATGGGGTGGACTGTCAGCGCAGGGTCAGGAACCAGCGGGCCGTGGCGGCGGTGCCGAGCAGTTCGGAACCTTCGTGGACGAAGCCGCTGTAGTCGCGGTTGACGCCCATGTCCACGAGTGGCACCTGAACTCCCCGAGCCGCGAACTCGTCCCGGCAGGCCGTGGAGTTGGCGTTGGCGGCCTGCTCGTCGCCGGGGCTGAGCTCCAGGCGGACGGGGGCGGTCGGAGTCCAGTCCGAACAGACGCTGTCCAGCTCCGCCAGCGCGGTCGCGAATGCGCCAGTGGGATGGGCCAGCAGGGCGAGGCCCCGCGGTGTGAGCAGCCTGGTCAGCGAGTCGGGGGTGTCGTTGAGAGCATCGAGACCCGGGTGTGTGCCGTCGAACAGATCGGCGATGTTGACGTAGGGGGGCTGGAAGACTTCGCCCGGCGTGTCGTAGAGGTGATGGAGTCGGTTGAACGCGACCAGCAGGTAGGCCATGTAGACGGTGGAGAACTTGGGATTCAGCTCTCCCCCGAGAGCGGCCGGGATCTCGGAGTTCTGAAAGTCATAGGCACCGCTGATCGGCGCGAGGGCGCCCAGGCGGAACCAGGGGTCGGCGCCGTCGGTGAGGGCTCGACCCAGCCCCAGCGCCGCTGACGCGCCCTGCGAAAAGCCGGTGGCCAGCACCTCGCGTCGCAACTGGATGCCGCGGCCGGCCAAAAACGTGCGGGCGGCCCGCAACAGGTCGAGGGAAGCGGTGGTTTCCGACGGGACATCCATCCACGGGTGCGGCCCCGGTCCCACACCGAGGCCGAGGTAGTCGGGGGCCACCGCGGCGAAACCGGCGGACGCGAAGGTCACCGGCGGGGCCGTGAGAAATCCGTCGGACGACGTCGAGGGAGCATCGCCCTTGAATATCTCCGTGCCGTGCGCGAAGGAGACCGTCTCCAGTAGTCGTTGGTCACTGCGGGGGACGGCGAGCAGACCACTCGCCGTGGTCGGAGTTCCGGCGGGGTCGACGGTCCGGTACACCAACTGGTAGGTGCTGACCCCGTACCGGTCGGTGCCGGCATCGAAGCTTTCCTTGCGGAGGAAGCTGTCGACATCGGCCCGATCGGCCAGGGTCGCGAGAGGTTTCCACGACACGACGCTCCCGCGCCATCCGACGCCATGTCCGGATTCGCCACCGCGCTCCGGTGCGCCGGGGTGGTCACGCCGGTCAGCGGCGGCCGCTGGGTCCACGCAGATCACGGCCGCCACCGCAATGGCAGTTGCCACTGCGGACAATGCCAGGATTCCGGCCCGGAGGCGGCTCGGCCAGCGAAAGTCAGGAGGTTCTCGGTTGGATTTCACAGTTCCTGAAGTTAGGAGCTTCCGGCGTTCTGCAACCTCCTGCCTTCCGGTGTGTTCGGTGGGGGGTTGGCCAATCCCGCCCGGTGGGGTTCTCCCTACTTTCGCCTGGCCGGCCGACGCTGGCCGGGCGCGAGGAATGGCGAACCCTGGCCGCCGCGCTGCTGTGAGGAACTGAGGCTCGTGGGAGAGTTGGGTTATGACATTCGATGCCGAGCCGTCGGACGGGTGGCCGCCGGCCGGACCGCAGCCCGTCCGGGGTTTCGCCCGAGGGCCCCACGAAGGCCGTCGCATCGACCTGCCGGACTGGTCGATGCTCGTCAAGGTCGCGGCCGGCGACACCCTCGGCCGACTCACCGTGCTGGAAGGACGGATGGGCCCGCGCCAGCCCGGACCGCTCCCGCATGTTCACGACGGCCACGATGAAACGTTCGTGCTGGTCGAGGGTCGGCTGCGGTTCCGCGTCGGGGATGGCTTCCACACCGCCGTCGCTGGCGAGACGGTGTTTGCCAGCCGTCGGCTGGCCCATGGTTTCGGCAACCCCTTCGACGAACCGGCGCGCTACGTCGCGATCCTCACCCCCAGCGGCTACGAGGACTACTTCGTCGAGGTCGCGGACCATGTCGCCAGGACCGGCGCCCTGCCCGACCGGCTCCTGACGCAGGAACTGATGGCGCGCCACCGGACGGTCCTCGCGCCACCGCTGCCCGACCCCGACGCGCCCGGCGGACCGTCCTCGCCACCCGCCGACTCTGCCGGGACGGCATCGTCCAGCGGACGGTCTACGCGACCGTCCTGGCGCAGGTCGACTACCGGCTGACTCCGCTCGGCGACAGCCTGGCCGGCGCGGTGCTGGCGCTTGGCGCTACGGTCTGAACGCGTCGAGGCTGGGGAGCGCTTTGCCCTGCCGGTCGAACATGGCCAGGTTCGCGGCCGGCGGCGGTTCGCCGGGCTTCGGGGCGACCGTGAGCCAGCCGGGTTCCCACACGAGGAATCCCAGGCCGCGGTGATCGGGTACATCGTGCAGGATCTGGCGAAGTCGCGCAAAGAACTGTTCCTGACCGGCAGGTGTCGCGGGCAGGGATTTTCCGTCCGGTAGCTGGCCCGCGGTGGTCACCCAGTCGCCGGGCTTCGTTCCGGTCACGGTCCACGGGTAGGCGGTCTCTGTTATCAGCACCTTTCGGTGGTACCGCGCAGCCAGCATGTCGAGATTCGAGCGCAGGTTCGCGAGTGAACCGTTCCAGTACGGATAGTAGGTCAGACCGATGATGTCGAATGACGTGACGCCGGCGTGTATCAGACTGTCGAAGAAATAACGTGATCGTCCGACGTCTCCGCCGCTGTCGATGTGGAGGACGATCCGTGGCGCTCGACCCGGCATGCCCTCATGGGCGCCCTCGATGGCACTGTTCACCAGCGCGGCGAGTCTTGACCATTCCTCGGGTGTGCCCTGCTGGACCGAGCCGAGCGGCCAGAGGAAACCATTGGTGATCTCGTTCCCGATCTGGATCATGTCGATCGGGGTGCCCTGCGCGGCAAGCTTCGCGACCAGGTCGCGAGTGTAGGCACGGATCGTGCTCCGCATCGCCGCCAGATCGAGCCCGCGCCAGGCCGCCGGCGGTTCCTGCTCGTGTGGGTCCGCCCAGAAATCCGAGTAGTGCGGCACGAGCAGGATCTTCAGGCCAGCGTCCCTGGCCCGTCGGGCCAGCGTCAGAACCGACCGTTCGTCGCTGTAGCCGGCCGGCGGATTCACCCAGACCCGCAGCCGCACGTAGTTCCCCCCATGGGCGGCGAGAATGCGTTCGACGGGAAGCTGCCGTCCGCCGTCGGACAGGACGGTCCCCGCTGCCTCCTCCTGGGGCGCGAACGAGATGTCCGCACCTCGGACCCCGAGGACGTCGGTTGCGCTCCCCGGACGCCACAGGACGGCCAGGAACAGCGCGGCCACCAGCACTACAGCGATCGCCGCGCTCGCCAGGTGGGTCACGCGCACGGCCCCTGCTCCCTGTCGGTGTTCACGTCGGTTCCCGGCCGGACGCCCAGCGCGCCACCGACCCGGTCCGCCCACCGACCCGCAGAGTATCCGGCCTGCCGGTCGGGCCGGCCCGGCCCGTGCCGCACTGCGAAAGGTAAAGCGCGCTTCCCTAACATCATGATCGTTACCCGGAGGCGTGAGCTGTATGCGGACGGTTAATTCTGCATGATGCTTGAGTCGTCTGGCGACTGCACTCCGCGCGAATGTTGTAAACCCGCGGTGGATGCCCTAGCGTGATCGTTCGTCCGAATTGGGTTTGCCCACACTCTGGTGTTCGGACGGTCACAAGGGGGAGTGGCATGTGCAGCGCGCTGACGAAGCCGGTTGTCCGTTCATCCCGGCGGTCGCTGTCGATGTGACGCCTGGCGTTCGCTGAGAACCTGGCATTCGCCGAGAACGCGGTCCGCTGGCGCCGTGAGGCGGCCCTCGCGAGGAGGGCATGGCCCGGCGATCGACCGGACCCGATCTTGATCTTTCTGTGCGCCTGGCCGTGTTCGGCGGTGATCAGTAACCAGTTGACACCCGTCGTGCGGCAGCTCGGGCGCGGACCCGTGGGGGACTGGTGCAAGGCTCGCTGCGTGGCAAGACACTGACGGATCGTCCGGTAACCGGGCCGCTGACGGTCCCGTTGCAGTATCGCGCCCCGGCACCGGGCCACTCTCGGGAGCTCGCGCTCGGATCCGAGATCCGGGTCGAGGCGGCGCCCGCGATGAGCCGTCGGCAGCGATGGCAGTACCTGCTGATCGTGACCGGCTGGCTTGCCGCTGTCGTCTTCTTCTGGCAGTGGTGGCTGCGGCCCGGCAACGTGGACTCCCTGCCGCTTTTCGTGCTGAGCTCGCTGTCCCTCTTCTACGTCGGAACGTTTCTGTCCACGATGTACATGCTCTTCGTGGGGAACATGCGTCGGCCTGTTCCCGTGCCGGTGTGGTGGGCCGAACAGGCGGCGCCGATCGGGCGGGTCGCCGTGCTCAGCCTGACGGTTCCCGGCTCGGAGTCGCTCGAGATCGTCCGCCGTCAGCTCGTCGCGATGAGCCGTATCGAGTATCCCCACGACAGTTGGATACTGGTCGACAAGGTGCCGTCGCCGGAGATCGACGAGCTCGCCCGCTCGGTGGGCGTGCGATATTTTTGCCGGCACGACCAGGATCGCTGGGGAAAGTCCGGCGTGGCCGCCTGGAACCAGAGGTTCCCACCCTTCCAGCGCAAGACCAAGGCGGGGAACGTCAACAGCTGGCTCGACGCCTACGGGCACAACTACACGCACTTCACTCAGCTCGACATCGACCATGTTCCGAACCCCGACTACCTGGATCGGGTCCTCGGCTACTTCGCCGACTCGAAGGTGAAGTGGGTACAGGCGCCGAGCGTGTACGGCAACTTCGAGCACTGGACCGCCCGAGGCGCCGCCGAACAGGAACTGGGCCTGCAGGGACCGCTCCAGATGGGCTTCTACGGCTTCTCCCGGACACCCTTCATCATCGGCAGCCACTGCACCTACGACACGGCGGCGATCCGGGAGATCGGGGGATTCCAGCCGACCCGGGCGGAGGATCATCTCGACACCGTCTGTCTCGCGGCCCGCGGATATGAGGGAGTCTTCGTCCCTGACGTCCTGGCGGTGGGCGACGGGCCCGAGACGTTCGAGACCTACCTGGCGCAGCAGTTCGCCTGGGCATATTCGATGATCGAGGTGCTGCTGCGCCACACGCCGCGTCTGCTCCGGAACTACCGGCCGCGCCAGGC
The DNA here is from genome assembly GCF_023243045.1 of Frankia sp. AgB32. GTDB lineage: Bacteria > Actinomycetota > Actinomycetes > Frankiales > Frankiaceae > Frankia. The sequence goes on from NZ_JALKFX010000041.1 coordinate 41,440, forward strand.
GGCCCAGTTCCTCTTCGCGCAGACCTGGTACACCTTCTGGTCGCTGTCGATGCTGATCCTCTTCGCCCTGCCGCTGGGCGCGCTGACGCTGGACTGGCGCGTCTCGCGGGTTCACTTCCCGGACTTCCTCGCCCACAGCCTTCCGCTGACCGTCGTCGCCGCGCTGATCTGGCTGTGGAGCCGCCCCTGGCATCTGCCGGCCGGCGTGCATCTGACCTGGCGCGGAGTAGTACTGCATGCCGCACGCTGGGTGGTCGTCCTCTCCGCTCTCGTCCAGGTCGTGTTCCGGATCAAGAAGCCGTACATGATCACGAAGAAGGGGGTGGACGGGGAGGGCGCCGCACTGTCCCTGCGACTGGTGACTCCCTACCTCGCCATGGTGGTGCTGCCCCTCGTGGCCTGCTGGTATCACCTGGTCGTCTACGGCTCAGGCCGCACGGCGGGCTATCTCCTGTTCGCCCTGCAGGACTCGTTGGTGTTCCTCCTCGTCCTGATCCTGATCCTGCGGCAGGAGATCATTGATGCTGCGGGCAACGAGCCGCAGCTGGCCGCCCGGCTGCGTCGGCAGGCACGGCCGTTGACGACGACGGGCCTGCTCGCCGTCGCGCTCGTGGCCACGGCGGGAGCCTGCTGGGTACCGCTGTGGACGGCAACGGCCTCGCTGTGAGGAACGGTCAGATCGCCGCAGTGGGCCGGTGCCGTGGCGTCCCGCCCTGGTGGCGTTGTCGTCGGGCGGGTCAGCATGCGGAATGGTGATCGTTTATTCGTTGCAGGAGGCGGATCAGCTCGGCGCGTTCGGCCGGGGCGAGCGGGGCGAGCAGGGCGTCCTGGGCGTCGTCCACGAGCTGGTCCAATCCACTTCCTGCACGTCCGCTGCCCACGGCCGGACGCGCTGGCACTGGTGCTGACGCACGGCTGGCCCGGATCGATCGTGGAGTTCCTTGAGGTCATCGGGCCGCTCTCGGCGGACTTCCATGTGGTCGTCCCGTCGATTCCGGGCTGGGGCTTCTCCGGTCCGACGCATGAGCGCGGCTGGGACGTCGACCGGGTGGCCCGGGCCTGGGCCGAGCTGATGCGTCGACTGGGGTACCAGCGGTACGGCGCCCACGGCGGTGACTGGGGGTCGTCGGTGTCCCGGGCGCTGTCCGAGCACGATGTCGAACACGTCATCGGAGTTCACCTCAACTACCTTCCGACCCCGCCGATGCCCGGCGACCCGGACCGTACGGACCTCACCCCCGGGGACCAGGAACGGTACGACCAGACCGCGGCCTATCTGCGCAACCAGCCGGGGGTACGGACCATCAACGGCACCCGGCCGCAGACTCCGGCGTACGGCATCACCGACTCGCCTGTCGGCCTGCTCGCCTGGCTGCTCGACCCGATGACGATGTGGGCGGCCCAGGACTTCCCGATCAGCGCTGACCGGGTGCTCACGAACGTGACGCTGTTCTGGCTGACCGGCACCGGTGGCACGGCGCCGCGCCTGCACCGGGAAACCGGCCGTCCGCCGGCGTGGCGAACGGTCCAGCCGGTCGGAATCCTTGTTCTGCCCGAGGACATCAACCGCCCGATCCGGCCGTACGCCGAGCAGCGAATGTCGATAGCCCGGTGGACGGAGGCCGACCGCGGCGGCCACTTCGCGGCTCTCGAGGTGCCCGACCTGCTTGCCGAAGACATCCAGGCGTTCTTCCGGAGCCTGTGACCAGCCCCTTCCGTATCGAGCACCAGCCAGCAGGCACCGGCCGGGCCTCCAGCCCGGCCAGGTGCGCCGCGGAACCGTCGGATCTTGGTGCGCCGCGGAACCGTCGGATCTTGGTGCGCCGCGGAACCGTCGGATCTTGGTGCGCCGCGGAACCGTCGGATCTTGGTGCGCCGCGGAACCGCCGGATCTTGGTGCGCCGCGGAACCGTCGGATCTTGGTGCGCCGCGGAACCGTCGGATCTTGGTGGTCACGGATCCGATGGGGGGCGCAGTCCTTGCAGGAGGCGGTGAACGTGACTGCGGGCCTGTGCGGGGTCCAGGGCGAGGTGGCCTACGAGCAGCAGTCGGTACCAGAAGGGGCCGAAGACGAGGTCGACGGCGTGGTCGAGGTCGAGGTCGGCGGCCAGCTCCCCACGCTCGATCCCATGCGCGAGCAGGGCTGCGACGACGTCACGCCGACTCTGTACCCAGGTGCGGAAGGGTTCCTGGAAGGCGGGATCCAGCTGGGCTTCGGCCATCAGTCCGCGCAGGGCCCTGCCGCGTAGCGGATAGTCCGCCACGCGGTACAGCTCCGCGATGAACTCGGTGAGGTCGCCCGCGACGGTGCCCGTGTCCGGCCGCGGCATGCGGCCGGCGACGATCTTTCCGGAGGCCTCCGTCACCAGGGTGGCCTTGGACGGCCACCACCGGTAGATCGTGCTCTTGGCGACCCCGGACCGGGTCGCGATGCCCTCTAAGCTCACCGCGCCGTAGCCGACCTGCTCAAGGATGTCGACCGCAGCCCGCAGGACGTCGTCATGTGCGTCCTGACTCCGGATCCGGCCCCCGGACCGAGGCGCGCGCCCGGGCGCTCTCGGGCGGCGGGTCTGGTCATCGCCGCACGGTATCAATCTGCTAACCCTGAAATCGAAACGCTACGGTTCGTTTCGATTTAGGGGAGTGAGCTCATGAGCACGATCATCGTGTCCCACGGCTACGGTTCGAACGGCGACAGTGTCTGGTTCCCCTACCTGCGGGCCGCGCTCGAGGCCCGGGGCCACCGGGTCGACATCCCGGCTCTGCCCGACACCGGTGCTCCGCGCCTGGAACCCTGGCGCACGACGTCGACAACGACGGTGCGTTCGCCGGCGCGGTCCTGGTCTCCACCGCCTCCCACGAGGTCGGCTACGACGCGCTCGCCAAGTTCTTCGCCGAACCCTTCGACTGGCCCCGCATCCGCCGGGCGGCCAGGCAGTTCCGCGTACTTGCCGCCGTCGACGACCCGGTGAACATCCCCGACCCGATCGAGCACGTGAAGGACCTCGTCGTCGGCTTGGGAGCGACCGCCGTCGTCACCCCCACCGGCGCCCACTTCGGCGCGACGTCCGACGACCACATCGACCTGCCCGCGGCGCTCAGCCTGGTGCTGGATTGTCTGCCGCGGGGGCACTGACATCGCGAACTCCCGGGAGAGCGCGCCGGACCGCGAGTTCGACGGGGGAGTAGGAACCGTCGGCGCGGTCCAGGTTCAGGAGGCCGGTCGGGTCCAGCGGCGGCTGGGCGAGGAAGCGCGGGACGGAGCCGTGATGCCGCTGCGCGCCGTGGATGAGAAACGGGTGACAGAGGTACACGTCGCCGGCCTGGCCGGTGGCGAGGGCCACCGGGCGGTCGGGGCTGTCGAGCTTCCCGGCCGCGTCCATCTCCCGGCACAGGTCCAGTCCGTTGCGGCCCCGTTCTCCCGCGGGTGCGAGGAACGGCGGGACGTCGAGGTGCGATCCGACCTTGATGCGGGTCGGCGCATCGTCGGGGCCGACGTCGGAGAACAGGAAGAGCATGAGGAGTGCGCGGTCGCGGGACCGCAGGTTCAGCCAGAACCACGTCTCGCCGGGCGGCAGGTAGGCGCCGTCACGGATGGGGAAGGTGCCGAGGCCGGTCCGCGGCCGCCACCGGCCTGCCCCGACAAGCTGGTCGTAGGCGCCGCACAGCCGGGGTGTGTTGGCGGCCTGCCGGAACGGCGTCTCCCCGCTTCCGTCGAGGCGGATGACGGGTCGCGTCCAGCCCGCCGGGTCGTCCGGGTCGAGGCCGATCATGCGCCAGAGAATCGAACGGCACTCGTCGGCCAGCGCCCCGGGGAACGCTTCGCGGAGTGCGACGAAGCCCTCGTCGACGAACCGGGCGACCTCGTCGTCGGTCAGAGTGGACACCGCAGTCATCACCTCGGTGTCCGATCTTCGCCGGCGCCCGCCGATCACTCAAGGGATTTTCGCCGCGACGAGGCGGCCGAGTCGCGATTCGGTGCCGAAAATCAGAGCGTCGAGTAGCGGAACACCGTAGTGGGGATAATCAGGAGGCTGAGCGTCGCCCTGGTGACGATGAAGCCGCCGTGCGTGCCCCACAGCGACAACACCTCGATCTGCCGGTAGTCCGCCGGGCTGGCGGTCAGCACCACCATGACGTGGTGCAGGTTCTGACCCACGTGCTCCATCATGATGACGTCGCCGGCGTGAATGTTGTTCGCCAGCGCGGCGGCAGCGCAGTTGACGGTCACGGTTCCACCGTGGGTCAGCAGGTTGTACACGGCGGCGTTGGGGTCCGCGGCGCCATACGCCTGGGTCAGCTGGGCGATGGTGACGAGACCGCCCTCGGCGGCGGCGACCAGCACCGCCTCCCAGCAGTTGATGGTCGCGTCGATGCTGATGGGATTCGCGAGTGGCGCCGCGCCGCCGATCCAGGCGGTGAAGTCCGCGCTGCGACCCTCTTTCCACGTGTAGGCGCCGCGCCGGCTCTGCATGCGCGCCAGCAGGATGGCTCTCCGCGCCGGCGCCCCCACCGGGCCCAGCGCCGCTGGTGGGGGTGGTGCCGTGTCTGCCAGGCCCGCCGCGTGCTCCTGGTTGCTGATCTCGGCCCGGACCAGGGCGGGAGTGATACGTGGGTGCACCGCGTACGCAGCGTTGATCGCCGCGATGGAGGCGGCGACGAGGGCCGCGGCCGGGCCAGCCGGATAGCGGAGCTGTATTTCCTCCAGAAAGATACGGGTGTGTTCTCGGTCGAGGAGTTGCCGGGGCGTCGACATGACCGGTACAAGGCGGCGGAGAGGCTGTTGATAAACGAGAACAATCTCGACGTCGTCGGCGATGACGGGCATGCGGTCCTGCTTTCTCGCGTGCGGTTCTCAGGTGCTCGAGGAGCAGGGAATCCACGGCGGTCCGGAAGCGGACGTCGTCGGAGACCGCGCGGATTCACCGCCGCACAGCGCCGGCCGAGCCCCCGACTCGTCGGAGTCCGCCGGCATGCTCCAGGTCGGGCGGACGCGATGAACCTACTACTGAATATCCACACGCGGTGGCTGAACGCATAAAGCGCCGACCGCCGGTCAGCCTGGTCCGAAGCGGCGGCGGCCGCTCAGGCTGAGGTCGGCCGCGCCGCGGCGGCGAGTCGCCGGGCCGTGCGGTGCGTTCCGGTCAGGCCTCCGGAGCCCAGTCCCAGGGGTCGCCGATGTGCGGGCGGCCACCTCGCTGCTCGCGGACCGATATGGGGTCGAGGAGGCCGCGGTGGTCGGCTTCGGCGTCGGCGGGCACCTGGCCTGTCTGGCCGCGACCGCGCTGCCGATCACCCGTGCGGCCATCGTGTACGGCGACTGGCTGCCGAGCACCGATATTCCGCTCAGCCAGCCGGAACCCACCCTGGAGCTCACCCCGGGAATCCGCGGAGAACTGATCTTCCTGGTCGGAGGCGATGATTTCCTTATCGGCTCCGACCAGGCCGAGAGGATATCCGCGGCCCTGCGTGCGTCGGACGTCCGGCACGAGGTCGTCGTCTGTCCAGGAGTTGGGCACGCGTTTTTCTGGCGCGGCACCCGGCGTTCGACCGGGACGCCCGGGACGACGCCACAAAGAGAATTCTCGCGCTGCTCGCCCGGTAGCGGACATCGGCCCGACCACCGGGGGCGTCGCGGTGGGGATGCTCGCGGAGTGCCTCGGCTGCTCTGCGCTGACCGTATTGACTTCAAGTCGGCTTGAGGTTCTAGGGTCAACATCATGGTCTTCACCAACGCTGAGATTCGGTTCCTGGCCCGCCAGGAGCGGGGCCACTTGTCGACCATCGGTCCGGATGGTTCGCCCCAGGTGAAGCCGCTCGGCTTCACCTGGAACGACGCCCTGGAAACGATCGACATCACGGGGTTCGGCATGGCCGGCAGCGCGAAGTACCGCAATGTTCAGGCCACTCCGCGCGTCGCGTTCGTGGTCGACGAGGTCACCGCGCCGACGGCGCAGGGCGCCCACTTCCTGGAGATCCGTGGCATCGCCGAGACGGCCACCCACGTGCCTGCCGACCCGCACTTCGATCCCGAGCTCATCCGGATCCGCCCGGTGCGCGTGATCGCCTACAACGTCGATCCCGAGCAGCCCGGCCTGCATGCCCGCAACGTCACCGGCCAGCCCGCCGGGACGTGACGCCGAGCGTCCTTCGTCGAAGGATGTTGACTCCCGGAACTGTTTCGACGGCGACCTAACGTTCCTTGTCGTTGGTCGCTGCGGGCTGTTTCCGCGCCGTCGCCGGGGGTGCGGTGATCAGCGCGCTGGCGAGGGCGCGGAGTGCTGCCGCGAGTCGATGGCCCTCGCCGGCTTCGAGCAGGCGCAGGATCGGGTCGCTGTGCAGGGAACCGAGCAGGACGTGCGCGAGGAGATCTGCGTCGAGGTCTGTCCGCTCCTCGTTGATCAGCATGCTGATGTGGGCGTGCCAGACGTCATAGACCGGCCGAGACTCGTCCGGCCGCGGAACCCGGCCGGGTCCGCCGGCCGGTTCCGTCTCGACCTCGCAGTGCGTCTCGACCTCGCAGTGCGTCTCGACCTCGGTGCGCTCGGCGCTCGGCAGGGCGGCGCCGAGGGCGGCGACCAGCCCCTTGTTCCGGCTGACGAGGTCGACCATCGCGTCCAGAAAGGCGTACAGGCGCTCGTGCGCCGCTGCTCCGGGGCCGAGCGGCGGCGGCCCGCTGATGACTGCTTCGTTGAGCGCGTAGGCCCGCTCCCGCATCAGGGCCATCAGCAGATGCCCCCGGGAACCGAACCGGTGGAAGACGGTGCCCTTGCCGACGCCCGCCGCCCGGGCGATCTGCTCCATGGTGATCTTGTCCGGTCGGTGCCGGGCCAGCAGATCCTCCGCCGCGGCCAGGATCGCCCGGCGGTTGCGCGCGGCGTCGGCGCGTTCCGGCCGCGGGTGGCTCATCGCGTCCTCCCCGGCCTCATCCGTCCCCTGCGTGCACGTTAGCCCATCGGTCTGCCGGCGCCCGAGATGGACAACTGGACCGACGGTCCAGTACGGTCGCTGTAACTTGACCGTCGCTCCAGTTAGTTGTGTCGTCGGGAGGCGTCCATGCGTCGTGTCCGCTACTACACCTATGGCGATCCGGAGGTCCTGACCGTCGAGGACGCCGACATCCCCGAGCCGGGGCCTGGACAGGTGCTCGTGCGGGCGACCGCCATCGGCGCCAACTTCGTCGACACCAGGCTGCGTCGCGGCCCGGCGAGTGGGCCGATCTTCGCCCGGCCACTGCCGGGGAAACTCACCGGCGACGTGGTGGGCACGGTCGAGGCCGTCGGTCCCGGCGTGGCCGCCGAGACGCCCGCAGGCCTGCTCGGTCGGCGGGTGGCGACCCTGTCCGAGGACGCGTTCGCCGAGTACGTGGTGGCCGACGTCGACTGGCTCGCCGAGGTTCCGGAGGCTCTCGACGAGGGGGCCGCGAGCATGCTGCCGGTGGGCGGCGCCACCGCGCTCGGTGCGCTGCGCGCGGGACGGCTGGTGCCGGGTGAGACGGTGCTCGTCCATGCCGCCGCCGGTGGCATCGGCCACCTCGCGGTGCAGCTCGCGAAGGTGCTGGGCGCGGGCCGGGTGATCGCCACCGCCGCCGGCCCCGCGAAGCTCGCCTTCGCCCTCGACCACGGTGCCGACGTCGCCATCGACTACTCCGAGGACGACTGGCCCGACCAGGTGCGCAGGGCCGCGCCCGGCGGGGTCGACGTCATCCTCGACTCGATCGGCGGACAGACGCTGCTGCGTGGCCTCGACCTGCAGGCGCCGTGGGGCCGCACGGTCCTGTACGGAGTCGCCTCCGGTGACTTCAGTGCGATTCCGGTGACCAGTCTGTTCACGCTTCGCTCCGTCGTCGGGTTCTCCCTGCTCGCCTGGCGGGCGGCGGACGCCGAGGCGGCCCGGCGCGACGTGGCGGACCTCACCGAGCATTTCGCCGCCGGCCGGCTGCGCACGACGGTGCACGCGCGCCTTCCCCTCGACGACCCGGCCGCCGCGCACCGCATGTTCGAGGACCGCGCCCACCTCGGCCGCATCCTGCTACTTCCATAGCCGACGGGTGGGTTGCGGGCGACCGCATGCTTTCCCATCTCCGCGAACCAACCCTCCGCGTCGAGTACTCCACGAAAACTGTCTCTTCTGGCGGTCTGTCAAAATTCCCGGTGATCCTGGCGCCGACCAGCCCGCGAAAACCGTCCCCGTGATTGAACGGGGGTGGGCGCATGGGAGCATTGTTCGCGTGGAGCACGTCGGGGGCGAATCGGTTTCGAGCTACGATTTTCTTATCAGCTTTGACCGGGAGGTCGAAGCCTGGGCGCACTGGATCGCCTGGCAGATCGAGGACACCATGCCTGTCAACGGGCAGGCGGCGCGGTGCTTCTTCGAGGGCTGGGACGTCGTCCCAGGTGCGAGCACGATCGGTGCCATCGACGAGGCCCTGCGCCAGTCGACCCGGGTGGTGCTCGTCCTCTCGCCCAGCGCGATGTCGCCCGACGCGGGCAGCGGCGGCGCCTGGCAGGCGGCCTTGTCCAACCGGACCGAGGACGGTCTGCCCGCTGTCGTGCCGGTCAGGGTCATCGACGGCAGGCCCCGCGGAGTGCTTCAGAACCTGCGCTACGTCGACCTGGTCGGGTTGAGCGAGGCTGACGCGATCGTCGCTCTGCGGTCCGGACTGGGCCACGCGGTGAGCGGCACGCGGCCGAAGTCGTCGGAGTCACCGCCCTTTCCTGGCCGGCCGGGGTTTCCCGGCGGGCCGGTCGCCGAGGGCGCGGCGAGCAACGACAGTCGTGCTCCGTCTCCGATGACGCCGGGCGGGATGGACCGGTCGGACGGCACGGTCCAGGCAGATGTGATCTCCGCTGCGGACACGGCCGGAGCCACCCGCCGGGCGGGCCCGGCCGACCGACCGCGACGCCGGAGGTGGCTACCTCCCGCCGCGGCCGTCCTCGTGGTGATCGTCGTCGCGACTGCGATCACCTACGTCCTGGAACACCGTGTCGGCAGTGTGGCCGTCGGGGGAACGCTCAACGTCGCCCTGGCACCAACCCGGACACCCGGTCCGAATCCGTTCATGCCGGCGGTTGGAGATGATGTTTCGGGGGTGAAGCCGCCTACTGCGCACGGGAGTCGGGTGGCGAATACCCCGGGGCTGTTCGGCGGAACCCGCGACAACGCCCGTTGTGACTCGTCGACGATGAAGACCTTTCTCCATAAGCATCCGGATCTTCTCGCGGCCTGGTCCGCTGTTCTCGGTATCAAGCCGGCTGGCCTTGACGATTACGTGCGAGGGCTGACTCCGGTCACGCTCCGAGCCGACACCGCCGTCACCAACCATGGTTTCAAAAACGGTCGGGCCACCACCGTCCCGGCAATCCTGCAGGCCGGCACCGCCGTCCTGGTCGACGCCCACGGCACGCCCGTCGTCAAGTGTTTCTGCGGCAACCCGCTGACGCCGCCGGTCCGTTACTCCACCGCCGAGTACACCGGACCGAGGTGGTCCGGCTTCACCGAGAACAACGTGGTCAGCGTTCAGCCGGTGGCTGCCCCCGTCCGCGAGTTCGTGCTGGTCGACACGCAGACCGGAAAGCCGTTCCAGCGAACGGTCGGAACCTCCGGAACTCAGGACCAGGACTACGCAGGGAAGGCCGGCGGCTGCGGCGGCGCGGGCACCAGCCCCGAGGGCGGGGGTCTCCAGCTCGTCGTGCTCTCCGGTGAACTGTCCTGTGCGGAGGCCCAGCGAGTGCTGGCCGCGTATCACGCGACTCCGCCGCAGGAGCAACAGGGATCGGGTCGTTATGCGACAGTCGACGGCTGGCAGTGCAATGTCCACAGTATTGCAGCGATCGAACAGGACGGCCGCGTGGATTTCTGTCAGCGCGGCAATGTAACCTTCGACACGGAGCGTGCGCTGACCGTATCGGCCGTATCGACCGGGCCGCTCACTCACCAATGGACCGGTGCGAGGCTCGCCGAAGCCCTGCTCCCCAGCGAGTTCTATTTCCCGGGAGTGTATTCTGGCGGCCCGTCCGGGCCGCTGTCCAGCGGGAACTCGGGTAGCACCATCGGTGCCCCGGCCGGCCCATCGACTGGCGGTGCCAAGATTGATTGCCAGTCGCTGACGCCGCAGGGAAACTCGGCGTTCTCGGCGTCGCCGAACAGCTTTCCAGGCGAAAACGCGAATGCCTACGTGGCGTATGTTTCCGACGCCGTCGGCTTCGCGACCGAGATAATGCAGTTCGCAACCGAAGCCGACGCTTCGAAACTCCTGGCGGCAGTTCGGGACGGGGTGCAGCGGTGCGCCGGCACCGAGAGCCGGGCCGCCAGGCCCGACGAGATATCCTTGGCCGCTGTGGACGGCTACCCGGCCGTAAGTTACCGGATCTATTCAGACGCAACGCAACGGGTTCTGTTTGTGGCCGACGGGGTGGATATCGTCTGTGTCACGGTGTTCCTTGGGGCCGACAACGTGGCGGAGCCCGCCAAGCCGACGCTGCCGGCCGCGGCGGACGCGATCATGGCTGGAATCGCTACCCTCGGCGGCTGATGGAGATCGCGGCCTGTGGGCAGGTTCGCGCGCTACGACATCGAGTCCGTGGCGGTGGCCGCCGGCGTCGACGTGTCCGCACGGTTGCGTGAGCTGCTGTCCCGCGCTCAGAAGGCGGTAACGGTCCGCGCCGATGTCGGCCACGACGCCGTGAAGGCGCTGACCGCTGTCGCTCTGACGCGACCAGGCGATGCCGCCACGCTGGATCCCGTCGTCGCCGTCAGCTGTGACGGCCTGCGCTGCGGGCTCACCTGACCTCGCCGCTGCGGGCACCCGGGGTGCCCGGGCTGTCCGGATCTTCGCTGGTCCGGTCAACGCGGCGGTACGCACCGGGGGCGAGGCCGTACTCCCGTTTGAACGCTTTGGCGAAGGCGAACTCGGACGTGTAGCCGACCTGGCACGCGACGGCGGACAGCGGTGCGTTCCGCTGCCGCAGCAGGCGGGCCGCGCTGGTCAGCCGCCACCGGGTCAGATAGGTCAGCGGTGGTTCACCGACCAGCGCGGTGAACCGGCGGGCGAACGTGGCCCGGGCGAGCCCGGCCTCGGCGGCCAACTGCGCGACCGTCCATGCTCGCGCCGGATCCTGATGGATGCGATGGAGGCTGGCACCGATCGCCGGGTCGGTCAGCGCCCGGCTCCAGCCGGTCGGATGGTCCTCCTGCCAGGCGCGCAGGATGTAGACGAGCAGGGCGTCGACCAGCGTGCTGATGATCGCCTCCGCGCCCGGCTCCTGCTCCTCGACCTCGGCGCCGAGCAGATCCACCGCGGTGTGCAGGCCGTGCCGGCGCCGGTTCGGCAGGTGCACCAGGTCGGGAAGCGTGGCCAGCAACGGATGCGGCCGGCGGGGATCGATCCGGTAGGCGCCGGAGAGCAGGACCGTTCGTGCTCCGGACGGAGAGCCGGCAAGGTGCTGGTGGCCGATCCGTCTGGTCTGCTGCCCGGGGTTCATGCGAAAGGCGACGGCCGGGCCGGCCGGGTCGTCGGCCAGGACGTGCTCACCGCCGCTGGTCAGCATCGCCACGTCGCCGGGTCGCAGTTCCAGCGGCGGCTCGTCGGCCCTCGTCAACCAGCAGGTGCCCTGCAGGACGACATGGAAGCCGAAGCCCTGGTTGCCGCCGAAGCGCAGCCCCCAGGGGGCGTGGGCCTGGGTGCGCGCGCACAGGGTCGGCCCGTTTTCCAGCACCGCGAGCACATCGGTGAGGACATCCACCCGATGATCATATCTGGTCGAGATGCATGGTGAGCTTGTTGGACATGAATTCGGCGATATCAGGCATGGTCCGTCGCGCCTGGGCGGCACTACCGTGAAGATCGAAGCAGTCCCGGACAGTAAGGATCGGAAACTCATGGATCTGCAGTTGCGTGACAAACGGGCGCTGGTTACCGGCAGCTCCAGCGGTATCGGTCGAGCCATCGCGATCGGCCTGGCCGGGGAGGGCGTCGCCGTCGTGGTGCACGGCCGGGACGGCGAACGGGCGCGGGCCACCGCCGACGTCATCGTCACGGCCGGCGGAGCTGCCGCGGTGGTGGTGGGCGACCTGTCCGACGAGGCCGCCGCGACGCGGGTCGCCGCCGAGGCCACCGCGGCCTTCGGCGGCCTGGACATCCTGGTCAACAACGCCGGCGCGGCCTACGACGCCGGCTGGACCGGGGCCACCACCGCCGACTGGAGCGCCCTGTACGAGGCCAACGTCGCCACCGCGGTGCGCCTGATCCTCGCGCTGACCCCGCCGATGCGGGCGGCCGGGTGGGGGCGCGTCATCCAGCTCGGCAGCGCGGCGAACTCCTACCCGCTGCCGGTCCGGGCCGCCTACAGTGCGGCCAAGGCGGCGCTGACCAACCTCACGGTGGGCCTGGCCAAGGAACTCGCCGGCACCGGGATCACCTCGAACACCGTCAGCCCCGGCCCGACACTGACGGAGGGATTCCGGGAGTTCGCCGGCGTCTTCGCCAGGAGCCACGGACTCGACGACGCCGACGCTGCCATCCGCATGCTGATCGACGGCCCGCTGGCCAGCCCCGCGGCCCGGCTGACCACGCCGGCGGAGATCGCCGCCCTGGTGGCCTTCGTCGCCAGCCCGCTCGGCGCCTCCATCAACGGCGCCAACCTCCGCATCGACGGGGGACTGATCCCCACGGTCAACTGACCCGGTGGTTGTGCGGCGCCGAACCGCGCGTCAACCCGTCTGGACGGGACCGGGTGCTGTCTCGTGCCGGGCTCTGCTCCGGACGCGGTAGCGGCCGGGAGGGATGGCGCGGTCGCGGGAGAAGGCGCGGGAGAACGCGTACTCGGAGGTGTAACCGACGGCGCGGGCGATGACCTCGATCGGGTCGTCGGTGTCGCGCAGCCGGCGGGCGGCCAGGTCCATGCGCCAGCGGGTGAGGTAGGCGGCCGGGGTCTCCCCGACCAGGGCGGGAAAGCGGCGCGCGAGGGTGGCGCGGGAGACGGCGACGTGGTCCGCGAGAGAGTGCAGCGTCCAGGCGCGGCCGGGGTCGGCGTGCAGGGCGGTGAGCGCCGCGCTGGCCACGGGGTCGTTCAGGGCCCGCAGCCAGGAGGCCGACGGCCCGGCGGAGGTGGCCTGGAGCCAGGCCCGCAGCACATGGATGAGCAGGACATCCACGAGCCGGTCGAGCAGCGTGGTGGTGGCCGGCCCGGGCTCGGCGAGTTCGCCGGCGAGCAGCCGGACGGTGTCGGCGAGCGGGCCGGGGCCGGGGGGGGCGGGGGGGGCGGGGGGCCCCCCCCGGGGAAACATCGCGGCCCGCCGCGAAGCCGATCAAAGAGCGGCGAGCACGACGGGCCGGCTCGTGGACCTAACGCACCACAATAAGAACCATTTGATCTTGGTTCAGGGACCCGAA
>NZ_JALKFX010000042.1 GCF_023243045.1 Frankia sp. AgB32
GGTCAGGCCACCGCTGGGCGTCGGCAACGGCTCGCCGTGGGCCGCCACCAGCGCCGTGCCGAGCCGTCGGGCGGCCCCCCCGGTGCCCCGCCCGCCGGGGCCGGGGCCCCCCGCCGGGGCCGGGGGGGCGCCCGCCCCCACCCCCCGGTCCGGGCCCTGGGAATCTGGCCGGTGCTGCACTGCGCGCCCATCCCGGTCAACGTCGTCGTGGCCCGCACAGTGGGCCGGGCTCTCCGTGCCACATGGTTCCAGACGTGCGCACCCGGGGATGCGCAGGGTGGCCGGCACGTCGCGCGAAGGTGGTCAGAAGACGAGCTCGGTCACCGTGTGGATGAGCAGGCCCACCAGCGCACCAACGACCGTTCCGTTAATCCGGATGAACTGCAGGTCCCGGCCGACGTGCAGCTCGATGCGCCGCGAGGTCTCCGCGGGCTCCCAGCTCGCCACCGTGTCCCCGATGATCGCCGCGATGTCGCCCTTGTACCGTCCGACGGCCCGGGTGGCGAGGTCGGCGGCCCCCTGGTCGACAGTGGCCGCGAGCACGGTGTCCGTGGCCATGCGCTGGCCGAACGCGGCCAGCTCGGAGCTCGCCCGGACCCGGACGGTGCTCTGCGGGTCGGTGGTGAGGTCCAGCAGGATCGTGCGCGTCGTCGCCCAGATCGCCGAGACCGCCCGGCCGACCTCCGGGTGCCCCAGCAGGCGCTGCTTGATCTGCTCGACCTGCTCGCCGAGGCAGGGATCGGTGCGCAGCCGGCCGGCGAAATCGCCGAGGAACCGATCGATCGTCTGGCGAATCCGGTGGTCGGGGTCGGCCCGCAGGTCCGCCAGCGCCTCCAGGGCCTTGTCGTACGCCTTGGCCGAGACCGCCTCGTCCAGCCACTGCGGCGTCCAGGCCGGAGCCTGATCGCGCACGAGGCGGGTGAACGTCTCCGGATTGCGCACGAGCCAGTCCTGGATCTCGGCGACCAGGACGTCGACCAGCCGGTGGTGCAGGCGATCGTCGAGCACCCGCTGCAGCGCCGTGCCCAGCACGCCCGCCCAGGGCCGTTCGACGATCCGCGGCAGCACCGCCTTCTCGACGATCTCGCCGACGAGGTCGTCGTTCATTCCGGCGATCGCCGCGGACAGCCGCTCGGCGACCTCGGTGGTGACCCGCTCGGCATGCGCCGGCTCGCCCAGCCAGGTCCCCACCCGCCGGGCCACCCCGATGCCGTCGATCTTCTCCCGGATGACGTCCTCGGCGAGGAAGTGCGTGCTGACGAAGTTCTCCAGGCCGCGGCCGAGGGCGTCCTTGCGGTGCGGGATGATCGCGGTGTGCGGGATCGGCAGCCCGAGGGGATGGCGGAACAGCGCGGTCACCGCGAACCAGTCGGCCAGCGCGCCGACGACCCCCGCCTCGGCGGCGGCGGCCACGTAGCCGGCCCAGGCGGGCCCCCCGTGGCTGCGCCAGCCCTGGGCGGCCAGGTAGACGGTCACGACGACTGCGAGCAGTCCCGTCGCGATCAGCCGCATCCGGCGCAGGCCCTGGCGCAGCCCTGGCTCGTCCGCCGTCCCCCGGGGAAAGGCGGTCCCGCGTTCGTAGGTCGCGCCCTCGGGGGCCACCGCGTCGTCCATCGAGCGCCGTCCCTCCCTGACCCGCCTGCGCACCGACCATCCCACCCGGACGGCCCGGTGAACGGTCGTCGCCCCGTCCCCGGGGACTCGCGGCTGCGGACTGATCGTCCGGCTTCTCGGACACCCTATGTGTCGCGGCGCGGCCGATGACCCGCGGCGAGGGCCGAGACCGCGGGGGAGGACGGCACGGGCTGTCCGGTCCGGGTGGGGCGCTCGCGTGGCGGGTGGGCGCAGGGCGCCCCGACCGCGGCCCGGCTGGGCCCCGTGCGGTCACCGGCGCCGTCGCGCCGTCCCGTGGGCCCGGCGGTGGATCACGACGAGATCGACCACGGCCACGGCGGCCAGCAGCGCGAGGAACGCGGCGGCACCGGGATTGCCCGCCCGTGCGAACAGGACGGCCGTCACCCCGCAGAAGAGCAGGCCGAACAGGGCGAGCACCCGGCGCAGCCCGAGGGCGCTGCGCGCCGGCGGCCATCCGCCCGACCCGCGGGACAACCGGCGCCGCCAGCGCCGACGCGGGAGGTCCCCTTGCTCGCGCTGGTGCGGCAGGGAGCTGGTCACGGTCCTCGGCATGCCCTGTCCGCGGCGACGCGAACCGGCTGCCCGGGTCCGCGGGCGGCGGCGTCCGACGGGCGCCGCGGTGGCCTGCCGCGGGTCGACGGTGGCCGGACCGGTCAGGCTGACCCGCCTGGCAGAATGTCAGGGTGACAGCCCCGAGTGAACCCGGCATCTCACCCGGATCGCCCAGCGGGCCGCCGGTGGGGGCGCGCACTCTGGCGACGGCCGCGTCCGCCGGGCGTGCCGAGCCGCCCCTGCCGCGCCAGCAGGCGGCGGCGATCACCGAGGCATGGGCGGAGCGCGACCCGCGCCGGGACGCCACGTCCGCCGCCGATCTGCTCGGTCTCACCGTGGATGCCGAGGCCCGCCGGGGCGCGTTCGTCGCGGCACCACACCTGCTCAACGCCCGCAGGACCCTGTGGGGCGGCTGTGGCCTCGCCGCCGCCATCGCCTTCGCGCAGGCCTGCGGCGCCCGGGAGTGCGTGTGGGCCCAGGCCCAGTTCGTCGGCCCCGTCCATGCCGGCGCGACCGTCGAGCTGCGCGCCGACGGGGGCGCACTGTCCCAGGCCGCGGTCCGGGCGACGGCGGAGGGGCGCACGGTGTTCCGGGCGGGTGGCACGTTCGGCCGGGCGACCGGGGCGGTGACCCGGTTCGCCCCGTCCGGTTCCTGGGCTCCGGACCCGCTCGACTGCCCGCCGCGGGAGTACCCGGCCTGGTTGACCTTTCCGCGCGATGGCGTGCTCTCCCTGGTCGAGCAGCGGTGGGCCAGGCCGCCCCGCACCGTGCTCGACGGAACGCCGGGCACCGGCCGCAGCGCCCTGTGGCTGCGCCTGGTGCCGCCGCTGCCGCTGACCGGTGCCGCGCTGGCACTGCTCGCCGACTTCACTCCGGTCGGCCTGATCGAGGCCATCGGGGACATGTCGATGGGCACGAGCCTGGACAACCAGCTGCGCGTCATCGCCGCACCGGTCGGGGAGTGGATCCTGCTCGACGTGCGGGTGGAGGCCATCGTCCGCAACGTCGCCCAGCTCCGGGCGCGGATGTACGACGCCGCGGGTGCGTTGGTGGCCACCGCCGGCCAGGCGGCCCTGGTCCACCGGGTGCGACCGCCGGGCGACGCCGTGCCCGGGCAGGGATGACCTGCCGGCTCAGGCGGGCAGGTGGGCGGCCGGCGGATTGAATCCGCCGTAACCGGGCACCTGCTCCAGATCTCTCCTTTCGGGCTTCGGGCGGGCGTGGCGACGTAGCCTGATTGCTCTTCACGGCAAGGTAAGAGGCGTGGCCGGTGGGTGGTTGCCGGTTCTCGTCGTCGATGGATGACGGCTGTGCGTCCGGCGGTTCATCGATGTGCCTCTCGGAATATCGATGGGTGCGCGTTGTCGCTGTCGCGAATCCGGTTATCTGGCGCGCCGCCAGGAACTGCGGAGTCGGGTGAGTGCGTGCTGGTTACCGCTGCTGCGTGCTCGCTTTGGCGGCTGGGCGTTGCCTGGGACCGCCTACCCTGGATCTCACTGCCGTTCGTGATAATCGGCAGCTGGCATCCCTTATGCCGTCACGGCCTGCGACCCTGTCGTTGCTTTTTGGTTGAAGCGACAAGCCCCTAACACCCGTCCTGGAATCCCCCGCTAGAGTTAGCCCTCGCCCCGAGGTCAATCGCCCGATGCCCGGGCCAAGTCGGCAATGCGTCGGTCCAAGCGTTGTCGTGTGTGGTCCTCCTGGGGCAAGTCCCGTTGAAGTCGAACCACTCACCCCGCACATGAGGCGCCCACCTGACGGGTGCCGGACGAGAGGACCGGATGCTCCAGAATTGGCCCATCCGCTCGAAGCTCGTGGTGATTCTCGTCGTCCCCCTGGCCGCCTTGGCGGTGCTGAGCGTGATACAGGTGCGGGGGAACGTCGACAACGTACGGGCCGCGAACCGAATCAAGTCGCTGGCCAGCTTCTCGATCAAAGCAAACGACCTGGTAGCGGCGTTGCAGACCGAGCGGTTCGCCACGAACTCCTACGTTGGCTCGAGCTATCTGGCGACCCCCCAGGGGCAGCTGGCCGTCGACGCGCGCGTCCCGGTCGACCAGGCGCTGGCGACCTACCGCGCGGGTGAGTCGGGCCTGCCGTCGAGCGCCCGGGACCCGCTGGCGACGACGCTGGCGGCGATCTCGACCCGGCTGGACAAGCTCCCCGCGCAACGGCGGGCGATCGACGCGCGCGAGGCGCGGGTCGATCAGAACAACACCTATTACAACGATCTGGTCGACGACCTGCTGTCACTCAACGGCCGCGTCGCGCTCGGCAGCCACAGCGCGGCCCTGGTCAACGGGGCGGCCACGCTCGCCAGCATCTCGCAGGCCAAGGAAGAAGCCGCACAGCAGCGCGGCGCCGTCGCCCGCGTGATCATTCTTGGTCAGCAGGACCAGCTCACCCTGCACCAGATCGAGAGCTCGGCCGGTGCCGAGGACGCCTGGCTGACGCAGTTCCGCACCACCGCGACCGCGGACGAGCAGGCGTACTACAACGCCACCGTCGGCCGTACACTGTCGGCCGCGACGGCTATTCGTGACACGACGGTGAACGCAGTGGTGTCCGGTCAACCCGTGACGACCACCCAGCAGGCCTGGCTCCAGGCCGTCGGGGTAAAGATCGACGCACTGCACGAGGTTGAACTCCGGATCGCCAACGATTTGGGTACGACCAGCTCGGACATCTCTAGTTCAGCTACCCGCAACGCACTGCTCGGCGGGATTGGTGTGACGTTGGTCCTATTCCTGTCGATCGCCATTTCGCTGCTCGTCGCGAGTCCGATGATCCGGCATCTGCGTACCCTGCGACAGGGCGCGCTCGAAGTCGCCACCGACCGGCTTCCCGGGGTTGTCGAGAGGCTTCACCGCGGCGAACAGGTCGAGATGACCGCGGAGATATTCCCCGTCGATGTAAAGAGCACGGACGAGATCGGCCAGCTCGCTGAGGCGTTCTCCACGGTGCATGCGGTGGCCGTGCGCACCGCGGTGGAACAGGCCGCCATGCGCAAGAGCATCGGTGACACCTTCCTCAACCTCGCCCGACGCAGCCAGGCGCTCATTCACCGCCAGTTGAAGATCATCGACGGCCTGGAGCGCAAGGAGACCGACCCCGACGAGCTCGAGGAACTGTTCCGGCTCGACCACCTCGCCACCCGCATGCGTCGCCACGCGGAGGACCTCATCGTCCTGTCGGGCTCCAAGCCCGCCCGAGGCTGGCGCCGCCCGGTCGAGATCAAGGATGTCGTGCGCGGCGCCGTCGCCGAGGTCGAGGACTACACGCGGGTCAAGGTCATGCCCATCGACGGCGGCGCCATCAGCGGCCACGCGGTCGGTGACGTCATCCACATGCTCGCCGAGCTCATCGAGAACGCCACCTCCTTCTCGCCGCCCCACACCCCGGTGCAGGTCAACGGGCACGAGGTCTCCAACGGCTTCGTCATCGAGGTCGAGGACCGCGGCCTCGGCATGAGCGCGCAGGAGTTCCAGTCCATCAACGAGCGGCTGTCCGACCCGCCACCGTTCGACCTGTCGACCAGCGAGCGGCTCGGGCTGTTCGTCGTCGGCCGCCTTGCCGTCCGGCACGCGGTCTCGGTGAAACTACGCCCCTCGCCGTACGGCGGCACGATGGCCATCGTGCTGGTCCCGACCGGCCTGCTGCGCCAGTCCGACGAGGACGGCGACGGGCGCCCGACGAGTGGCGGCGCGACCGTCCGCTCGCTGCCCGCGCCGGCCGTGCCCGCGCTCGACGGCCCCCCCTTTGACGAGGACGGCCTGGCCGAGCGCGGGCCCAACGAACCGCGACCGGCCGCGCCCCGTCCCGGCGATCCCCGTCAGGACGAGTCCCGCTCCGGCCAGTCCCGCTCCGGCCAGCCCCACTCCGACGAGTCCCGGCCGAACGCGCTGCGCCCGACCGAGCGCCGGCGCGCGGGCCGCGGGGAACGCCGACTGGATCTCGCTCCGCCGATGGACGCCGACGAGCACCCCGCGGACGGCGTGCGCCCGGCCTCCGTGCCACTCGCCGACGTGCCGCGCGCCGAGGAGCCGGTGCCAGCCGAGCAGATCCCCGTGGATCCGCTCGCCGATGGGCCCCTGACCGCGCCGCAGCCCACCTACATGCCCGAGTCGATCACGGGCGCCGACGAGACCCTCCTCGACGACCTGCCGGTGTTCGCCACCGTCCGGTCGAACTGGTTCGTCGCCGACCGACCCTCGCACCCCGGCGCCGGCGGCCGGCGCTCCGACGGCCCGACCCGCGTCCCGGGCGAGGCCGCCGAGTCCGAGCGGGCGGTCGACGGTGAACCCGGTTCGGTCGACCGTGACCCGTCGACCGGCGGCGATCAGCGCCGCTCGCGGATGATCGGCCGCGACGCCGCCGCGCTCGGCGCGGGCGAGCTGGACCGGGGACCGCGAGGTGGGGATCTGCCGCAGCTGCCCAGCCGTCGGGCCCGCCCGGGCAACGGCTATCCAGCGGGTTTCGCCGACCCGGCAGCCGCCGACGACGGGCGCGCGCCGGTCGAACCGGCCGCGGTGCCGGCCGGGCCCGCGGTGCGACCCGGCCAGGGAGCGAACTTCCCGGATCCCGGCCGCTACGACCCGGCCGGTTATGGGTCCCCCGCCCGCGACGGTGCCCTGGGCGCCGGCCCGCCGGCCTCCAGGTTCGGCAACCCCGGACCGGGGGACCAGCCCGCCAGGTCGGCGCGCCCGGGTGAGGTGGGTCGCCACGACCCGCTGACCTCGCCGCTGAGCCGCACCACCGGCCCGCGCCAGCCCGACCCGCGTCGCGGTGGCCCCGCGGGACCCGGCGCCACCGGCCCGGGCGACGAGGTCGTCCCGTTGCACCGGCGGGCCGGCCGCGGGCGCGACGGCGGGGACGCGGCCGAGGACGGCCAGCGCGGTGAGGAGCAGACCGACCTCGGTCTGCCGAAGCGGACCCGGCGGGCCAGCCTCGCCCCCCAGCTTCGCCGCGACGCCGCCAGCGAGCGCCCCGCCCCGCTCGCCGCGCACCGCAGCCCGGAAGAGATCCGCACGATGATGTCGTCCTTCCAGAGCAACTTCGGTCGCGGTCTGGCGGACGGCCAGGACTCCAACGACGGCGATGACGTAGGAAAGGTGACCTGAGATGCGCCCGCTGGGACCGTCCGAGAACATGAGCTGGTTGCTCAACAACCTCGTCAAGAAGGTGCCGGAAGTCACCTACGTGATCGCTCTGTCCTCGGACGGCCTGCTTCTCGCGACGTCGTACGGGATGGACCGGACCACGGCCGATCAGCTCGCGGCGGTCGCCTCCGGCTTCAACTCGCTCGCCCGCGGAGCCGGCCGGTTCTTCGGCGGTGGCAGCGTCCGGCAGACGATCGTCGAGATGGACGAGGGCTTCCTGTTCGTCACGGCCGTCGGCGACGGTTCCTGCCTGGCGATCCTGTCCAGCCCCGGCGCGGACATCGGCCTCATCGCCTACGAGATGGCCCTGCTGGTGACGAGGGTCGGCGAGTTCCTCACCCCGGAACTGCGCGCGCAGATGCAGTCCGCGCTCCCGCTGTAGCGACCCGACCCATGACGGCCGGCGGGGGTGCGGCGGCGGGTTTGGCCCGCCGGTCGACCTCCTGCCCGCGCCGACCGGACCGCAGAGAACTCTCCAGGCAGGAGGACCGGCATGTCGTACGACGAGGAATGGTTCGACGAAGAGGCGGGTCCGGTCGTCCGTCCCTACGCCGTGACCGGGGGCCGGACCCGGCCGACCAACCGGGCGCTGGATCTGGTTGCCCTCGTGATGACCACACCCAACGGGCGGCTGATGACCGCCACGTTGGAGGCGGAGCAGCGCGCGATCGCGCTGCTGTGCCATCGGGTGCAGTCAATTGTGGAGATCTCCGCCCGACTGGACCTCCCGCTCGGGGTCGTGCGCGTCCTCGTCGGCGACATGCTCGATGCCGGCCTGGTCACCGTGACCCGTCCGGCCCGATCCTCGGACCGCCCCTCCGCGGCCCTCATCGAAAGGGTGCTCGATGGACTACAGGCCCTCTAGAACGCGCCCGCCGGAGGCGGCGACGTCCCTGCACCCGGTAAAGATCATTATCGCCGGCGGGTTCGGGGTCGGGAAGACGACGTTCGTCGGGGCGGTCAGCGAGATCCCACCGCTGACCACAGAGGCCGCGATGACCTCGGCGAGCATCGGGATCGACGACACCAGCTCGGTCACCTCGAAGACCACGACCACCGTCGCCATGGACTTCGGTCGGATCACCCTCGTCGACAGCGTGATCCTCTACCTGTTCGGCACGCCCGGTCAGGACCGGTTCTGGTTCATGTGGGACGAGCTGGTCCTCGGCGCGATCGGCGCGGTGGTGCTCGTCGACACCCGTCGGCTGGCGGACTCGTTCCCAGCCATCGACTACTTCGAGGAGCGGGACATCCCGTTCCTCGTCGCTCTGAACCGGTTCGACGGTTCCCGGGAGTACCGCGGCGAGGACGTCCGGGCGGCGCTCGACCTCGACCCCCGCCGGCCGTTGGTGTTCTGTGACGCCCGCCAGCGCGAGTCGGTCCGCCAGGCGCTGGTCGCCCTGGTTCGCCACGCCCTCGACGTGGTTTCGGCGGAGCAGTCGGGCCGGCCGGCGCTGCCCCAACGGTCCGGGTGAGCGCCGTCGCCGACGGCCGGGGGGCAACCGGTAACACCACACACCTCGCGGTGGGGACGAGCTGGGCGACCGGTCCTCGTCGAGAGACTCACGAACCAGCTCCGGGGAAGGGCACGGTGCTTGATCTTCTCGGCCTCGACGGCGTCGCGTTGTCCGCCTACCGGCTCTGGTTGCGTCACGGTTCGCTGGGTGTGGCCGATGTCGCGGAGCTTCTCGGAGAGCCGGCGCGCGACGTCGGTCAGGCCCGTGATCGTCTGCTTGAACTGGGGCTGCTGCTCGCCTCGCGGGAACGGCCCGGTCACTTCGTCGCGGTGCACCCCGAGGCCGGTCTGGACCATCTGCTCCAAGCCCAGCACGAACAACTCATCCGGCGCCATGAGCGGCTGGTGCGCGCACGCGCGCAGGTCAGCGTCTTCGTGTCCGACTACCTGGAGAGCCGACCGGATCCGGACGGCGTCGAGGTGCAGCGCATCGACAGCGTCGACCACGCGCGGGCGGAGCTGCTGGCGATCGTCGGACGGGCCGAACGTGAGGTCCTGACCCTGCGTATCCGACGTCGAGCGGCATCGACGCTGTCCAACGATGTCATGCCGGTGGAGCTGCGCGCGCTGCGGCGAGGTGTGGTGATGCGTAGCGTACTGCCGCGCGCCACCCGCCAGGACGAGAACGGCGTCGGCTACCTGCGCACCGTCGCCGCGCACGGGATGGACGCCCGTCTGCTGGATGACCCGCGGCTCGAGGCGACCACGGTCGACGGCCGGATCGCCCTCATCGGCCCCGCCCTCGGGGCCGCTCCCGGCCGTGGTGGCGGTCGCGGCGTTGGCGGCGGTCATGCCCTCCTCGTGCGCACGCCCGAACTCGCCTCCGTTCTGCGAACCCTGTTCGAGCAGGTCTGGGAGATCGCCGAGCCGATCAGCGGCGAACTGGCCGACGCGTCCGCGCCCGAGGCCGCGGACAATCCGTCCGACTCCGAACGACTGCTGCTGCGACTGCTCAGCCTCGGAGTCAAGGACGAGGCGGCCGCCCGTCACCTCGGCGTGTCCGTGCGCACCGTCCGGCGAATGATCGCGGACCTGATGACGCGCCTCGACGCGCGCAGCCGATTCCAGGCCGGCACCCTGGCGACCCGCCGCGGCTGGCTCTGACCCCGCTGGCGCCGGCCGCTGGTTGATCGCGTCCGGGCGTGCACACGCACGCCCGGACCGGGCTGAACTCAACCGGTCGCGTTTTTGCTGGGTTGTGTTCTGCATGCGTACCAGTTGGCACCTGATTGCCGGGGCAGTTTGTTGCCAGACAGTTTCCGGGACGCCGGCAGCTTCTGGCCGCATGCTCTCGATGAGCCCAGCAGAGACCACCTCGAACGGGTGGTCGCGAAGGCACGTCCGGCAGTCGCGTGACCGGCGTGCCCGCGAGCCTGTTCCGACCAGCCGACCCTGTGCAGCGTGTGATCTCCGGCAACGACGCCGACGCACGCATGTCCGCCATGCAGACCGTCAGACCGTCAGACCGCCACGCCGTCGTGCCTTATGCCGCCGCACCGCCAGATCCCGCGCTGCGCAGACCCCGCAGTGCCGCCCAAGCCGCCGCGCCCTCGTTTCGTCGCCGCAGCCGAAACGAGCCCGTGTCCGACGGCCCTGGCCCAGCACCCTACTAGGAGCATGTAGTGCCCGCAGCCGCCGGATCGCAAACCTCGGCCGCCACCACTCCCGGAAAACGCACACATCGCACTCTGATCGTGGCAAGAATGAATCCCGCCGACGCCGATGCGGTCGCGGAGACCTTCGCGGAGTCGGACGCGGGCGAGCTGCCCGTGATCGTCGGTGTCACCCGACGTGAGCTTTTCACTTTTCATGGATTGTACTTCCACCTCATCGACGCCTCGGCGGACGTCGCGCCGGCGGTCGCGAACGTGCGCGAGCATCCGCTTTTCGTCGACGTGAACCGCAAGCTGGACCAGTACATCACCGCCTACGACCCGGCGACCTGGCGCGGCCCGGCCGACGCGATGGCCCGGAGCTTCTACCACTGGTCGGCCGACTGACCGCTCCACCGCGGGACCGGTGGGGCCCGCGCGCGCCCACCGCCTTGCGTGGCGGCGCCCCGTCCACCCGATCTCCCGCGAGCCGCATATAGAGGTCGCTGGTGGTTTCGCGCCGCGTCTCGTCGCGATCCGCCGATTCTCGCCGGCCCGGTCCGTCGCCCCACCCGGCGCCCCCCGTTCCGTGAGAAGTCATGCCCGAGCAGCCCCAGGACGATCCAGCAAGGAGCTTTTCATGCCCCAGGAATGGACCGCCGACGCACTCCTCGACTTCCTCGTCGACCAGGTCGGACTCCCGCAGGAGGACCGCCCGAGCACCCTCATGGTGAGCCTGACCGACATTGGTCTCGACTCGTTGGCATACCTGCACCTGTCCGCCGAGGTGGCCGACGTGTTCGGCGTCGACCTGCCCGCCGAGATGATTCCGGGGCAGTCGCTCGCCGAGATCCTCGACACCGTCAACGCGGCCCTCGGGGAGCGCGAGCCGGTCTGATCCGAACATCCACCCCGTCGATCTTCTGTCCTGCACCTACCACGCCGTGACACCTGTGTATCCGTACCCGACGTCCGTCCCGGATTCCCTTTCCTAACCGCGGAGTAGCTGTGAGTGGGCACACCGACAACTCAATCCTCATCAACGCCGACATCGACACCGTCTGGACCATGACCAACGACCTGGAGTCGTGGCCGGACCTGTTCACGGAGTACGCGTCCATCGAGATCATCGAGGTGACCGGAAACACCTTCAGGTTCCGGCTGACCATGCGCCCGGACGAGAACGGCACCGTGTGGAGCTGGGTGTCGGAACGCACACTCGACCCGGTCGGCCGACAGGTGCGCGCCCACCGCATCGAAACCGGCCCGTTCGAGTACATGCACATTCACTGGACCTACGCCCCGGAGGGCATCGGTACCCGGATGCGCTGGGTGCAGGACTTCCATCTGCGGCCCACCGCGCCCCGCAACGACGAGCAGATGACCGATCGCCTCAACACGAACACCGCGCGGGAGATGGCGGTGATCCGGGACAAGGTCGAACGGGCCGCCGCGGCCGGCTCGACCACACTGCTCGCTGACACATCGGCCGCCCCCGTGCCGGAACAGGTCTGAGGAGGACGGCCCCGATGGCATCCCCAGCGATCGCGCCCCCGAAGGTCCTCTGCATCCACGATGTCGCCCCCAACCGGCGCCGCGGCGGCGACATCCGCACGCTGCTGTCACCGGCGACGGTCGGCTCGACGTCCGGATTCCTCGGCACTCTCACCCTGGAACCAGGCGAGTTCGTGACCGAGCACTGGCATCCCTACTCGGAGGAGTTCCTCTACTGCGTGCGCGGCGCCGTGACCGCACGCCTCGACGGCCAGGACCACGCTCTGCCCGCGGAGCACGGCGTCTGCGTGCCGATCGGGATGCGTCACCGCATCACCAACGACGGCGACCAGACGGCGTTCCTGGTGTTCCACCTCAGCCCGCTGGCGCCCCGTCCCGACCTCGGCCACGTCGACACCGAAGCGGTGCTCAACCCGGACGCGGCGCACACGCCGATCATCCGCTCCGGCCCGTGGGCCGAGGCGCTCCCGCCCGGATCCCGGCGGTGAGGCCGCCGCGCGAGGTGGCGGTCACCGGCATCGGGGTGGTCGCCCCGGGCGGGACCAACCGCAAGGAGTTCTGGACGCTGCTCACCGACGGCCGCACCGCGACGCGGCGGCTGTCGTTCTTCGACCCCGCGCAGTTCCGCTCCCAGGTCGCCGCCGAATGCGACTTCGACCCGGCGGCGGCAGGCCTGAGCGCCCAGCAGGTCGCCCGCAACGACCGGTTCGTGCAGCTGGCCCTGGCCGCGGCCCTGGAGGCGGTGGACGACAGCGGCCTCGACCTGCGGCCCGCCGGCACCGGCGGGCTCGGTGACGACGACGCCGGCCCGGTCGTGGGCGTGAGCATGGGCAGCGCCGTCGGCGCGACGACCCGGCTGGAGAACGAGTACGTCGTCGTGTCCGACTCCGGCCGGCACTGGGAGGTCGACCCGCGCTACGCCAGCTCGTTCCTCTACCACGCGCTCGTGCCGAGCTGCCTGGCCACCGAGATCGCCGACCGGTTCGGCACCCACGGGCCGGCGGCGGTGGTCTCCACCGGCTGCACGTCCGGCATCGACGCCGTGGGACACGGCGCGCAGCTCATCGCCGACGGCGAGGCCGACATCGTGATCGCCGGCGCCTCCGACGCGCCGATCTCCCCGATCTCCGTCGCCTGCTTCGACGCGATCCGGGCGACGACGCAGCACAACGACGATCCCGAACACGCCTCCCGCCCCTTCGACGCCAGCCGGGACGGCTTCGTGATGGGCGAGGGCGCCGCGGTCCTCATCCTGGAGGACGCGGCCGCGGCCCGTGCCCGCGGCGCGCATGTCTACTGCCACGTCGCCGGATACGCGTCCCGGTCCAACGCGTTCCACATGACCGGCCTGCGGCCCGACGGCGCCGAGATGGCCGAGGCGATCCGGATCGCGATGTCGGCCGCGCGGGTCAACCCCGACGACATCGACTACGTCAACGCACACGGCTCGGGTACCAAGCAGAACGACCGGCACGAGACGGCCGCCTTCAAGCGGGCCCTGGGTCCGCGGGCCTACGGCGTGCCGGTCAGCTCGATCAAATCGATGATCGGCCACTCCCTCGGCGCCATCGGCTCGCTGGAGATCGCCGCCTGCGCCCTGACCATCGAGACCGACGTCGTCCCGCCGACGGCCAACTGGACGACGAGGGACCCGGTCTGCGATCTGGACTACGTGCCGAACGTGGCCCGTGACCACGCCGTCGACGTCGCCCTGTCGGTGGGCAGTGGCTTCGGCGGGTTCCAGTCCGCCGTCGTCCTCACCGGGCCGAACCGGTGAGCGCGACCGCCGGAGCCGCTGTCGCGCACGCCGGGGAACGTCCCGCACCCGCACCCGCACCCGCACCGGCGCCGGCGCCGCGCGAGCCGGGGTCGCCAACGTCCCGGCCGGTGGTGACCGGCCTCGGGGTGGTCGCGCCCAGCGGCATCGGGGTCGAGGAGTACTGGGCCTCGACGCTGCGCGGCGAGTTGCGCGTCGCCCCCATCACCCGGTTCGACCCGGCCCGCTACGACGCAACCCTCGCCGGTGAGGTCGTCGGATTCACGCCGGAGGAGCACGTCGACAAGCGGTACCTCGTGCAGACCGACCGCTGGACCTGGTTCGGGATGGCCGCGTCCAGGCTCGCCTTCGCCGATGCCGGCTACGACCCGGCCGCCCACGATCCGTACGCGACGGCGGTCGTGTTCGGCAGCGGCTCGGGCGGCAACGACTTCGGGCAGCGGGAACTGCAACGCCTGTGGACACGGGGACGTACCGCCGTGAGCGTCTACCAGTCGATCGCCTGGTTCTACGCGGCGACCACCGGCCAGACGTCCATCCGGCACGGCCTCAAGGGGCCGTCCGGTGTCCTGGTCAGTGATGGTGCCGGCGGGCTCGACAGCCTCGCCCAGGCCAGGCGGGCGGTCCGCCGCGGCACCTCCGCCGTCCTCGCCGGCGCCGCCGAGGCGGGGCTCACGCCGTACGCGCTGACCTGCCATCTCTCCAGCGGGAGGGTGAGCACCGCGGCGTCGCCCGCCGACGGCTACAAGCCGTTCGACGCGCGGGCGAACGGCTACCTGCCCGGGGAGGGCGGCGCGAGTCTGCTCGTCGAGGACCCGGCGTCGGCGGCCGCGCGGGGAGCGTCCCGGATCTACGGGGAGATCGCGGGCTACGCCGCCACGCATGACGGCGGCGACGACCGCGGGCCCGTGGCGGGCGGCCGCTGGCTGGCGACGGCCATGCGGCGGGCGCTGGCCGATGCCGACCTGCGACCTGACGACATCGATGTCGTCTTCGCCGACGGTGCCGGTTCCGTCGACCTCGACGCGCGGGAGGCGGCGGCGATCCGCGCGGTGTTCGGCGACCGGCCGGTGCCCGTGACAGCGCCCCAGGGCCTGATCGGCCGGCTGTGCGCCGGCGGCTCGGCGCTCGCCGCGGCCACGGCGCTGCTGTCGATCCGGGACGGTGTGATCCCCGCCGTGGGGAACCTGGACACCCCGCACCCCGATCACGGTCTCGACCTGGTGCGGGAGCCTCGCCAGACCCGGGTGCGGACCGTGCTGGTCAACGCCCGAGGCTACGGCGGGTTCAACAGCAGCCTCGTGCTGCGTGCCGTCGAGCAGGGCTGACCTCACGCGCCGAGGTTGCCCTCCGGGCCCGGCCCTGCCCTGCCCTGACGCCGCACGTGCCGGCCCGATTCCGATCCCGATCCTTCGACGTCCGAAACCCGATTGTTCTTTTGACTCAGGAGACGAGACAGCGATGTTCCCAGACCTGGCCGGGCGACGAGCCCTGGTAACCGGCGGTACCCGTGGCATCGGCCGAGCCGTCACGCTCGGTCTCGCCCGAGCCGGCGCCACGGTCGTCGTCGGTCACCAGCGGGAGAGCGAGGAGGCCGAGAGCCTGCGCCGCGAGCTGAAGGCCACCGGCAAGGACCACCTGCTCGTGCAGGCCGATGTGGCCGATCCGGCGCAGATCGGGGAGTTGATCGAGGCCACCGGCACCCACCTCGGCGGCCTCGACATCGTCATCAACAGTGTCGGCACCATCAGTCACATCCCGTACGCCCAGCTGCCGATCGAGGCCTGGACGCAGGTGCTGGCCACCAACCTCACCGCCACCCACCTGGTCACCCAGGGCGCCCTGCCGCTGCTCGGCGACTCGGGCTCGGTGGTCAACATCGGCTCCGGCGCCGGGCTCGTCGGCGTGCCGCTGCGCGCCCACTACACCGCTGCGAAGACCGGCCTGATCGGGCTGACCCGGTCCCTGTCGAAGGAACTCGGCGCCAAGGGCATCCGGGTCAACCTGGTCTCCCCAGGCGTCATCGAGACCGATCAGGCCGCCGGCATGCCCGAGGCGGCCCGGGCCGCGTACACCAACCGCATCCCGCTGGGCCGGCTCGGCGAGGCCGACGAGGTCGCCGCGGTCGTGCTGTTCCTGGCCAGTGACGTCTCGTCCTATGTGAACGGCGCCACCTTCACCGTCGACGGAGGAATCTGATGACCGCGACCCCGCCCTTCCGGATCATGCTGACGATGCGGATCCACCCGGGCCGCGAGGCCGAGTTCGAGCGCACCTGGCTGAACATCGGCGACGTGGTCACGTCCCATCCCGCCAACCTCGGCCAGTGGCTGGTCCGCTCCGAGGAGGAGTCGAGCACTTACTACATCGTCAGTGACTGGGTCGACGAGGCCAAGTTCCGCGAGTTCGAACGCAGCGACCGGCATCTGAAGCACCGGCAGGCCCTGCACCCGTTGCGGGCCAGCGGTTCCATGGTCACGGGCAGCGTGCTGACGCATCTGTGTGGCGCCGCCGCCACCGCGCCGGTCGCGGCGGTCGGCTAGCCGTGGTCGCCGAGCCGACGGTCCGGGTGATGATCTGGGCGATCGATCCGCCGGACGACCCGGGCGCCGTGGAGCGGGCCTACCACGAGATCAGCTCGAAGCTGGTCGGCACCGAAGGCCTGCTCGGCAACACACTGCAGCGATCGGCGGCCGATCCGCGCCACCACGTGGTGGTCAGTGCCTGGGCCGGCATGAGCCAGTTCACCGCCTGGGAACAGGGCACGAGCCACCGCGGCACCACCTCACCGCTGCGGCCGCTGCAGGACCCCGACCGCCGTCCGATGATCTACATCGAGGCGGCCGCGTACGGTCCGACCGGCGCGTTCGACCAGCCACCCACCGGCTGACCAACGCGCGTGCCGCCGTCGCCCGGCGGAAGAGGCGCTCGGACCGGTCCCATCCGCAGGCCGGGGTCGGTCCGAGCCGTCGGGACGCACCGTGCTGCCGCCCGGCCGGCGGGAGTCGGGAGGTCACCCTTGTACGTCACGATGCGTGTCGGCGGGCGCCAGATCGAGTCGAAGCCCCTTGAAGATGGGATGGCGCAGCCGTCCCTCGGTCGTCCGGGAGCCGAACTCGACGTCGGCGATCATCTGTGGCTCCACCCAGACCGCCGTACGGCCGACCTCGGCGGGAACGTCGCGGAAGGGCGGGTCGGCCCGGCGCAGGAGAGCCAGGGCGGTGGCCAGCCGATCCAGCATCGCCTCGGTGAGACCGGAGCCGACCTGGCCCGCATAGCGCGGACCGCTGGGCGCTGCGGTGCCGACGAGCAGCGCGCCGATCTGGTCCGCTCGGCGACCAAGACCGACTCCCAACCGCCGATGAGGACGCTCTGACGTCGGGTGTGCCGAATCTTCACCCAGTCGGCTGAGCGACGTCCGGCTGATACAGGGAGCCACGTCGTTTCGCGACGACGCCCTCCAGCCCCGCCTGGCCGGTGGCGGCCAGCACCTCGCGGCCCGTTCCTTCCAGCTCCTCGGACAGGTGCAGCCGGCCGGGCCCGGCGAGCGCCGCCAGCAGCGCGCGCCGTTCGGCATAGGGCAACCCCATGGTGGAATGCCCTTCGAGAAAGAGCAGGTCGAACACGAGGTAGCGGACCGGGATCGCGGCAGCGCCCCGGCGGGCGAGCGCCGGGCTGGCGACGTGCACGCGATGACTCAGCCGTTCGAAGTCAGGACTGCCCGTCGGGCCGAAGGCGACGACCTCTCCGTCGAGAATCACCTGTGCCCTGTCCAGCGCCGGGCCGAGGGCGCCAAGCTCGGGGAGGACCGCGGACACGGGCAGCCCGCTGCGTGTGCGCAGGCGGGCCCGCCCTCCGTCGACGAAGGCCAGCAGACGGACACCATCCCACTTGACCTCGTAGGCCCAGTCCGGCCCATCCGGTGCGGTCAGCGCCGGCGTGGCGAGCATCGGCTCGATCCGGGCGGGCATCGGCTCCGCGTCGGGAGCCCCGGACGACGCGACGCGACGCACCATCACGCTCCGATCCTCCGGCCTCGGGTGGGGCAGGCCGCTGTACCCCGGCCGTCGGCCACTGCGGCGGCACCAGCGCGAGCCCGGCCCGCGTCGTCGCTGCGTGGCCGTGGGGGAGTTGACCTGCAACGGTTTTCGCGAACGTCGCAGGCGCGTTCACCCTGCGGTGTACCCGCTGACCGGCGTCGGGCGCCTTCGTCCGGCGGTCCTGCCGTGGTGGTTCCGCTCCGCGAGGTCGGTTGCCCCGCGGCAGATGCGCTCGACGTGACCGGCCGTGCGGTTCACGGCGCCATGAGGCGCCACTGCGTGGCAATTCGGCGCCCTGGTGTAGAAATGCGCCGTCCGTCTGGAGGCGCTGGCAGGCGGCGGTCAGCGGTGCTGACGACCGTTCCGGACGGCGCGCTTTCGGGAGATGTGGATGCCTGACTCGTCCGCGTTGGACGTTCTTATCGGACTTGCGCTGCTGTTCGCCGCGTTCAGCCTGGCGGTCTCCCGCCTCAACGAGGCCGTGCTCGGCCTGCTGAACTATCGCGGCCGCCGGCTGGAGGCAGAGCTGCGCCGGCTGCTGGGAGGCCGGGCCGCCGGCGGCCCGCAGCCCGGTCCGGACGGCCACGCGGGTGCCGATCTGGCATCGGAACTGCTCGACGGACCCCTGCGGGCGCTGCGCACCGCGGGCGACGACAACGGCTCCGCCAACATGGCCGATCATCCACCGGCTCGCGGCGGATGGGCCGCGGTTCGACGCGCGCGACGCCTGCGGCTGCCGTCCTATGTCCCGTCCACCGTGTTCGCACAGGCCCTGGTCGACCGCGTCGATCCGCCGGCCCGGGCGATGCTGACCCAGCTTCGCCCGCAGACCCTGCCGGACCAGACGTCCGCGGACGACCGCTCCCGCTATGAGGCGGCCTACGAAGCGGCGACCCGCGTCCTGAACGGGACCACCGCCGAGGCCCTGTACGACGCGCTCCCCGCGGATCACGCGGCCGGCCGCGTGATCGCCGCGGCCCTGGTAGCCGCCGTTGGCTCCGCGGCGGTCGGGACCCTCGAGGAGGGGCTGGCCGCCATGCCGCCCTCGTTGGCGAAGAACGCGCTGACAGCCGCAGTGGTCCGCACCGGCGGAGACCGAGAGAAGATCATCGCCGAGTTGGCGAAGTGGTACGACCAGGCGATGGACCGCCTTTCGGGCTGGTACAAGCGACGCGTCGCCGTGTTCCTGCTCTGCTACGCACTCGCCTTGTCCGCCGCGTTCAACCTCGACGCGATCGGCATCGCCCGCGCCCTGTGGCAGGACGGCACGGTCCGTCAGGCCGCGGTGACCGCCAGCCAGGTGGTTCAGTCCGCTCCCGCGAGGGCCGACGGGTCGGCGGGCACGGGCGATCCGCGGGCCGGCGACGCAACGGAGTCGCAGGCAGCGGATGCCACCGAAGAAGCGATTCGAGCAGTGCGAAGCGCCTCCGGCCTCGCGCTACCGATCGGCTGGATCCGGGCCACCGACGACCGTGACGATCCCCGTGAGGTGCCCCGGTCGGTGGAACGCTGGCTGGTGAAGATCCTGGGCATCGCGATCGCGTGCTTCGCCCTCACCGCGGGCGCGCCGTTCTGGTTCGAGCTGCTCGGACGTCTCGTCAACATGCGGTCCACCGGTCCGAAGCCCCGCTCTGCCACCAGCAGCTGATCGTCCACGCGCCGAGCGCGACCCGCGGCAACTCGTTGACCGGCCGGGCCGATCGGAGGAGCGTCGGACACGATGCCTGGACAGGGCTGGCGGGAGGGCCCCTTCGGCCTACCGATCCTCCAACAGCCGCGTGCGTGGTTCGCCGGACCGATCCGGGTTCGCCGTGAGGTGGGCGACCACACGGCATTCGTCGTCGAACGGTCGGCGGCGCCGCTGCGGGTCCGTTCCACCAGCTCGGCTTCTGAGATGTCCGGGACATGCGTCCGGGACATCCGACCTGACCGGGTCCCCGGCCCTTGTCGTCCGAGCCCTCTCGGCGGGTGGGAGTCCTGGCGCACTAGCGTCCACCCCGTGACCTTCTCCTCGGGCGAGCCCGCTCGAACGGTGCCGGCGCTGATCGCAGGGGCCATCTTCGCGCGCAGGCGCGTGGTCCCCACCGCGGGCCATGGTGGCAACGGAGCGGAAACCCTCCGTCCCGCCCCGGCGGTACGGCCCGGCAGATGATCTCCAGTCCAGCCGCTGTCCTCGCCGAGATGTGGGCTGACCCGGAGGCGTTCAGCCCACTGGGCAGTCGAGTCCTGCTGGCTGTCGACGCGGCGTCCGTAGACGCGGTCAGAGTCGCGGAACTCGGACGGCGGTTGCCCTGTATCTGCGTCGCCGTCGCGGACGATCCGCGCTCGGCTCCCACGGGCATCACCACAGCCGGCTTCGACATCCTGCTCACCAGCGAGCCCGAAGCGCCCCGCCCCTGGGTGAGTGTCCCGGGGACGATGGCAGCGACCGTCGACCTGCTGTCCGGCGCGGCCAGGGCGAACCCGTTCGCCGCGGTCGCGCTGGCGCAACTGCTGCGATCCAGCACTGGCATCGACATCCGGGACGCCGTGGTGGCCGAGTCGTTCGCCTACTCGGCTCTGCAGGCGGGGCCGGAATTCGCCCACTGGCTTGCCCGCCACCGGCAGCGCCGTGCGAGGCGGGCGGCCCGAGACACCGACCGCCGAGACACCGCGGTTGCCCCGGCGGACTCCAGGGGGAAACCACAGCCAGCGGAGCGCGGGAGCCCAGCCGCGAGCGGCGCCTGGGGATCCGCCCCTGCCGTCCTCGTCCACCGGGACAGAACGGCACTCATCGTGACCCTGAATCGACCCACGGTGCACAATGCGGTGAACGCCGCTGTGCGTGACGGCCTCGTCAGTGCGTTCCGGCTCGCCGCGCTCGACGACGACGTCACGGAGATCCGCCTCGTGGGCGCCGGGTCGTCGTTCTCCAGCGGCGGCGACCTGACCGAGTTCGGCACGTTGCCCGGCCCTGTGCAGGCGCACTCTGTGCGTACGACCCGCAGCATCCCGCTGAGCCTGCTTGCTACCCGGCTTCCGACGACCGCCTTCGTGCACGGACTGTGCATCGGGGCGGGTGCGGAGCTGCCCGCGTTCTGCGGACGGGTTGTCGCCGCTCCCGACACGACCTTCCGCCTCCCGGAGACCGCGATGGGCCTCGTTCCCGGTGCCGGCGGCACCGCGAGCCTTCCGCGGCGGATCGGCCGCGAGCGCGCGACCTACTTCATCCTCAGTGGCCAGGCCATCACCGTCGAGCTGGCCCTGGCCTGGGGGCTCGTCGACGAGATCGCACCTCGGCCGGCCATGCCCGTGGCCGGCGACTGAGTTCCCGCCCGGTTACCGGGCCGCTGTGCGACCGAGCCTGCCGGTCGGGAGCACGGCACGACGGACAGCCGCTCGACGCGCTCGCCGTCGCGTCGAGGACCGCCGTCGCGCCGTGCGGATCTGGCCGCGTCCCGATCCCTCCTCGGGCGCAGCCGCCAGGGTGGGCCTTCGGAGCGGCATGCCGCTGCGAGAGGTGCGAGCTGCGGACCCGACGGTCAGCCTTCTTCTCGGGCCAGCGGCCACCTCGCACCGCGACGCTCCAGGGCTGGGACAAGGGTCGTCCGCCGTATTTCTCCGGCAGTCCGAGCATCGCAGCTGATGACCGCCGGCGGCAGGTCCGTTGGACTCCGGCCGCACGGACAAGTGGCCGGCGCGTCGACCGGACGACCGGCCTGCCCGGGTCGGGCCGCCTGGCCGTCGCTCCAGCCGGGCGCGTCGTCCGCATGTGAACGAATCGCACGTGAGTGAGCACATCGTGTCACGTCAGACGTCATGATCGGCGCTGGGTCGGCAGATGGCGCCTGCCCGTCTCCGGCCAGGGCGCCCAGCGGTTGGAAGCGCCGTTGACATCTTCCTGACATGCCACGGTGACGTTTGGGGAGGTCGAAGGTGGGCGGCCTGGGCGCCATTCGTCCCCAGTCGAACCGGATCGGGCGGGTACGGGGGGCAAGGGCCCGACACCTCCCCCCGCGGGCTGTCGTTGGCGGCGTAGAGCTGCCGCGAGCTGGGAAGACGACAGTCGGAGGCGGGGCCTGAGAGCGCGTCGGGTCGGCCGATCTGACGGGTCCGACGCCGGGGCGGGCACGGAGGTGTCCGCGCGAGCCAGGTTCCGGTCGGTGTCGGGATGCGGTTACGCGGGTTTCCAGTGGATGAAGTGAATGTTTCCGTCCGCTGGTGACCGGGTTGGCCCGCCGATGCCACCGTCGCGGTGGGTTTGGGGCGGTAGTCTCGGTCTGGAAGAACTGGGATGATCGACGGCGCCCTGCGGCGGGCTCACCCGGGTATGTATGGAGCGGAAGACACGAAGCGCCAAACGAGACGTGAGGGCCGGGCAACGGTGGGTGCGCCACTGCTGGTGGATAATGCCGATCTATCGGTTAAGACCATGGGTCCATGCCGGATAGATTCACCTCTTCTGCCCCTGTTGGGCGAACGGCCAACGACGCAGCATTACATCGACGAGGCAGACAAGGTCCTCTACGACGACACCACCTCCATGATCAGGGAGCGTGGTGTTGATCTTGCTGAGCTGCCGGGGTTCGAGCCGGCTGGCCCGCGCCGAAAGATCTACTTTGATCCTTCCAAGACCCGAGTCGGTATCGTCACGTGCGGCGGCCTTTGTCCCGGGCTGAACAACGTGATCCGCGGGCTCGTCCTGGAGTTGACCTCGCACTATCGCGTCCGGCGGATCGTTGGTTTCCGCAACGGCTACCAGGGGTTCATTCCGCGCTACGGTCACGACGTCATCGATCTCACCCCCGAGAGCGTGGCGAGCATCGACGACGACGGCGGGACCATTCTCGGCAGCTCCCGTGGCCAGCAGGATCCGGGCGAGATCGTCGACTGCCTGTCCCGCATGAACATCAACATTCTGTTCGTCATCGGCGGGGACGGGACGCTTCGCGGGGCGAAGGAGATCTCCCGGGTAGCCACCGAGCGCGGTGAGAAGATCGCGGTCGTGGGGATCCCGAAGACCATCGACAATGATATTCCCTACATCGACCAGAGCTTCGGCTTCCAGACGGCTTTCGGCAAGGCCGCGGAGTCCATCCGGGTCGCCCATGCCGAGGCAACCTCCGCGCCCGGTGGGCTCGGCGTCGTCCGCCTCATGGGTCGACACTCCGGTTTCATCGCCTGCTACGCGACTCTCGCCAAGAGCAACGCGGATGTTGTGCTTATCCCGGAACTGCCCTTCAAGCTCGAGGGCGACGGCGGGCTGCTGAACTACCTGCGCAGCCGGGTGCTCGAACGCGGCCACGCCGTTGTCGTCGTCGCCGAAGGTGCCGGCCAGGAGCTCATCACCGACCAGCCAGAGGGTGCCGACGCCTCCGGCAACCGTAAACTGCACGACGTCGGCCAGGAGATCTCCCGCCGGATCAAGGAATATTTTGACTCCGAGTCGATCGAGCTGAACCTGAAGTACATCGATCCGAGCTATCTCATCCGCAGCGTTCCGGCGAACCCGTACGACAGCGTGTACACGATCCGCCTTGCTCACGCCGCTGTTCACGCCGCGATGTCCGGTCGTACCGAGATGGTCGTCGGCCGCTGGCGGCGCCGTTTCATCCACATTCCGATCGGGCTGGCGGTCAGCCAGCGTAACCAGGTGGACCCGGCCGGCGATCTCTGGATGTCCGTGCTTGAAGCAACAGGCCAGCCGCCCCGCTTCGAGTAGAGCCGACGCGGCGGCCTCTGGGTGGGTGACGATCGGTGATCCACCTGTGGCCATGGGCACTCCCTCATTGCCGAGTGAGTCGCGCTGCCAGACCAGCCCGAACGCCGGGCCACTCCGCACGGAGAACCGAGTAGTACGCGGTGTCGCGGGCCATGCCGTCGGTGGCGAGCATGTGTGCCCGCCGAATTCCTTCGAAACGCGCTCCCAGCCGCTCGATGGCGGCCCGTGAACGGGCGTTGCGGGCATCGGTCTTCAAACAGACCCGCACGGCCGACCAGCCATCGAAAGCATGGCCAAGCAGCAACAGCTTGGCCTCGGTGTTGATGGCGGTGCGTTGAGCGGAGGCGGAAAGCCAGGTCGCGCCGATCTCCGCCACCGACGGTAGATCCGCACACGCCGGCGGGACGTGGCGCTCGGCCCCCGGCTGGCCCGCAACCGATCCGTCCGGTGCGGAGGCGTCCGCTGCGTCGCCGTCCTGACTCGGCCGAGAGTGACCTGCGTTCGACTCCGGGGGAGACGGCCAGCTGCCGCCGGTGTGGACAGCCCCACCGTCGACCTGTGCCAACCCGGAATGTTGTGTCGACGTCTGAACGGTCACGGTGCTCACCACACTTCCGTGTACCGTCGTGCTCGTTGTGGTCCACGTCTGGCTATCCCCGTTGGACTGCTCCGTAGCTGACCAGCTCGTGGCCGTGACGCCCACCTGGCGGACACCGGCATCCGGCCGCCAGAAACCAAGATCGAGAAAGCGCGTGGAACCGACCAGGCGGCCACCATCGATGTCTTCCGCGGCCAGGTCGCGAATGGCAAAGGGCACTGCGAGTTCCCCGTCGCGATCCGCGATGGCCGCCGCCACGTAGTCGACCATCGCCGAGCGGGTCGCCGGAACGCCCGTGAAGCCGTACGTGACCCGGTTCTCGGTGGCGGCGCGCAGCAAAGCGTCCACGTGGTCGAGGCGCAGCGGTTCCAGGCGGATACAGCGACCGGAAAGCACCGGCATGGTCCAGGGGAGGGGGAGGCTAGACACGCTGCCAGGATGCCGCCGGGGTGGAGTTCCGGCCAGGCCTTTTCGCGCGCCCTTACCTCCGGTGCTTCGATCCGCGGCCCGGCCGCCCTCGTCGCAGCGTCACAACCTGGAACCGGCCGCGGCCTGCGAGGCTGGCAATGTCACCGCCCTGGTCGGGCCCACCGCACGTCGACCGGGCAGGCTGTCATGGGGATGGGAGGGCGGTGCGGATGATGTCGCCTACCTGCTCCGTCTCGATGAGAAAGCCGTCGTGCCCGGAGCGGGAACGGACCCGGTGGATCGGAGCACCGGTCAGCCCGGCGATGCCCTGCTGCAGCCGAAGTGGATACAGCCGGTCAGAGTCGACGCCGGCAACGGTGAACGGCACCGGACAGGACCGCAACGCGGCGGGGACTCCACCGCGACCCCGGCCGACGTCCTGGGTCATCATCGACCGGGTCAACGCAACGTAGGAGCCGGCGTCGAAGCGGTGCGAAAGCTTTCTGGCATGGTGATCGAGATACGACGTCACCTCGAATCGGCCGTCGGCCCGGACCCGTGCGGCGAACCGGTCCTCCAGCTCCACCTCGCTGCGATAGCTGATCTGGGCCATGCGGCGTGCCAGACCCATGCCCCCGTGGGGGCCCTGATCCCAGGGCAGGCCGTGGTAATCGCCGCCATGCCAGCCAGGATCATCGATGATCGCTTGAACCTGCAGGTCGTACAGCCCGATCTGCTCCGCGGTGGCGGTCGCGCCGCAGGCGAGAACAACCGCGTGCCGTACCCGCTCAGGGCGGCTGACAGCCCATTCGAGTGCTCTCATGCCGCCCATCGAACCGCCGATCACTGCCGCCCACCGCCGGATGCCGAGACCGTCGGCGAGCGCCGCCTCGGCACAGACCTGGTCAGCGATGGTGATCTCGGGCCAACGGCCACCCCACGGCTGCCCGTCGGGACCGACACTGGCGGGACCGGTCGTGCCCTGACAGCCACCGAGAACGTTGGGAACAACGACGTGGAACCGGTTGGTGTCGAGCGCGCGACCCGGACCGATCAGGCCGTCCCACCAGCCCTCGGTGGAATGGCCTGCTGCTGCCGCCCCGGCGGCATGGCTGTCACCGGTCAGCGCATGCAGGACGAGCACCGCGTTGTCCGCGACTGAGTCGAGCCGCCCCCACGTCTCGTAGGCGACGGTGACATCCGGCAGCCGGCCCCCGCGCTCCAGGGGCAACGATCCGGGTAGCTCCACGAACCGGCGGTGCCCGACAGGGTCGACCCCCGCTCGCCACGCACCGCGGAGGACCACCTGTCCGCTCGGATCAGCGTCGGCGGAGCCTTCCTGCTCGTGGGCGGCCGAGCCGGCCCGGCCAGGCCCGGCGAGCCCGGCAGGCTCCGCCCCGGCCGGCGAGATCGGGGCGGAGTTGTCCCGCTCAGCCTTTGGCCGCACGGAATCCGGCGTCGAGGTCAGCGAGGATGTCATCGATTCCCTCAATGCCGACTGACAGGCGGATCAGATCGGGAGTGACACCCGCTGCGGCCTGCTCGGCCTCGGTGAGCTGCGAGTGCGTCGTCGTGGCGGGATGGATGATCAGCGAGCGGACGTCGCCGACGTTCGCGAGGTGGCTGAACAGTTCGACCCCCTCCACGAACCTGCGCCCAGCCACAGCGTCCCCAGTGATGCCGAACGACAGGATCGCACCCGCGCCGCGCGGAAGTACCTGCTGCGCGCGGGCGTACCACCGCGAGGACTGCAGACCGGGGTAGGCGACCCACCTTACTTCGTCGCGGGCCTCAAGCCATTCGGCGACGCGCTGAGCATTCTCGACATGCCGCTCGATTCGCAGCGAGAGAGTCTCAAGACCCTGCAGCAGGAGGAAGGCGTTGAACGGTGAGATGGCCGCGCCGATGTCACGCAGCAGCTGCACGCGAGCCTTGGCGATGTAGGAGCCGTGGCCTAGTGCCTGCCAGTAGACAAGCCCATGGTAGCTCGGGTCGGGAGTGGTGAAGTTCGCGAACCGGCCGGAAGCGCCGTAGTCAAAGCGGCCACCGTCGACGATCACCCCGCCGATGGCGGTGCCGTGTCCACCGATGAACTTCGTCGCCGAATGCACAACGATGTCGGCCCCGTGCTCCAGCGGCCGGTAGAGGTATGGCGTGGCGAGAGTGTTGTCGATGACGAGCGGAATTCCATGGGCATGGGCAACCTCGGACACGCCGGCGGTGTCCAGAACGTCGCCGCGCGGGTTGCCTATGGTCTCACCGTAGAACGCCTTTGTGTTCGGGCGCACGGCATCCCGCCACTCCTCGAGATTGTCGGGGTCGGCGATGAAGGTGACCTCGATACCGAGCTTGGGCAGGGTGTAGTGGAACAGGTTGTAGGTTCCGCCGTAGAGGCTGGCGGAGGCAACCAGATGATCGCCGGACTCGGCGAGGTTGAGAATCGCCAGCGTCTCGGCGGCCTGTCCCGAAGCGGTCGCCAGGGCTCCGATGCCGCCCTCCAGCGCTGAGATGCGCTGCTCGAACACATCCTGCGTCGGGTTCATGATCCGCGTGTAGATATTGCCGGGCTCGCCGAGCGCGAAGAGTGCCGCCGCGTGATCTGTATCGCGGAAGACGTAGCTCGTCGTCTGATAGATCGGGACGGCCCTCGCGCCGGTGGTCGGATCGGGGTGCGCTCCCGCATGAATCTGCTGGGTTTCGAACGACCAGCTTTCCGTGCCCATCTGTCAACCTCTCCCCATTTTATAGATGAAGATGAGTGCTGTTACGCGAACATTCGAGCGGGTCACCGAGGGTCCGCTGTGTCCGCAGGCATCTGTGGTGCGCCTCGCGGGCGGCGTCCGCGACATTCTGACCGTCGATCGCGTTGTCCATCGCACACGGAACCGGCTCGAAGGTGCCAGGTATCGCCCTGGCTGCCGTATTCGTGGGTACACCGCCGGCGGGGTGGGCTAACGGCGGTCCCGACGCCGGCGGGTGTGTTCGACCGGCTGTCAGCCGACGGAAGGCCTCGCGGCTGTGGCGGTGATACGGAGGGGGACTCCGTCGAGACGCGGGCAGCCCGTCGAACATCGTCCGCTGGCTGGTAGCCGGGCTGGACGTCGGGGGAGTGACCTCACGTTTCCGACGCTAGCAGCGATGCGCGCCGTTGTCTGCCACCACCGACTGCTCCGATCGAATTTGTCGAGAATAACTGCGGCCGGCGCGTGCGGCGGGGTGGGTCATTCAGCGCTGCCCTGGTGGGTTGTGGTGATGAAAAAGATGAAAAACTGCGAGCGGTGATGTTACCAGCGCGTATGACTAACATTTTCACTCTCTCGCCTCTACGGTTCATCCATGACGATCGATGCTGCCGCGCCGCCGGGCCATCCACCGGTCTGCTCTGGGCTGGCCACGTTGACCGGGCTGCTGGACGAGGTGATTCCTGCGCCACTCTGGTCGTTGTCCGACGCTGACCTCGACGACGCGCTGTACCAGTGCTCGGTCCAGCAGTCCCGCCTCGCAGCGCTGCAGCTGCGCATCGTGCGGGAGGTCGACGGCCGCAATCTCGCGCGCCAGGCCGAGCCAGGTTCCACCGCTGACCACATCCGGGCCCGCTTGCGGCTGCAGCCGCTTGACGCCGCCCGTCTGGTGGACCTCGCGGCCGCTGTTGACGGCCCGCTGGCCGCCACCGGGCGGGCGCTCGCCGAGGGCGCGGTCACCCCCGCCCAGGCGATGGTCATTCGGAAGTCACTTCGATCACTTCCCCTGGAGACCAACCTCGAGGCCAGGCTGGAAGCGGAGCACCTGCTACTGGGCCACGCACGCTCGTTCGATCCAGGTGAGCTGGCCCGGGTGGGACAGCGGATCCGCGAATGTCTGCGCGCCGCTGCGGGCAGGAAACCCCGCCGTCGGACGCGGCGTGCCACCAGCACCAAGGACAGCGAGGAGGCCAGCCGGAAGCACGATCCGTCGCCCGGGCCGGGCGCCCGCGGAGACTCCGACGACGATCCGATGGAGGGCGTTGGTGAACATGCGTCATGGGACGGTGCCGAGGGCGGGACTCCTCCGGCGCCGGGCAGCGGTCCGGGAACCGGAGAGGGAGACATCCACGAAGGCAGGGCGCGCAGGCGCGGATCACCTCCGGGCACCGAGCCGGAGAGCAGCACCGAGCGCGGGGACGCAGACGGAGCCCCCGCCACGAGTGGTGGGCCGTCGGCGGCCGAGGACCGGTCCCTGCACCTGATCGATCTGCTCGGTGGCGGGACCCGGATCATCGCCGAACTCGACAACGAGGCAGCCTCCGTGGTGTGTGAGGCGCTCGAGCCGCTGGCGACACCCAGCTCCTCAGCGGACAGTCGCAGCGCGCCGCGACGACGGGCTGACGCCCTGGTCGAACTCGCGCGACGCGCGACGGAGGCGGCACGTCCGCCGCAGGGCAGAGCTGGCCCTCGCCGCGCTCCGGCCGGTGCGTGGGCCCTGCTCTTCCGCGGATCCACGCCCTACGCGGACCCGGGTACGGGAAGCGAGTGTGGCGTGGAGCGCCGTCGCCGCCTGCCCGTCCGTCGGCAGCGGGTTACGGGCAAAGTGGAGAAACAGCACGCATGAGCGACGAGCGCTGAGGTGGGCACGACAGTGTCGGTGCGAAACCGTGGGGGCAACGATCGGCGGCTGGCCCCGTCTCCGGAGCGCGACGGTACTCGTCCCGAGGCATCCCGGTCAGCTCGGCCAACATCTCCACGTTGCGCCGTACCCTGCGCCAGGGAAGCAGAGTCGGGTCCTGGAACACGTAGCTGATCTTGTCCATCGCCACCTCGACCGTGCCCGCGGAGGCGTCGGTCAGCCCTGAGGCCAACCGGAGCAGCGTGCTCGTGCCGCAGCCGGACGCGCCGACGACACTGACGAACTCTCCGTCCCGGACCGTCAGGTCGATCGGCGCGAGCGCGACGGTTCCGTCGGGATAGCGCTTCTGCGTGCCTCGGAACGCCACAACGGGCGACGCGGTGGAGACTCCCGGCCCGCCGGCGTCGCCGACAGGGGAAGCGGGAAGCCGCGTCGGCGCGTCCTCGCTGGCCGGCTGGTGAAACTGTCGTGGACGCCGTGCTGGTGGGCACCTGTGGCGCGAGCCGAGGGTGGTCGCCGGCTCATCCGCTGGCCGTGCCGTTCGCCGCGGGGGTGGGCGTCGACAGCGACGAGGATGGACTGGTCGGGTCGCCGGTCGTGCCGCCGGGCCCCGGCGCGGGCCAGCGGACGGCGGCAGCAGCCAGGTCGCGGGGATAGATGGTCGTGAACGTTCTGTCGACGTTCTGCTCGATGACCGTCGCGGCGAGAGCGTTCTGGTGGGTTCCGTCGAATCGAACGCCGTTTCAGGGCATGATGGTCGCGTTTCCTGGAAGATCAAGTGCGACGAGGGCGGACCGTACACGTTCCCGGTCGATGCTGTCGGCGTCCATGATTGCGCGCGCAAGGATTGTCGCTGTGGTGAATGCCATAGCGGCGTTCGTTGTCATGGGCGTCCCGAAGTCCTGCTGATAGCGTTCGGTTGCGACCGCTGCCAGTGGATTGGCCCGAGCGATGGTCGGGGACCAAGGTGCCTGTCGGCTCACCCGGACCTCGAAGCCGGGTACCTCGGTAAGTCGCGACGCCTCAACCGGCGCGCCGTAAACGACTACCTCCGGCGGTATGTACCCGCCCGCGCGGAAGGCGTCTCCGATCTTTTCGCCGGTGCCACTGGATGCGGTCGTCAGTACGACGTCGGGTGCCGCGGCGCGGATTGTCGCCACCGCGGCTGGCAACTCGGTACCCTCGGGTTCGTACGGCGCGGACGCGACGATTGGATTTCCGGCATCCTCGACGAACTCCGCCACGGTCGAGCGCAGATCGTCGCCTGTGGCGTCGTTGCTGTAGAGGACGGCCACCCGTTGGGCCACCTGTCGCTGCTGCTCGATGTTGCGAAACAGCGACAGGACGGCGCCGCCATAGTCGGCGGCGTCGGGGCCCGCGCGGAAGAACCAGTCCAGGCCCCGCTCCGTAAGTGCCGTCAGTGGCGCGTCGCCGTTGATGAACGGGGTCTGCAGCCGTTCCGCCCGCTGGCTGGCGTCCAGCGTGGCGTCCGAGTCGAGCGCGCCGACGATCCCGGCCACATCACGGTCAGCTGCCAGTGTCGCCGCTTCATCCGCTGCATGCTGTTGATCATTTTTGGTGTCCAATGTCACAACCGACAGTCGAGCATGTCCGGATGGCCCCCAGATTTGTCCGGGCTGGTATCCGGGCCACTCCTTTCCCGCGTTGATGAAGCTGCGAGCGAGTTCCGCTCCGCGTTGTGTGTCTCGTCCACTGCCCTGGTCTCCGCCGGTCGATGGCGCGAGAACTCCGATCTTGACTATCCCGGAAACATTCGATTGCCGAGAGTTGTCGGAGTGGCTACAGGCCGCAAGGGTCGCGGTACACGCGAGCGCAAGACCTGCCACGCACATCCTTCGAATACCG
Source organism: Frankia sp. AgB32 (assembly GCF_023243045.1). Lineage (GTDB taxonomy): Bacteria > Actinomycetota > Actinomycetes > Frankiales > Frankiaceae > Frankia. The sequence goes on from NZ_JALKFX010000042.1 coordinate 30,962, forward strand.
TGGATCATCACGCCCCACATGCACGCGGCTCTGTGTGGAGTGAAAGCTCCAGCGACCGGCGCCGACACTAGTGGTTTGCCCGGAGCTGTCGACAGCGGGGTTGTATCCAGGGCGGACGATTAGACCACTCTCGTCAAGAGGCCCCCTGTCGGCCGTCCGGTGGGCGCAAAATAGCCTTTCGGTCTGGTTGAAGCGGCACCGACGCGAAGGCGAGCCCGAAGGGGCGATGCCGGCCGGGCGAGGGCTCGAGCTCGACGTGGTGCCGTCGAAGCTCCGGCGATCGAGAGGTGAAGAGGTACGGGACGCGTGATCGAGCCAGGAACAGAGCGGGCGGGGGCCGAGGTGCGCATTGGCGTGCCTCGGGACTCTCGCGGTCTGGACTCGCGGGACACGGATGGCCGCGGCTTTCTCGCCACGACACCCGGTCACGGATCGGGCCTCGCTGTCGGGCTTTGGAAACCGTCCCCCGGTGGTCAGACCGCGGGGCCGCCTGTTCCGGAGAGCCCGGATCGGTCCGGGGCGGCGCCTGGGTCGGAGGAATCCGGTAGGCAGGCCTGGCGGCGCGGGCGGCGTCGCGCCGGCTTCGCCGCACGCGCGACCGATCCGGTTGTCGGTGGTGGAGAGAAAGGGAGTCGCCGCGCCATGGCACGCCTGCGGCCACGCCGACGACCGGGGCTGCGGGACCTGCCCGTCAACGGCAAACTCTTCGCCGCGTTGGCCGTACCGACGGCGGCGTTCCTGGCACTCGCACTCCTGTCGGCGGTCACCTGGCTGTCCAGCGCCGCCAGCTACGGCCGCGGGGTGACGGCGGCGAAGCTCGGCCAGCAGGTCACTGCCACCGTGCACAAACTGCAACTGGAGCGCGACCTCGCTGTCGGTTTCATCAGTAGTGGTCGGGGCGCCGATGCGGCGACGCCACTCACGGCCCGACTCGGCAGCCAGCAGCACGCGGTCGACACGGCAGTCGTCCAACTGCGGGCAGCCCTTCATGGGTCCACGGATGATCTGGGCGCCACAACCGGCTCGGTGGCCCAGCGCGTCGTCGGCGGTGTGGACGGGCTGCCGGCGCTACGGGGGTCGGTGCGGTCCGGTGGACTGACGATGGACGCGATCTTCAACCAGTACTCGACCGTGATCACCGATCTTCTGGATCTTGACCGTCGGATCGGGCAGGGACGCGACAACGAGGACCTGCGCTACTCGGCAACCGTCCTGAACGACCTGTCCACCTTCAAGGAGATCAACTCCCAGGTGCGCGGTCAGCTCTACGCCACCGCCTTCGCCCATCGTTTCGACGTCGGTGCGTCCGACCGCTTCTCCGGGCTGCTCGCGCAGGCGCAGACCGCGCAGGACGCGTTTCGCGCCGCCGCACGCCCGGAGGACTGGGCCCGCTTCGATCAGATCGTCAACGGCCAGGCAGTGCTGACGGTCAAACGCATCTCCGAGCGGGCTGTGCAGCGCCAACGGCTGGACGACCTCGACATCGATCCCGACCAGTGGTTCGCCGCCAGCACCACGCACATCGAGCTGCTGCGAACCGTCGAGTCGCAGCTTCTCGCCAACACCACCCGCTCGGCCGAGCAGCTACGGACCGACGCGTGGCAGCGGACCGCACTCATCGCCGCTTTCATCCTGATCATCACTGTCGGTGCGAGTGTCTGGACGCTCGCGATCGCGCGGACGATGACCGGGCCGCTACGGCGCCTGCGGGCCGAGGCACTGGATATCGCGGAGGTCCGCCTGCCGCAGCTGATCGAGCAGCTGTGGACGGAGGACCTCGACAAGGTCGATGCGACCATCCAGCCCATCGGCATCACCTCACGCGACGAGATCGGCGAGGTCGCCCACACCTTCGACCGGCTGCAACGCGAGGCGGTGCGGCTGGCCACCGAGCAGGCCGGTCTGCGTCGCAACGTCAACACGCTGTTCCTGAGCCTGTCCCGGCGAAGCCAGAGCCTGATCGAACGGCAGATCGCGCTCATCGATCGGCTCGAAGCCGCCGAGGAGAACCCGCTTCAACTGGAGAACCTGTTCAGGCTGGACCACCTGGCGACCCGGATGCGCCGCAACAGTGAGAACCTGCTCGTCCTAGCCGGCACGGGTCCAGGGCGGCGGCGGTCGGGCTCGGTGCCACTCGGGGACGTGCTGCAGGCCGCGCTCGGTGAGATCGAGCAGTACGAGCGGGTGCAGATCGTCGACGTGCCGGAGGTCCGCCTCTCCGCCGAGCCGGTCAACCACATCGTTCATCTGGTGGCCGAACTACTGGAGAACGCCGCCCAGTTCTCCCCGCCCTACCTGCCGGTCGACCTGGCCGCCACCAGCGCCGACAACGGCGATGTGCTCATCGCCATCAACGATGGCGGCCTTGGCATGTCCGAACGGGAGCTCGCCGCGGCGAACCAGCGACTTGCCGAACCCCCGCTGTTCGATTTCGCCATTGCCCAGCGCCTCGGGCTGTTCGTGGTCTCCCGCCTGGCCAGCCGCCATGACATCGATGTCCGTCTGTCCCGATCCGACGCCGGCGGTGTCCGAGCGTCCGTGCGATTGCCGGCGGCTCTGCGCGCGGGTGCGACGGGCCTGGTGCCCCCGCCCGCTCGCGAAAAGGCGACCGGGCAGGCCGGTGCCGCGACCGCCCGAGGAAGTCTGGACGGCGCGCTCGTCACCTCCGTCCGCAACGGGTCCGTCCGCGACGGGCGGACCGGAGCGCAGGAGTCGGTCGGCGCCGACCTCCGAGGCGACCAGGACCGCGCTCTGGTGGCACAGGCCAGCGTGCCGCCGCTGCGGGCGACCACGGATCCCGACAGTTCCGGCGGATCGCTGCCCCGCCGCAGGGCCGGCAACGGCTACGACGCCCTCGCCCTCGTCGGGAACGCCTTGGCGACCCTCGACGGCCCCGCGAGTGACGACGGCGGAATTTCGGTCACCTCCGGCCGGACGCACGGCGTGGCCGCAGACGCCGATCGGACGGGCGCCCCTCCGGCGGCCGCTACGTGGATCCATTCCCGGGTCCCCGGCGACACCATCAGCTCCGCGCTGGTGGGCAGCCACGACGAGACGCGTGCGGGCGGCGCGCCGCCCACGGATCACGGGGGCCAGCCCAGGACCGTGGGTGACGTGGCCGTGAGCCTGCCGCCCATCGCTGACGCCGTCGCCGAGCTGGAGCGGCGTCGCGCGCAGGCGGCAGGCGAGCGCGGGACGGTCGTGCCACTGCCAGGCGCAGGCACCCACCTGCCTGCCAGTCCGGTGGTGCCGGCCCGCCCGGTGGCGGAGCGCGTCGATCCAGGCGCCGGGACACAACCCGGAGCGAGGGGACCGCGAGAGCCGGGGTTCGGTGCGCCCGCGATCAGTCCAGCGGGGCCCGGACCGGGTTCGACAGCCACGCCCGTGGTCGTGTCCGCGGCTGCCCGCCGCTGGACCGAACTCGTGCGGGAGGCGGCGGCGGACGTGTTCTCGCTCGCGGCGTCACACGACCCGTTCGACTGGTTCACCCATGACCAGGCGTCCAGCGGTCCTGGTCCGGCCCCGTCGATGACCACCGAGGTGGGTTCGGCCTCGTGGTGGAACAGCGCGCCGTCCGAGAACGGGTTCCCGACGGCGTCGCCCGACGCCGGTACCGACTCCATCCCGACACCGGTCGTGGCGAACGATGGGTCTGCGAGCACGAGTGCCGTTGATGAACCCTGGCCCGCCGCCGGCGATGCGCCGACAGCGGCTGGCCCGGCAGCGTCCCGGGCCACCACCCTGTCAGGCCTGCCGGTTCGCACCCCGCAGGCGCAGCCGTTCGCCGTTCAGGGGCCGCTGCCCGCGCCCGCCCGGCCGGCCGAGCCCAACCCGTTCTTCGGTTATGTCGCGAGTACCGACCGGGCGATGGACGGCAGCGAGGCGGACGCGCCCGAGTGGATCAGGGGCCGGCTGACCCGGCTGTACGAGGGTGTACACCATGCCCGGGGAAACGGTCTCGTGCCGGCCGACGATGCCGACGGTTGAACCCAGCCGCCCCGCGCGCCGCACCTGACCCTTGACGTCACCGCCGATCACAACCGGCAGTCTGGAGGACAATCGTGACCCAGCCGGACAACACGAATCCCTCACTCGACTGGCTCATCAACAACTTCGTGGACTTCGTTCCCGGCGTGGCGAACGCGATCCTCGCCTCGTCGGACGGACACCTGCTCGCGGTGTGCAGCGGATTCCCCCGTGAGCGGGCCGTGCAGTTGGGCACCATCGCCTCCGGTCTGTTCAGCCTGACCACCGCCGCCGCGGAGTTCTCCGACGGCGGGCGCGTGACGCAGACGATCGTGGAGATGCCGCAGGGCTCCTTGCTACTCATGGCGGTGGGTGAGGGCTCGTGCCTCGCGGTGCTCGCCTCCAACACCTGTGACATCGGCCTGGTCGGATATGAGATGACGGTGCTTGTCGCCCGGACCCGGGAGGCGTTGACTCCCGAGCGGCGGGCGAAGGTGTGACCGCTGGTCGCCGGCCGACGTCCGCACGTCCGCACGTCCTGATGGCCGGGTGAGCGGATGAACGGGGACGCGCCCGAGCCGTCGGGGGAACTCGTGCGGCCCTATGCGGCGACCCGTGGTCGGGCGCGGCCCTCACGACTGCTTGCGCTCGAGGCGATGGTGACCACGACGCCCCAGGGTCTCGCGAGAGTGTCCGGGCTGCTGCTGGAGCAGAAGTCGATCGTCACCTTGTGCGTGTGGCCGCAGTCTGTGATCGAGATCGCGGCCGCGCTTCGGCTGCCAGTCGGCGTGGTGCGGGTGCTGGTGGCGGACGCCGCGGCGGAGCGGCTGGTGGACATCTCCCAGCTGAGTACCCCGACGGGCGGGCCGGAGCTGGACCTGTTGGACCGGGTGCTGACCGGACTGCGCCGACTCTGAGCCGCCGAGTTCGGCGCGCGCAGCCGCGCGGACCCGCGGGGCCGCGCCACCCGACTGGACAGCCGGAGCCATCTCCGAGATGCTACCGATTGTGTTGAGTCGATCACCAAAGGTTCGGGTTCGGGGTCGCGATGATCCGTGATCTCGTGCCCCGCATCGTCGCCACCACCCCGGTCCGTGCCGGGCTCGCGCACGGTCCACTCTCCGCCGCCTTCGTCGATCGCTTTGTGGCGGGCCCGACAGAGGCTGATGCGGTCAGGGCCGTCGCCCGGCTGGCCGGCCTTGGTCTGACAGCTACCGTCGACCGCCTCGGTGAGGGCGTCACCGAGCCCGCCGAGGCGCTCGCCACCGTGGGGGCCTACCGTTGCCTGCTCGACCTGGCCGATCAGGCTGGATTCGCAGACGGTCTCGACCTGTCCGTGAAGCTGTCCGCTCTTGGCCAGGCTGTGCCGCGGGACGGGCACAAGGTGTCCTACGAGAACGCCGCCGAGATCGCCGGGCGGGCGGCGGCGGTGAACGCCACGGTCACGCTGGACATGGAGGACCACACCACCACCGACGCGACGCTGGACACGGTGCGGGATCTTCGCCGTGACTTCCCAACGGTCGGCGCGGTCCTGCAGGCCCAGCTGCGGCGGACCGAGGCCGACTGCCGTGATCTCGCGCATGGCGGCTCGCGGGTCCGTCTGTGCAAGGGCGCGTACCGGGAGCCGGCGGCTGTCTCGTACCGGGACCGATCCGGCGTGACCGCCGCCTACGCGCGCTGCCTGGGCATTCTGCTGTCCGGGGCCGGATACCCCATGATCGCTACGCACGACCCCGCCCTGATCGCGCTCGCCGACCGGCTCGTTGAGGCCCATGGGCGGCCGCCGGGGAGCTACGAGTACCAGATGCTGTACGGGATTCGCCCGGGCGAGCAGCAGCGCCTCGCCGCGCGGGAGGTGACTGTCCGGGTCTACCTTCCCTACGGCCCGGACTGTGTGCCGTATCTGTCCCGGCGGATCGTGGAAAAACCCTCCAACCTGCTGCTCGCCCTTCGCGCGCTGGGGCCCGCCCGACGCGATGAGTGAGGTGGCCATGGTTTCTGCGGCGAGCGTCGTTCCCAACGCCGAGAACGAGCCGGCCCGCGACTACGCGCCTGGCTCGGCGGAGCGGGCCGGTCTGCGCCGGGCTCTGCTCCGTCTGGGCGGCGAGCACCTCGAGCTGACCAACACGATCGGAGGACGGAGCCGACCCGGTGGCGGAGTGTCCCGCGACATCGTCCAACCACACGCGCATCGGCGGGTGCTCGGCACCTTGCGGGAGAGTACGCACGTCGATGCCGCCGCCGCCGTCACGGCGGCCAAGGCGGCCGCGGGGCCGTGGCGTGAGTTCGGCTTCGTGGAGCGAGCGGCGGTGTTCCTGCGTGCGGCGCAGGCGCTCGCCGGGCCCTGGCGTGACACCCTCAACGCGGCGACGATGCTGGGCCAGTCGAAGACGTGCCAGCAGGCCGAGATCGACGCCGCCTGCGAACTGATTGATTTCTGGCGCTTCAACGTGATGTTTGCCGCAGACCTGCACGGCGCGGCGCCACGCAGTGCCGTCGGTGAGTGGAACCGGCTCGACCTCCGTCCGCTGGAGGGCTTCGTCTACGCGGTCACTCCGTTCAACTTCACCGCCATCGCCGGAAACCTGGCGACGGCGCCCGCGCTGATGGGCAACACCGTCGTGTGGAAACCCGCGCCGAGCCAGGCCTTCGCCGCCCATTTTCTGATGCGGCTGCTCGAAGACTCCGGCCTTCCACCCGGGGTGATCAATCTGGTGGGTGGGTCGGGCGAGCCAGTCAGCGACGTCGTCTTCGCCGACCCGGATCTTGCCGGAGTCCACTTCACCGGATCCGCCACCGTCTTCGCTCGGCTGTGGCGATCCGTCGCCGCCCATCTGGACGGCTATCGCGGCTATCCCCGGATCGTCGGCGAGACCGGCGGCAAGGACTTCGTGGTCGCGCATCCCTCCGCCGACATCGACGTCCTGCGCACGGCGTTGGTGCGGGGAGCCTTCGAGTACAGCGGCCAGAAGTGTTCAGCGGCCTCCCGGGCCTACGTACCTGCCAGCCTGTGGCGGCGGATGGACGCGGAGCTGGCGGCGGCGACCGAGGCGCTGTCAGTCGGCGACGTCAACGATTTCGACCACTTCACCGGCGCGGTGATCGACGCTCGCGCCTACGCGCGACTGGCAGCCGCCTGCACCCGGGCGGCGAGCGACGCCACCATCACGGTGCTGGCCGGCGGGCACTGCGACGACTCCACCGGCTGGTTCGTACGACCGACGGTCCTGGTCGGTACGGACCCGGGACGCGAGTGGTTCACCCGTGAGCTGTTCGGCCCGATCCTGTCCATCCACGTCTACGACGACAACCGCGTCGGGGCGTGGGACGAGGTGCTGCGCCTCGTCGATGCGACCAGTGAGTACGGGTTGACCGGATCGGTCGTCGCCACGGACCGGGCCGCGATCGCTCGGGCCGAGCACCTCCTGCGGTTCGCGGCCGGCAACTTCTACATCAACGACAAGCCGACCGGCGCGGTCGTCGGACACCAGCCCTTCGGTGGAGCACGCAGGTCAGGCACCGACGACAAGGCGGGGTCGGCCCAGAACCTGCTGCGCTGGGTCAGCGCGAGGATCGTCAAGGAGAATCTCAGCCCGCCGGTCGGACACGGCTATCCGCATATGGGACGCCCGTCGTTCGCCACCCCCCTCGCGGTCCCGGTCGACCTCGAGTCCGGGTAGGCAGCCGTCGCGGCCGGCAGGGGCCGTGATGAGGCCGACATCAGCCCGGCGCAGATAAACACGGGGACGGTGAGATCCACGGACCATAAACTTCGGCTGTCCGGTCCTTCAGATCATCCAGGAGTCGTTATGCCGGCTGCCGAGCGCACGCGCCACCTTCTGACCTTCTGCGGCAAGTGCAGCTGTGGCTGCCCGGAACTGCTGGTCGACCATGAGGCGCCCACCGAGCGCCGCATCGTGATCACCGACGACTTCGGTCAGCGCATCCAGATGAGCGTCGAGCAGCTCGAGGCCATCGTCGAGGAGGCCCGCGCCGGCCGGATCACCGAGCTTGTCACCGCGGAACTCGCGCTGGGAGTGCGCTGAGGTGCCGCGAGGCAGATCCCGCCGCGCCGGGCGGCGGACACCTCCGCCCGGCGCGGCTGACGGGCGTGTGGTTACCCCGGTAGGCGTGCGCCGTCGGTCCCGACCCTGGTGACGCATCATCACGTCCTTCTGCGATCGCCGCAGCTACCTACCGCCGTCACGCTCGTCGCCGCCGTACTCACCGCGATCGTGGCGGGTTGGCATGCGGCGCGGATCCTGGCATATGACGGTCGAGCCGATCATCTGCCAGGATTTGTCCGCCGCCTACGTCGGGGGCGCGTGGCCTTCGTGCCTGCGGAGTTCGGCCACATGGCGATCGCGGCGGGCATGGTCGTCATGTTCGTCGGTCCGGCCGCCTGGAGTTCCTCCGCTGCGTTCGCCTGCGCCTATCTGCTTCTCGCCGGGGTCTACCTGCTTCTCGTCCTGACTCATCCGGCATGCTGCGAACCGGCGAGATGGTCGTGCTGCTCGATGCTGGTGATCGAGGCGCTGGCGATGTCCTGCATGGCCCGGGCCGGCCGTTGGCCGGTGGGTGAGCTCGGTGATCCAAACGATCTTTCTGGTTGGTTCATCGTGGTCTTTGCCGCCTCCGCGGTCGCCGCGGTCGGCGGGCCGCTGCTGCGGCGGGCCGCGTCCGGGCAATCCCCTGCTCCCAGCCCGGTCACGCCGATCACCTCCCGGCTGGTGATGGCCGCCGGCATGCTCCTGATGCTGCGGTGAGGCCACGGGAAGGCCGCCTGGCCAGGCCGACCGACGCCAGGCCCGCCCCCACGCGCGGGACGGCTGGCGGGGTCGGCCGCAAAGGGCGATCCCGGCGGGTTTCAATGGAGGTATGACACGTCCCCTGGGAGACTTCTCGGGCGGCCAGCCAGCCGGCCCGCCGTTCGCCCTCGAGGAGGGCGGACGGATGCTGCGGGTACGTCTCGACGGTGGCACGGTGTTTGCCAAACAGGGCTCGATGGTCGCCTACCGCGGTCGGGTCGACTTCGCCTACAAGGGCCAGGGCGTGGGTGGATTCCTCCGGCGCGCGGTCACCGGTGAGGGCCAGGACCTGATGAAGGCCGAGGGTCGGGGCACTGTCTGGTTCGCGGAGTCCGGCAGTCACATCTCGATCTTCAACCTCGACCGGGACGCCCTGACGGTCAACGGCCGAAGCCTGCTGGCTCTGGAATCCGGGGTGAAGTACAAGATCACCTCCACTTCGGGCGGCCTCGGCGCGATGATCGCCGGAGGTGTGTTCAACACGGAGGTGTCGGGCACCGGCGGTGTCGCCGTGCTGTGCCTGGGGTCTCCGCTGGTCCTGTCGACCGATGAGCCGGTGTGCGTCGACCGGGACGCTGCGGTCGCCTGGACGGCCGGTGTCCGGACCAGGGTGGTCTCCACCTTCAAGCTGGGCAATCTCGTGGGCCGCGACTCCGGGGAGCTCGCGCAGATCGAGTACTCCGGCCGGGGTGGCTTCGTCGTCGTCCAGTGCGGCGAGACTCCGGCGGCGGGTACGACCTCCGACAAGACCTGACCCGCCGTTTTCTCGACCCCGCGCTGGGAGCTGTCGTGCCGACACCAGGAGCACCGCCGGCCGGCGATGCGATGCCCGCGGTGCTCACGAGGTCGTCCGATCCCGCGGAGCTCACCGAACAGTCGACGCGGCTGGCGCTCGACGAACTGCGTGGAGTGCTCGTCGCGCAGGGCCTCGACGGTGGCACGGAGCGGGCGAGCGTCCCCGCGGCGGCGGGCCCGGGTGGTGCGCCGGCCGGCGCACACGCGCTGAGCTGGGCGGCCAGCGGACTGATGTGGCTGACCGGGACGCCGGATCGGGCACCCCTGGTGCCGGACGGACCAGTCCTCGATCGCGCGCGGGCAGCGGCCCGGCTGTTCGCGTCGCTGTCCGCACGGCTCGGTTGCCGGGTTGATCTTGATGTTGCTCGCCTGCTCGGCGGTCGCGCCGCCGTGCTGGGGCTGCGCCGTGGGGGGGAGTTCTCCGCGAACGGGAGCTGCCGCCTGCTACCGGCCGCGGACGAGTGGATCGCGGTGAATCTCGCCCGCCCGCACGACGTGGGCGCCGTCGATGCACTTGTCGGGGCCCTCGGCGCCCGGACCGGACCGGCCGTGGCCCACCGGAGCCCTGCCAGCCAGGCGTGGACCGCGCTGGCCGGCACGGTTTCCACCGTTGCGGCCTCGGACGTGATCCAGATTGCGCGGTTGTTGGCCATACCGGCGTCCGTACTCCGCACGGATCGCCGGACCGTGCCGTTCCGTTCGTTGCCGGTGGTGGACGCCCGACCCGCGGACGGCCCCGCGCCGCGCCGCCCCTCGGGGGCGCGGGATGCCACTGATCGCCGCCCGCTCGTTCTCGACCTGTCCGCCATGTGGGCCGGACCGTTGTGCGCGCACCTGCTGGGGCGGGTCGGACTACGCGTGGTCAAGGTGGAGAGCACCACGCGCCCCGATGGCGCGCGCGGCGGCGACCCGGCCTTCTACGACTGGCTGCACGCGGGGCACGAGAGCGTTGCGCTCGACTTCGGCGCGCCGACGGGCCGGGCGCAGCTGCGGCACCTGGTGGAACGGGCAGATATCGTCATCGAGTCGTCGCGTCCGCGCGCCCTCGCCCAACTCGGTCTCGACGCGCAGGGGCTCGTCGCGGCCCAGCCCGGCAAGGTCTGGATCAGTATCACCGGGTATGGCCGGGTCTGTGGCGCAGTGGACCAGGCGCCGGATCCGGTCGCTTTCGGCGACGACGCCGCCGTCGCCGGCGGCCTCGTGGCCTGGGAGCGGGGTGCTCACGGTAGGACCCCGGTCTTCTGCGCCGACGCGATCGCTGACCCGTTGACAGGTCTGTTCGCCGCGGTCGCGGGGGCCGCCTCGCTTCTGTCCGGGGGCGGCCACCTCCTCGACATTCCCATGCGGGACGTCGCCGCCTGGGTGGCCACCCGATCTGGCGTCGACGATGGCGATCGGCGCGACCAGGCGCTTCCGTGGCGGGTCACCGGGTCTGAGCCAGCCGGCTGGACGGTGCACCATGCTGGCCGCGACCAGCAGGTACTGCCGCCACAGGCGCCGTGGTCGGACGACGCAGCCGCGCCCATACCGCGAGCCGCCCCGTCCGGTGCGCACACCCGGACAGTGCTGGCCGGGATGGGCCTGATCTGACCCGGCAGGCCCGGGATTTCCGCAGGTGACGGGCCTGGGCGACGCCGCGTGCCGGCCCGTCCGGCGGTGTGCGCCGGGTCGCTCGGGCACTCAGTCGTCCCTGGCCCGCCGAGGTCGACCTGATCGCGATCTGGGCTGGGCGCGCCGCCGACGCGTTCGCGGCCGGCTGGCGCCTGACCCGTCGTCCGGCTCGCGGGGGTGGGTGGATCCCGCCACCTCCCCGAGATCTGCTGCGGTTGCCGGATGACCTGAATCGATCCCCGCACCGCCGGCCGGTTCGAGACCGGACGGTGGCGCACCGCCAGGCTCGGTACGGAGTGGCGGGTCGGAGGCGTCGAACACGGGTTCCGTCGGGTTGTCGTCGCCGAGGAACCCCCCTGCCGGTTGGGAGTGGGCGCGCAGGCTCCCACCCACGCCGGCGCTGGGCCGGCTCGCCCAGCCGATCTCGGTGGCGGCCTCGAAGAAGGCATCGTCCAGCCCGGGCCGGAAGCCGACGGTGGGTGCGTCGTGCGCCGGCCTGGGCCGCGGCGTGCCGGCGACACGGGATCCGAGAGGCGCGGCGGCCTGCCCCGTCGGTGGGTCCGCTGCCTGCGCAGACCCCACGGCCCGGCTGCCGCTGTCGGCGGTGTGGTGCCGGCGCCGCCCGGGATCGGCGGCCTCGACCGGCGGAGCGGCTGGGACAGGCGCGGCCAGGCTGGTGCCGTTCCCGGCCGGCGGGATCGTGCCCGCATCGACAAGATGCCACGCCACCACGGCGAGACCGACCAGCCACACGTACCAGACCAGCTGACCGATCACTCTGACGGTGATCGCCGTGTCGACCCCGAAGGGCAGGAGCGTTCCGCCCAACATCCCGCCCGCAGCGAGCCCCCCCCACCCGGCGAGCGCGAGGGCGGCGAGACGGGTCGACACCGCCCGACCGGGCACGCCACGGAGCAGACCTGAACGTGCCGCCTGGGCCAGCAGGACAAACGTCCAGCTCGCCGTCAACAGGCAGGCCAGGACCTCGCCCGCCATGACCCCGAACAGCGTCCGGGCCGTGTCGAAGGTGGCCAGGGCATGATCCGCCTCGGCTGGAATCGCGGCTCGGCGGGCCAGCGCCGGTACCGATACCAACCAGAACAGCACACCCGTGAGCTGGGCGGCGGCGGCCGCAGTCGCCAGCACCATCAGCAGCGGGCGGTGCGGCCCCCGCGGCAGGAGACGGACAAGCCCCACCGTTATCGGCACAAGCAGACCGTCGGCGATGCCGGCCAGGGCGAGCGCGGCGCCGATCGAGAGCCCGTGGTCCCGCACGGCGGCGAGCGTGCCGGCCGTCGACGCGGTGAGGACGTCGGGATAGCCCAGTGAGCGGCGCAGCGCGGTGAGCCCCAATGCGCCGCTCACCGCGCAGACCAGGAGCAAGGTTGCGGTGGGGCGCTGACCCGTCGACACGGACGTCGCACCTCCCCGACCTCTCCGGGCTGGTGGTCGCGACGGCGGGCGGACTCAGCCTCGCGGCGCCCGCGCCTCCCGCTTCCATCTTCCGTCACGAGAACATCACGTAGAGTAGTCGAACATGGGAGGGTGAGCCTGTCGGGGCCGCGAGGGTGGGTCATGTTCGACCATGTCAGTCCGTGCCGCGCTCTGTCCGTGTCGCGGGCCGTGTGAACGCGGCGTCACGGTCGATCTCGGCGATCGTTCTCGCGTCGTCGGACATGGCGGACGAGATTGCGGCAACTACACACTGCACGCAAAGATGTACGTCGCGATGCTGACCGGCTGTGGCGCCTCGCTCCGGTCCGCCTGCCAGGTTGATGATTTCCATCTCGGTTTCGGTGCGGCTCCCGCCTGGCTGGGGCCCGCCGAAGAGTGGTATTCAACCGTGGGCGGCGAGGCCCCCGGCTATTCCCGGCAAGGCGGTCTGCACGCCCCGATTGAGGCGGATCGTCCGTTCGTGTGTGCCACCTCCGGGTAGGCTCCTCTAAGTTCGGGCAGCCTTACCTGTATTGGTGTCGCGGAAGACGGGGTGGTGCGGGCGTCCCCGGCTCCCTGCGAATTCCCTATCTGTGTGATTTGCTGATGCCGAGAGGTTCGTGTGTCCGACCGCTCCGACTGCTCTGTGGCGACGTCGCCGCAGATCGTTCGGGTTCCGGCAGCGGGCAGACGGCCCGGTGCTATGGGGACCGAGCCCCCCCACGCCCGTGGGGAGGTCCGGTCGGAGACGGTCGGCGGAAGGGTGTTGAACTGATGGCGACCCGTGGTGACGCGGAAATCATAGAAGTGCTTAACAGTGTTCTGACGAACGAGTTGACGACGATCAACCAGTACTTCCTGCATAGCCGGATGCAGCGGAACTGGGGCTACCGGCGGATCGCCGAGCACTATTATCACGAGTCGATCGACGAGATGAAGCACGCAGATAAGCTGATCGAGCGGATCCTCTATCTCGGTGGACTTCCGAATCTGCAGCGGCTGCACACGCTGCGTATCGGTGAGACGGTTCCCGAGCAGCTTGAGATCGACCGCACTGGCGAGGTGGACGCGGTCGACCTGCTGCGTCGGGGCATCGTGCTGGGCCGGGAGCGCGGCGATGTGGGCTCGGCGGTGTTGCTGGAGGACATCCTCGTGTCGGAGGAGGAGCACATCGACTGGCTCGACGCGCAGCTCGAACTGATCTCGCAGTTGGGTGCGGCCCACTATCTGAGCCAGCAGATTCACGAGGACGACTGACTCATCCGGCGCGCAGCGGCCAGTCCCGGGTATCACGCCCGGGCCCGGCCGATGGCCTGTTCGGTGTCTGGTCGGCGCGTCGCTCCTGGGCTCGTCAAACCATCGGTGTCCGGCTGTCGCGGTCTGCCCTTCCGTCCGGCGCAGCCGTTTCGGGGTGAGCGCGAAGTGGTCGGACATCCTGGTCCGCGGCGAACCCCAGGAGGGCACTCGATGGACCCGGACCTGGCCGGGCGGCGGGAACGGCGCCTGGCCAGGTAATGCCGGCGGTCCGGTGGTTGGCCGGCTTTGCCCGGGGCACGTTCGCACGCGGAGCCGAAATTCCCCACCCGCTACGCTTTCGTTACTGGGTGTGCTGGCGGCGGCGGCGCGGTTCCATCCCGGATGATGGTGTCCGGTCTCGCTATGCAGGACCGATCCTCCTGGCGATAGGGTTCAGGCGGGGGGATCGCAACACCTGACATCGACGTCCGCAGGGTGCCGTCGCGGCGGCTGGTAGGGGAGGAGCGGCTGATCATCGCCCGGTCTGTCCCGCTGTCGCCGTCTCGCCAGGTGGCCGTGGACGTCGCCGAACCGCCCACCTGAACTGCCGGGAGTCCCCACTCGGGTGCCCCCGGACGAATCCCTTGGAAACGAAAGGATCGTGCTCTAGTGGCGACGTACACGCTGCCGGACCTGAAGTACGACTATGGCGCGCTGGAACCGTCCATCATCGGGCAGATAGTCGAACTGCACCATGACAAGCACCACGCGACCTACGTCAAGGGTGCCAACGACACGCTGGAAAAGATCGCCGAGGCCCGGGACAAGGGCGACTTCGGGGCGATCGTTGGTCTGGAGAAGACGCTCGCGTTCAACCTCTCCGGGCACATTCTCCACTCGATCTACTGGGAGAACCTGTCTCCGGACGGCGGTGACAAGCCGGACGGCACGCTCGGTGAGGCGATCGCCGCTGACTTCGGGTCCTTCGACGCCTTCAAGGCGCAGCTGAACGCCGCGACCACGACGGTGCAGGGTTCTGGCTGGGGCGTGCTGGCCTACGACGCCACCGCGCAGCGGCTGCTCGTCGAGCAGGTGTACGACCACCAGAGCAACGTGGGTGTCGGCAACACGCCGCTGCTCGTGTTCGATGCCTGGGAGCACGCCTGGTACCTGCAGTACAAGAACGTCAAGGTCGACTACGCGGCCGCCCTGTGGAACATCGTCAACTGGGCTGACGTGGCTGCGCGTTACACGAAGGCCAAGGGCGCGGCGGCTCTCTGAGCACGCTGTCCCTGCTCGACCAGCCGGGCCTGACGTTCGGCTGATCCAGTCGGTCGCGCGACGTGGCGCCTCGGCACTCGCTGAGGCATGCGTGCGGGCATGGCCGGGGCCTCCGGCGACGGACGTCCTTGCCATGCCCCCGCGCGCGCGTTGCTGTGAGATATGGCATATCTGCGTCGCCTTGACGAATGGCGTCGAGCTACTCAGTGTGGTAGACATGTCTGTGGACGTGCATCAGTCCGTTCGACGGCCGTGTGAGGCCCTCACGCCGCCACCCTGTTCCACGCGACACTGTCACTGATTCACGACAACATGTCCGCGGCCGCCGCGCCGCGCCGGCCGCCACGGCTGTTCCAGGCCGACGCCGGGATTGCATGTCGCCACTTGCTTCCCCTTCTCCTGGATGGTCGGGAGCCACGTCGGCCATAGGCGGTCCACGCGACCGGACCGCGGTGACCGGTAGCTCTCAGCTACGCGGCACCCTGGCCTGGCGACCACCCGTACGACCGCGGTGCGGCCGAACGAGAATCCTCATGTGCTTGTCCGCGCCGGACAGCCGGGCATCGGTCCGCGAGGGACCCGGTGTTCTGGTGGCGACCGGCGCGAAGATCTCCTGTATGCCCCTCACACTGCCGCGCCCGCGGCACGTCCGGCCCCAGGCCGTGGCGACCGATTTCTCGCGAAGGAGTGCCAGGCGCCGATGAAGTCGCCGAGCCGTCCGCCGTTCCGAGCCGTCCCCGAGACCGGGGCCACCACCCACGCCGCGCACCCGACGCCGCCCGGGCCGACCGCGGCGGACGGGTCCGCACGACGCGAACCCCAGGTACCGGCCGCACGCAGCCACCAGACTCGAAGCGCCGCCGAGCTGCCCGCCGGTATCGGGTCGTCCCGTCGCCGCCCAGCCGACCTCACTCCCGTGGCGCCGCGCCCCCGGTCCGCCCCGGACGCGCCCGCCCTGACCGCGGGTCGCCTGGCGGCCGGTGACCTGTGGGCGCCCGCCGCGAGCAGCTCCGCCAGGTCAGCGACGACCCTGCCAGGCCGCGCCGGCGAGCCGGAGGTCAGGTCCGTCGTCGCCGCCCTGCCGGGCCGTGGCGAGGATCTGGCGGCCTTCGCGGCGCTCGGGGAGCGTCTCGCGCTGGACGGCCACCGCCTCATCACCATCACCGGCGGAGCCAGCCGGATCCCCGCCATCGTGGAGACCCGAGTCCCGGGTGTGCCGTTCGTACTCCTGGGGTCCGACACCGGCGCGCTCGCCGCGGTCGCGATGACCGGCTCGCCCGCCGTCCGGCCCGACGGGCTGGTCCTCCTCGGCATACCGTTGTTGCACGTGCCGGTGGCGGGGCTGCCCCTGGAGGATCCCTCCCCGCGGATCCTGCCCGACCTGCCGATCCTGCTGATGCACGGTGCTGACGACGAGGTGAGCCCGCTGCCACTGGTCCGGATGACCACCCGGACCGCCCGGCAGGCCGACCTCGAGGTACTTCCCGGCGGACATGATCTGCTGACCGGTCCGGGCCGGCGCTGCGTGGCGGCCCGGACACTGCTGTTCCTGGAGATGCTTCGGTCCGCGGACACCGCGCCGACACAGCGGGCGTTGACCCCGCACACGTCGCCGATCGCCTGAGCGGGCCAGGTCGGCGTGCCGATTCAGGGCAGAAGGTATCCCCGGCGGACTGCCTCGTCGATCATGACGCGAAGGTATTCCCAGAGGGCGCGCGATCCACTCGCGATGACCTCCTGATGGGCCAGCACGTCGGCCTTGGTCACCCCGTGCGCACGCCAGCTCCGGCCGCGGGTGTAGAAGTTCAGCAGCAGTGGCTGGACTCGGTCCAGCGCCCGCGCGAAGCGGGCGTCGGGCGTGCGGCGCGCCTCGAACTCGTCCCACATCGCCCGCAGCGGGACCGCCTGGTCCGCCGGTAGCTGCGGGAAGAGCCGATCGGCGGCGGCACGCTCACGTTCCTCCTGGTCGGCGACGGCGCGCACGTCGTACAGGAAGGTGTCGCCGGCATAGACCTCGACCAGGTCGTGGATGAGCAGCATCCGGATGACGCGGGCCTGGTCGACCTCCGCGGCCGCGTACTCGCCGAGCACGACAGCCAGCATGGCGAGATGCCAGGAGTGCTCCGCGTCGTTCTCCCGGCGGGACAGATCGATCAGATGGCTCTGCCGCAGCACGGACTTGAGCCCGTCGATCTCGACCAGGAAGGCGATCTGGCGGGCGAGGCGAGCGTCGGTGATGCCCGCCGGCGGTGCGACGGGCCCGCCGGGTGACGCTGTCGCGTCGTGGCCGGACTCGGGCGGGCTCGTCGACACGCTGAACCTCGCAGTCTCCTGAGGGCGTCCGGCCCGCTGGCCCGGACAGCCGGCGGGTACCTGCCACCTGTGGGGGTTCGCCGCGCGACGGGGGTTCTCACCAGTATGGAGCGTCCGTGGGGACCATGCCTTCGACGCCGGCCGCGGCACGGCGCAGGCCCGGTGAGGACCCGAGGTCGGCCACACCAGGCGATATCCTGCACGACCTAACAGGATCACGAGTACATGCGTACGCTCCGTGAGCGTGACTGCCGTAGTGTCGCCGCCGAGCGGGGAGCCAGAGGTCCCGCGCCGGCCGCGTCTGCGGCGACGGTCCGGTGGGGCGGATCCGCACGGCGGTCCGCGCCGCCGTTGGACGCGGTCGGCGGGAACGGAGCGCCCGGGTCGCCCGCACCCACGCGGGATTGCCCGCCTGGCGTGGGTGGCGCAGGCGATTGTCGCCCGCTGCGACGCGATGGTGACCTTGGTCGGTCTGCTCGCGGTTCTGGTGGTGACGCTCGGACTCTTCGGACTGACCCTGCGCAGTGTGGTCGCCCACCGTCTCGACGCGACGGACGATCTGGTGACCCGCCAGGGGCAGGCCCTCGCCACCGCGCAGGAGTTGCGATCCGCGCTGTCCCAGGCTGACGCCGCCGCCGCCGGTGAGGTGTTCGCCTCGGTCGAGCTCCTGGTGGACCGCGGCGAGCCGGCGGCGCAGTTGCGACGGCGCTACGACGACATCAAGACCGGTGCCTCGTTCGAGGCCAGCGTCGCCGAGTCCGCCCGGGATGTCCTCGACCTGCGTCGGCTCGATCCCGCGCTGTGCCCGTCCGGGGCCGACTCCAGGATCACACCAGCGGTGTCGATGCCCGGGGACGAGGCCACTGACGACGATGACCCGGGCTCCGCGGCGGGTGACGGCGATGATCCGATGGAACGCGGGGCGCCGCCGGACGGATCCGGTCAGGCCGGCGGGATGGAACCGCCGTGGTCGGACCGTGCGCCCGCGGACGCGGCGCCGGCAGCTGGCCGCGACGCCGCGGCCCCCACGGGTGCCGTACCGCCGACCGACGACGTCGCCAGCGGGGGCGGGCCGGCTCCGGCTGCCGGACCCTGTCCGCTGGAACTGCTGACCGAGGCCATCCCCGTCTACAACGGCATGGTCGAGCGGGCGCGGGCCAACGACCGGGCCGGTCTTTCGGTAGGGGAGGCGAACCTTCGCGCGGCGTCGACCATGATGCGCGCCGAGATCCTGCCTGCCACCGAGGTGCTGGTTGCCCGCTACGCCGATGCCGTCGACCTCGCCTACCAGCGGGCGACCGGGGCGCGGGGGGAGTGGGCGGTGGTGGTCACGGCGGCGTTGGCACTCGGCTCGCTGCTCGGTGTGCAGTTCCTGCTGGTCCGCCGAACCAACAGGTTGATCAACCCGGGCCTGGTGATCGCGACGGGCGCGGTGCTGACCGCGACGATCTGGACGGCGGTGGCCTTCGGTACGCAGCAGACTCGGCTGGACACCGGTCGCGACGCCGGCTACCGGCCGATGACCCTGCTCGCGCGCTCGAAGACCCTGGCGCTCGAAGCCCGGGTCGACGAGAACCTCTCGCTCGCCGCGCTCGGTAACGGGGTCCGCTTCGACGAGCACTTCGCCTGGGTGGCCCGCGGCCTGGGGTTCGAGCCCAACGGGCGGCGGCTGGAACCCGAGGCGGTCACCCGGCGTGGTTCCCTCGTCGTCGCGCTCGACAGCCCGGGTGGGGCGGCCCCGCCGCCCGACCTCGAGGCGGACCTGCAGACGTGGCTGCGGGTGCGGGACTCGGTGGTCCGGCTGCTGGCAACCTCGCCGGACTCGGTGGTGGCCGCCGCCCACGGTCCGGGTGATGCCGGCTCGGCCGGGGGAGATCCGCGCTCGTCCGACGCGTTCGGCCTGGCGGTGACCCGCACGCTCGGACCCGGGACCGCCGCGTTCACCCGTTTTCTCAGCACGCTGGATGTGGCGATCGACAGCGCGCGCGGCCGGTTCGAGTCGGACGTCGACCAGGCGGCCGACACGATGCGCGGCCTGCGGTTGGCGGGCCCGGTTCTGCTGCTCGCCGCGATCGTCGCCGCGGCGGCCGGGATGTGGCCGCGGTTGAGGGAGTACCTGTGACCCGCCGTGGCCGGCGACAGATCGCCCCCGGCGGCCGCATCGGGATCCGACTGCCACGGCCGGCCCGTCGGCCCCGGCCGCGACCGGTCGCCGCTGCGCTCGCCTGCGGTGTCGCGCTCCTGGTGACGGGTGCGGGTTGCAGCACCGCCCGCAGTCCGCTGCCGATCGAGGCCGGGCCGCTGCCGCGCTCGCCGGCGCCGGCGTCGACGCCGGCCGAGTCGTCCGCGGCGACCCAGACGGGGGGAGCCGGCACGACGAACCCGGACGGAACCTGCCGCGAGGACGGGCAGCCGCTGCGGGCCAGCGAACCGCCGCTGGCAACGCTGCCGTCACCGGGGCAGATGCCCGCCGGCAGTCGGATGGCCATGATTGCCCGGGGGCGCGGGTACCTGCGGGTCGGCATCGCGACCGACGCGCCGCCGGCGGGCCTGATGAACTGGCGGACCCTGCGGCTGGAGGGGTTCGATGTCGGGATCGCCCGCGCGGTCGCCGCGGCGATCTTCGGGTCGGCAGACGTCGACGACCACATCCAGTTCCATGCGGTCACCACGTCCGAACGCGAGGACCTGCTGCGTTCCAACATGGTCGACATGCTGGTCGCCACCATGACCATCACCTGCGAACGCAAGCGGCAGGTCCGGTTCTCCAGCCCCTATTACGAGTCCACGCTGCGGCTGCTGGTCCGCCAGGACGCGGGCATCGGCGGCCTTCCCGACCTCGCCGGCCGGCCGGTCTGCACCTCGGCGGGCAGCACCGCCAGCGCGAAGCTCGCCCGGCTGCCCGCGCCGGCGCCGCGGCTGGTGACCCGCACCCGGATCGCCGACTGCCTGGTCGCCCTCCAGTACGGCGCCGTCGACGCGATCGTCGGCGACGACGTGCTGCTCGCCGGCCTGGCGGCACAGGACCCCTACACGGTCGTGCTGGGCCCGCAGGCATTCGGACCGGCCTTCGCGGCCGGCGGTCGGCTGGACGAGCCCTACGGCATCGCCATGCCGATCACTGGCGACGCCGCGGGGGACGACGGCTTCGTCTCCTTCGTCAACGGGGTGCTTCGCCAGATCATGCTCGACGGCACCTGGTCGCAGCTGTACGACGAGTGGCTTCGGCCGGGCCTGCGGATGCCGGGCCGTCCGCCCATCGCCAGCGTGCTGTCCTGAGCACGCCGGGGGCCGCCCGGCCCGCGATCAGATCAGGGTGCGGGGCCGGGCGCGGTTCGCCTGGTTGACCAGGCTCACCCGGCCGGCCCGATCCCGGGTGAGCCGAGCCATCTCCCGGTAGGTCTCGGCCAGGGCGAACCGCAGCTCGCGTTCGACCATCGGCCGGCCGAGCAGTTCCGGCGCTGCTGGGCCCTCGGCGGGGACGCCGCCCTCGGCGAGGATGCCCAGGGCAGCGAGGAAGATGTCGCGGCGTAGCTCCGCGCGCCGTCGTTCGCCCAGGTCGAGCAGCGGATCGGCCAGGATCGCCGCCGCACGCAGCAGTGCCGCGCAGCCCGCGGCCGGGGCGCGGGGCACGCATGGTCGGTCCACGAGGACACCGATCATCCGTACCCGCGAGGCGGTGTAGGCGGAGGAGGAGCGTTGCACCCGCTGGTAGGCGTCGAGCCTGCCGCCTGGGTCAACCCGGCATCGGGCCAGTCCGAACGCGGCGCTCGTGACGCCGGGATCGATGACGCACACGACGTCGAACAGCTCCGCCGCTCGCTCCCGCGCCGCGTCCCGCTCCGCGGCCGAACCGGCGCCTGCCGCCACCTCGGCGAGGGCGACGGCGAGCGCCAACCGCGGGGCGATCTCCCCCGGGACCTGCGAGTACACCCGGTCGAAGGCGGCAACGGC
This sequence comes from Frankia sp. AgB32, assembly GCF_023243045.1. Taxonomy (GTDB): domain Bacteria; phylum Actinomycetota; class Actinomycetes; order Frankiales; family Frankiaceae; genus Frankia. Next base: position 52,363 of record NZ_JALKFX010000042.1, read on the forward strand.
GAGGCCCGGGCGCCGCCCGACCAGCGCCGCGAGCCCCCTGTACCAGTCGATGCGCCATTCGTGGGGGGCGTCCGCTGTCGCCTCGTCGAGCACCCGCGCCGCCGCCTCGAGCTGCCCGGCGCGGATCGCGGCGCGAGCGAGGGCGAGCCGGACCTCGAAGGTCATCGGCACGATCGCCGCCAGCCGCGCCGAGAGCGCGTCGGGGTCCTCGTCCGGCCCGGCGGACAGCGCGGGCGCCCGCGGGTCATCCGGGTCCACCCGCAGGTCGGGCAGCACCTCCCAGGGTGCGGGCGGCCCCGCCGGCCCGGCCTCGCCGGTGGGATGCCCGGCGGAGTCGAACCAGCGGCTCGCTAGCGGCGGCACCGGCCCCTCCGTGCTCGCGACGATCTCGTACAGCACCCCGACCAGCTCGTCGGTGAGTTCGGTGGTGCTCTGGAAGCGTCGCAGCGGGTCGGTCGCGGTGGCGCGGCGCAGGAGGCGGTCCAGCGATTCGAACTCCCGCAGCCGCGGATGGGCCCGGCGCGGCGGCAGCACGTGCCGGTAGGCGTCGACGAAGCCGGGGAAACGTCCCAGGACCAGGCGGGCGAGCGTCCGGGCGACGGCGAAGATGTCCGTCGTCACCGTGGGTGTGGTCCGCTCGATTCCGCCGGGGCGTTCGCCGTCGTCGTCGAGTTCGGGCGCCCGATAGCCGGGGGTCGACAGGTAGCCGGAGACCCGGTCGTCGAGCCGGCGCGCTCCGCCGAGGTCGATCAGCTTCACCCCGGACGGCGTGATCATCACGTTGTCCGGTTTGAAGTCGCAGTACACCAGGCCCATCCGGTGCAGGTGCCCCAGCGCGGGCAGGACCCGCAGCAGATAACGCAGCACGTCGGCGGCCGGCGGCGCGCCGGGCTGCCCGTCCGGCCCGGCGGGCGCGGAGTCGGCCAGGGCCGTCAGCGAGATCCCGGGAACGTACTCCATGACGATGTAGTCCTCGCCGGCATGGGTGACGTAGTCGAGGATCTTCACGATCGCCGGGTGGGAGACCGTGGTGAGGATGCGGCGCTCACCCTCCGCGATCCGCCGGGCCTCCGGGTTCGCCGCGTCGAGCAGGCCCTTGAGCACCACCCACGCCTGCACGTCGTCGCCGCCGAGATTGTCGTCGGTGGCGGCGTAGACCCAGCCGAGGCCGCCATGGGCGATGACGCCGTGAACGGTGTACCGGCCGACGCGCTCGCCCGGTCGCAGCTTGACGGTGAACGAGTAGCGGTGTCCGCACTGGCCGCAGGTGCCTTCCAGCGAGGCGGCCTCATGCTCGTCCGGGCGGGCCACCGGGGCGCCGCAACCTGCGCATTCCCGCAGGCCGACGGGCACGCTGGGGGCTTCGAGCAGCGGCGGGGTCGCGCCGGGAGGCGGGCCGATCCGACGGGGCAGGCGCAGTGGGTCCCGGGGCACGCCGGGCGCCGGTCCGCCCCGCGGGCGGCTGATCGTCCGGGGGATGGGGACCGCGGGGCCGGCATCGTCCTCCCGGCCGTCGCCGGGACGTGCGGAGCCGGTGAAGTGGGCACGGGTGGGTTCGGTCGGTTCGAGCCAGCGCGGCTGCCCCGCCTCGGCGCGAGCGGCATGGGGGTCGCCGGGGTCGTCGGGGTGCTGCCGGCCGTCTTCCACCATGGGCGTGCCTCTCGCCACCGTGACCGTCCCGCGCCCGGGTGGTGACGACCCCGCGGGGCGCCGCACCGGATTCGGATCGCCCCGCACCCGGCAGAAGATCACCGTGCGTGGTCGACCGGGCGCGTCCACAGCCTGCCACGGCCGGGTGGGCCCGTCGCGGTGGGAGAGGGCGCGGACCTGTCAGGCCGGTGCGGTCGGCGGGCCGGCCGGGCGCATTCCCTCAAGCTCGCCCGGCGGGCATCGGACGGTGTGTGCCCACTTTGACGGGAGAGCGGGTTTCCCGGCGGCGAGGATTGGCAGTGAACGGGAGAGTGGCCCGGTGTCCGTCGAGTTTTGTTGCGCATCTCCGAATTTTCGGTGCCGCCGGCTGCCCGGATCGCCCGACGCCATCGCGGTGGATCCGGCCCGATACTTTCGTCGTGGCGAAAAGTGTGTCGCGACGCGGCAGAACGGCCGACGTTGCCGGATTCGACGGCGGGAATAGGCCGCCCGGCCGCCGCTATCGACGGCAGCCGGGCCCGGGCCGCGCCCGGCCCGCGGGGCCGCGCCGCCGCAGGCTCGGCGCCGCGCCGGCGGCCGCCCCCCCGCCGGCGCCCCCCCCCCCCCCCCCCCCCGCCCCCC
>NZ_JALKFX010000043.1:0-29455 GCF_023243045.1 Frankia sp. AgB32
TCAGGGCCCGGAGGGTCGGGCACCCACCAGCCGCAGGCGGCCCTGCGCCGTCACCGCGAGCAGGGTCGAGGCGGCCCCCCGCGCCCCCGGGGCGCCGGGGCGCCGCGTCCGCCAACGCCCGGTGGACGAACACGGTCGCCATCCTCACCGGCGACTACCTGTTCGCCCGCGCGTCCGACATCACCGCCGACCTCGGCCCGGACGCGACCCGGATCCTCGCCCGCACCATCGCCACCCTGTGCGAGGGACAGATCCGGGAGACTGTCGGCCCCGCGGCGGGGCAGGACCCGGTGGCGCACTACCTGCGGGTCGTGACCGAGAAGACCGCCTCGCTGATCGCCACCTCGGGTCGGCTCGGCGCGATGCTCGCCGGCGCCGACCCGATCACCGTGGACACGCTCGCGACCTTCGGTGAGCTGTTCGGGGTGGCCTTCCAGCTTTCCGACGACATCATCGATGTGGCCTCCGACCCGGCCGACTCCGGCAAGACGCCCGGCACCGACCTGCGTGAGGGTGTCCCGACGCTGCCGGTGCTCTACGCGCTGCAGTCCGACGACCGGCCCGCAGCCCGCCTGCGTGAGCTCATCACGTCGGACTTCGCCGCCGGCGGCGGGAACCCGGAGGAGGGCGTCGCGGAGGCGCTGGACCTGCTGCGCGGGCACGAGGGCCTGGCGCGGGCGCGCCGTGAGCTGGTCGCCTGGTCGTCGCGGGCGCGCGAGTGCCTGGCGCCGCTGCCCGACAACGCGGCGAAGACCGCTCTGCAGTCGCTGACCGACTTCGTCATCGACCGGACGGGCTGACCCACCCGGCGATCTCCGGAAACGCCGCCGGGGCGGCCCCCTGCGGCGCCGCCCCGGTCAGATCGGGTCAGTTCAGTGCAACGCTAGGTTCAGTGCACGCTAGGTTCAGTGCACGCTAGGTTCAGTGCACGCTCCAGAAGGAGCCGGTGGTGCTGGCGGGCCGGGCCGCCGCGGTGCTCGTGCTCGTCGCCGCGGGCGCGGCGGACGGCGGGCACGGGTGGGTTGCCGTCGGCGTGGCGGTGCTGGTTGACGTCGTGCTGGTTGACGTCGTGGCGTGCGACGCGGTCGGCGCGGTGGTGGCCGCCTTGGCGGGCTGCGTGCTGTGCAGCGGCGTGACGGGAATCGGCGTCGGATCGAACGGCAGTGAGCCTCCGCCGCTCGGCGCCGTCGGGGTGGCGGTCGCCGGGCTCGCCGGGTCGAACGGCAGGCCGCCGGACGTCGGCGTCGAGCTGACGGGCGTGGGCGAGCCGGTCGAACCCGTTGGCGTCGCCGTCGTGCCGCTCGCGGCCGGACTCGCTGCCGTCGTGGTGGCGGTCGGGGTCGGGGTGAGGCCGCGCAGGTCGGTCGGGCCAGTGGTCGGCTGGTCGTCGCGCGGAACCAGCGTGATGACCGGAATCGGCGCGGTGGACGGCCCCAGGCTCGTCGTGGTGACCGAGTTCTGGCCGGAGCCGGCGCTGTCGGCGCTCGGTGCGGGCTCCGCCCGGGGCGGGGCGGACTGAGCCCGGCTGCGCGACGCCGATGGCTGCGACGCGCTGAACACGTCGGAGCTGCCGGTGTACTGGATGCGCGGGGCGTCGCCCGCGCCGGCGGCCGCCGCGGCGCCGGTCGGGTCACCGCCGAGGGTCACCCCCGCGACGATGGCCGACAGGCCGGCGAGAGACACCGTGCCGGCGGCGGCGAGGCGGACCCTGCCGTTGCCCCGGCGGACCGGTGCCCGGTGCGCGCCCGGTGCGCGGACGGCCGCGGCGGCATCCCGACTGGGGCGGGACGGCCCGGTGCCGGCTCGCGGAACCGGCATCCGGCTGGCGGTGAAGGAGTCGCCGGCGAACTGCTGCCCGCGGGCGGACGCGACGAACCGGGCGGTGGCCGGACTGGCGGCGCCACCGGCGCCCACCGGGCGTCCGCCGGCGAGGTTGGCGCGGGCGTCGCCTGCCCAGCCGCTGTCCGCCGGCTCGTCGAGGTCCCAGTCGTCCTCGCCCCACTCGTCGTCCGCGAACGGACCACCTTGGGCGGCCGACGGGCCGGCGGTGAACGGAGCACCGGTGTCGTAGGCACTCGCGGTGGCGTACGGATCAACCGCTCCGTACGAACCACCGGCGGTGTACGAACCACCGGCGGTGTAGGGGTTGGCGGGGGCCGCCGCCTCCCGAGCCCGGCGGGCGGTGGTGCTGACCGACAGCGGACCGGTGATGGTGTCCGGCTCGCCGGGCGGGCCGAACGGCGGTCGGGAGGGGATCCCGCCGAAGCGGGCGGTTGGTGCCGCGGTCGTCCTGAGGGAACCGCGTCCGGGCGGCGGGGCCTGGCGGTCGGCGGTGCCGTGCCGTGCGGCCGAGCCCTGGCGGGAATGCCGGCCGGCAGAATGGCTACCCACGGTGACCTCCGGCGGACGGGCACCCGGTGGAACGGATCAGCCGGCGATCATCCTGTGACCCTGGCAGGGGGAAACGGACCGTCTTGGCAAGGACGGCATGGACACTGCCCGTCGACGAACGCGGCTGGGCCGCGGGCCGCGGACTGAGGGTTCGATGACCCTGCACTGCGCCTCCGGCTGCACTGGTGTGGTGAGCCCCCCCGGGCCGCACGGCACCCCCACGCGCGCCATCACCTTACCCGACGCACAACGGACCGGCCAATACCAGACATATGTCCGCTAACTTTCTGAAATTAGCTAGCCGTTATCAGCCCTCGTTGTTGTCGGCGCCGTCCAACGCACGAGGCCGGGGCCGCACCGTGAAGGTGCCACCCCGGCCTCGCCGGTGCCCGTGCCGGGCTCAGGTCCCGATCAGTCGATGGTCCCCGATCAGTCGATGGTCCAGGTCTCCCCGCCGGAGATGAGCGACATCAGGTCGCCCTCGCCCTGGCGCGCCCTGGCGTCGCTGATCTGCTTGTTGAACGCCTCGTCGTAGGTCGGCACGTCGACGTTGCGGAAGATCCCGATGGGGGTGACCCCGTGGGTGTCCCCGGTGATGCGGGACAGCGCGAACGCCTGGCTCGGGTCCGTCGCCGCGGCGTCGTGCACGAGCACGCCGGGATCGTCGGCGGACACGACCTCGAGGCTGCCGTCCGGCGCGCGCCGGACACCCTTGTCGCCCTCGGCGCCGAAGACAAGCGGCTCGCCGTGCGCCAGGCGCAGCGTCGCGTCGTCCTTGGTGCTCCGGTCCTTGAGCGGCTCGAACGCGCCGTCGTTGAAGATGTTGCAGTTCTGGAAGATCTCAACGAACGCGGTGCCCGGGTGCTCCGCCGCCGCGCGCAGCACCGAGGTGAGGTGCGCCCGGTCGGAGTCGATCGAACGGCCGACGAACGTGGCCTCCGCGCCGATCGCCAGCGAGACCGGGTTGTACGGCCGGTCCAGCGAGCCGAACGGCGTCGACTTGGTGATCTTGCCGACCTCGGAGGTGGGCGAGTACTGCCCCTTCGTCAGGCCGTAGATCCGGTTGTTGAACATCAGGATCTTGACGTTGACGTTGCGGCGCAGCGCGTGCAGCAGGTGGTTGCCGCCGATGGACAGCGCGTCGCCGTCACCGGTGACGACCCAGACCGACAGGTCCGGGCGCGAGGTGGCGAGACCGGTGGCGATCGTCGGCGCCCGCCCGTGGATGGAGTGCATCCCGTAGGTCTGCAGGTAGTACGGGAACCGCGAGGAGCAGCCGATCCCGGAGACGAAGACGATGTTCTCCCGCGCCACGCCGAGCTCGGGCAGGAAGCCCTGCACGGTGGCGAGGATGGCGTAGTCACCGCAGCCCGGGCACCAGCGCACCTCCTGGTCGGAGGTGAACTCCTTGCGGTTCTGCTGGGACGGTGCCGCCGGCACCAGGTCGAGCAGCCGGTTGCTGATCCCGGAACGGTTCGTCGTGACGGTCACTGGTTGATCACGTCCTCCAAGACACCAGCCAGTTCTGCAGCCTTGAACGGCAGTCCGCGGACCTGGTTGTAGCCGATCGCGTCGACGAGGTATTCGGCCCGGATGAGCATCCGCAGCTGGCCGAGGTTCATCTCGGGGATGACCACCTTGTCGTACGAACGCAGGATCTCCCCGGTGTTGGCCGGGAAGGGGTTGAGATGACGCAGGTGCGCCTGGGCGACCTTGAGGCCCTTTGCCCGGACCCGCCGGCAGCCGGCCGCGATCGGGCCGTAGGTGGAGCCCCAGCCGAGCACGAGCACGCGCGCCTCGCCGGACGGGTCCTCGATCTCCAGCGACGGGATGTCGCCCGCGATACCGGCGACCTTGGCGGCCCGCAGCCGGACCATCCGATCATGGTTCGCCGGGTCGTAGGAGATGTTCCCCTGCCCGTCGGACTTCTCGATCCCGCCGATGCGGTGCTCCAGCCCGGCGGTGCCGGGGATCGCCCACGGCCGGGCGAGGGTCTCCGGGTCACGCAGGTAGGGCCAGAACTCCGGCCCCTTCGTCCCGGTGTGGTTCGGCTCCGTGGCGAAGGAGACGGTCAGGTCCGGCAGTTCCTCGCGGGTCGGCAGCAGCCACGGCTCCGAGCCGTTGGCCAGGTAGCCGTCGGAGAGCAGGAAGACCGGGGTGCGGTACTTCGTCGCGAGCCGAGCGGCCTCGACGGCGGCGTTGAAGCAGTCGCCGGGGGAGCGGGGCGCCACGATCGGCACCGGAGCCTCGCCGTTGCGGCCGAACATGGCCTGCAGCAGGTCGGACTGCTCGGTCTTGGTCGGCAGTCCGGTGGACGGACCGCCACGCTGGATGTCGACGATGACCAGCGGCAGCTCCAGGCTGACCGCGAGGCCGATGGTCTCGCTCTTGAGCGCGACGCCCGGCCCGGAGGTGGTGGTGACGCCCAGCGAGCCGCCGAAGGAGGCGCCCAGCGCCGCGCCGATGCCGGCGATCTCGTCCTCGGCCTGGAAGGTCCGCACGCCGAACCGCTTGTGCTTGCTCAGCTCGTGCAGGATGTCGGAGGCCGGGGTGATCGGGTAAGAGCCGAGGTACACCTGAAGCCCGGTCAGCTCGCCCGCGGCGATGAGGCCGTAGGACAGGGCGAGGTTGCCGCTGATGCGCCGGTAGGTCCCGGACTTCATCCGGGCGGGCGCCACCTCGTAGGTGACGGTGAACGACTCGGTCGTCTCGCCGTAGTTGAACCCGGCGCGGAAGGCCGCGATGTTGGCCGCCGCGATCTCCGGCCGCTTCCCGAACTTCTTCTCCAGGAAGCTGACCGTGCCCTCGGTGGGCCGGTGGTAGAGCCAGCACATGAGACCGAGGGCGAACATGTTCTTCGCCCGCTCGGCCTCCTTCTTGTTGACCCCGCCGCCACCGTCCGTGGCGTGCACGGCGTTGATGGTCATCGAGGTCAGTGGCACCCGGTGCACGACGAAGGGGTCGACCGTGCCGTCGGTCAGCGGGTCGGTGGCGTACCCGGCCTTCTTCAGGTTGCCGCTGGTGAAGGAATCCGTGTTGACAATGAGGTTCGCACCGGGAGGCAGATCCTTCAGATTTGCCTTCAGGGCGGCCGGATTCATTGCGACCAGGACGTCCGGTGCGTCACCGGGGGTGAGAATGTCGTGGTCGGAGAAATGTAGCTGGAATCCGGATACGCCGGCGGGCGTGCCGGCTGGAGCGCGGATTTCCGCGGGGAAGTCCGGAAGCGTCGAGAGGTCGTTGCCAAACGTTGCCGTCTCGCTGGTGAACTGCTCTCCGGTGAGTTGCATACCGTCGCCGGAGTCGCCCGCAAAGCGCACGACGACTCTGTCGAGTCGGCGAGTCTCCCTCTCCCTGACCTGCTCAGACACCTTCAGTAACCTCCTCGGGTACCACACCAGCCTACCGGCTGTAGCAATGAGGTGTGTGCGGCGTGCCGGCCCGGCCGATCCCCCGATACGACATGCCGATCGAACCCGAATTCGTGATCTGGGGCTTCTCTGCCCATGCGTGGTTGACTGATTACCGTATGTATGTGTTTCTGTCCGATGTCGCCGGACTTCCTTCGTCCGGATGTGACCGATCTCGCTCGGGAGGATCGGCGCGCACCGGAAAATCTGGTGCGTGGATCACCTCGCCGGGAATCACGCTCTCGCGCTGAATGCCGACCGAGAGGATCCGGCGGCATGGTCGGTCCGGGAGCAGACACTCCCGTAACTCCCGTCATCACCCAGTGTGTGCGACTCACCGCCCTCTGTTGCCACCGTGCGGGGAGGAGCCGCTAGCCCGAGAGTATCGGCACAGAGGCTCCAGGCGGGTGGTGTCGGCAGGCCGACGCCCGGCGCGCGGGAGCCGCCCGACGCCACCATCGAGGCATGACCCGACCTCTCCCGCCGGCGCCGCGACCCGCCGGCGGCCATGGCCGCCCGCGCGACCTGCCATCGGGCGGCGCCGTACCGCCCGGGCCCGGACCCTCGCCGGCGAGGGCGTCCGCGCCGGTCACGACACTCGCGGCAGAGCGGGCCGCGGACCCGTCGGCAGCCGTCCGCACGCCGGGTGAGCAGGCCGCGAGCAGGGCGGCGGGCGCCGCCCGGGAGTCGGTCGGCCTCGTCGGCGCCGGCCGTGCCGGGAGCGCCGTCGCGCTGGCCCTGGCCAGCGTGGGGCACCCGGTGGTGGCGGTGGTTACCCGGTCGGAGGTGGCGCGGGCGCGCGCGGCAGGCCGTTTCCCGGCCGCGCGGATCGGGTCACTCGAGCGGGTCGCGGACGGGCTGCGCGCCGCCGACCTCCTGCTCGTCGCCGTGCCGGACGACGCGATCGCGCCGACGGTGCAGCGGCTCGCGGCGCTCGGCGCGCTACGCGCCGGACAGGCCCTGGCCCACCTCAGTGGTCGGCACGGACTGCGGGCCCTGACCGCCGGTGTCGAGCCCGGCGCCGCGCGGATCGCGATGCATCCGATCATGACTCTGCCCGGGGACCGTGATGATCCGGGGGTGTTCGCGGGGGTGCCGTTCGGGGTCACCGCGGATCCCGGCGCGGCCGCGCTGGCCCGGCGCCTGGTCACCGGGATCGGCGGCACCCTGGTCGAGGTCGCCGATGATCGGCGTGAGCTGTATCACGCCGCGGTGGTGCTCGGCGGCAACTTCCTGGCCAGCCTGACCCTGGCGGCCCGGGAAGCGCTCGCCGCGGCCGGCCTCCCGGAACCGGCCGTCGCGCTGGGTCCGCTGCTGCGCGCCTCCCTGGACAACGCGCTGGCGGGCGGCTGGCCGGCGGCGACCGGGCCGATTCGCCGGGCGGACGTCGGCACGGTCCTCGCGCACCGGCGGGCGCTGGCCGAGGTCGATCCGGCCCTGGCCGAGGTCTACCGGGCACTGGCGAGCTTCACCACCGACGAGCTGGCACGCGCGAACCTGCTCGGCGAGGCGGCTGCCGGGCGGCTGCGCACCGCCCTGGAAAACCGGCCGTCACCTGGGCCGTCGTCACCTGGGCCGTAGTCGCCGTGAGGCCGCCCGACCGGTCAGGAGGCATCACCCACACCCATTGCGGGAACGTTGCTCCGGCATCCCCGCGTTGACACAGGTGCACCGGCACTACAGGACGGACACCCGATCGCCATGCCACACCGTCACCTCAATGGTCTGAAGACCGCACTGCTGCTGGGCGTGCTGTCCGCCGCCATCCTCCTGGTCGGCTCGCTTTTCGGCCGCGGCGGTCTGCTCGTCGCGCTGGTGATCGCGCTCGCGATGAACGGCTTCTCCTTCTTTTTCTCGGACCGCATCGCGCTGCGGGCGATGCGTGCGTATCCGGTGACCCAGGTCGAGCAGCCCCGGCTGTACGCCATCGTCGCCGATCTCGCCCGAAGTGCCCGAATGCCGATGCCGCGGCTGTACCTGAGCCCGACCGGTTCGCCCAACGCGTTCGCCACCGGCCGCAACCCGCGCAATGCCGCAGTCTGCTGCACCGAGGGCATCATGGACCTGATGGACGACCGCGAGCTGCGCGGAGTCCTCGGCCACGAACTCAGCCACGTCTACAATCGTGACATTCTTATTGCCTCGGTGGCGGGTGCCCTGGCCAGCGTCATCGTGTATCTGGCGAACATGGCGCAGTTCCTGGCCATCTTCGGCGGTGGGCGGGACGACGAAGGTGGCCCGGGTATCTTCGAGCTGCTTCTGCTGATGATCCTCGGCCCGGTCGCGGCCTCCATCATCCAGCTCGCCATCAGCCGGGCGCGGGAGTACCAGGCGGACGAGTCGGGTGCGACCCTCACCGGCGATCCGCTCGGGCTGGCCGGCGCACTGCGCAAACTGGAGACCGGTGCATCCGCCCGGCCGCTGCCGCAGACCTCGAGGCTGGGGCCCGCCGCGGCGTTGATGATTGCCAACCCGTTCCGGGGCGGCGGTGTCGGCAAGCTGTTCTCGACCCATCCGCCCATGAACGAGCGGATCGCGCGTCTGGAGCAGATGGCCCGCATGAATCCGTATCGATGAGTGTGCGAGTTGGTCGTCCTGTTGCCTGTTGTGGTGTCTCGGGATTAATGCGGAGGCTTCGGAGGTAGCATTTTGAGATCGGCCGTGCGCGCGGGACGCCAGCCCGGAGGGGAGGCGCCAGCTCGGCAGCCAGCTGGGTAGGTGGCGCTGGCCGGGAAGGTGGTTTCCGCCGGCAGCGCATCGTCCCGCGGCCATGACCGCGGCGGAGCGAACCCCCCAGGTTCCGCCGCATGCACCCCGCCCGAAACCCCCCATCGGGCGGGGTGCGCCGTTTGCGGCGTCAGCGGTAGTTGACGAACTGAAGCGGAACCTCGAAGTCCTCCGCCTTCAGCAGCTGGATGACCCGCTGCAGGTCGTCCCGCTTTTTGCCGGTTACCCGGAGCTGGTCTCCCTGTATCTGGGCCTGCACTCCCTTGGGCCCGTCCGCCCGAATCTTCTTGGCGATCGCCTTCGCCTTCTCGTCGGCGATGCCCTGCTGGACGGTCACCGACAGGCGGAACTCCTTGCCCGACTGCTTTGGCTCGTCGAACGACAGGGCCTTGAGGGATATCCCGCGCTTGACGAACTTCTCCTGCAGGACGTCGAGCACCGCCTTGACCCGCTCGTCCGTGTTCGCTACGAGCAGAATCGACTCCCCGGAGAGCTTCGCGGAGGCGCCGGTGTCCCGGAAGTCGAAGCGGTTCCCGATCTCCTTGGCCGTCTGGTTGACGGCGTTGTCGATCTCCTGTGCGTCGACTTTGCTGACGATGTCAAAGGACGGGTCTGCCACGTGTGCGGACCTCCTGTTCGGTGTCGAGGGCGGGATAAGCGTGACGAACCGGACACTCAGCGTGGTGGTTCTGGTCGAATCTGTGACCGATAACCCACGTCTCACTGCCGCGATCACACGCCAGCGGCGGGGCTCGGGCGATACCGCCCTCCCGATGGTCCTCCAGGACCGGTATGCTCGTCGACGACGGCAGGTTGCCCGAGTGGCCAAAGGGAGCGGTCTGTAAAACCGCCGGCTCAGCCTACGATGGTTCGAACCCATCACCTGCCACCACCCCGGCTCCCAGTCCGGACAACGCTGGGTACTCAGGCCTCGGAGTCACTCCGAGGCCTGACTCAGTTCCACGGCCGGGGCCGAAGCGTCCCGGCCGTTTCTCCCCGGCCCTCCACCCGTCGCCTCGCCGCCAGCTGGGTGATCTGCCCGGTTACTACCCGGCGGCGGCTTCCAGATCCGTGCGGGTCAGCAGGGGGTGGAGGCGCAGACCGAGTTCGGCCAGGCGCTCGCGGCCGCCCTCCTCGCGGTCGATGACGCACAGCACGTCCTCGACGGTCGCGCCCTCGGCGCGAAGCACGTGGGTCGCGTCGAGCACGGCGCCGCCCGACGTCACGACGTCCTCGACCAGAACGATCCGGCGGCCGGCGATGTCGCCGCCCTCCGCGATCCGCCGGGTGCCGTACTCCTTGGCCTTCTTGCGCACGAACCTGGTGGGCAGGCCGGTGCGCGCGGACAGCAGGGTGGCGAGGGGCACGCCGCCGAGCTCGAGACCGGCGAGAACCTCGGTGCCGGCGGGGACGAGGTCGATCAGGCCGGCCACGATCGTGGCGAGCAGCGCCGGATCCGCCTCGAAGAGGTACTTGTCGAAGTACTCCGTACTGGTCCGGCCCGACCGGAGGAGGAACGTGCCGGTCAGATGGGATGCTGCCCGCACGTTGGCGGCCAGCGTCGCGATGTCGCTCACGTCAGTGGACTCTAGAACAGCCGTCCGGCACCACGGGGTGCTCCGTCGAGGACCGGGATCTGCCAGGGCCGGCGGCCAGGCGCCGTTACCGTCGAGTCATGTCGCCCACTGCCGATCGTCGACCGCCGGCCGCGACGGCACCGGCCGCGGGGTCCGAGCCGGACCTGTTCGTCTACGGAACGCTGATGTTTCCCGAGGTGCTGTCGACGCTGATCGGTCGCGTTCCGGTGATGGAGCCGGCGAGTGCCCCGGGCTGGCGCGCCGCGCCGCTGCGTGACCGCGTGTACCCGGGCCTGGTTCGGCAGCCGGACGCGCAGCGCGCTGCGGCGCACCTGCTGAACCTGAGGGTTCCGAGCACCCGGGTCGCCGGCGGCGACCGCGCGGAGAAGGTCGCTGCGGCGGCAGCCGGCAGAAGGCTCCGCGGGCTGACGGCCGAGGAGCGGGCGGTCTTCGACGCCTTCGAGGGGGCGGCGTACGACGCAGGCCCGCTCGTCCTCGCGGACGGGCGGGCCTGCGTGGCCTATCTGTGGCTGGATCCCGGCGAGGTCATCGTCGGGACCTGGGACGCCGAGCGGTTCGCCGAGTGTCACCTGTCCTGGTATGTGCGGCGGTGCGCGGCGTGGCGGGCTCGGCTCGCCGATCCGACGTTCTGAGCCGAGACCCGCCACGGGTCGTCGCGCGTCACCCGCTGTCCCGAGCCGTACCCCGCCGAACATGGCGGGTCGCGGCTCGGGATCCCCGGCCGGAGACGTCAGCCGGCGACGGGAGGTCCGTCGTCGCGGCCGCGGCCCTGGCTGCCGTACCCGCCCGGGCCGTAACCGCCAGCCCCGGTGGATCCGCCGCGATCGGGCGGCTCGGAGTAGCCTCCGGTGCCACCCGCGGAGCCGGTGCCGCCATGGGTGGCCGTCGCGTGTTCGGCGCGGCGGCCGACGCCCGCGGCTCGGCCGGCGGGAGTGCTGACGCCGGCCCGGTCGCTCGGGTAGGGCTCCTGGTCGCCGCCGCGGGCCGGCTCATGGGCGAGCAGGGCGTAGATCACCAGGATGTCGATCGCGATGATGACGACCGACCAGACCGGGAACGCGGCCATGAAGGCGAGCTGGCCGATCGCGTTGATGGTCGCGATCGCGACGCCGCCCCAGCGGGCGGCTTCGTTACGCATGTAGATCCCGACGGCGATCACCATCTCGACGATGCCGACCGTGATCCACAGCCAACCCCAGAAGTTCCGGTCGGCGTAGATCACGTTCGTATCGCCGGTGGTCAGGTTGTTCACGATCACCGCGTAGTCGCGCAGGGACGCGATTCCGTAGATCAGGTTGTGAAATCCGACGATAAACATGATCACGGCGGCGAAGGTGAGCCATCCGCTCATCGGGCGTATCGCCCGGTTTTCTGCCATCTGGTCCTCCCCGTTCGACGCCGGTGCCTCGCTCGGCCGGAGAACCGTCTCGCCCCGGTGATGGCGGACGTCCGGGGTGGACGGGCGCGACCATGTGGTCGCGGCGGGTCGATACCCGCACCGCGCGGCCCTGCGTCTCATTGGTAGTCAGATGACTACCGTCCGCTGTTCAGGTGCGATACCCGCCGCGCGCCGTCGTCACCCCTGCTCGGTCGCGCCTGGTCCGGCCACCGCTACCCGAGGGGTACCTGCGTCACCTGGTTGGTCGCCGCGTCCCAGCGCAGCCGGCCGCGTTGGAAGTCGCTCTGCCGGCCGCCGGGCACCGAGTACTCGTCGGACGTGGGCAGCCCGAGCGCCGAGCTCGAGCCGCCCAGGGCGAGATAGGTCTGCAGGATCCGGCCGTTGACGACGTGGGCGCCGGTGGCGGGATGCCAGTAGATCCAGCCGCCCTGGAAGCGGGCCTGCTGGCCGCCGGGCGCGGTGGTGTTCTCGATGTCGGTCACCGGCCGGTGCAGGAAGCTGTTCGAGCCGCCGACTGCCAGGTACTTCGGCGCGATCGGGCCCCACAGGGCATGTACCCCGGTCGCCACCGACCAGTAGGCCAGGCCGTTGGTGTACTGCTGCCAGCGGCCCCCGCCGCCGGCCGGGTTCTCGACCCCGACCGGCGCGCCGAGTGCCAGCGCGACCAGCCCGGCACCCGCGTGCCACTTCTGGATCTCGCTGCGGGTTCCGTCCGCCTGGGCCGCGAGGGCGGTCGTGGTGCAGCACAGCACGTTCATGTCGACCGCGCCGGCGATCCCGGGCACGGTGCCGCCCGAGGTGTACTGCCACAGTGCCCAGTTCGGCCAGCCACCCGGCAGGACACCAGGGGTCGCCTGGTCGTTGTAGATCGCGAACCAGATCGGGTACTTCGTGAAGTCGTGGGAGTCGCCCATCTTGTCGGTCCAGAACGACCGGTAGGTGTAAAGGATGGGCGTCCGTCCGGTCTCCGACTCCACCTCCTCCAGGAAGGCGTGGACCCAGGCGGCCAGGGCGACGGGATCGAGCCCGCCGTTGTCCTCCAGGTCCAGCGCCGGCGCGAGGTGACCCGCGGTGCGGGTCAGGCCGGTGACGGCGATGAAGTGCCGGGCCTGCTCCACGGCGGTGGAGATGGCCGCGCTCGGCCGGGCGTAGTGGTAGGCGCCGACGATCAGGCCCGCCCTGGTCGCGGCGTCGCGGTCGGCGGCGAAGTACGGGTTGGTGTAGGCCGTGCCCTCGGTTGCCTTGATGAGGGCGAAGCTCAGCCCCGAGGCGCGGGCGGCGGTCCAGTCGATCGGCCCGCCGCCGGGATGCTGCCAGGAGGCGACGTCAACGCCCCGCGGCCACAGCGGCGAGGGCGTCGCGCCCCGGGCGACCGTGGGCCCGGACAGGGTCAACGCGGCGGCGGTCAGTGCCGCGACGCTCAGTAGTCGGCGGGGCAGCGGGATCGTCGTCAGTGGCCGGCTCCGCCGGGGTTCCCGCGGTGCGATCTGTCGGGTCGTCCCGGGGGCCGGGGCGACCCGCGCGGCCTCGGGTTCCGGTCGGCGCGAACGGTCCTGGTCCACCCGGGGCAGGGGCAGAGGCAGGGGCAGGACGACACCAGGTGGCAGCGGAGTGCCGGGTTGGATCGGGATGCCGTTCGGCTGGGGCCGTGTCGCGGCCGCGATGGCGTGCGGCGGCGCGCCGGCGGGTCGCGCGTCCGTCACCCGGTCGGCCTGCGGCCCGGCCCCGGCGATCTCGTCGGGGCCGGAGGTGCGGTCGGGTGGGTCGGTCCGGAGGAGCGGAGACCGGCCAGGACGCTGCGTGTGACGCATGGGCAACCCTCGATGCTCGGGAGGCGGCGCTCGGGAGGCTCGGGAACCGGTTGGTCGCGTCCGGCTGGAGCGCTCCAACGGTGCGCTACACGCTAAGCATCGAAGGAATTACTTACAGCTATCAAAGCTCAGGGAGTCCGAGTTGTTCACTACGGACAGTTGTTTCACGCGCCGATCTCGCCATCTTCTGGATGGAACGGACGACGGGTCGGGCGTGCTGGCGCGCCACCGGGTGAAGCGGCCGAAGGTGGATGTATCGGCCGCGCGGGCGTCCGATCGGCCGGAATCGGGGTGGCCGAGGGGTTGCTCCGCATCGTCGGGGCGAAGTGGGTGGGGGTGGCGCCCCAACTCGGCTCAGCGTCGTGTAATCTGAGCACCGCGACCTCGCGCCCCTTTAGCTCAGTCGGCAGAGCGTCTCCATGGTAAGGAGAAGGTCTACGGTTCGATTCCGTAAAGGGGCTCCACGTTCCAGTCCTCGGGCAGGTTCGTGTCCGAGATGAGCGGTCTTGCCGGTTCTCTCGGGTAAGGTGGTCGGGTCCCCGGTTGTCCGGGAGACCAACCCTGGCGGTGTAGCTCAGCCTGGTAGAGCAAGCGGCTCATAATCGCTGTGTCGCCGGTTCAAGTCCGGCCACCGCTACTATCGGGGCGCGGCGCGCCGTGTCCCTCGAAGGGCTCGCGGTCCGCCCGCGTTGCCCGTTACGTTCACCACCCCGACCCAGGAAGAGGCTCGCGCCGTGGCCGCCACTGACGTTCGCCCGAAGATCACGATGGCGTGCCAGGTGTGCAAGCACCGGAACTACATCACCCGCAAGAACCGGCGCAACGACCCGGACCGCCTCGAGCTGAAGAAGTTCTGCCCGAACTGCGGCAAGCACACGGAGCACCGCGAGACCCGCTGACCACTCGCGGGTCCGGTCGTTGTACCCCGTCGGCCCAGCTCAACGAAGCCGGCCAGGCGCAATGCCTGGCCGGCTTTCCTGCGTGCCGCCTCAGGACACACCGCCGCCAGCGATCGCGATTCGGGGCCGGGACAGCCGTGATGTGATGTGTCTCCGGGCCGCGCACTGGAATCCCAGGCAACAGCCGGGTCAGCGCACGACGGTCGCGGCGATGTCAGGATCCCCGTGATGCCAGGAACGGAGCCGTGATGCCGCTTAACCAGGACTTCGTGGGGCGACGTTTCGTCTCACCTGTCCCCTTCCAGGTCGGCCGCGAGCACATCCGGCAGTTCGCCCGCGCGGTCGGGGACGACAATCCGCTCCACCACGACGTCGAGGCGGCGAAGGCGGCCGGCTACCCCGACCTCGTCGCGCCGCCGACGTTCCTGGTCACCGCGACCCCCGGGGCACTGGGCCTGCCCACCGACGACCCGGCGCTCGGCCTGGACTACACGCTGATCGTCCACGGCGAGCAGCGCTTCACCCTGCGCCGCCCGGTGGTCGCCGGCGACGAGCTGATCGCGACCTCCACGCTGACCAGCATCCGGACTGCCGGTCGCAACGAGGTGCTCGTCACGACCTACCAGTACGAGACCACCAGCGGCGAGGAGGTCGCGGTCGGCACCTGCACCCTGGTCTCCCGGGGAACGGCGCCGTCGCGGGACGTCCCGGCAGGGGAGGGCACACGATGACGACGACGGTCGGCTACGACGACGTCGAGGTCGGAACCGAGCTACCCGAGCGGCTTTTCCCGCTGCGCCGGGCCGATCTCGTCCGCTACGCCGGGGCTTCCGGGGACTTCAACCCCATCCACTGGAACGAGCGGGTCGCCACCGCGGCCGGCCTGCCCGGAGTGATCGCGCACGGGATGCTGACGATGGCGACGGCTGCCCGGCTCGTGACCGACTGGATCGGCGACCCGGGCGCCGTCCAGGAGTTCGGAGTGAAGTTCTCGTCGCCGGTCGTGGTGCCGGACGACGACGAGGGCGCGACGGTGTCCGTGCGTGGCGTGGTCGAGAAGAAGCTCGACGGCAACCGGGTGGTGGTCAACCTCACCACCCGGTGCCGCGGCGAGAAGGTGCTGATGGCCGCCCGGGCCACCGTGCGGCTGAGCTAGGCGGCCCGGGCCCGGGCTAGCGGGTCTCGGCTAGCAGGCCCGAGATCCGACTGACGCCCTTGACGAGGTCGTCGTCGCTCAGCGCGTATGACAGCCGGGCGAACCCGGGGGTCCCGAACGCCTCGCCGGGGACGATGGCGACGCCGACCTCCTCCAGGATGAGCTGGCACAGCTCGGCGCTGGTGGTCGGCGTGCGTCCGCGCAGTTCGCGCCCGATGGCGCCGACGAGCGACGGGTAGCAGTAGAACGCGCCCTGCGGCAGCGGGCACTCCACGCCCTGGGCCTCGCCGAGCATGCGGTGCATCGTCAGCCGGCGCCGGTCGAACGCGGTGCGCATCTCGGCGACGGCGTCGAGGGGCCCGGTGACCGCGGCGAGCGCGGCGGCCTGGGCGACGTTGGAGACGTTCGACGTCGCATGGGACTGCAGGTTCGCCGCGGCGCTCACGACGTCCTTCGGGCCGATCATCCAGCCCACCCGCCAGCCGGTCATCGCGTAGGTCTTCGCGACCCCGTTCACGATCACGCAGCGGTCGGCCAGCTCGGGGACCTCGACGAGAATCGAGGAGAACCGGGCGTCGCCGTAGACGAGGTGTTCGTAGATCTCGTCGGCGAGCACCCAGATGCCGGCCTGCTCGGCCCAGCGGCCGATCTCGCGGACCTCCTCCGGCGAGTGCACCGCACCGGTCGGGTTGGACGGCGAGCAGAACAGCAGCACCTTCGTGCGCTCGGTGCGCGCCGCCTCGAGCTGCTCGACGGTCACCTTGTAGCCGGCCTCGGGCCCGGTCACCACGTCGACCGGGACGCCGCCGGCGAGCCGGATCGACTCGGGGTAGGTCGTCCAGTACGGCGCGGGCAGCAGCACCTCGTCGCCCGGGTCGAGCAGCGTCGCGAACGCCTCGTAGACGGCCTGCTTGCCGCCGTTGGTCACCAGGACCTGGCTCGCGGGCACGGTCACGCCGGAGTCCCGGGCCGTCTTCTCGGCGACGGCCTCGCGCAACTCGGGCAGGCCGGCGGCCGGGGTGTACCGGTGCATGCGCGGCTCGCTGCACGCCTTCTCGGCGGCGGCGACGATGTGGTCGGGAGTCGGGAAGTCCGGCTCGCCGGCGCCGAAGCCGACGACGTCCTGCCCCGCGGCGCGCATCGCCTTCGCGGTGGCGTCGACGGCCAGCGTGGCGGATGGAGCGATGCCGCCGATGCGGCGTGAGATCCTGCTCATGTCGCCCATGCTGCCACGGATGTTAAGGGTGCGTGACGCCGCACGCGGCCGGGATCGGGTGTCCGTGCGGACCTCGTGGACGGGCCCTGTGGCCTGGTCACTCGCCGCCCCAGCGGCCCGCGGGCCGGGGCAGGCCGGCCGGCGCCCGGCGGGTCTGGCGGCCCCGTCCCGGTGGTGCGTCGGGCGTGGCCGTGGCGGTTCGTCAGGACGGGTCCGGCGCCGGCCGGGGGCCGGATCGACGCCCGGCGCGATCGGCGCGTGCGGGCTCCGGCCGGTGAAGGGGTATGCTCGTTCCGCCCGGGTACCCATTCTGGTGACCGGCTCGGCGGCGGGGACTCTGCGCTACTGTGAGGGTGCGCGCCGTTAGGGTTGGTATGGATGGTGGGGATCAGGGAGTGCTCAAGGGGCGTGGCTCAATTGGTAGAGCACCGGTCTCCAAAACCGGCGGTTGCAGGTTCGAGTCCTGTCGCCCCTGCGCTGTTCGACGGTTGGCTGTTTTCGGCGACAGAGTGGGTGGAGTTGAGTGGCAACCGATACCCGTGACGCGGCACCGCGTTCCAGGGGGGCCACGCGTGCCGCCGCTCGGCGTCGGTATCGGCCTCTGCAGTTCATCCGCGAGGTCATGGCGGAGCTCCGGAAGGTCGTCTATCCGGGGCGGAGCGAGCTGATCACGTATGTGCTGGTCGTGCTCATCTTCGTCACCGTTGTGACGGCCTTCGTGGCCAGTCTCGACTTCGGCTTGACGAAGGCGGTCCTCGCGATCTTCGGCTGACGGCCCCACCGGCCGATGCGGCCAAGGTGGGGCGGACGGGCTGGCGGGTGTTCGACGCCGGGCCGCCAGCCGGTCGGCGGCAGCCCGTCCGTACCAGGCCCGCGCAGCACCCGCTTCGCGGAGTCACAGCAGCAGAAGTATTGACGAGAGAAGGATCGCCCGCGTGTCCCAGTCGCCCGAGAACGCCTCTTCCGAGCAGGGGGAGGCCCTCGCACGTCTCGATCTCCTCGCGGCGTTCGAGAACGACGAGGTGGCGAGCACGGACGCCGGCGCCGAGCCCGACGAGACCCCCACCGCCGACGAGCCGGCCGGCTCCGCGTCCACCGAATCCGCCGAGGAGGGCCCCGCGGGGGACACCCCGGAGGGTGATCTCGCTGCGGAGACACCCGCCGCGGCGGCGCCGGCACCTGCCGCTGCCAGCGCGGCGCCGGACGAGGACGACGACGAGGACGACCTGCGCCGCGCGATCGAGGACGCGCCGGGCGACTGGTACGTCGTGCACTCGTACGCGGGCTACGAGAACAAGGTGAAGACCAACCTCGAGACCCGGATCTCCAGCCTCAACATGGAGGACTACATCTTCCAGATCGAGGTGCCGACCGAGGAGGTCCCGGTCGTCAAGAACGGCAAGCGGCAACTGGTCCAGCAGAAGAAGTACCCGGGTTACATCTACGTCCGGATGGACCTCACCGACCAGTCCTGGTCGGCGGTCCGCAACACTCCGGGTGTGACCGGGTTCGTGGGTCTGACCAACCGGCCCTCGCCGCTGCGTCGCGAGGAGGTTCTGTCGATCCTCGCCCCGGCGGCGCCCAAGGAGAAGAAGGTCGAGACCGTTCGGGTCCAGGAGTTCGAGGTCGGGGAGTCGGTCACCGTCATGGACGGCCCCTTCGCCACGCTCCCCGCGACCATCAGCGAGATCAACCTCGACGCCCAGCGGCTGAAGGTGCTGGTCTCGATCTTTGGTCGGGAGACGCCCGTCGAGCTGCAGTTCAATCAGGTCGCCAAGATCTGATTCGGTCCGTAGAACCCCGGTAGGAAGACGAGCACATGCCGCCCAAGAAGAAGAAGATCACCGCGATCATCAAGCTCCAGATCAACGCCGGCAAGGCCACGCCGGCGCCGCCGGTCGGCCCCGCGCTGGGTCAGCACGGCGTGAACATCATGGAGTTCTGCAAGCAGTACAACGCGGCCACCGAGTCGCAGACCGGCAACGTCGTGCCGGTCGAGATCTCCGTGTTCGACGACCGCTCGTTCTCGTTCGTGACGAAGACGCCGCCGGCCGCGCGCCTGATCCTCAAGGCCGCCGGGGTCGAGAAGGGCAGTGGCACGCCGCACCGGGACAAGGTCGCGAAGCTGACCACCGCCCAGGTGCGGGAGATCGCCCAAACGAAGCTGCCTGATCTCAACGCCACCACGATCGAGGCTGCCGAGAAGATCATCGCCGGGACCGCCCGCTCCATGGGCATCACGGTCGGCGACTAGTTCACCCGGCTCGCACCACCGCGCCACCCCGCACCACCCGCAGCACCGAACCGACGCCGTGGGAGGGCGGTCGGTGGCGATCCCGCCAGCCCGTCCGCGGGCTTCCGGCCAGGGAACGCCACCTACCCGTCCGCCGGCACCACGAGGAGACAGCATGAAGCGCAGCAAGGCGTATCGCGCCGCCGCAGAGAAGATCAACCCGGAGAACCTCTACAGCCCGCTGGAGGCCGTCCGGCTGGCGCAGGAGACGACGTCGACGAAGTACGACGCGACCGTCGAGGTCGCGATCCGGCTCGGCGTCGACCCGCGCAAGGCGGACCAGATGGTCCGCGGCACGGTGAACCTGCCGCACGGTACCGGCAAGTCGCCCCGGGTCGCCGTCTTCGCCGCGGGCGAGAAGGCCGCTGAGGCCACCGCCGCCGGCGCGGACATCGTCGGCAGCGACGACCTGGTCGCCCGCATCCAGGAAGGCTTCCTGGACTTCGACGCCACGGTCGCGACCCCGGACCAGATGGCCAAGGTCGGTCGGATCGCGCGCATCCTCGGCCCGCGTGGCCTGATGCCGAACCCGAAGACCGGCACGGTCACCCTGGACATCGCCAAGGCGGTCGGCGACATCAAGGGCGGTAAGATCAACTTCCGGGTCGACAAGCAGGGCAACCTGCACATCGTCATCGGCAAGGCGAGCTTCTCCGACGCCCAGCTCATCGAGAACTACACGGCCGCCCTCGACGAGATCGTCCGGGTGAAGCCGTCGGCGGCGAAGGGCCGGTACCTCCGGAAGATCACCTTCGCCACCACGATGGGCCCGGGCATCCCGGTCGACCCGAACCGCACCCGTAACCTGTTCGAGGACAACGTCGCGGCCATGAACGCTCGCGTACACTGAGCAGTAACCACCTTTCACGCCGAAGACCGCTGGTCGCCGTCATCTCCGGGCCTGTTCACCCGGAAGGACGGCCGAAGGCCCGATCTCCCCGGGCGGCCCGCGTAGGTGACGGAAGCGAAGGACGGCGGAAGTACATCCGTCGGTGCCGACCCTGGCACCGCCGCGGTGAGTCCGCTCCTCCCGCCCCGTGCGCCTGCGCCGGGGCGTTTGTCGTCTCTCGGGGCTGATCGGATGACCGGCCGACACCCCCGAAGGAGCCCCATGGCGACACCTGAGAAAGCCGCCGCGGTGGCGGAGATCGCCGAGGACTTCCGGTCCTCGACCGCCGCGGTGCTCACGGAGTACCGCGGTCTCTCGGTGAGCCAGCTCACCGAGCTGCGCCGCACCCTCGGCGACGGCGCCCGCTACGCGGTCGTCAAGAACACCCTGACCAAGATCGCGGCTGAGCAGGCCGGCGTCACCGGGCTGGACGACCTGTTCGTCGGCCCGACCGCCGTCGCCTTCGTCTCCGGCGACCCGGTCGAGGCGGCGAAGGGGCTGCGCGACTTCGCCAAGGCGAACCCCGCGCTCGTCGTCAAGGGTGGCATCGTCGAGGGCAAGGCGATGTCCGCCGACGAGATCCGCAAGCTCGCGGACCTCGAGTCCCGGGAGATCCTGCTGGCGAAGCTCGCCGGCGCGATGAAGGGCTCCCTGGCCGGCGCGGTCGGCCTGTTCGCCGCCCCGCTGTCGCAGGTCGCCCGGCTCGCCGAGGCGCTGCGCGAGCAGCGCGCCAGCGAGGCCCCGGCCGCCGAGCCGGCCGCCGAGCCGGCCGAGGCCACCGCGGAGTAGCGGACTCCGCTTTCGCTCCAACGCCCGCACACCCCGATCCCAGCGGTCGGCCCGACCCGCGTGTCGGGCCCGGCCCGAGCATGTTGACCTGACGAGGAAGGAACACGCCATCATGGCGAAGCTGTCGACCGATGAGCTGCTGGACGCGTTCAAGGAACTGACGCTGCTGGAGCTCTCCGAGTTCGTGAAGCAGTTCGAGGAGACCTTCGGCGTCACCGCGGCCGCCCCGGTCGCCGTTGCCGCGGCCCCGGTCGCCGGTGGCGCGGGCGGCGAGGCTGCCGCCGTCGAGGAGCAGGACGAGTTCGACGTCATCCTCGAGTCCGTCGGTGACAAGAAGATCCAGGTCATCAAGGAGGTCCGCGCGCTCACCAGCCTCGGGCTGAAGGAGGCCAAGGACCTCGTCGACGGCGCGCCCAAGCCGGTCCTGGAGAAGGTCGCCAAGGAGGCCGCGGACAAGGCCAAGGCGGCTCTCGAGGGCGCTGGCGCGACGGTCTCCGTCAAGTAGGTCGGCGGGCCGGCCAGCTGGGCCGGCCGCCGCGCTCACCCGTGTGCCGGGGCACCTCCGAGTGTCCCGGCACGTGGCGTCTTGCGGGAGAAACGCCCGGATACGCTGCTACGTAGGCGGTTGAGCGGCTCGAACCGTTCGTGACGTTTTTCGAAGGGGGTTGACTGCCTCTGTCGATCGAGGTTCCATCATGTCGCGAACATTCGTCGGGAAGCAGATGCGGTGAGCAACGTTCCGTCCGCGCGGTCCTACCACGCACGTTCTTGCCAGCGGTGTGCCTGTCGGCTACACTGCTAGTTTGCGCTGCCCTTTTCGTCGCATCGGCTCCGCCGACACCGGTTTCGCGGTGAGGTTGGGCTCTGAAGTGGGGGTCCCGTACGCGCCGCCAGGCGGCCCGACCGCAGGGTCGGAAGCCGTGTCCGCGGTGGGGATCGGTATGACGTCGGGGGCGCGCTGGCCGTGCTGGTGCGTGGCACGGCTGTATGGCAGCCACACCGAGGATCCCAACGCCCGTGCACCGACCCGTTGTTCTCAGCGGACACCGGCGTCGCCGCGCGTTCGCGCCGCGACGGCGCTTTGGCATGCCCGCGGTCAGCCGAACGCCTGCCCTGCCGTACGCCTGCGGTTTCGCGGACCGACGGGCCAGGACCGACGATTCCCGCTGCGGGACGAGGGTCGACTGCGACCGCACGACCGGTCACCGGATGTCCCGGTATGGCCGCCGCACCCGGGTGCCTCGCGGTCATCCTCTCACCGGCGGGCTTCCCCCGCCGCCGTTCCCGACAACCGTAGCGAGATACTGATCACCTGACCACCCCCGACGGATCCTTGACGTCCGCGACGCCAGCCCGACGATCAGGCCACCGGAAGGACCACCTTGGCCGCCTCGCGCTCTTCCTCCCGCATCTCGTTCGCTAAGATCATTGAGCCCCTCGAGGTCCCGGACCTCCTTGCTCTTCAGACGCAGTCCTTCGATTGGCTGATCGGCAGTGACGCCTGGGCGGAGCGGGTTCAGGAGGCCATCGACTCGGGTCGGGACGATGTTCCGATCACCTCCGGTCTGGAGGAGGTCTTCGAGGAGATCTCCCCGATCGAGGACTTCTCGGGCTCCATGTCCCTGTCCTTCCGGGACCACCGGTTCGAGCCACCCAAGTACTCCGTCGAGGAGTGCAAGGACAAGGACATGACCTACTCGGCCCCGTTGTTCGTGACGGCCGAGTTCACCAACAACACCACCGGTGAGATCAAGAGCCAGACGGTCTTCATGGGCGACTTCCCGCTCATGACGCCCAAGGGCACCTTCGTGATCAACGGGACCGAGCGGGTCGTGGTCAGCCAGCTCGTGCGCTCGCCCGGGGTGTACTTCGAGCGCAGCCTCGACAAGGCGTCGGACAAGGACCTCTACTCCTGCAAGGTGATCCCCTCCCGGGGCGCCTGGCTCGAGTTCGAGATCGACAAGCGGGACACGGTCGGCGTCCGTATCGACCGCAAGCGCCGCCAGTCCGTCACCGTGCTGCTCAAGGCGCTCGGCTGGGACGAGGCGCGCATCCTCGAGCGGTTCGGCGACTTCCCGTCGATGCGGGTGACGCTGGAGAAGGACCACACGGCCAGCCAGGACGACGCGCTGCTGGACATCTACCGCAAGCTGCGCCCGGGCGAGCCGCCGACGCGGGAGTCGGCGCAGACCCTGCTGGAGAACCTCTTCTTCAACCCGAAGCGCTACGACCTGGCCAAGGTCGGTCGTTACAAGGTCAACAAGAAGCTCTCCCTCGACGTGGCGCACGACGTCGGCGTCCTCACCGAGGACGACGTCGTCCGCACGATCGAGTACGTCGTCAAGCTGCACGCGGGCGCCGACCCGGCCGACTACGAGGTCGACGACATCGACCACTTCGGCAACCGGCGGTTGCGCACGGTCGGCGAGCTGATCCAGAACCAGGTCCGCCTGGGCCTGGCCCGGATGGAGCGGGTCGTCCGTGAGCGGATGACCACCCAGGACGTCGAGGCGATCACGCCGCAGACCCTGATCAACATCCGGCCGGTCGTCGCCTCCATCAAGGAGTTCTTCGGCACCAGCCAGCTCTCCCAGTTCATGGACCAGACCAACCCGCTGGCCGGGCTGACCCACAAGCGCCGCCTGTCGGCGCTGGGCCCGGGTGGTCTGTCCCGTGAGCGCGCCGGCTTCGAGGTCCGCGACGTGCACCCCAGCCACTACGGCCGGATGTGCCCGATCGAGACGCCGGAAGGCCCGAACATCGGTCTGATCGGCTCGCTGTCGACGTTCGCGCGGGTCAACCCGTTCGGCTTCGTGGAGACCCCGTACCGCAAGGTGGTCAACGGTCAGGTCACCGACCAGATCGACTACCTGACCGCGGACGAGGAGGACCGGCACGTCAAGGCGCAGGCGAACACGCCGCTGCAGCCCGACGGCACGTTCGCCGAGGACCGCGTCCTGGTCCGCCGCAAGGGCGGTGAGGTCGAGTTCATCCCGCCGGACGAGGTCGACTACATGGACGTCTCGCCGCGGCAGATGGTGTCCGTGGCGACCGCCATGATCCCCTTCCTGGAGCACGACGACGCCAACCGCGCGCTGATGGGCTCCAACATGCAGCGCCAGTCGGTGCCGCTGCTGCGGTCCGAGGCGCCACTGGTCGGCACCGGGATGGAGACCCGCGCGGCCAAGGACGCCGGCGACGTCGTCGTCTGCGCCCAGGCCGGCGTGGTCGAGGACCTCTCGGCGGACTACATCACCGTCATGCATGACGACGGCACCCGGCGCACCTACCGGCTGGCGAAGTTCCGCCGGTCGAACCAGGGCACCTGCATCAACCAGAAGCCGATCGTGAACGAGGGCGACCGGGTCGAGGCCGGCCAGACGATCGCGGACGGCCCGTGCACCGACAACGGCGAGATGGCGCTCGGCAAGAACATGCTGGTCGCCTTCATGCCGTGGGAGGGGCACAACTACGAGGACGCGATCATCCTGTCGCAGCGCCTCGTGCAGGACGACGTGCTCTCCTCGATCCACATCGAGGAGCACGAGGTCGACGCCCGGGACACCAAGCTCGGCCCGGAGGAGATCACCCGGGACATCCCGAACGTCGCCGAAGAGGTCCTGGCCGACCTCGACGAGCGCGGGATCATCCGGATCGGCGCCGAGGTCTCGCCCGGCGACGTCCTGGTCGGCAAGGTCACCCCGAAGGGCGAGACCGAGCTGACCCCGGAGGAGCGGCTGCTGCGCGCGATCTTCGGGGAGAAGGCCCGGGAGGTCCGCGACACCTCGCTGAAGGTGCCGCACGGCGAGTCCGGCAAGGTCATCGGCGTCCGGGTGTTCGCCCGCGAGGACGGCGACGAGCTCCCGCCCGGCGTCAACGAGCTGGTCCGGGTGTACGTCGCCCAGAAGCGCAAGATCACCGACGGCGACAAGCTCGCCGGCCGGCACGGCAACAAGGGCGTCATCGCCAAGATCCTCCCCGTCGAGGACATGCCGTTCCTCGAGGACGGCACGGCGGTCGACGTCGTGCTCAACCCACACGGCGTGCCGCGCCGGATGAACATCGGCCAGATCCTGGAGACCCACCTCGGGTGGGTGGCCAAGACCGGCTGGCAGGTCGACACCGGCGAGGAGGAGTGGAAGGAGCGGCTGCGCGGCATCGGCGCGGACGCCGCCCCGCCGGGGACCAACGTGGCGACCCCCGTCTTCGACGGCGCCCGCGAGGAGGAGATCACCGGCCTGCTCGACTCCACCCTGCCGAACCGGGACGGGGTCCAGCTGATCGGCTCCTCCGGCAAGGCGACGCTGTTCGACGGGCGCACCGGCGAGCCGTACCCCTACCCCGTGGCCGTCGGCTACATCTACATCCTCAAGCTGCTGCACCTGGTCGACGACAAGATCCACGCTCGGTCGACCGGCCCCTACTCGATGATCACCCAGCAGCCCCTGGGTGGCAAGGCGCAGTTCGGTGGCCAGCGGTTCGGTGAGATGGAGGTGTGGGCGCTGGAGGCGTACGGCGCCGCCTACGCCCTGCAGGAACTGCTGACCATCAAGTCCGACGACGTCGTGGGCCGAGTCAAGGTCTACGAGGCGATCGTCAAGGGCGAGAACATTCCGGAACCCGGTATCCCGGAGTCGTTCAAGGTGCTCATCAAGGAGATGCAGTCGCTGTGCCTCAACGTCGAGGTGCTTTCCAGCGATGGTGTGCAGATCGAGATGCGTGACACCGACGAGGACGTCTTCCGTGCGGCGGAGGAACTCGGGATCGACCTGTCCCGGCGCGAGCCGAGCAGCGTCGAGGAGGTCTGACCGGCCGCCGGGGGCCCGCCCCACCTGCCCTGAGGCGGCAGCGGGCCCCCGGCGAGCCGGCCCGACTCCAGCGTCCCGACCGAGAAAGAGAGAGCAGGCGACAGTCTTGCTGGACGTCAACTTCTTCGACGAACTGCGCATCGGTCTTGCCACCGCGGACGACATCCGCCAGTGGTCGCACGGCGAGGTCAAGAAGCCGGAGACGATCAACTACCGCACCCTGAAGCCGGAGAAGGACGGGCTCTTCTGCGAGAAGATCTTCGGTCCGACCCGGGACTGGGAGTGCTACTGCGGTAAGTACAAGCGGGTCCGCTTCAAGGGCATCATCTGCGAGCGCTGTGGCGTCGAGGTCACCCGCGCCAAGGTGCGCCGCGAGCGGATGGGGCACATCGAGCTCGCCGCCCCGGTCACCCACATCTGGTACTTCAAGGGTGTTCCGAGCCGCCTCGGCTACCTGCTGGACCTGGCGCCGAAGGACCTCGAGAAGGTCATCTACTTCGCCGCCTACATGATCACGCGGGTCGACACCGACGCGCGCCACCGCGATCTGTCGACTCTCGAGGCCCGTATCGGCGTCGAGAAGCAGCAGCTCGAGGACCGCAAGAACGCCGATGTCGAGACCCGGCAGAAGCGGCTTGAAGGCGACCTCGCGCAGCTCGAGGCCGAGGGCGCCAAGGGCGACGCGCGCCGCAAGGTCCGCGAGTCGGCCGAGCGCGAGATGCGCCAGATCCGCGACCGCGCGCAGCGCAAGATCGACGACCTCGACCGGGTCTTCGACCGCTTCAAGAACATGAAGGTCCAGGACCTGGAGCCGGACGAGCTGCTCTACCGCGAGCTGCGCGACCGGTTCGGCCAGTACTTCGACGGTGGCATGGGCGCCGAGGCGCTGCAGCGCCGGCTGGCCGACTTCGACCTGGCCGCCGAGGCGGACTCGCTGCGCGAGACGATCCGCAGCGGCAAGGGCCAGAAGAAGGCCCGCGCGCTCAAGCGGCTCAAGGTCGTCTCGGCGTTCCTGAACACCCGCAACTCCCCGATGGGGATGGTGCTCGACTGCGTCCCGGTGATCCCGCCGGATCTGCGCCCCATGGTGCAGCTCGACGGTGGCCGGTTCGCGACGTCGGACCTGAACGACCTCTACCGCCGCGTGATCAACCGGAACAACCGGCTCAAGCGGCTGCTCGACCTCGGCGCGCCCGAGATCATCGTCAACAACGAGAAGCGGATGCTGCAGGAGGCCGTCGACGCGCTGTTCGACAACGGCCGCCGCGGTCGCCCGGTCACCGGTCCCGGTAACCGCCCGCTCAAGTCGCTGTCCGACATGCTCAAGGGCAAGCAGGGCCGCTTCCGCCAGAACCTGCTCGGCAAGCGCGTCGACTACTCCGGCCGGTCGGTCATCGTCGTCGGCCCGCAGCTCAAGCTGCACCAGTGCGGTCTGCCCAAGCAGATGGCGCTGGAGCTGTTCAAGCCGTTCGTGATGAAGCGCCTGGTGGACCTCAACCACGCGCAGAACATCAAGTCGGCCAAGCGGATGGTCGAGCGGGCCCGGCCCGTCGTGTGGGACGTGCTCGAGGAGGTCATCACCGAGCACCCGGTGCTGCTCAACCGGGCACCGACCCTGCACCGCCTCGGCATCCAGGCCTTCGAGCCGCAGCTCGTCGAGGGCAAGGCCATCCAGATCCACCCGCTGGTCTGCACCGCGTTCAACGCGGACTTCGACGGCGACCAGATGGCGGTCCACCTGCCGCTGTCCGCCGAGGCGCAGGCCGAGGCCCGGATCCTGATGCTGTCGAGCAACAACATCCTCTCGCCGGCGTCCGGTCGACCGCTGGCGATGCCCAGCCTCGACATGGTCACCGGGGTGTTCCACCTCTCGACGCTGTCCGACGGTGCGATCGGCGAGGGCCGCTCGTTCTCCTCCGTCGCCGAGGCGCAGATGGCCTACGACGCGCGGGAGATCGGGCTGCAGGCAAAGATCAACGTGCGGCTGCGGGACACCACCCCGCCGTCGGAGTGGACGCCGCCCGCGGAGTGGATCACCGGGGATCACTTCACCCTGGAGACCACGTTCGGCCGCTGCCTGCTCAACGAGGCGCTGCCGGAGGGCTACCCGTTCATCAACGAGCAGCTGAACAAGAAGGCCCAGGCCGCGATCGTCAACGACCTGGCCGAGCGGTACCCGAAGATCCAGGTCGCGGCGACCCTGGACGCCCTGAAGAGCGCCGGTTTCTACTGGGCCACCCGGTCCGGTGTCACCGTCGCCATCGAGGACGTCGTCGCGCCGCCGCGCAAGGCCGAGATCCTCGACGAGTACGAGCAGCGGGCAGACAGGGTGCAGAAGCAGTTCGATCGCGGCTTCCTGTCCGACGAGGAGCGCCGCAGCGAGCTGGTCCAGATCTGGACCGAGGCGACGAACAAGATCGCCGAGGCCATGGAGGCGAACTTCCCGAAGACCAACCCGGTCTACGTGCTGGTCAACTCCGGGGCCGCCGGAAACATGATGCAGATCCGGCAGCTCGCCGGCATGCGTGGACTGGTCTCCAACCCCAAGGGTGAGATCATCCCGCGGCCGATCAAGGCGAACTTCCGCGAGGGCCTCACCGTGCTCGAGTACTTCATCTCGACGCACGGCGCCCGCAAGGGCCTGGCCGACACCGCCCTGCGTACCGCCGACTCCGGCTACCTGACCCGCCGGCTCGTCGACGTCAGCCAGGACGTCATCGTCCGCGAGGAGGACTGCGGCACCGAGCGCGGCATCCTCACCCGGATCGCCCGCGCCGGCGCCGACGGCACGCTGGTGCGCGACCGCTACGCCGAGACCTCGGCGTACGCCCGCACGCTCGCCTCCGACGCGGTCGACGAGAGCGGGGAGATCATCGTCCCCGCCGGCACCGACGCCGGGGACGTGGCCATCGGCCAGATCATCGAGGCCGGCATCGAGCAGGTGCGGGTCCGTTCGGCGCTGACGTGCGAGTCCCGGATGGGGGTGTGCGCCCAGTGCTACGGGCGCTCGCTGGCCACCGGCAAGCTCGTCGACGTCGGCGAGGCCGTCGGCATCGTCGCCGCGCAGTCCATCGGCGAGCCGGGCACCCAGCTCACGATGCGTACCTTCCACTCGGGTGGCGTCGCCGGCGACGACATCACGCAGGGTCTGCCGCGTGTCGTCGAGCTGTTCGAGGCGCGTAGCCCGAAGGGCAAGGCGCCCATCACCGAGGTCTCCGGTCGCGTGAAGATCGAGGAGACCGACAAGACCTTCAAGGTCGTGGTGGTGCCGGACGACGGCAGCGAGGAGATCGCCTACCCGGTCTCCCGCCGGTCCCGGCTGCGCGTCCGCGAGGGCGACCGCATCGAGGTCGGCAACCAGGTCGTCGACGGCGCCGTCGACCCGCACGAGGTGCTGCGCATCCTCGGCCCGCGCCAGGTCCAGCTCCACCTGGTCGAGCAGGTCCAGGAGGTGTACCGGTCGCAGGGTGTGTCGATCCACGACAAGCACATCGAGATCATCATCCGCCAGATGCTCAAGCGGGTGAACGTGCTCGAGTCGGGTGAGACCAACCTGCTGCCCGGTGAGCTGTGCGAGCGGGCCCGGTTCGAGTCCGAGAACCGTCGGGTGGTCGAGACCGGCGGTCAGCCGGCGTCGGCCCGCCCGGTGCTGATGGGCATCACCAAGGCGTCGCTGGCCACCGAGTCGTGGCTGTCGGCGGCCTCCTTCCAGGAGACGACACGGGTGCTCACCGACGCGGCGATCAACGCCCGCTCGGACTCGCTCGTCGGCCTGAAGGAGAACGTCATCATCGGAAAGCTGATCCCGGCCGGCACCGGCATCTCCCGGTACCGCAACATCCGGGTGGAGCCGACCGAGGAGGCCCGCGCGGCGATGTACTCCGTCGGCGCGTACGAGGACGGCGCGAGCGTCGAGTACGGCGCCTTTGGCACGGGCTCCGGCCAGGCTGTCCCGCTGGACGAGTTCGACTACCGCAGCACGGGCGACTTCCGCTGATCCGGCGGCGCACCCGCGGGGCCCCCCCCGCCGGGCGGCCGCCCGGGGGCGCGCCCGAAACGCGGGGGGGCG
>NZ_JALKFX010000043.1:29465-52444 GCF_023243045.1 Frankia sp. AgB32
CGCGCCCCGCCGCGGCGCGCGGGCGCCCCCCGGCCGGGCGGGCGGCCCCCCCCCCCCCCCCCCCCGTTCGGCGTTCCGCCGACGTGCCGTTGGACCGATGTGCCGTTGGACCGATGTGCCGTTGGACCGATGTGCCGTTGGAACGATGTGCCGTTGGACCGATGTGCTCGACCTGGACCGGGCGGGCTTCCGCCGACCACCTGAGGATGGACCCGCGGTGACGAACACGCCCACGCTGTCGTGGCCGGAGCTCCGGGCCGGCGGCCTGGTGTTCGAGGACGACGAGATGCTCGCGCTCGACAAGCCGGCGGGCATCTCGGTGATGGGGGAGCGGCACGACACCGACCTCGTCCGGCTCGCCGCGGCGGCGGGCGAGGAGCTGTTCCCCGTGCACCGCATCGACAAGGCGACCTCGGGCCTGGTCCTGTTCGCCCGCGAACTGCGCTACCACGGCGACCTCACGCGCCAGTTCCAGCGGCGCACGGTGGACAAGGGCTACCTGGTACTCACCCGCACCCGTGGCCTGCCCGCGGCGGGCACCGTCGAGCTGCCGTTGAGCGTCGGACGCAAGAACAGGGTCCGGATCGCCGCGAACCGCGGCGACATCGTCACCCGGGTCACCGCCGGGGCGGACTCGGCGGACCCGGTGGGGCACTGGTCGGTCCCGGCGGGCGCGGTGTTCGGGCACGTTCGCAGCTATCCGTCCGTGACCACGTTCCGGCGGCTGTGGGAGGGCGGTGACGTCACGCTGCTCCTGGCGACTCCGGTCAGCGGGCGGCGGCACCAGATCCGGGTGCATCTCGCCTGGATCGGACATCCGATCGAGGGCGATCCGCTCTTCGACCGGGCGGCCACGTCCCGCACGCTGCTGCACTCCTGGCGCCTGGCGCTCGACAGCGGTGGGGCGCGGCGGCGACTGGAGGCGCAGCCAGGCAGCGACTTCTGGGCCCCGGTCCGCGACCTCGTACCCCCGGAGCTGCCGGGAACCCTGTCTGAGCTGCTGCCGTGGCCGGAGCAGGTGGACCAGCCGGAGTGGCCGCCGCAGGCCGACTGAAGGGTGGTCGGCGGGGAAGCGGTCGCGATCCGACCGCTGGGTGGCCCCGCGTCAGGGCCTGATCGGGCCGTAGGCGGCTTCGCGCAGCTCGCCGTAGGCCCCGGCAAGGTCGGGGAGCTGGTAATGGGCATTGAGGCCGCTGGGGTTCGGCAGCAGCCAGATGCCCGCCGGTCCCAGCGTCTCGGGCTGGCGGCCGACGCGGGCGGTGCGCCGCCGGAAGCCCAGGCGGTAGGCGGCCAGGCCGAGGAAGGCGACCCAGGCCGGCTCGATCCGCTCGACCAGCTCGGCGAGGCGGGCGACGCCGGCCCGGATCTCGTCGTCGTCGATCTCGTCGGCGCGGGCGGTGGAACGCGTGACGAAGTTCGTGATGCTGATGCCACGGCTGGTCAGCTCGTCGGTCTCGCTCGGGTGCAGGCGGCGCGGAGTGAAACCGGCGAGGTGCAGCACCGGCCAGAGGCGGTTGCTGGGTGTGCCGAAGTGGAACCCGGTCGCCCCGGACTCCAGCGACGGGTTGATGCCGCACAGAAGGACGGTGGTGCGCGGCGCGACGAGGTCCGGGACGGTGGTTCCGTACGCGGCCAGGAGCTGTTCCCTGGTGGGTCGGATCGGGCGGCCGTCGGCGCGCCGCGGTGGTCCCGGAGTGGCCGCCGGCCCGGGTGGATCTCCGTCAACTGCGTCGAACATGTCCGCGGGGCCTCCGTAGCAGGTATCGTGCTGACCTGTACAGCCTGCCAGTGTTCACGGTGGCGTCGGTTGGTCCCTGGATCCGTTGGTTCCAGGTAGGCCGCCGGGTTCCCGATCGCTCGCCTGGTAGGTCGCGTGAGGTCCGGCCGCCCCGCTCCGCGGGTAGTGGATTGTCGGCCTCGGCGCGCCGACCAGGCTGTTCGGGCGTAGTTGTGCTCGCCGTGGTCCTGTGGCTGTCTGCGCGGGAGGTCGTTCGGTACCCCGTTCGACACGTGACGTGGCTGTGGAGTACTGTTGATGCCCGTGGCCAGGGTCCGCGTGACTCTGGCGTGCGTCCCGTACTTCGATGTGGCGCCGTGGCGCTGAACGTGTTGACGTAACGTCGCCGTTCAGGGGTCCGTCGGCGACTGTCGAGCTCGGTTCCGCAAGGCGGCCGGGCGGGCTGGCGTGCTCTCCGCATGTGGTTTGGATCATCGAAAGTTCTGATCCAAATTCACTGGGACGGCGCGACACGCCCGACCGCGTGGGTCGGAAGTAGCGACTGGAGCCGACAGGGTGGCTCGAGTACGGGTCGCGAAGGAAACGCAGGTAGGCCGGCGGACCGGTCTGGTTGCCCAAGGCAGTACGACGAGGCGTGACAGGAACGGGAGCGGCGTTGCCCACGATCCAGCAGCTGGTCCGAAAGGGCCGGCAGGACAAGGTCGAGAAGACCAAGACCCCGGCACTCAAGGGGAGCCCTCAGCGTCGTGGTGTGTGCACCCGCGTCTACACGACCACCCCGAAGAAGCCGAACTCGGCGCTGCGCAAGGTCGCACGAGTCCGGCTGAACAGCGGGATCGAGGTCACCGCCTACATTCCCGGCGTCGGCCACAACCTGCAGGAGCACTCGATCGTCCTCGTCCGCGGTGGCCGAGTGAAGGATCTCCCGGGCGTGCGCTACAAGATCGTCCGAGGCGCTCTCGACACGCAGGGCGTCCGTAACCGCAAGCAAGCTCGCAGCAAGTATGGCGCGAAGAAGGAGAAGGGCTGATGCCGCGCAAGGGGCCCGCACCCAAGCACGCCGTCGTGGTCGACCCGGTCTACGGGTCGCCCCTGGTGACCGCGCTGGTGAACAAGGTGCTGATGAGCGGCAAGAAGTCCGTCGCGGAGCGCATCGTGTACGGCGCGCTTGAAGGTGCGAAGAACAAGACCGGCAACGACCCGGTCGTCACGCTGAAGCGGGCGCTCGACAACGTCAAGCCGACGCTGGAGGTGCGCAGCCGCCGGGTCGGTGGCGCCACCTACCAGGTACCGGTCGAGGTGCGTGCCGGTCGCAGCACGACCCTCGCGCTGCGCTGGCTCGTCGGATACTCCCGGGCTCGTCGTGAGAAGACGATGACCGAGCGGCTGATGAACGAGCTGATCGACGCGAGCAACGGCCTCGGCGCGAGCGTGAAGCGCCGGGAGGACACCCACAAGATGGCGGAGTCCAACAAGGCCTTCGCCCACTACCGCTGGTAGCTCGATATGCCATCTGACGTTCCTTCCTCGCTGGCCATGACCCGCAACATCGGGATCATGGCCCACATTGACGCGGGCAAGACCACCACGACCGAGCGCATCCTCTTCTACACCGGTGTGAACTACAAGATCGGTGAAGTGCACGAGGGTGGCGCCACGATGGACTGGATGGAGCAGGAGCAGGAGCGGGGGATCACGATCACCTCCGCGGCCACCACCTGCATCTGGCGCGACCACACCATCAACATCATCGACACGCCCGGCCACGTCGACTTCACTGTCGAGGTCGAGCGGTCGCTGCGCGTGCTCGACGGTGCGGTGGCGGTGTTCGACGCCGTCGCCGGCGTCGAACCGCAGAGCGAGACCGTCTGGAAGCAGGCCGACCGCTACAACGTCCCGCGGATCGCCTTCGTCAACAAGATGGACCGTGTCGGCGCCGAGTTCCACCGCTGCGTCGACATGATGGTGGAGCGGCTCGACGCGACGCCGGCCGTCGTCCAGCTCCCCTGGGGTGTCGAGTCGGACTTCCGCGGCGTGATCGACCTGATCCGGATGAAGGGCCTCCTCTGGCAGTCGGAGGACAAGGGCGCCTCGTACGAGTCGGTCGACATCCCGGCCGACCACGCCGAGGCCGCGCAGGAATGGCACGACAAGCTGGTCGAGACCGTCGCCGAGAACGACGACGAGCTCATGGAGCTTTACCTCGAGGGCGTGGAGCCCACCGAGGAGCAGCTGGCCGCCGCCCTGCGGCGGGGTACGCTGGCCAGCAAGATCAACCCGGTGCTGTGCGGCTCCGCGTTCAAGAACAAGGGCGTCCAGCCCATGCTCGACGCGGTCGTCGACTACCTGCCGAACCCGCTGGACATCGGCGCCACCGTCGGCCACTCGGTCAAGGACGAGGCCACCGAGGTCCGGCGTGAGCCGTCGGAGGACGAGCCGTTCTCCGCGCTCGCGTTCAAGATCATGAGCGACCCGTACGTGGGTAAGCTGACCTACATCCGGGTGTACTCGGGCAAGATCAGCGGTGGCTCCCCGGTCCTGAACTCCACCAAGGACCGCAAGGAGCGGATCGGCCGCATCCTCCAGATGCACGCCAACCACCGGGAAGACCGTGAGGGTGTCGGCGCGGGCCAGATCGTCGCCGTGGTGGGGCTGAAGAACACCACGACCGGCGACACGCTCTGCGACCCGAACGCTCCGGTGATCCTGGAGTCGATGACGTTCCCGGCGCCGGTCATCCACGTCGCGATCGAGCCGAAGACCAAGGCCGACCAGCAGAAGCTGGGCACCGCGATCCAGCGGCTCGCCGAGGAGGACCCGACCTTCCAGGTCAGGACCGACGAGGAGACCGGCCAGACGATCATCGCTGGCATGGGCGAACTGCACCTCGACGTGCTGGTCGACCGGATGCGTCGCGAGTTCAGCGTCGAGGCGAACGTCGGCAAGCCGCAGGTCGCCTACCGGGAGACCATCCGCCGCAAGGTGGAGAAGGTCGACTACACCCACAAGAAGCAGACGGGTGGTTCCGGGCAGTACGCCCGAGTGATCATCAGCCTGGAGCCTTCCGGCGGCGACGGCGGCGGCTACGAGTTCCAGAACAAGGTCACCGGCGGTCGCATCCCCAAGGAGTACATCCCCTCGGTGGACGCCGGCTGCCAGGAGGCCATGGAGTTCGGCGTTCTCGCCGGATACCCCCTGGTCGACGTCAAGGTGACCCTCCTGGACGGCCAGTTCCACGACGTCGAC
The DNA here is from genome assembly GCF_023243045.1 of Frankia sp. AgB32. Classification (GTDB taxonomy): domain Bacteria; phylum Actinomycetota; class Actinomycetes; order Frankiales; family Frankiaceae; genus Frankia. The sequence continues at coordinate 34,450 of NZ_JALKFX010000043.1, forward strand.
TCCTCCGAACTCGCTTTCAAGATCGCGGGTTCGATGGCGTTCAAGGACGCCGCCCGGAAGGCCGACCCGGTGCTGCTCGAACCGCTGATGGCCGTCGAGGTCACCACGCCCGAGGACCACATGGGTGACGTGATCGGCGACCTCAACTCGCGGCGCGGACAGATCCAGGCGATGGAGGAGCGAGGCGGCTCCCGCATCGTGCGGGCGTCCGTACCGCTGTCGGAGATGTTCGGCTACGTCGGCGACCTGCGGTCGAAGACGTCCGGCCGGGCCAGCTACTCGATGCAGTTCGACTCCTACGCCGAGGTTCCCGGGAACGTCGCCAAGGAGATCATCGCCAAGGCCAGGGGGGAGTAACCGCCCTCGTGGCGTGAGCACGACCCCCAGCTGACTACACCAGCACGACACCACCCGTCCTTGGAGGGACACCCGTGGCGAAGCAGAAGTTCGAGCGGACCAAGCCGCACGTCAATATCGGCACCATTGGTCACATCGACCATGGCAAGACCACCCTGACCGCGGCGATCACCAAGGTCCTGCACGACGCATACCCGGACCTCAACCCCTTCACGCCGTTCGACCAGATCGACAAGGCGCCGGAGGAGAAGGCCCGCGGCATCACGATCTCGATCGCGCATGTCGAGTACCAGACCGACTCGCGTCACTACGCGCACGTCGACTGCCCGGGTCACGCGGACTACATCAAGAACATGATCACCGGTGCCGCGCAGATGGACGGCGCGATCCTGGTGGTCTCCGCGACCGACGGCCCGATGCCGCAGACGAAGGAGCACGTGCTGCTCGCTCGTCAGGTCGGCGTGCCGTACATCGTCGTCGCGCTGAACAAGGCCGACATGGTGGACGACGAGGAGATCCTGGAGCTCGTCGAGCTCGAGGTCCGCGAGCTGCTGAGCTCGTACGAGTTCCCGGGCGACGACGTTCCGGTCATCCGTGTCTCCGCGTTGAAGGCGCTGGAGGGTGACAAGGAGTGGGGCGCCAAGCTGCTCGAGCTCATGGCGGCGGTCGACGAGTCGATCCCCGAGCCCAAGCGTGACATCGACCGGCCGTTCCTGATGCCGATCGAGGACGTCTTCACGATCACCGGTCGTGGAACCGTCGTTACCGGGCGTATCGAGCGTGGAATCGTCAAGGTCTCCGAGACGATCGAGATCGTCGGTATCAAGCCCGAGACGACCACCACGACCGTCACCGGCGTCGAGATGTTCCGCAAGCTGCTCGACGAGGGCCAGGCGGGCGACAACGTCGGCCTGCTCCTGCGCGGCATCAAGCGTGAGGACGTCGAGCGCGGCCAGGTCGTCGTCAAGCCGAAGTCGATCACGCCGCACACCGTGTTCGAGGCTCGCGTCTACATCCTGAACAAGGACGAAGGCGGCCGCCACACGCCGTTCTTCAAGAACTACCGGCCTCAGTTCTACTTCCGCACCACCGACGTGACCGGCGTCGTGACCCTCCCCGAGGGCACCGAGATGGTCATGCCGGGCGACAACACCGAGATGACGGTCGAGCTGATCCAGCCGATCGCCATGGAGGAAGGTCTGCGTTTCGCCATCCGCGAGGGTGGCCGGACCGTCGGTGCGGGCCAGGTCCTGAAGGTTCTCAAGTAGCAACCGCGGGCGGTGGGTCCGGATCACGCGACCCACCGCCCGCATTGCTGCTCGCGCGGTCTTCCACACCGGCCGCCGACGTGGCAGGCAGTGACACGGCAGGCAATCCGGCTCCCCGCGCCGACTTCGTCGGCGGGGACCGGCACGAGACAGCGGTAACCGGCAGATTCCCACCGCCGGCGGCGGGCGCCACCCGGCGCGGGGGAATCTACGGGCGGTGACCCGGTAGCGGTACCGGCCGGACGAGACAGACAGGACAGGCGAAGCCCACCATGGCGGCACAGAAGATCCGCATTCGGCTCAAGGCCTATGACCACGAGGTCATCGACAGCTCGGCGCGGAAGATCGTCGAGACGGTGACCCGGACGGGTGCGCAGGTCGCGGGACCGGTGCCGCTGCCGACGGAGAAGAACATCTACTGCGTCATCCGGTCGCCGCACAAGTACAAGGACAGCCGCGAGCACTTCGAGATGCGGACGCACAAGCGGCTGATCGACATCCTTGACCCGACGCCGAAGACGGTCGACTCGCTCATGCGCCTCGACCTCCCCGCCGGTGTCGACATCGAGATCAAGCTGTAAGAGGGGCCGGCGCAGTCATGCTCATCCGCAACTACAGAGGGATCCTGGGCACGAAGCTCGGGATGACCCAGGTATGGGACGCGAACAACCGCGTCGTGCCGGTCACCGTCATCAAGGCCGGCCCCAACGTCGTCACGCAGGTCAAGACGCCTGACTCCGACGGCTACTCCGCCGTCCAGCTCGGCTATGGCGAGATCGACCCGCGTAAGATCAACAAGCCGGCTCGTGGGCACTTCGCGACCAGCGCCGCCACCCCGCGGCGCCACCTCGTCGAACTGCGGACCGCCGACGCCGTCAAGTACAGCCCGGGCCAGGAGCTGACCACCGAGGTGTTCTCCGCGGGCGTCGTCGTCGACGTCACCGGCACCTCCAAGGGCAAGGGCTTCGCCGGTGTCATGAAGCGCCATGGCTTCAAGGGCCTGGGTGCCGGGCACGGTGTCGAGCGCAAGCACCGCTCGCCGGGATCGGTCGGCGGTTGCGCCACACCCGGCAGGGTCTTCAAGGGCCTGCGGATGGCTGGCCGGATGGGCCACGTGCGCACCACGACCCCCGGTCTGATCGTTCACGCGGTGGACGCCGAGCGTGGCTATCTGCTGGTGAAGGGCGCGGTGCCCGGCCCCGACGGCGGTCTCGTCTTCGTGCGCAGCGCGGCCAAGCGCCCGGCTCCCGAGGACTTCGCCCCGATCGTGGCCACCACTGCTGGTGAGGAGGTCTCGGCATGACCCCGGTGGCGACCGCATCCGACTCGGATGCCACTACGCGCACCGTTCCGGTGCACGCGCCGAACGGCGGTGACGGCGGCAGCGTCGACCTGCCCGCCGGCGTGTTCGACGTGCCGCTGAACGTGCCGCTGATCCACCAGGTCGTGGTCGCGCAGCTCGCGGCGGCCCGCCAGGGCACGCACGACACCAAGACCCGTGGCGAGGTTCGCGGCGGTGGCCGCAAGCCGTACCGGCAGAAGGGCACCGGCCGCGCCCGGCAGGGCTCACTGCGCGCGCCGCAGTTCGCCGGCGGTGGCGTGGTGCACGGCCCGACCCCGCGCAAGTACGACCAGCGCACCCCGAAGAAGATGAAGGCCGCCGCGCTGCGCGGCGCCCTCTCGGACCGGGCGCGCAACAACCGGGTGCACGTCGTGTCCTCACTGGTCTCCGGTGAGGCGCCGTCGACGAAGGCCGCCGTGATCGCGCTGCGCACGATCGCCGACACCCGCCGGGTGCTCGTGGTCGCCAGCCGCCGCGACGACCTGACCTGGCGGAGCCTGCGCAACGTCGAGGCGGTGCACCTGCTCGACCCGGGTCAGCTCAACACCTATGACGTGCTGGTGAGCGACGACGTCGTGTTCACCGAGGAGGCGCTCGCCGCGTTCCTCGCCCGCGCCAGCCAGCCGGCGTCGCCGAATGCCGCCGGTGCGGAGGAGGACAAGTGATTCCCGACCCGCGTGACGTGATCCTGCGGCCGGTGGTCTCGGAAAAGAGCTACAGCCTGCTCGACGAGAACGTCTACACCTTCGTCGTGCACCCGGACGCGAACAAGACGCAGATCAAGCTCGCGGTCCAGCAGATCTTCAAGGTGCGGGTCCTGCGGGTGAACACCATCAACCGGCAGGGCAAGCGCAAGCGGACCAAACACGGCTGGGGTCAGCGCTCCGCGACCAAGCGGGCGCTGGTGAGCCTCGCGCCGGGTGACACGATCGAGATCTTCGGAGGTCCCGGTGCCTGAGCGCACGCGCCGCGAGGCGCTGGCCGCGGGCCAGGGGTCGACGGGCCACGCCTCTCAGTGGCCGGGACGGTAGGAAGCCATGGGTATTCGGAGATACAAGCCGACGACGCCGGGGCGTCGTGGCGCGAGCGTGGCCGACTTCGTCGAGATCACCCGCGACCATCCGGAGAAGTCGCTGGTCCGTCCGCTGCACTCGAAGGGCGGGCGTAACGTCCACGGCCGGATCACCACCCGGCACCAGGGCGGCGGCCACAAGCGGGCCTACCGGGTCATCGACTTCCGTCGCGACAAGGACGGAGTGCCGGCCAAGGTCGCGCACATCGAGTACGACCCGAACCGCACCGCGCGCATCGCGCTGCTGCACTACGCCGACGGCGAGAAGCGCTACATCCTCGCCCCGGTCAAGCTGAAGCAGGGCGACCAGGTCAGCTCCGGTGTCGGCGCCGACATCAAGCCCGGCAACGCGCTGCCGCTGCGCAACATCCCGACCGGTACGGTGATCCACAACATCGAGCTTCGGCCCGGTGGCGGTGCGAAGATCGCTCGTAGCGCGGGCGCCAGTGTGCAGCTCGTCGCGAAGGACGGTCCATACGCCCAGCTGCGGATGCCCTCGGGCGAGATCCGCAACGTCGACGTCCGCTGCCGCGCGACGGTCGGCGAGGTTGGCAACGCCGAGCAGAGCAACATCAACTGGGGTAAGGCCGGCCGGATGCGCTGGAAGGGCCGTCGGCCCACCGTGCGTGGTGTCGCGATGAACCCGGTTGACCACCCGCACGGCGGTGGTGAGGGCAAGACCTCCGGTGGTCGCCACCCGGTCAACCCGAAGGGTCGTCCGGAGGGCCGGACCAGGGCTCACAAGAAGGCGTCCGACGCGCTCATCGTGCGTCGTCGCAAGCAGAACAGGCGGCGGTAGTGACCTCAGGAACCCGGGCCACGGCCACCGTGAACCGCGCGCTGTCCCACCCCACCCACCGAATCTGAGCAGGAAGGAGGAGACACAGCCATGCCACGCAGTTTGAAGAAGGGCCCGTTCGTCGACGACCACCTGCTCAAGAAGGTGGACGTGCAGAACTCCAAGGGCACCAAGCACGTCATCAAGACCTGGTCTCGGCGTTCCACCGTGATCCCCGACATGCTGGGTCACACGATCGCCGTGCACGACGGCCGCAAGCACGTCCCGGTCTTCATCACCGAGGGCATGGTCGGGCACAAGCTCGGCGAGTTCGCCCCGACCCGGACGTTCCGTGGCCACGTCAAGGAGGACCGGAGGTCACGCCGTGGCTGACGATCTCGTTGACGGCCTGACCCGCGCCGGCCTGCCGGGCGCCAAGGCGTCCGCCCGCTACGTGCGGCTGTCGCCGACAAAGGCCCGCCGGGTCGTCGACCTGGTCCGCGGCCGTTCGGTCAGCGAGGCGCTGGACATCCTCCGGTTCGCCCCGCAGGCGGCGAGCGAGGACGTGTACAAGGTCGTCGCCAGCGCGGCGGCGAACGCCGAGAACAACCACAACCTCGACCCGGCGACCCTCTGGGTCGGCGAGGTGTACGTGGACGAGGGGCCGACGCTCAAGCGCATCCGCCCCCGCGCCCAGGGCCGGGCCTACCGGATCCGCAAGCGCACCAGCCACATCACGGTCGTGGTGGAGAGCCGGGAACCGGTCGCCGCCGCGGCTGGCCGGGGCGCGAAGACGACAAGGAGGGCCCGGTAGTGGGGCAGAAGGTCAACCCGCACGGGTTCCGACTTGGCATCACGTCGGAATTCACGTCCCGCTGGTACGCCGACAAGCAGTACAAGGCGTACGTCGGCGAGGATGTCAAGATTCGCAAGATGATGTCGAAGGGCATGGAGCGGGCCGGCATCAGCCGGGTCGACATCGAGCGGACCCAGGGTCGGCTGCGGGTGGACATCCACACCGCGCGCCCGGGCATCGTCATCGGTCGTCGTGGCGCCGAGGCCGACCGCATCCGCGGCGACCTGGAGAAGCTCACCGGCAAGCAGGTGCAGCTGAACATCCTCGAGGTCAAGAACCCCGAGGTCGACGCGCAGCTCGTCGCCCAGGGCGTGGCCGAGCAGCTCTCCAGCCGGGTCAGCTTCCGCCGTGCCATGCGCAAGGCGATGCAGACCGCGATGAAGGGCGGCGCGAAGGGGATCCGGGTCCAGTGCTCGGGTCGCCTCGGCGGCGCCGAGATGAGCCGGTCCGAGTTCTACCGCGAGGGTCGGGTGCCGCTGCACACGCTGCGCGCGGACATCGACTACGGCTTCTACGAGGCCCGGACGAACTTCGGCCGCATCGGCGTGAAGGTCTGGATCTACAAGGGCGACATCGTCCAGAGCCGGGCCGAGCGTGAGGCCCAGGAGGCGCTGCAGCGCCAGACCCGCCGGGACCGGCCGCGGCGTGGGCCGCGTTCCGGCTCGTCCGGCACCACCCAGGGCGGCACCGACGCCGGCCGCGCGGCGGCGCGCAACGAGCGCCGCGGCGGCCGTGGCGGCGCCAACACGTCCGCCCCCGAGGCGACCGCGTCCGACGCGGCATCGACGGGCCCGGCGGAGGCCGGCGCACCCGAGCCGGCGAGTGCCGCGCCCGAGGCAAAGGCCGCCCCCGAGACCAAGGCCGCCCCCGAGGCAAAGGCCGCCCCCGAGGCAAAGGCCGCCGAGACCAAGGCGGCCCCTGAGGCGAAGGCCGCCGTTGCCGAGACGGCTGCCGCGCCGGCTGTGGGCACTCCGGAGAAGGCGGAGGAATAGATCATGCTGATTCCTCGGAAGGTCGCGCACCGCAAGCAGCACCACCCCGGGCGTACCGGTGCGGCCAAGGGCGGCACCAAGATCACCTTTGGTGAGTACGGTATCCAGGCCCTCGAGTCGGCGTACGTGACGAACCGGCAGATCGAGTCGGCGCGTATCGCGATGACCCGGCACATCCGCCGTGGTGGCAAGGTCTGGATCAACATCTACCCCGACCGCCCGCTGACGAAGAAGCCGGCCGAGACCCGGATGGGTTCCGGTAAGGGCTCGCCGGAGTGGTGGATCGCGAACGTCAAGCCGGGCCGCATGCTCTTCGAGCTGTCCGGGGTCGACGAGGCCGTGGCGCGCGAGGCGATGCGGCGCGCCATCCACAAGCTGCCGATGAAGTGCCGGTTCGTGGTTCGTGAAGGTGGTGCGTGATGGCAGTCGCTACCGCGGACGAACTGCGGGGCCTGTCGGGCGAGGAACTCGTCGACAAGCTTCGGGAGGCCAAGGAGGAGCTCTTCAACCTCCGGTTCCAGGGCGCCACCGGGCAGCTGACCAACAACCGTCGGCTGCGGTCCGTGCGGCGTGACATCGCCCGGATCTACACGGTGATGCGCGAACGTGAGTTGGGGATCACCGAGGATCCCGCGCTGGCCGGCGCGGCGGACGATGATGCGACGCAGTCGGAACGGGCGTGAGGGCAGTGGCAGACGAGACGGCCTCCCAGGAGGCTTCGCAGGAGACGGCCGAGGCGAGCGCGGAGCGCGGCTTCCGCAAGGTCCGCGAGGGTCTGGTGGTCAGCGACAAGATGGCCAAGACCGTCGTGGTCGCCGTTGAGGACCGCGTGCAGCACCCGCTGTACGGCAAGACGATCCGCCGGACGAAGAAGATCAAGGCGCACGACGAGAGCGGCACCACGGGTGTCGGCGACCGCGTGCTCCTGATGGAGACCCGGCCGCTTTCCGCCACCAAGCGGTGGCGCGTCGTCCAGGTCCTGGAGAGGGCCAAGTAGTTCCGGGGCGGTTTGGTCCCTCCGGGGCAGTGCCCCGACCAGGCAGGACCGGTTGATCTGTAGTACCGGGTGATCAGGAGCGGAAAGTGATTCAGCAGGAGTCGCGACTTCGGGTCGCCGACAACACCGGGGCACGGGAGATTCTGTGCATCCGGGTGCTTGGCGGCTCTGGGCGTCGTTACGCGGGGATCGGCGACATCATCGTCGGCACGGTCAAGGATGCCCTGCCCGGCGCCGGCGTGAAGCGCGGCGACGTGGTCAAGGCGGTCGTGGTGCGCACCACCAAGGAGCGCCGGCGGCCCGACGGCTCCTACATCCGTTTCGACGAGAACGCGGCGGTCCTCATCCGGGACGGTGGCGACCCCCGGGGCACCCGCATCTTCGGCCCGGTTGGCCGCGAGCTGCGGGACAAGAAGTTCATGAAGATCATTTCTCTGGCGCCGGAGGTGCTGTGACCGTGGCCGCGTTGAAGATCAAAAAGGGTGACACGGTCCAGATCATCACCGGCAAGGACCGCGGTCTGAAGGGGAAGGTCATCCGGGCCTACCCCGAGCAGAACAAGGTGCTCGTCGAGGGCGCGAACCGGATCACCCGGCACACCCGCGTCCAGCAGAGCGCGCGTGGCTCGCAGTCCGGGGGGATCGTCACCCAGGAGGCGCCGATCCACGTCAGCAACGTGATGATCGTCGACCCGTCGGACGGTAGGCCCACCCGCATCGGTTTCCGCGTCAACGAGGACGGCACCAAGGTCCGTATCTCCCGGCGCACCGGCACCGAGCTGTAGGCCGAGCGAGCAGTCGAGCATTTGGGAATCGAGATCAGACAATGACTGTGACCACTGAAGACCGGGCTGCCGGCGCGCCGGGCGCCCGTCCGCTCCCACGGCTGAAGCAGCGGTACCGCGAGGAGATCGCCCCGGCGTTGAAGGAGGAGTTCTCCTTCGCCAACGTCATGCAGATCCCCGGCGTCGTGAAGGTCGTCGTGAACATGGGCGTCGGCGACGCCGCCCGCGACGCGAAGCTCATCGACGGCGCTGTGCGGGACCTGGCACTGATCACCGGCCAGAAGCCGGCCGTGCGGCGGGCGAAGAAGTCCATCGCCCAGTTCAAGCTGCGCGAGGGCATGCCGATCGGCGCGAAGGTCACCCTGCGCGGCGACCGGATGTGGGAGTTCCTCGACCGGCTCGTCTCCATCGCCCTGCCCCGCATCCGCGACTTCCGCGGGCTGTCCCCGAAGCAGTTCGACGGTGCGGGCAACTACACCTTCGGCGTGGTCGAGCAGTCGATCTTCCACGAGATCGACATCGACCGGATCGACCGGATTCGGGGCATGGACATCACGGTCGTGACCACCGCGACCACCGACGACGAGGGCCGGGCGCTCCTGCGGGCGCTGGGCTTCCCCTTCCGGGAGAACTGAGCAGATGGCCAAGAAGGCACTGATCGAGAAGTCGAACCGCAAGCCGAAGTACGCGGTGCGCGGTTACACCCGCTGCCAGCGCTGCGGCCGGTCCCGCTCGGTGTACCGGGTGTTCGGGCTCTGCCGGGTCTGCCTGCGCCAGATGGCGCACCGCGGCGAACTGCCCGGCATCACCAAGAGTTCCTGGTAACCAACCAGGGCGCCGTTTTCCTACCAGCGCCACCCCCGCATTCCACCCGATCGCGGCAGGCCCACCGCACGGTTGCCGAGGAAGTGTCCGGCTCCGGTGGGAACCGCCGTGAGAAAGGCGTCACGCCATGACGATGACCGACCCGATTGCGGACATGCTCACCCGTGTCCGTAACGCCAGCCGGGCGTACCACGACAACGTGGTGATGCCCCACAGCAAGATCAAGACTCACATCGCCGAGATCCTCCAGCAGGAGGGTTACATCTCCAGCTGGCGCGTCGAGGACGCCACCGCGGCTGGCGGCGTCGGCCACACGCTGGTCGTCGAGCTGAAGTACGGCCCGAACCGGGAGCGTTCGATCGCCGGGATCAAGCGCATCAGCAAGCCGGGCCTGCGGGTCTACGCCAAGGCGACGAACCTTCCCAAGGTGCTCGGGGGTCTGGGCGTCGCGATCATCTCGACCTCGTCGGGTCTGTTGACTGACCGGCAGGCGAACAAGCGGGGCGTGGGCGGAGAAGTCCTCGCCTACGTCTGGTAAGGAAGGCGAACGATGTCACGGATCGGGCGCCTGCCCATTCCCGTCCCCAGCGGTGTCGATATCACCGTCGAGGGACCCACTGTCACCGTCAAGGGCCCCAAGGGCACCTTGAGCCACACCGTTGCCGAGCCGATCACGGTCGGCCGCGAGGACGGGCAGCTCGTCGTGGCCCGTCCCGACGACGACCGCCGGTCCAGGGCGCTGCACGGCCTGACCCGCACCCTGGTCGCGAACATGGTCACCGGGGTCACCTCCGGTTACTCGAAGACCCTGGAGATCGTCGGGGTCGGTTACCGCGTCCAGGCGAAGGGCTCCGACCTGGAGTTCGCGCTCGGCTTCAGTCACCCCGTCCCGGTCAAGGCCCCTGAGGGCATCCGCTTCGAGGTGCAGGCCCCGACCCGCTTCGTGGTTCACGGGATCGACAAGCAGCTGGTCGGCGAGGTCTCCGCGAAGATCCGCGGATTGCGCAAGCCTGACCCCTACAAGGGCAAGGGCGTGCGGTACCAGGGCGAGGTCGTCCGCCGCAAGGTCGGGAAGACCGGGAAGTAGGAGATAGATCATGGCAGTGAGCCTCGGCGTCAGCGCGAAGCGGCGGACAGCCAAGCTCCGTCGGCACTCCCGCGTGCGCAAGAAGGTGGCGGGCACGCCGATCCGTCCCCGGCTCGTCGTCACCCGGTCCTCGCGGCACATCTACGCCCAGGTCATCGACGATGTCGCTGGCCGGACGCTCGCTTGGGCGTCCACGCTGGACGTGACCCTGCGCGGCGGGGAGGGCGACAAGTCGGCCCAGGCCCGCAAGGTCGGTGAGCTCGTCGCCCAGCGCGCGAAGGCGGCCGGCATCGACGCCGTCGTGTTCGACCGCGGCGGCCGTACCTACGCGGGCCGGATCGCCGCGCTCGCGGATGCGGCGCGGGAAGGCGGGTTGGACTTCTGATGACCGCCTCGCGCCCGGCCAGCCAGGCCACCCAGTACAGCCAGAACAGGGAGATGTTGTAGATGCCAGGCCAGCAGCGCCGCGGCGGCGGCTCCGGCGGCTCGGACCGTCGGGAACGCCGGGACCGGTCGGGCGGCGGCCCGGCCCAGGAGAAGAACGCCTACGTCGAGCGGGTCGTCGCGATCAACCGCGTGGCCAAGGTCGTCAAGGGCGGTCGTCGCTTCAGCTTCACCGCCCTCGTCGTGGTCGGTGACGCCGACGGAACCGTCGGCGTCGGCTACGGCAAGGCGAAGGAAGTCCCCGCCGCCATCGCGAAGGGCGTCGAGGAGGCCAAGAAGCACTTCTTCAAGGTGCCTCGGATCGGCTCGACGATCCCGCACCCGGTGCAGGGGGAGGAGGCGGCGGGCGTGGTCCTGCTCAAGCCGGCCTCGCCCGGTACCGGTGTGATCGCCGGCGGTCCGGTGCGTGCCGTGCTGGAGTGCGCGGGCGTCCACGACGTCCTGTCGAAGTCGCTCGGCTCGTCGAACCCGATCAACATCGTGCATGCCACGGTGGCCGCCCTGCGCGGCCTCATGCGGCCCGAGGAGATCGCGGCCCGGCGTGGCCTGCCGCTGGAGGACGTCGCGCCGCCGGCGATGCTGCGGGCCCGGGCGGCCGCCGGAGCGAGTGTCTGATGGCGAAGCTGCGCATCACACAGATCCGGTCGGGGATCGGCGGTACCCACAACCAGCGGGCGACGCTGCGGACCCTCGGGCTGCGCAAGATCAACGCGTCGACCGTCCGTGAGGATCGTCCCGAGGTTCTTGGGATGATCAGGACTGTGACCCATCTTGTCCGGGTCGAGGAGGTGGACTCCTAATCATGGCCGAACAGGCGAAGACCGAGGCCGCCGAGACCGAGGCGACGGCGACCGACCGTGGCCGCGGCCTGAAGGTGCATCACCTGCGCCCGGCGCCCGGTGCGCACCGCAAGCGCATCCGGGTGGGACGCGGCGAGGGCTCCAAGGGCAAGACGGCCGGCCGTGGCACCAAGGGCTCCAAGGCCCGCAAGCAGGTGCCCGCCCGGTTCGAGGGTGGCCAGATGCCGCTGCACATGCGGCTGCCGAAACTGAAGGGCTTCACCAACCCGGCTCGGGTCGAGTTCCAGGTGGTGAACATCGCCGCCCTGGCCGAGCTGTTCCCGGACGGCGGTGAGGTGACCAAGGCCGACCTCGTGGCGAAGGGCGCCGTGCGCTCCAAGCTGCCGGTCAAGATTCTTGGTAACGGCGAGATCGATGTCGCGCTGCACGTCAGCGCGGACGCGTTCTCCGGCTCCGCGCGCGAGAAGATCGCGGCTGCCGGCGGGAGCGTCACCGAAGGTTGAGAGAAGGCAGGCGGGAGCGGCCCGAGTGACGGCCGCTCCCGCCTGTTGTGCATCCGGGCCGCCCGCGGGCGGGTCCGGCGGTGGCGGAGCGCACCGGCATCAGCCGGTTCTTCCCGGCTACCGCTGCCTACCGGGCGTGATGTCCGGACGAGTGGACCGGGTGTCCTGTTACAGTCGCCTCACCGACGTCGACGGCCCGCCGCCGACGTCGCCGTCGCACCGGGCAGGATGTCCACTTCCCGTCGGTCCGCAATCCCCCAGCAGGAGGAGACGTGCTCACCGCCTTCACGCGGGCATTCCGCACTCCTGACCTGCGTAAGAAGCTGCTGTTCACCGTCGGGATCGTGGTGCTGTTCCGGTTCGGCAGTGTCATGCCGTCGCCCGGCGTCTCCACCAGCGCGGTCAACACCTGCCTCAACGCCGCGAGTGCCGACAGCCGCAACGTCTACTCGCTGATCAACCTCTTCAGCGGTGGCGCGCTGCTCCAGCTGTCCATTTTCGCGCTGGGCATCATGCCGTACATCACCTCGAGCATCATCATCCAGCTGCTCGTCGTGGTCATTCCCCGGCTTGAGCAGCTGAAGAAGGAAGGCAGTGCGGGCGAGCAGAAGCTCACCCAGTACACCCGTTACCTGACGATCGCCCTCGGTGTCCTGCAGGCGACCGGCATCGTGGCCCTGGCGCGCAGCGGCCGGCTGTTCCCGAGCTGCACGTCGGCGATCATTCCGGACACCAGCCTGTTCCGGATCGTGACGATCGTGGTCACGATGACCGCCGGCACCTCGGTGATCATGTGGATGGGTGAGCTCATCACCGCCCGCGGCGTCGGCAACGGCATGTCGCTGCTGATCTTCACGTCGATCGCGGCCCGGCTGCCGTCGGAGGGCACCAGCATCCTGCAGGTGGCCGGTGGCGTGGTCTTCAGCCTCGTGCTGCTGCTGGGCCTCGCGATCGTGGTCTTCGTGGTGTTCGTGGAACAGTCGCAGCGACGGATCCCGGTCCAGTACGCCAAGCGGCTGATCGGCCGGCGAATGTACGGCGGCACCTCGACCTACCTGCCGATCAAAGTCAACCAGGCCGGCATCATCCCGGTCATCTTCGCATCGTCCCTGCTCCAGCTCCCGCAGCTGGTCGGGCAGGTGTGGAGCAACCAGGGCTTCCAGGACTTCGAGCAGCGTTATCTCTCACGCGGCAACCATCCGCTCTACCTGGTGACCTACTTCGCACTCATCATCTTCTTCACCTACTTCTATGTTGCGATCACCTTCAACCCAACGGAGGTCGCTGACAACATGAAGAAGTATGGTGGTTTCATCCCGGGCATCAGGCCGGGCAACCCGACAGCGGAGTACCTCAAACACGTACTTGACCGGATCACTCTCCCGGGGTCCCTCTTCCTCGGAGCGATCACGGTCCTGCCGTTGGCACTGTTGAACCTGACCAAGGACCAGCCGTTCCCCTTCGCGGGCACCTCGGTCCTGATCATGGTGGGGGTAGGGCTGGAGACAGTGAAGCAGATCGAAAGCCAGCTCATGCTCCGCAACTACGAAGGTTTCCTCCGGTAGTGCGTCTCGTACTGGTGGGACCGCCCGGTGCCGGAAAAGGTACTCAGGCCGCGTTCATAGCCCAGGCGCGGTCCATCCCCAAGATCTCCACTGGGGACATTTTCCGAGCGAACGTGCGACAGGGAACCGAACTGGGCGTCAAGGCCAAGACCTTCATGGACGCCGGCGACCTCGTGCCGGACGAGATCACCATCGGGATGGTCCGCAACCGCCTCGCCGAGGACGACGCGGTGAAGGGCTTCCTGCTCGACGGCTTCCCGCGCAACGTGCCGCAGGCCGAGGTGCTCGGGCAGATGCTCGACGGGATGGGAACCCGTCTTGACGTGGTGCTCGAGCTCGTCGTCGACGACGACGAGGTCGTGCGGCGGCTGTCCGGGCGGCGCACCTGCCGGAACTGTGGCCACATCTGGCACCTCGACTTCGACCCCCCATCGGTCGAGAACGTCTGTGACCGGTGTGGCGGGGAGCTTTTCCAGCGGGACGACGACCGGTCCGAGACGGTGCGCCACCGGCTCGAGGTGTACGCGGACCAGACGTCGCCACTCGTGGCGTACTACGCCGAGAAGGGCATCCTGATCGGCATCGACGCCACCGGCCCGGTGGACAACGTCACCGACCGCGCGCTGGACGCGTTGCGCCACTACGGGGACTGACAGCTGGTTCGGCCTGCCGCGGGCTCAGGATGCGTGCGGCAGGCGCGAGCCTCTGGCTGCGCGATGGGGCGGCGGCCCCGGCTCGGTCTCGCGGCCGGCAGGATGATCGGCGCGAATGGCCTCGTGGCGGGGACTAGCATCGGAACACGGACCAGCACACGGACACAGACCGGGGCGAGAGCGTGGCGCGACGAGAGCACGTCCAGATCAAGACGGCGGCTGAGATCGCCAAGATGCGCGTGGCCGGCCTGCTGGTCGCCAAGACCCTGGCCCGGCTGCGGGAGGCGGTCGCGCCCGGCGTCACCACCGCGGACCTGGACGCGCTCGCCGAGAAGACGATCCGCGCCGACGGCGGCATCCCGTCCTTCAAGGGTTACGCCCAGCCGCCCTATCCTGCGTCCATCTGCAGCTCGGTGAACGACGAGGTGGTCCACGCGATCCCGAGCCGCAAGCGGGTGCTGCGCGAGGGCGACATCATCTCGATCGACTGCGGCGCGATCGTCGATGGCTGGCACGGTGACGCGGCGATCACCGTTCCCGTCGGTGAGGTCGCGCCCGAGGTTCTCGCCATGATCGAGACCTGCGAGGGCTCGCTGTGGGCCGGCCTGGCCGCGGCCCAGCTCGGCGGCCGCCTCACCGACATCAGCGCCGCGGTCGAACGGCACATCACCCCGAGCGGCCACGGCATCGTCGACCACTACGGCGGCCACGGCATCGGCACCGAGATGCACCAGCCGCCCCACGTGCTCAACTACGGCCGTCCCGGCCGCGGTATCCGGCTGGTCGAGGGGCTCGCGCTGGCCATCGAGCCGATGATCACGATGGGCTCGCCCGACACGAAGGTGCTGGCCGACGACTGGACGGTCGTCACCGATGACGGCAGCCTCGCCGCCCACACCGAGCACTCGGTAGCGATCACGCACCGGGGGCCGTGGGTGCTGACCGAGCCAGACGGCGGCGTCGCCAAGCTCGCGGCTCTCGGGGTCGCCTGCGGGCAGCCGGCCGACGCTCCGTCCGGCATCGGCTGAGCCTGGTTGGCCCTTGACGGATGGGCCACGTAGACTCTTCAGTTGGCGGTCTTCTCACGCCGGTGTGCTCCACCGCGTCGATAGCAGTCCTGAAACGTGGCAGTTGCGGTCGGTGGCAGTGTGGTCGGTGGTCGGAGTGTCCTCGCGGGCGCTGCGGTCCCGACCTGAGTCGTCCCGGGGCTAGCTTCCGGGCAGCTCGACCGGTCGCGGCCGAACCGCCGGCTCAATCGTCGACGTCAGGACAGCGGAGGACATGCCGAAGAAGGACGGGGCCATCGAGATCGAGGGCCGAGTCGTGGAGCCACTCCCGAACGCCATGTTCCGGGTGGAACTCCAGAACGGTCATCGCGTTCTCGCCCACATCAGCGGGAAGATGCGTCAGCACTACATCCGGATCCTGCCGGAGGACCGCGTCGTGGTCGAGCTCTCGCCCTACGACCTGTCCCGCGGTCGCATCGTCTACCGCTACAAGTAGCTCGGTCGGCTCGCGCCGGCCTACCGCACCACCCATTCGTCCGGTTCCACCCACGCCACGCGCGGCCCGCGGCTGCGCAGGAGGTTCGCAACAGCCGTGAAGGTCAAGCCCAGCGTCAAGCCGATCTGTGACAAGTGCAAGGTGATCCGCCGTCACGGGCGCATCATGGTCATCTGCGAGAACCTTCGTCACAAGCAGCGTCAGGGCTAAGTTCCTGACGGGTGGATCCACCCCGGCCCGGCGTGGTGCCTGCGCGCCAGCGGAGCACGGGCGAGGATCCCCACAGTCAAGCGATGCCAGGCGTCCCGCCACGCGGGACGTCCCACCCCTGGTCGGAGGCCGGGGCCCGGCCGGCGTTATGCCGGTCGGGGCGGCATCGCCCGAGACCTCCGGCTGCAGGAAGGAAACATCGGTTCATGGCACGCCTTTCTGGCGTCGACCTTCCCCGTGAGAAGCGGGTCGAGATCGCTTTGACCTACATCTTCGGGATCGGCCGCACCCGCTCGCGGGAGACTCTCGCCGCCACCGGGGTCAACCCCGACACGCGGGTGCGTGACCTCAGCGAAGAGGAGATCGTCCGCCTGCGCGAATGGATCGACGCGAACTACCGGGTCGAGGGTGACCTCAACCGGGAGATCAAGCAGGACATTCGCCGCAAGATGGAGATCGGCTGCTACCAGGGCCTGCGCCACCGGCGCAACCTCCCGGTCCACGGTCAGCGCACGCACACGAACGCGCGTACCCGCAAGGGCCCGCGTCGCGCCATCGCCGGCAAGAAGAAGGCCGGCAAGAAGTAGTCACCGGCGCCCGCCGGGCGGTTCCGCCCGTTTCTGGACGACCGCTGACCGACGACCTCGCACACGGAGATCACACGCGAAGATGCCTCCCAAGACGCGCGCTGCCGGCGCCAAGAAGGTCCGGCGCAAGGAAAAGAAGAACGTTGCCCACGGGCACGCTCACATCAAGAGCACGTTCAACAACACGATCGTCTCGATCACCGACCCCTCCGGGAACGTGATCTCCTGGGCCTCCGCCGGCCACGTCGGCTTCAAGGGCTCGCGGAAGTCGACTCCCTTCGCCGCGCAGATGGCCGCTGAGAACGCGGCCCGCAAGGCGCAGGAGCACGGCATGCGCAAGGTCGACGTGTTCGTGAAGGGTCCGGGCTCCGGCCGGGAGACCGCGATCCGCTCCCTGCAGGCGGCGGGTCTCGAGGTGGGGGCGATCCAGGACGTCACCCCGACTCCGCACAACGGTTGCCGTCCGCCCAAGCGGCGCAGGGTGTGACCGTGCGGCGTGGCGACCAGGGCCGGGGCGACAGCCTCGGCCGCGTCGCGGCGTCGCGTCCGAGTTCGCGCCAGGAAACGAAAGAGAAGGATTAGATGGCCCGTTACACCGGCGCGGACTGCAAGCGTTGCCGCCGCGAAAAGACGAAGCTGTACCTCAAGGGCAGCAAGTGCGACACCCCGAAGTGCCCGATCGAGATCCGGCCCTACCCGCCGGGCGAGCACGGCCGGGGCCGCACCAAGGACTCCGAGTACCTCCTGCAGAAGCGCGAGAAGCAGAAGTGCGCGCGGATCTACGGGATCCTCGAGAAGCAGTTCCGTGGCTACTACGACGAGGCGAACCGTCGCTCCGGCAAGACCGGTGACGAGCTGCTGAAGATCCTCGAGTCGCGGCTCGACAACGTCGTCTACCGGGGCGGCTTCGCGCCGTCGCGGGACGCTGCCCGCCAGGCGGTTCGGCACGGCCACGTGGTGGTCAACGGCCGCAAGGTCGACATCCCGAGCTACCGGGTCAGCGAGAACGACATCGTCGAGATCGCCCCGAAGGCGAAGGAGCTCACTCCGTTCGTCATCGCTCGGGAGACCGCGGGCCAGGGCCGCACGGTTCCGGCGTGGCTGGAGGTCCTCCCGACCCAGATGCGGATCCTGGTGCACTCCCTGCCGGCTCGGCAGGTCATTGACACCCAGGTCCAGGAGCAGCTGATCGTCGAGCTTTACTCCAAGTAGGACGGCCCCGGCGCCCTCGAGGTCACCGTTCGGCCCGGGGGGGGGGGGGCCGCGCGGGGGGGGGCGGGGGCGGCGAGGCGGGTGGGGCAGCCGTCAGGTAGGGGCGGCGGCTGGTGGCATCCAGGGAGCGCCGCGGAACGCGAGGCGTAGGGCGTGCAGC
>NZ_JALKFX010000044.1:0-43470 GCF_023243045.1 Frankia sp. AgB32
ACGATGATTACTTGAAAAGACAGTCCGCTGCGTAGATCAGCTTAATAACGCCTGTCCGGAATCAACGGGGCACACCAGTCCAGGTCTCGAGAGTGCTCACCTGCCGGCAGCTACCGGCACCGAGCCTGCCCTACGGCGACCCGGCACGTCCCATTAGGTCTTGTAGATCGTTTGTTTTTGGTTCCCCGGCTGGTGGGGACGTTTCGATGGCCGGACGACCCCGGGGTGTTGGTGCGGCATGGTTGATCGGACCGTAGGGTCCGGGTGTGTCCGATGATCCGCTCGTGCCGTCGGTGCCGTCGGTGCCGTCGTATGACGAGCTCGCGGCGCTGGTGGTGGAGCAGGCGGCACTGATCGCGCAGTTGCGTGCCGAGTTGGAACAGGCCCGGGCGCGGATCGCGGAGTTGGAGGCCCAGGTCGCCAGGACCTCGCGGAACTCCTCGAGGCCACCGAGTTCGGACGGGCTGGCCAAGCCAGCGCCGACGTCACTGCGGACGAATGCGGGCCGGCGCCCTGGTGGGCAGAACGGCCATCCCGGGTCGACGCTGGGCATGGTCGCCGATCCTGATGTGCGCGTGGCGCACGAGCCGGGGCCGTGCTCGGGGTGCGGGACGTCGCTTGCGGGTCGGCCGGTGACCCGGACCGAACGCCGGCAGGTGTTCGACCTGCCCGAACTACGCCCGGTCGTTGTCGACGTAGAGGATCCGCGACTCCGGCGCGACCCGCTGGACGACCTCGTGCAGGTTCGGCGCGGTCGGCAGGCCGGCGCCGATGTCGAGGAACTGGCGGATGCCGTGATCGCTGGCGAGCACGTGACCCAGGCGCGCCATGAACTGGCGATTGGCGCGCATGGACGTCGGCAGGTTCGGCCAGTGCGCGACGATCTGGTCGGCGGCCGCGCGGTCGACCGGATAGTTGTCCTTGCCACCGAGGATGTGGTCGTAGACCCGCGCCGAGTGCGGGACGTCGGTCCGCAGGTCGAGCCCCTTCGCGGGATCAGGGGTGGCGGTACCCGGCTGGTGTCCGGCACTGGCGAGTTCGCTCACGGTGATCCTCCGTCGACGGATGCGCGAGGCCATGGATAGCACGCACCCGGACCGTCGCATGACCCTTCGTGGCATGGTGACCGGTCCCGGCGAAACCGGGCCGGACTGGTCATTCCGGATCGTTGGCCGCCGACCGGGGGCGAACGTCGTGGCACCGCAGATCGTCGTAGCCCGCTGGAGTCCGGCTCCAGAAACTCGACGCTCTGGTGTCGAGCCGCGGTTGGCGAACCTCGCCTGAGGCGGCACTGGATGGCGTGGCCGAGGCTGCTGTCCAGCCTGACGTCGCCGCATTCGTGGTGGGAGGGCGGGTCCGGGCCGGCGGCCGGCCGGAGCGCCGTCCGCGGGCCTTGACGCAGTACATCGCGTAGTCGGCCTGGCGCAGGAGGTCCTCGCTGGTCTCGACGGACTCGCCGCTGCCGTCGGCGACGGCGACACCGATGCTGAGGCCGATGTGCAGGTGGCGGCCGCCGAGGGTGAACACGGGATGCATGACGTCGGTGATGCGGCGGGCGGTGTGGTCGCTGGCGGTGGAAAGGTCGTCGGTGTCGCGGAGCAGGACGGCGAACTCGTCGCCGCCGAGGCGGGCGGCGAGGTCGCGCTCGCGGATGGCGCCGCCCAGGCGGCCGGCGACGGCGCGCAGGAGGTCGTCGCCGACGGCGTGGCCGTAGGTGTCGTTGATGGATTTGAAGGCGTCGACGTCGCAGTAGAGCAGGGCCAGGCCGGCGCCGTTCGCAAGGTGTTCGGCGACGGCGGCGTCGAGTTCGTCGGCGAACAGGGCGCGGTTGGCCAGGCCGGTGAGCGGGTCGTGGTTCGCCTGGTGGTGCAGCCGGCGTTGGGATGCCTGGACCTTCACCAGCAGCCGGGCGTTCTGGCCGATCATGACGACCTGGCGGATGGTCACCAGGGCCGCGAGGGCGACCGCGAGCTGGAGCGTGACGCCGCCGAGGTTCTCGCCGCGTACAGCGCGTGGCAGTACCAGGACGGTCGCGACCCCGAAGGGCAGGTACGGCAGGCACTGGTGGGCCCAGTGCAACAGCGTCTCGGTGCGTTCCGAGCGCTCGCGGCCCTGCTGGTCCGCGCGTCGCGGTGGCGCGATGATGGCGAGCCCGAGCAGCAACGGCGCGATCGTCAGCCCGAGGACGGCGATGATCGTCTGGTTGGCCGGGTCCGGCCCGTTCTGGGTCACGTGGATGATCGATGCCTCCGCCGCGGTGGTCAGGGACATCCCGGCGATGAGCAGGGCCATCGTGCGCACGTTGCGGGGCCGGCGGAAGGTCAGCACCAGCAGCAGGCCGACGATGGTCGCCGTCCCGGCGAGGGAATGGGTCAGCGCGAGCACGAGCCGCAGGCCGTGGATCCGCGCGGTCGATTCGTGCAGCAGCACGACCCACGAGATCAGCGTCATCGACGCCACGATCAGCAGGGTGTCGATGAGTACGACGGCGTCGCTGCGGATCCGGGTGCCGCGTTCCCCGGGTGACGGTGGCGCGCGGGAGTCGCGAACCGACTGGCTGGGATAGGCCACCAGCGCCAGCATCGCGAGCAGGAGGGGAACAAGATGCGCCGCGTCCGCCGGCCGCGGGGCCTGGGTGGCATATCCCGCGACGATGTCAAGATAGAAGAAGCTCCACTCGACCGCACCGACGAAGATCGCGAAGACGCTGGGGATCAGCAGTGCCCGCCAGAGGCGTTCGCCGGCGGGCGCGCGGGCGAGACCGGAACCAGCGAGGACGAGCCCCGTGGCACTCGCCGCCAGTGGTGGCACCCCCGTGGCGTACTCCCCGGCGGTGCCGGTCAACACCTGCCGCAGCACCAGGGCCACGGCGAGGATCCCGGCGAGCACCAGGACAAGCCGCCGGAAGGCGGTCTCGCTGATGGGCCGCCCCGATGCGGTCCAGGCCGGTCGGCCACGCGGCCAGGGGGAGCGGCTGGACGCGACCGCCGTCCCGAACAGCCCCACAGTCCCTCGCCTCCTACCCCAGTACTTCCCCGCCACCTGCGGTTTGGCACCTCGCAGCCACATCCCGGCCCGAGGGACCGGGATACGACGTTCGGGAGCTCTCGCGCCGGGCGGGCGTCATGGCGACGTTGTCGTTCCCACGCGTGCGCGACCAGCGACCAGCCTGGCGCAGGCGCGAACCGGAGCTCGGGGGCGGCGCTACACAGCCGTACCGTCGACCGCCAGAGCAGGTACGAACATTCGGGTAAGAATTCACGATTCGCGCGTATGCGAACGATGTGGCGGCGGTTCGTGGTGTTGTGGCCGGCGCAGGGTGGTCGAGGGCGTGCTCAGCACTCGGTGCCGGCGGTGCCCTGCTCGTCGGTGTGGACCTCGGACCAGTCGAGGCCGTCGAGGTTGACGACGATGGCCTCCTGGGTGGTGCGGGCGATGACGACGACGGCCTCGACGGAGGGGTCGGGGTTCTCCTCGCGGTGCGGGACGAACGGCGGGACGAAGATGTAGTCACCAGGCGCGGTCTCGACGCGGGTCTCGACGGGCTCGTCGCCGTCGACGTCGAGGAACACGAACACCGGGTTGCCGGCGACGATGTAGATCGCGGTCTCCGACGCGCCGTGGTGGTGGTTGCCGGACGCGGTCGACGCCGGCACGTGGGTCTGGCCCATCCACAGGTTGCGGGCGCCGACGGTCTTGCCGCTGATCGCCTCGCGGCGGCGCATGCCGGAGGTCTGCGTGGTGTCCTCGACGAGGCCGGCGGGCGCGACCCGGTGCAGCCGGGTGTGGAACGGGTCGATGTCGGCGGGCAGCAGCACCCCGGCGGGGGAGCGGACGAACTCCCCGTCGGCGCTGCCGGCGGGGACATGGATCGCGGGCATCAGGCTCCCTTGGCCAGTTCGGTCGTCGGAACGCGGTTGAGCTTCGGCGCGGGATCGAGGTCCGCCGCTGCCGGCCCGGGCGCGGCCCGTTCGGCGAGCAGGCCGCGCAACGCCTCCGCGACCCGCCACGAGATCGTCTCCGCCAGGCCCTGGCGGGACCAGACGGCGAGCGGCAGCGGTCGGGGGGCCGGCAGGTCGTCGCGGGCGACGAGCCCCTCGGGAGTCTGGCTGAGCGTCGCCATCAACGCCACCCCCAGTCCCGCGCCGACGGCGGCCTGCACGCCGGCGAGCTGGATGGCCTCCGCGCCGATGACAGCCGGGATGGCGTGCGCCGAGAGCGTCTCCAGCGCCCGGGTGCGCAGCGCGCAGGGATGGTCGAAGGCCACCACCGGCACCGGATCCGGACCGGCGGGCCGCTGCCACAGCGGCGAGCTGTACCAGACGAGCTCCAGCTCGCCGATGTGGATGGCGCGCGGGTCGTCGGCCGGGCCGAGCAGCAGGGCGAGGTCGACGCCGCCGCCGTCGAGGCGTTCGCGCAGCTGGGAGCCGCGGTCGAGGCGGAACCGGATGGCGTGGTCGGGCAGCGAGCGTTCCAGCGCGGCGGCGAGGTGGGGCAGCAGTTGCGCCGCGGCGTGCTCCGTCGACCCGATGACGACCGACCGCTCGGCTCCGCGGCCGAACTCGCGCAGCGTCTCGTCGTGGATGGCGAGCAGGCGCCGCGCCTGGGCGAGCAGCCGCTCCCCGTCGGGGGTGAGCCGCGACCCGCGGCCCGCCCGCTCCACCAGGGTCCGCCCGGTCACCGCCTCCAGTCGGCGGACATGCTGGCTCACCGCGGCCTGACTCAGGTGCAGCGAGGTGGCGGCCCGCTGGAACCCGCCGCAGTCCGCGACAGCGACGAGGCTGCGCAGCGGCGCGATGTCCAACGTATGGCCCACGCCGCCACACTACTCACAAATCCATAAGGAAACGTGATGTTTCGTCATCACGAAGAGTCGTTGGACATCGACACGCCCGCGCCGCATGCTCACTGACATGACCCAGCTGACCGCCGTGATGCTCACGTGTTGTCGCTGGCTGGACCTGGCCCGCGGCCAGGCAGCCCTCTGTAGCTGACCCCTCCGGCTGGCCGCGCCTCCCGGACGGGAACCGTGATTGTCACTCCGCGTGATCGGTCGCGGAGCGGTCGCCGCCCCCGGAACGACCCGCGGGCCCGCGCGACCGTCGCGGGCCGACCGCCTCGCCGTCGGCCCGGCGCCTCCCCCTTCTGATCGCCACCGCCCGCCTGCCCGCCGGTCGCATGTGCCGGCGCCCGGGTCCGCCCCCATCACCGCCGTCCGGCCGTCCGCCCGTCCGCCACCGCCCGCAGGCCCGCCGCCCACCGTCTGGAAGGTCCCACCATGTCTCGTCGCACCCTCACGCTGGGCGCCGTGCTTTTCGGCGTCGGCGGGCCCGGCCAGCATGCCACCTGGCTCAACCCCGAGATCCCGACCGACGCCAGCGTCGACGTCCGGTGGTACATCGCCCGCGCGCAGCAGGCGGAGGCGGCGAAGTTCGACCACATCTTCATCGTCGACAGCCAGTTCATCACCGCCGACTCGCCGAACCACTATCTCAGCCGGCTCGAGCCGCTCACCCTGCTGTCCGCGGTCGCGGTGCACACCAGCCACATCGGCCTGGTCGGCACGATCACCACGTCCTACAACGAGCCGTTCAACGTCGCGCGCCGCCTCGCCTCGCTCGACCACATCAGCGGCGGGCGCGCCGGGTGGAACGTCGTCACCAGCGGCGACGCCGGCACGGCCGGCAACTACAGCCGCGACGCGCACTTCGACTACCCGACCCGCTACGGCCGCGCGCTCGAACACGTACGCGTCGCCCAGGGACTGTGGGACTCCTACGAGGCCGACGCGTTCCCCCGCGACCGCGAGCGCGGCGCGTTCTTCGACCGCTCCCGCCAGCACGAGCTGAACCACCGCGGCGAGCACTTCTCCGTCGTCGGGCCGCTGAACCTGGAGCGCACCCCGCAGGGGCAGCCCGTCATCTTCCAGGCGGGTGACTCCGAGGAGGGCCGTGACCTCGGCGCGAGCGTCGCCGAGGCCATCTTCACCCACGCCGAGAGCCTGGAGCAGGCGCAGGCCTTCCGCCGGGAGATGCGCGCCCGGGTGGCGGCCAAGGGCCGGGATCCGGAGAACCTGCTCATCGTCCCCGGCATCTTCCCGATCATCGCGGACACCGACGAGCAGGCCCGGGCCAAGGAGGCCGCGGGCCGCGGCGAGCTCAGCTTCGAGCGCGCCCTGGCCGAGCTCGGCCGGCCCTTCGGCTGGCACGACTTCTCCCGCTACGACCTCGACGCCCCGTTCCCCGAGGTCGGCGACGCCGGCGAGCGCAGCTTCCGGACCCAGGCGGACGCGATCAAGAAGCTGGCCCGGGACAACGACCTCACCCTGCGCCAGGTCGTCGAGCACCAGCTGGGCGCCTCGCGCTCGCCGTTCGTCGGCTCGCCGCTGACGGTGGCGAACGAGATCCAGCGCTGGTTCGACGCGGGCGCGTTCGACGGCATCAACATCATCGTGACCGCCCCGAGCGAGTTC
Organism: Frankia sp. AgB32; assembly: GCF_023243045.1. Taxonomy (GTDB): domain Bacteria; phylum Actinomycetota; class Actinomycetes; order Frankiales; family Frankiaceae; genus Frankia. The sequence continues at coordinate 6,473 of NZ_JALKFX010000044.1, forward strand.
GCCCGCTTCACCGACGAGGTCCTGCCGATCCTGCGCGAGCGTGGCGTGGCGCGGACCGAGTACGAGTCCACGACGCTGCGCGGCAACCTCGGCCTGCCCGTCCCCGCCAACCGCCACACCGCCGCGCGGCAGCCGTCGCCGGCACCCGCAGAGCCCGCCGCCACGCCGCCCGCCGCCACGCCGCCCGCCGCCACGCCGCCGGCCGACGTCCACGGGTCCGCCGGTGTCGCTGCGGCCGCCGACGTCGCGGCCGTCCCGCCCGCGCTCGTGTCCTGACCGCGCCCGCCGCCCGCCGCCACGCCCGCATCCGACCAAGCCAGGAGGGAGAACCGAGTTGACCCGCACGCTGCACCTCGCGCTGAGCGCCTACGGCGTCGGCGGCCCCGGCCAGCACGGCCTGTGGAAGGACCCGCGGGTCCCGGCCAACGCCAGCATCGACATCGACTACTACATCCGGCAGGCGAAGACCGCCGAGGCGGCACTGTTCGACGCGTACTTCATCGTCGACAGCCAGTTCATCAACGCCACCTACCCGTCGCACTACCTCAACCGGCTCGAACCGCTGACGCTGCTGTCGGCGGTCGCGACGCACACCCGCCACCTCGGCCTGGTCGCCACCGCGAGCTCCACGTACAACTCGCCGTTCAACCTCGCCCGGCGCCTGGCCTCCCTGGACCAGATCAGCCACGGCCGGGCCGGCTGGAACGTCGTGACCAGCTTCGACTCCGGCACGTCCCGCAACTACGGGCTCGACGAGCACCTCGACCACCCCACCCGCTACGGTCGGGCGCTGGAGTCCGTCGAGGTGGTGCGCGGCCTGTGGGACTCCTACGAGGACGACGCGTTCCCCGCCGACGTCGAACGGGACATGTTCCTCGACCCGTCCCGCCTGCACGCCCTCGACCACGTCGGCGAGCACTTCCGGGTCGCCGGACCGCTGAACGTGTCCCGCTCGCCGCAGGGCCAGCCGGTCATCTTCCAGGCCGGCGTGTCCGAGGAGGGCCGCGACCTGGCGGCCCGGGTCGCCGAGGGGATCTACGCGCCGGGCGGCTCGATCGAGGCGTCGCGGGCCTACTACCGCGACGTCAGGACCCGGGCCGCCGCGCTCGGGCGCGACCCGCGGCACGTGGTGATCCTCGTCGGCGCCGCGCCGGTGATCGCCGACAGCGACGAGGGCGCCTACGAGCTGTCCCGGGACATCTTCGAGGCCGACAACGACTTCGGCCGCAAGCTCGGCTTCCTCGGCCGTGCCTTCGGCGCCCACGACTTCTCCCGCCACGACCTCGACGCCCCGTTCCCCGACGTCGCGCACCTCGCCGAGCGCAGCGGGCGCACCCGCGGCCTGGAGATCGTCCGGCAGGCCCGAGAGGAGCAGCTGACCCTGCGCGAGGTCGTCGAGGCCGTCACCGAGTACACGCCGTCGCCGTTCACCGGCGCACCGGACACCGTCGCCGACGCCATCGAGGACTGGTTCCTCACCGACGCCGCCGATGGCCTCAACCTGCACTTCCGCACGCAGGACGACCTGGAGCGCTTCACCGGCGATGTGGTGCCGCTGTTGCAGCAGCGCGGGCTGTACCGCACCGAGTACGAGGCCGACACGCTGCGCGGCCACCTCGGCCTTCCGATCCCCGCCAACCGCCACACCGTCGAACGCGAGCGCCGGGCCGCGGCGGCGCCGGTCGCGGCGGAGCGGACCGCGTCGTCGGCGTCGTCCGCGCTGGCGTCGGCGGCGCGGAGCACCGAACCCGAACCGGCAGGAGTCTGACCGCGATGACCGACCCCCGCGTCACCGATCCGCTCGCCCTCGACCCACCACCGGGGCTGCGTACCCGGGGAACCGTGCTGGTCGTGCCGGGCCGCGGCGAGTCCACCGGCACCTACCGCCGGTTCGGCACCCGCCTCGCCGTCGACGCCTACCAGGTTCGGGTCCTGTCGGCGCCGACCCTCGACCAGGCCGATCTGCGTGGCTCGCTCGACCGCCTCGGCGCCCGGCTGAGCGCCGCCGTCACCGCCCTTGACGGCCCGGCGCCAGCGCTCGCCGCCGCGAATGCCCCCGCCGGCGGCGGAACGGGCGCCGCCGCGAGTGCCCCCACCGGTGGGGGAGTGCCCGCCGGTGGGGGAGCATCTGCCTGCCGGGGGGCCGGCGCGGCCGGTGAGGGGCTGGTGCGCCCGCTCGTCCTGGTCGGCGCGGACAGCGGCGCCGCCGCCCTCGCGGCGCTCGCCGCGACAGTCCCGCCCGGCGCCCGCTGGTGGCCCGACGCACTCGTCCTGGCCGGCCTGCCCGGCCACGGCGCCCGCGTGATCGGCGACTGGGACAGCGAACTCGACGCGCGCACCCACTGTCCCGTGCACCGCGGCGCACTGCGTGACGATCCGGCCGTGCGACCCGGCGCGCTCGCCGAGGCCGTGCCCGACGCGCTGCTCGACGCGGCCTACGGCAGCACCGCCGAGCTGCCCCAGCTCCTGCTCGTCGGCGACGCCGACCCGCTCGCCGACCGCGCCGCGCTCGCCCGGCTCGCGAAGGGACTGCCCGCGGCCCGCCTCGCCGTCGTCCGCGGCGGGCACCGCGACGTCCTCAACGACCTGCAGCACCGCTCCGTCGCCGCCGAGATCGTGAGCTTCCTCGAGGTTCTGCGCGGCGGCCTGCCCCTCGTCCCGACCATCACGGTGGAGGCCAGCTCATGGTGAGCCCGACGCAGGTGTTCGACCCCCGCCGGCTGCGGCACGTCTTCGGCGCCTTCCCGTCCGGGGTCGCCGCCGTCGCCGCCGTCGTCGACGGTGCGCCGGTGGGGCTGCTGGTCAGCTCGTTCACGTCGGTGTCGCTCGACCCGCCGCTGGTGTCGCTGTGCGTCGCGCATGCGTCGTCGACCTGGCCGGTGCTGCGCGCCGCGCCCCGACTCGGCGTGAGCATCCTCAGCGCCGTGCAGGAACGCGCCGGGCGCCAGCTCGCCGGCCGCGGCGCCGACCGGTTCACCGAGCTTGCCTGGCGCGCCAGCGACGACGGTGCCGTGCTGCTCGACGGCGCCAGCGGCTGGCTGGAGACCAGCGTCGACCAGCAGGTCCGCGCCGGCGACCACGACATCATCGTGCTGCGCGTCCACGACCTCGACGCCGACCACGACGTCAGCCCGCTGGTCTTCCACGCCAGCCAGTTCCGCCGCCTCGGCCGCACCTGACCCACGTGCCGCCCACGCCCCTGCCGGGCGGGGGCGTGGGCGGGCGGCGCGACCACACGGCGCTTCGTCCCGCCCGCACCGCCCCAGGGTCAGGCGCTGGCCAGCGCCGTTGTCGACAGCTCCCACAGGCGGGCCGCCGCGGCCGGGTCGAGGGCGTACTCGGCGACGCCGTTGCGGGGGCCGCGGACGCCGCGTTCGGCCTCGTGGCAGTCCTCGAAGTAGCGACCGCCGATGCCGTCGAGCAGGGGTGAGGTCGCGACCAGCACCGACGTCGCCGCACCCTGCTCGGTGGTCTTCCAGCGCAGCTCGGTGTCGCCGGCGCCGGCGGCCGCGCGCATCCGGTCCAGCTCCTCCTCGGTGATGTAGCGCTGCAGGTTGGTGCGGATGCCGCCGGGCATCAGCGCGTTGACGGTGATGCCGTCACCGGCCCAGCGCCGGCTCGCCTCGACGGCGAACAGCACGTTCGCGGTCTTGGACTGCCCGTAGGCCGCCCACGGGTCGTAGTCGCGGCGCTCGAAGTGGATGTCGTCGAAGACGACCGGCGAGCGGTGGTGGGCGCTGGAGCTGACCGAGACGACCCGCGCGCCCCCGCCGGCGGCGGCCAGGGCGCCGTGCAGGCCGGTGGTCAGCCCGAAGTGGCCGAGGTGGTTGGTGGCGAACTGCAGCTCCCAGCCCTGCGGGGTGCGCAGCAGCGGGGACGCCATGATCCCGGCGTTGTTGACCAGGATGTCCAGCGGGCCGTCCCAGCGCGCGACGAAGGCGGCCACGCTCGCCTGGTCGGCCAGGTCGAGCGGGCGGACCAGAAGCTGCTTGCTGCCGGTGCTGTCGGCGAGTTCCGCGGCGACGCGCTCGCCGGCCTCGACATCACGCACGGCGAGGGTCACCTCGGCGCCGGCGCCAGCGAGTGCCCGCGCGGTCTCCACGCCGATGCCGGAGGCACCGCCGGTGACGATGACCCGCTTTCCGGTGAGGTCGATGCCGTCGACGACCTCGGCGGCCGTCGACTCCGCGCCGAACGGGGTGGTGAGCCGGTCGATCATGGACGTCCCCTGTCGGTAGAATGAATCGGAGGAACCTCCGCTTGCTGTCCCAGGCTAACCGGAGGTTCCTCCGCAACATTCCCGGGAGGTGGGATGGCGAGCGCACGACCGCTGCGCGCCGACGCCCGACGCAACCGCGAACGGCTACTCTCCGTTGCCGTCCAGGCGCTGTCCCGCGAGGGCGCGGACGTCTCGCTCGAGGCGATCGCGCGCGAGGCCGGCGTCGGTATCGGCACGCTCTACCGGCACTTCCCGACCCGTGAGGCCCTCGTCGACGCCGCCTACCAGGGCGAGCTCGACCGGCTCTGCGACCGGGTCGACGACCTGCTCGCCGCCGCGCCGCCCGAGCAGGCCCTGCGCGCCTGGATGAACCACTTCGTCGACTACATGGGCACCAAGCGCGGCATGGGCGACGCGCTGCGCGCGCTCATCGCCAGCGGCGGCGACCCCTTCGCCCGCAGCCGGGACCGGCTGACCGCCGCCGTCGCCGCCCTGCTGGGCGCCGGCGCCGCGGCCGGCACGCTGCGCGCCGACGTCGCCCCCGACGACGTCCTGGTCGGCCTCAGCGGCATCTCGCTGGCCGCCGCCGACCGTCGCGACCGCGCGCAGACCGACCGCCTTCTCGGCCTGCTGATGGACGCCCTGAGACCCCGCTGACCCGGCCGGCCCCGCCTCGGAGATCCGTTCGGGCGGCTCGTCGCCGAGAGGTGCAGGATGCTCGTCCCGTGGACGGCCTCGCACCCATCCCGGCCGAGTTGCTGCGGAGTGACGGAAGTCACGTTGAGTCGATGGCAGCGTCAATGCTCACGTACCGCGATTTCTTGGGCAACGAGCAACAACGGACGCGTATCGATACCGCTGATCGAAAAGCTCGCCTGTCGCCGCGCTAAGTCCGGGCTGGTCGAACGACCGGCTTTCGTGGGCCCGGCGGCTGCCCGGCGCCGTACTCGTCAGGGCATGGGCGTCGCCGACGATCGCGGTGGCGCCGGATCCGGCGGGGGCGGGGGCGGGGAGCTGGAGCTGGCGGCGCTGGCGACGGTGAGCGTCACCGTGGTGTCGCGGCGAACCGTGCCCGCTTCCGGTGACTGGGCGAGAACCGTGCCCGCCGCCTGGCCGGTCGCCGGCTGCTGCTGCACGATGACGTCGAGACCGTAGCCCTGAAGCGTCGCCTCGGCGGTGGCGACCGGCTGACCCTTCACGGTGGGCACGCTGATCTGCGTGCTCACCACGGTGATCGTCACCGGCGAGCGGGGTGCCACCCGGGTGCCCACCGGGGGCTGCACCGCCTCCACCCGGCCGGGCCCGATCGAGGACGGGCCGGTCTGGGTTCGTACCGTCACCACCAGGCCGAAGGTCGTCAGGGTTCCCCGCGCGTCCAGCTCGGTGCGGCCGATCACGTCGGCGACGGTGGCGAACTCCGGCCCCTGGGTCTCGGTCGCGCCCGGCTCGGGCGTCGTCCCGGTCGGCGGGTTCGGGCTCACCCCGGACGGCCCCGCGGTCCGGTCGCCGGGGGAGGCGGTGACGCCCGCCGTGGCGGCGGTGTCCCCGTCCGACACCGTGATCGTGATCTTCGTCGAGCGGCTGACGACGCTGCTGCTGGGCGGACTGACCTGCACGACCCGGTCTCGCGGGACGCTTGCGTCCGGCTTCGTCACCCACGCGATGTTGGTGAGACCGGCGGCGCGCAGTCGCGCGGCAGCGTCGTCGGCGGTCAGGCTGATCAGGGCGGCGGGGACGACGAGGTGCCCGGCATCGGCGATGGCGGTGGGGGTGGTGGCGGGGCCGGGCCCACGCGGGTCGCGTGCGGCGAGCGCCACGGCGCTGGCCGTGACCAGCGCGGCCAGCGTCATTACCGCGATCAGAACTCTGCCCCGGCGCCCGATCGCCCTCGTCGTGGGCTGCCGGCCGCCCCGCGTGACAGGCTCCCCGACACCGCCGAGCGCGTCCACGCCGGCGGCACCGGCCGGCGCCGCGGCCGCCGCGGATGCCGAGCAGTCGGCGGATGCCGAGCAGTCGGCGGATGCCGAGCAGTCAGCGGATGCCAAGGAGCTAGCGGACGCCGAGGAGCCAGATGCCGAGGAGCCGGCGGACGCCGGGGGGAGGGCCGTACCCGCGGCGCCGGCCGTCCCGGGAAGGCCGGCGGCGTCGGCGGGGGTCGGCGCGGCGGTGGGGCGGCGCAGGTCGAGGAGCCCGGTCGCCGGGTTCGTCGGTGCCGCGGACGGTGCGTCGAGCTGCACCCCGAGCCGGACCATGCGGGCGAAGATCTCCTCGGCCGTCGGGCGTGCGGCCGGATCGCGGCGCATCGTGTCCCGGACGATCGCGGCGAGGTGCTGGTCCAGTCCGTCGAGATCGACGTCCGTCGTGGCGATGCGGTACAGCAGCGTGGGCACCGAGCCGGTGCCGAACGGCGGCCGTCCGGTGCTCGTGAACACGACCAGGCCGCCCCAGGCGAACACGTCGGTCGCCGGCGACACGGGCTCACCCCGGGCCTGCTCCGGCGCCATGAACATCGGCGTGCCGATGGCCTTGCCCTGGGTGATGGTCGGGCTGTCCGCGGCCCGGGCGATCCCGAAGTCGATCACACGGGGGCCGAGCGGGGAGAGCAGCACGTTCGACGGCTTGAGATCGCGATGGACCAGCCCGGCGCCGTGGATCGCGGTCAGCGCCGCCGCGACGCTCACCGCGACCCGCTCGCCGTCCGCGGACCCGAGCGGGCCGTCCGCTGCGACCTGATCCGCCAGCGTCCGCCCGGCGATGAACTCGGTGACCAGGTACGGCGCGGCGTCCGGCGGGTCTGCGACGGCCAGCACCTCCGCGGTGCAGAACCGGGCGACGCGGCGGGCGACCTGCGCCTCCCGACGGAACCGGGCCCGGTACTCGGCGTCGTCGGCGAGCTCCGCACGGACCACCTTCACCGCGACCAGCCGGCCCGTCGCGGTGTCCCGGCCGAGATAGACGGTGCCCATCCCGCCCTCGCCGAGGCGGGAGAGCATCTCGTACCCGCCCAGGTCACGGGGGTCGGACGGCCGCAGCGGACTCCCCGGGGGGTCCGCGCCACCGGACGCGGCGTCGCTCCGCTCGCCACGGCGGGGGTCCGCGCCCGGCCCAGGCCCGCCCGCAGCCGCGTATGAGTGCGAGTTCACGACACCTCCGCCCGGGAACACCTGAGTGCTCGGACGGCGTTCCGCCCTCGCACACCGTGACGCGCGGGACCATCATCAGGTTGCCCGGCTCCGGCGCGTCGGCGACTGTCCACCACCCGACACCGGGCCGGGCGTTTGGTCGGTCTCGGGCGGGAGAAGGGTCAGGCGCTCATCGTGCCAGCGGCGGCGGATCGCCCGGTCATGGCTGACCAGCACGATCGCGCCCGGGTAGGCGTCGAGCGCCGCCTGCAGCTCCTCGACGAGCGCCAGGCTGAGATGGTTCGTCGGCTCGTCGAGCAGCAGCACGTCGACGGGGTCGCGCAGGACCCGGGCGAGGGCGAGGCGCTGGCGCTGGCCGGCGGAGGCCCGGCCGATCGGCAGGCTCAGCTGCTCGGCGGTGAACAGACCGAACGACAGCAGCGCGGCGGCGTGCTCCCGGGCGTCACCCGGATGGCCCCGGGCGAAGGTCGCGAGCAGGCTGCGGTCGGGGTCGTCGACGTCGATCCGCTGCGGAAGGTGGCCGGCGGTGGCCCGCCGGGTCAGCGTGCCGTGGTCGGGGGCGAGCTCCCCGGCGAGCACGCGCAGCAGGGTGCTCTTGCCCGCGCCGTTCGCGCCGTCGACCAGCAGCCGCCCGCCGGCCGGGACGGCGACGGTGACGGGCGCCAGCCGGCCGGCGACCGACACGTCGACCGCGTCGAACAGGACGCCACCGCCCGTGCCTGTTGGCGCCGGGCCCGCGGGCAGGGCGAAGCGCAGCGGCTGCGGGGGTGCCGCGACCGGATGGTCGAGCAGACGGCGCAGCCGTTCCTCGGCGTTGCGTACCCGGCTGGCGACCGCCTGCTGGACACGATCCCCGGCGATGCCGTAGGACATCTTGTTCTTGTCCGTCGGGCCGCGGTGGGACGCGCCCCGGCGGGCCGTGCTCGCGGCGGCCTCGCGCTGGCGGGCGACGTCGGCGGTCCAGGTGGCGTGCGCCTGGGCCCGGCGGGCGCGGGTGGCGGCGCGGGCGGCGAGGTAGCCGCCGTAGCCGTCGCCGTAGCGGCGGACGCCGTGGGTGTCCCCGTCGACCTCGATGAGGGTGTCCGCGACCTGGTCGAGGAAGATCCGGTCGTGGGAGACCACCGCCGTCGTCCCGGTGCGGGCCCGCAGGTGGCTGGCGAGCCAGGCGAGCCCGTCGTCGTCGAGGTGGTTCGTCGGCTCGTCGAGCAGCAGCACCTCGCGGCCGGCCGCGAGCACGCAGGCCAGCCGCAGCCGCGCCTGCTGACCGCCGGAGAGCGCGCCGAGCGGCCGGTCGCGGCGCAGCCCGCCGAGGCCGACGCCGTGCAGCACCTGTTCGACGCGGGCATCCGCGTCATAGCCGCCGCGCAGCTCGAACGCGGCGAGCAGCGTGCCGTACTCGGCGAGCACCCCCGCGTCGCCATCGCTGTTGCCGCTGTGGGCGCCGCCGTCGCAGAGTGGCGGACCGGCGGACATCGCCGACTCCAGCGCGCGCAGCCGGGCCTCGATCGCCCGCAGGTCGGCCAGCGCGTCGTCGACGGCGTCGGCGACCGTCCAGCCGGGCGTCGGGGTCGCCTCCTGCGGCAGATGTCCGATGCCGCCGCCGGCCTGGCGGATCACCCGACCGTCGTCGGGCAGTTCGACCCCGGCGAGCAGGCGCAGCAGGGTGCTCTTGCCCGAGCCGTTCTCGCCGATGATGCCGGTGCGGGCGCCGGTCGGCAGCGAACAGGTCACCTCCCGCAGCACGGGGCGATGATCATAGAACTTGCTGGCAGCGTCCAGCGTGAGCTGGGTGGATGTGAGAGGGGAAGACACGGCGAACCTCGGAGACGGGACCGGGCACACGTCCGGGCAGGGGCCGGCGTGCGAGGGCGGCGTCTCACAGGTCCATCTGGCGGCTCCCGGGGAAGGCAACGTGTCCGTCCGTGACGGTGCCATGCCCACGGGCGGCCCGCAACATGTTTTCCGGCCGCGGCCACGCCGGGCGGCCGCGGGCGGCGGGCTGGCCGAGGGACCGGACGGATCCGGTCGAGGGCGCGTCGCGTCCCGGTATGATTCCTGCCGCTGAACCTGCTGGATAATCCGCTCACGGCCGGGGGCGCGGCTCCTGCGGCGCCGGTCGTCGCGGAGAATCGGCGCCGGTCGCATTTCTTGCCACCTGTCCAACACCCTGTCCGTGTCCGCATGGAGGAAATCCCCGTGAGTAGCCGGGTCGAGACGCTGGAATTCCAGGCCGAGGCGCGTCAGCTTCTGCGGCTGATGGTTCATTCGATCTACTCCGACAAGGACGTGTTCCTGCGGGAACTCATCTCCAACGCGTCCGACGCGCTGGACAAGCTGCGCCTCGCCTCCCTGACCGACCAGGACCTGCGGGTCGACCTCCCCGATCTGCACATCGAGCTGGTCGTCGACCGCGACGACCGGACGCTGACCGTGCGCGACAACGGCATCGGCATGTCCCGCGACGACGTCGTCGGCCTCATCGGCACGATCGCCCGCTCCGGCACCGCCGAGCTGCTGGGCAAGCTCCGCGAGGCCCGGGAGTCCGGGGACGCGGGCGCCTCGGCGGATCTCATCGGCCAGTTCGGCGTCGGCTTCTACTCGACCTTCATGGTCGCCGACCGCGTCACGCTGCTCACCCGCCGCGCCGGCGAGGACACCGGCACCCGCTGGGAGTCCACCGGCGAGGGCACCTACGTCATCGAGGCCGTCGACGACGCGCCGCGGGGGACCGCGGTCACGGTGCACCTCAAGCCCGAGGACAGCGAGGACCGGCTGTTCGACTACACCGACGAGCGCAAGATCCGCGAGATCGTCAAGCGCTACTCCGACTTCATCGCCTGGCCGATCCGGATGGCCGTCGAGCGCCCCGCCCCGGCCGCCGCCGACTCCGACGGCGAGGGTGACGGCGAGCCCGCGGACGACGCGACGGTGACCGAGATCGAGACGCTGAACTCGATGAAGGCGCTGTGGGCCCGCCCCCGCGAGGAGGTCGACCAGGCCGAGTACAACGAGCTCTACCGCCACCTCAGCCACGACTGGACCGACCCGCTCGAGGTCATCCAGATGAAGGGCGAGGGAACGTTCGAGTACGAGGCGCTGCTGTTCATCCCCGCCCGCGCGCCGCTGGACCTTTACACCCGCGACGCCCGCCGCGGAATCCAGCTCTACGTCAAGCGTGTGTTCATCATGGACGACTGCGAGGCGCTGCTCCCGAACTACCTGCGCTTCGTCAAGGGCGTGGTCGACGCCCGCGACCTCTCGCTGAACATCTCCCGGGAAATCCTGCAGCAGGACCGGCGGATCCAGCAGGTCCGCCGCCGGCTCGTCCGCAAGGTGCTCGCGTCGGCGCAGAGCCTGCTCGACGGCGACCGCGAGCGCTACCGCACCTTCTGGGGGGAGTTCGGCGCGGCGGTGAAGGAGGGCCTGCTGGAGGACGCCGACAACACCGAGGCGATCCTCGAGATCGTCTCCGTCGCGTCGACGGCCGACCCGGAGGCGACGACCACCCTGCGCGAGTACACCGAGCGGATGAAGGACGGCCAGACCGAGATCTACTACATGACCGGCGACTCCCGGGCGACCATCGAGAACTCCCCGCACATGGAGGCGTTCGTGGCCCGCGGGTACGAGGTGCTGATCCTCACCGACCCCGTCGACGAGGTCTGGGTCGAGCGGGTCGGCGCCTTCGACGGCAGAACTCTGCAGTCGATCGCGAAGGGCCAGGTCGACCTCGGCACCGACGAGGAGCGCAAGGAGGGCGAGGCCGAGCGGGAGCGGCAGCGCAAGGAGTACGCGGACCTGCTCACGTGGATGGCGCAGCGCCTCGGGGAGGACGTCAAGGAGGTCCGGCTGTCCTCGCGGCTGACGACGTCGCCGGCCTGCGTCGTCGGTGACACCTTCGACATGACCCCGGCGCTGGAGAAGATGTACCGCGCGATGGGCCAGTCCGTCCCGCACCCCAAGCGCATCCTGGAGCTCAACCCGACCCATCCGCTGGTCACCGCGCTGCGCCGGACACACGAACAGGACGTCGAGTCCGTCGCCCTCGCCGAGACCGCCGACCTGCTCTACGACCTGGCGCTGCTGGCCGAGGGCGGCGACCTGCGCGACCCGGCGCGGTTCACCCGGGTCCTCGCCGGTCGCCTGGCGAGCGCCCTGTAGTCCCGCCCCGCCCGGTGTCACCGCGCCGGCGCCGTACCCGTGGCGCCGGCGCGGGCAATGATCGCGAAGGCGTCGCCGTGCGGACCGGCGGCCAGCGCGAAGCGGCCGGTGGGCAGGTCCGACGCCGTGACGAGCACGGTGCCCCCGAGCTCGCCGACCCGGGTCAGTGCGGCGTCGGTGTCGGCGACGGCGAAGTAGGTCAGCCAGCGCGACGGCACCTGGGCCGCAACGACCGGGGGCATCGCGAGCAGCCCGGCCACCGGCGCGCCGGCGAGCTTCCACTCGTAGTACTCCATGGGACCGTCGCCGGGACCGGGATCGGCGATGGTCCAGCCGAACACCGCCGGGTAGAAGGCGCGGGCGGCGCGGAGATCACGACTGTCGAGCTCGTTCCAGCAGAAGGAGCCGGGCTCGCCCCGCACCCCCGCCCCGGGGAACGCGCCCGGCTGCCAGACCGAGATCGCCGCGCCGGCCGGATCGGCGAACACCGCCATCCGCCCCAGGTCGGACACGTCCCGCGGCGCCGCCAGGACCGCGCCGCCGGCCGCCCGCACGGACCTGGCGACCTCGTCGGCGTCCTCGACGCGGAGGTAGGTGGCCCAGGCCGCCGGCCACGCCGGATCGAGCCGCGGGCCGAGGCCGGCCACGGGCAGTCCGCCGAGGGTGAAGATCGTGTAACCGCCGGCGGCGGGGTCCGGGAAGACCTGGGCCTCCCAGCCGAACAGGGCGCCGTAGAACGCCCGCGACGCCTCGACGTCGGGACTGGCGAGGTCGACCCAGCACGGCGTCCCGGGTTCGTACGCGGTGATCACGGCCATCGGGGCAGCCCTTCGTCGCGGAACGGGACCGCACCGCCCGTTCGATGAACCCGCACGCTAGCGCCGGCGTCCGACAGTTCCGGGCTCCGGCGCCGGCTGCCGACGTCACACCCGCGGGCCCCGCACCCGCCCGTCGCATTACGGTGACCGGATGAGGCACGTTGACCCCGATCGGGAGGACACCGGCGCTTTCGTCGCCCTTCCCGCGGCCGGCCACACCCCCCCGCGACGGCGCCCGGTGACCGAGGCGGTACAGCCGGTGCTGCTCGCGGCCGGCTGCTACGCGCTGTCCGGGCTGTTCGCCCCGGTGCCGCGGCCCCGGGGGACCATCGTGGCGCTGCACGGCGGCGGTGTGAACGCCACCTACTTCCACTGCGCCGCGGACCCGGAACTGTCGCTGCTCACCCTGGCCGCGGCGGCGGGCTGGCAGGTGCTCGCGCTGGACCGCCCCGGCTACCGGGCGTCGGCGGACCTGGCCCCCGCCGACCAGAACCTCCCCGCGGGAGCCGAGATCGTCCACCGCGCCCTCGACACCTTCGCCGCGTCCCACGAGGTCGGCGCCGGGTGGTTCGTCCTCGCCCACTCCTACGGCGTGGAGCTGGCGATCCACCTCGCCGCCCACGCCCGTGGCGGGGAGCTGCTGGGCATCGACGGTTCGGGCTCGGGACGCCGCTTCCAGCCCGGCCGCTTCGGCCTGGACCCCCACGCCACGGCCCCCCGGACGGCCCGCGAGGTGATGGCGCTGTTCTGGGGTTCGCCCGAGCTCTACCCGCCGGGGGTCCTGCGGGCCCGCCAGGGCCTGCTCGAGCCGGTGCTGCCGGGCGAGGCCGCCGAGGCGCCGACCTGGCCGGACGCCTTCCCCGCGCTGGCCGGGCGGGTCCGGGTGCCGGTGCGCCTGACGATGGCGGAGCACGAGCAGTGGTGGATCTCCGACGACGTCGAGCTGGCCGCGACTGCCCGGGCGTTCACGTCGGCGCCGCTGGTCGAGACCGCCCGCCAGCCCGGCGCGCCGCACAACGTCAGCCTGAGCTGGGCCGCGCGGTCCTACCACCTCGCCGCGCTGGCGTTCGCCGAGCGCTGCCTGCTGCGGGCCCGTCTCGGCGAAGGCCACCTGCCGCGGCAGGCCGCGCCGACCCACGAGTGACCGGGGCCGCCCGTCCGGTCTGACCCGACTCCCGACGCCACGGGACACCCGTGGCGCGGTGGCCCGGTCACGCGGCGGGATAGTGGCGGGAGCGGCCCGCGGGCGCGGGTGGTGGACGAAAGGGAAATCGCAGGGCCTTCCCGGCGGTACCTGTCGGGTCGGGGATCTGGAACGCACCCGGATGGGCCACGGCGCCCTGCGGCTCGCCGGGCCGGGCGTCCTCGGCCCCCGAAGGACCGTGACGGCGCGCTCGCCGTGCTGCGGGCCGCGGCCGTCGACCTTCGGCATCCGCCACCTCGACACCGCGGACTTCTACGGGCCGCACGTCACGAACGAGCTCATCCGCGAGGCGCTCGCGCCCGCACCCCCGCCGAGCGGCGCGCCGCGGTCCACGACCACCTGCGCCCCCTCCTTCCCGCTCGGCGGGTTCACGCCGCTGCGGTCCGACGCGCTGGGCGCCGTGGCCGGCGAGCTCGGTGCGACACCGATGGCGGTGGCGCTCGCCTGGCTGCCGCAGCGGTCACCGAACATCCTGCTGATCCCCGGCACCTCGTCGGTGGCGCACCTGCGGGAGAACGTCGCCGCCGCGGGCCTGCCCGCCGGCGTCCTGCGCGGCGACGCCGCCGCGCGGCTTCGGACTGGCGCCGCAGCGCCGCTCCGGTGCGCCCCGCTATTCGCGCCGGTAATGCGGCGTCGGGCATTCTCGATTCCCGATTCCACCGCGCTGCGTGGCCGCCTGCTGATTGCTGGGATGTGACGGATGTTTAGGGCGGCAGCGCAGGAACGATGATCCTGCCCGATCGGCGGCATGTCGACTGTGAGATGAATCATGGCCGGATCGGATGACTCTCCGGGGGTCGGTTTCACGGATTGCTTTCCTGCAAAAATCGAACCCCGCGGAAGTGTTGTTCAGTGCCAACCAACGATCTCTTCGACGAGGTCGGCGCGGTCGGCGGTGACCCGGTTGCAGTAGGCGTCCATGTGCGCGGCCATGAGTCGTTCGGCCAGGTTCGCGTCGCCGAGGAGAACGGCCTGGGCTATCGCCGCGTGCGCCGCCATCGTGGTGTGCCGCTCGTGCGGCTCGTTGAAGACCGGGTGCTCGATGCGGGCGAGCGCGATGTCGCGGATGGATTGGCAGACAAGGCCCAGGACTGGATTGCCGGACGCGGCGATGAGCGCGGTGTGGAAGCTGGCCGCCCGGTCGCGATAGGTGTCCTGGTCGCCGTCGGCCGGGCTGCTGGTGACGAACTGCTCCAGCTCACGGACCTGCGCGCGTTCGGGATTGGCGGCGGCGAGCCGGGCCATCAGTGGTTCGAGTGCCGCCTGGCCGCGTAGGAGATGGGCGTACCGGGCCTGGAGGAGGTGAAAGAACAGCGTCTCCGTCCGAGCGAGAAAGGTGCTGCGCGGACCGACGAGCATCGGGCCACCGCCCGGTCCGGGGCGGATCGAGATGAGCCCCTGCACTTCAAGGATTCGCAGTGCCTCGCGTACCGAACCGCGACTGGCGCGGTAGTTTTCGATCATCTCGGCCTCGCTGGGCAGATTCGTGCCCCGGGGCATGCCTGCCAATCCTCGGACGATCTCCCGTGCCAGCCGGATGGGAACCTTCTCGGCGCGCGTCAATCGGGGATCCGGGACGGAGGAGGGGAGGGTACCGGCATGTGAGGGGTGCCCCTTCGCCGCAGTGGTGGTGGCGTCGTCTCGACCGGTCCGAACTGAACCCACGGCCTCCCATGGCGGTGCGCGGTTCGCCCGGGTAATGCGACAGTAGCAGCAACGACATTGTGCCGTTGCCGAGGCAACTATCGTTGTCCGGCGCTTCCGGCACCGCTTTGTCCTGACGCGGACGAGACGCGGGATCGGCGGATGCCCTCGACGGGCACGTTACTGTAGGCTGCTTTCGCTGAGCGGAGCGTACCCGCGGGCTGGGGCGGTGATCATCTCTCGTGTGGTCTGCGCGGCTGCTGGCCATCCGGAGGGCCGCGGACCAGTCAGGAAGGCGGCGCAGGCGGTGCGGACCAGGGTGATCGACTGTCGACACGAGCGAAACGTCGTGCTTGACCATCGTGTTTACCCACTTTTTGGGCGGTGGCCATCCAGACATGGGGGCGGGCGACCGGCGGTAAGCCTACGTTCGGCGCCATGCCTGTGAGTCCAACCAGCGAAGTTGTGGCGTCCGGCGTTCCGGCGCAGATTGCCCGCGACATGTCCATTGCGGAGCAGCACGACTGGCTCCAGACCTTTCTTCGTCGCCGCCCGGTGAGCCGGCGCGGCCTGCTGGTCGGCAGCCTGGCCGGCGCCGGCGCGGCGACACTGGGCACGACGCCGTTCGGCCGGGCCGCCTACGCCGCGAGCACCGAGGCGCCGCTGCTCGTCGGTGGCCGGCACACCGCCTTCGGCGCGGACCCCGCCCGTCAGCTCCGCCTCGCGGGCCAGCTGACGCGTAACCCCGGCCGCGGCCGGATCCTCGTCGACATCGGCCCGACGCGCGCCCTCGGCGGCACCGTGGAGGCCGAGATCCGGCCGCTGCTCTCGCAGGTCCCGCAGGTCGACGGGTCGATCCTGGCGGTCGAGCAGTTCTACGTCCACGCCGCGTTCGACCGGCTCGCCCCGGGCCGGGAGTACTACTACCGCTTCCGTGTCCCCGGCGGCGCCGCGACGCCGCTGCAGGCGGTGCGCACCGGCCACGCGAAGGGCCGTAACGGCGGGTCGTTCCGCTTCACCATGATGGGCGACCACGGCTCGAACTCCACGCCGCCGGGCGACCCCAAGGGCGTCTTCGACGACAACTACTACAAGCCGGACAACGAGCCGACCGTCGCGCACGCCTCCGCGATCACCGCGGCGATCGCCCGCCTCGACCCGGCGTTCCACCTGCTCGCCGGCGACATCTGCTACGCCGACCCGTCCGGCGCCGGCAAGCCGCCGAAGCGCACGACCACCGGCACCCCGCCCGTCGGCTTCGACAACTACGACCCCACCGTGTGGGACGTCTACCTGTCGGACATCGAGCTCAGCGCCGCCCGTACCCCGTGGATGTTCGCCACCGGCAACCACGACATGGAGGCGCTCTACTCGCCGCACGGCTACGGCGGCCACGCCGCCCGCCTCGACCTGCCGACCGACGGCCCCAAGGGCTGCCCGAGCGTCTACTCGTTCGTCTACGGCAACGTCGCGGTCCTCTCGCTGGACGCCAACGACGTCAGCTTCGAGATCAAGGCGAACGCCGGCTACTCCGGCGGCGCGCAGACCTCCTGGGTCGAGCGGACCCTCAAGGCCTACCGCGCCGACCCCGACATCGACTTCATCGTCTGCTTCTTCCACCACTGCGCGTACTCGACGACGTCGCAGCACGCCAGCGACGGCGGCGTCCGCGCCGCGTGGACGGCACTGTTCGACCGCTACCAGGTCGACCTCGTGCTCCAGGGGCACAACCACCTCTACGAGCGCTCCGACCCGATCCGCGGCAACGCGCCCACCCGCGAGGCGCTCGACGGCTCCACGATCGAGCCGGCCAGGGACGGCACGATCTACATCACCGCCGGCAGCGCCGGCCGCCCGCGCTACGCGTTCCAGACGGGCGAGCAGGAGTCCTACCGCGGCAAGATCGTCCCGGCGTCGAACGTCGTGCCCAACAGCTACGTCTGGGCCGCCGACGGCACGAAGACCCCGGAGTCGATCAGCTGGTCGCGGACGCGGTTCGACAACTACGCGTTCGTCGCCGTCGAGTCGGCACCCGGCCGCCCCGGCGGCGCGTCGACGCTGACCATCCGCGGCGTCGACGAGCACGGCACCGAGTTCGACCGCGTCACCCTGAGCCGCCCCGTTCCGAAGCGCCACTGAGGTTGCTCCACGTTCCACCGGCCGGTGGGTGACGGTGAGTGTCACCCACCGGCCGGGCACGGACCCGCTGGCACAACCCCGACACGCGGTGACATCCTGTCCCGGTGACGTCGGGGGACGATACGGGTGTACCCGCACGCCGGGTGTTCGTCAGCTACACCCAGGACGACGTGGGCTGGGCGCGCTGGATCGCCTGGCAGCTGGCCGCCGAGGGCTGGCAGGTCGACCTGCAGGACTGGCATTCCGTGCCGGGCACGAACTTCGTCGCCTGGATGGACGCCTGCCTCGCCGCCGCCGACCACGTCCTGCTGCTGCTCTCCCCGGCCTACCTGCGCTCCACCTGGGCCGCCAGCGAATGGCAGGCCCGCTACGCGCCGCGTCGGCGCACGCTCGTCCCGGTGCGGGTGAAGCTGTGCGAACCGGTCGGACTGCTCGGGCCGCTGGTCCGCGTCGACCTGTACGACCAGGACGAGGACGGCGCCGCCCAGGCCCTGCTGCGCGGCCTGCGCGGCGCCCGCGACGGCCACCTCGTCCCCACCGACCAGCCCCCGTTCCCACGGGCGACACCGGCCTCGTCGCCGCCGGCTTTCCCCGGCCTGGACGCGGAGACGTTCACCGGCTGGGTCCGCGACGCCTGCCGCGACCGGTGGCCGGGCGCCGCCGTGCGCCTGATGCCGCCGGCCCACGCCGGCGAGCCGCGCTACCTGGAGGTCAGCGGCGAACTCGACGGGGAACGCGCCGTCTGGCCGGTCGGCCTGTGCCCCGGGCGGGTGGACGCGGACCTCGTCGAGGCGTTCCGCACCGGCGTCCACGCCCGCTACGACGCCCGCGGCCAGTACGTCGACTCCTACCTCGTGCACGGCGCCGGGCTGGGCGTGCCGGAGCTGCGCCGCCGCGCCCACCGCGGCGGGATCCGGCTGCGCGGCCTCGCCGAGTTCGAGGGCCGCTGGGATCCCCACGGCTACGTCCTGCGCCAGGTGAGCCGGCTGGGCTCGGACGGGCGCTACCCGCCGTCGCTGTACGTCCCGCAGCGCTACGTCCTGCTCGACGATCCTGGCGAGCAGGCGCCGACCGACGACGCGTTCACGGCGATGCTCGACTGGCTGGACACCGAGTCGGCGCGGTTCCTGCTGGTCCTGGGCGACTTCGGCCACGGCAAGAGCTTCCTGCTGCGCGAACTGGCCCGCCGGCTGCCCGAGGAGCTGCCCCGCCTGGTGCCGATGCTGGTGGAACTGCGGGCCCTGGAGAAGAGCCACGACGTCGCGGACCTGCTCGCCCTGCACCTGTCGAAGGTCCGCGAGCCGGAGCCGCGGGTGCCGGCGGTGCTGCGCATGCTGGACCGCGGGCGGGTCGTGCTGCTCTTCGACGGCTTCGACGAACTCGCCCAGCGGGTCACCTTCGACCGGGCCGCCGAGCACCTGCGGATGATCCTCGACGCGGTGTCGGGCAGCGCCAAGATCGTGCTGACCAGCCGCGCCCAGCACTTCGCCTCCGACGACCAGTGGCGCACCGCGTTCGGCGAGCGGGTGCGCCAGCTCGCCGGCAGCCGCCAGA
Source organism: Frankia sp. AgB32 (assembly GCF_023243045.1). Taxonomy (GTDB): domain Bacteria; phylum Actinomycetota; class Actinomycetes; order Frankiales; family Frankiaceae; genus Frankia. The sequence goes on from NZ_JALKFX010000044.1 coordinate 25,355, forward strand.
TCCGCCTCCTCGACTTCGACGCCAGCCAGATCCGTGACTACCTCGTCCGCCTGTTCGCCCTCGCCGAGCCCGACCGGGCCGCCGCCGAGCGCCGGGCGGACGAGCGGCTGCGCCTCATCCACGACCTGCGCGACCTCGTCGACCTGTCCACCAACCCGCGGATGCTGTCGTTCATCGCCGAGCTGCCCGAGGCCGACCTGCGCGCCGCCCGCGCCGCCGACGGCACGCTGAGCTCGGCGGACCTGTACGCGACGCTGGTCGGCCGGTGGCTGCGTTTCGAGGCCGACCGGCGCCGGGTCACCCCCGGCTCCCACCAGAGCCTTGATGAGGCGCAGCTGCGCACCGCCGTGGACGCCCTGGCCATGGCCCTGTGGGAGAGCGACACCGATGCTGTTGACCAGAGCGAACTGACCGAGACGGTGCGCACCACGCTGACCGACCTCAGCGAACGGCGGATGAGCGTCGCGGAAGCGGCGTTCGCGGTCGGCTCCAGCAGTCTGCTGCGCCGCGGCGACGACGACCGCTTCGCCTTCACCCACCGCTCGATCATGGAGTACCTGGTCGCCGCCACCATCGCCGCGCACTTCTCCGAGGGCCGCACCGACACATCGACACCACTACATGATCGTCCACTGACCGAGCTGATGATCGATTTCCTGGTCGGCCTGGCGGACCCGGAACAGTTGCGATCCTGGGCCCGCGACGCGCTGCGCCACCACGACGAGGCCATCGTCGAGGGGGAGGAAGACGGTGACGACTGGGAGATGCCCCTTCCCCGGCTGTTGCGCGGATCCGTCCAGGCGGCGCGGGACAACGCCCTCGCGCTTGGCCACCGCCTCGGTTTCCCGCTGGGCGCCGTCCACCTCGAAGGCCAGGACCTGCGCGGGCGGGACCTGTCCGGCGACGACCTGCGCTACGCCGACCTGCGCGGGGTGAACCTCGCCGGCCAGCGACTGCACGGCATCGACCTCACCGGCGCCGACCTGCGCGGCGCCGACCTGCGCGACGCCTGGCTCGTCCGCCCGGTGCTCACCGGCGCGCGCCTCGCCGACAGCCGGTGGGACCGCGCCGTGCTCCTCGAACCCGTCCTCGACGACGACCAGCGCGACGCACCCGAACTCGCCACGGCCATCCTCGGCGGCCGCGACGAGCCACGGGCGGAGGTGCGGGGCTGGGCCGACCTCGACGGCGACCCGGTTCTCGCCTTCTCCGCCGACGAGACGATGCTCGCCGTCGCGGCCGGCGCCACCGTCGCGCTGTTCGACGTGCCGAGGCTGGACCCCCGGGGCGAGGTGCGCCACGAGGTCGCCGTCCGCGCGCTGGCCTTCACCGGCGCCGACCAGCTGGCCGTGGTCGGCGTGGACGACGAGGCGGTCGTGCGCGAGCTGCGTACCGGCCAGGTCGTGCACCGCTGGCCGATCGGCGCGGGCGCCGCGGTCAGCGCCACCTTCGCCGCGGACGGGGCCTGCCTGGCCGTGGCCACGCGGGGCGAGGTGACGGTGTACGAGGTGGCCGCGGGTCGCCCGCGCGTGGTCTGGACGCCGCCTTTCCGCGCGGCGGGCCCACCTGTGTTCTCCCCACGCGGCGACCTGCTCGCCATCCGCGATCACCATGGCCAGCTGTGGATACATCACGGCACGAGCGGACAGCTGATCAGCTGTGTCTCCTCGAACGCCGACCCGCGGGACCGGTGGGCGTTCCTGCCCGAGGGCAGCCTCGTCTCGATCAGCCCGGAGCGTTCCTTGCGAGTGTGGAGCGTCGCGACCGGTCAGCAGATGGCCCAGACATACCTGCCGCCCGACGGGGTGCTCGGGGTCCCGACGAGCTGGCGGTTCAACCCGGCGGACACGTTCCGGGGGTTGATCGTTCACAAAGTGGAGAGCGCGCTCCGGCAGCTACAGGCCGAGCAGTCCGCAGCGAGGTACGCGATCTCGCCCCACGGTCGCTGGTTCGCGACCGCTGTGCGCCACGGCTGGATCCGGCTGGAGACCATGCCCGGCGGGCAGGAGGTCCTGCGGGCGGCGGACCGGGCCAGCCAGCGCTTCACCGTGGACGGGGCGGCGGTGGTGACCGTGCGGAACACCGCCACGCGGTGCTTCGTCGACGTACGGCTCGTGCGCACCGGCCACCAGGTCTCCGTCCTGCCTGGCCGCGACCTGCCCACCGCCACCCTGGCCGACCCGCTATCACCCGCGGTGGCGCTGGCCGTGTCGGCGGACGGGCTGCTGGCCGTGCGGGACCTTCCCGGCCGCGGCGGTCCGGGCGCGGTCACCGTCCTGCGGGTGCTGCCGCGTGGCTGGCCGGAGCTGCCGGTGCACGGGCATCCGCTGGACATGGACCTGGACAGTGCCCTGAACGTCGAGATGCCGGGCGGCGTCACCGCGGCGGCGTTCTCCCCGGACGGGCGGACGCTGGTGCTCGGCGGCGCCCGCGGTGAGATCAGCGTCGTCGATCTGGCGTCGCGGCGCCGTCAGATCCCCACGGGCATGGCCGGTGCGGATGACGACGTCCACAGCGGAGTGCGCGCCCTCGCCTTCGCGCCGGGCGGCGCGGCCGTCACCGGTATCGAGGGGACCAGCCTGAGCACCTGGCTGCTGAGCACCGGGCGCCTGCTGGTCGAGTGGCAGCTCGCGTTCGACGCGACGATCGCGTCCTACTCCCCGACGGGACACCTGCTCGCCGTGGCGGGGCGCGGCATCAGCCTGCTGCGTCTCGGAGCCGGTGCGCCCGGTGCGCCCGAGGCACTCGAGGCCCCCGATGAGCTGGAGATCACGGCGGTCGTGTTCGCGCCGCACGAGCGGCTGCTCGCGGCCGCCGGCCGGGAACAAGGCCGGCATCGGCTGTGGCTGTGGGACGTCCTCACGGGCCGCCGGGCCGCTGGCCTGGAGGTGTCGGCGCCCGTGTGCGATCTTGCCTTCTCACCGGGCGGGGGAGAGGTACTGGCTGCCGCCTGCGTCGATGGAACCCAGCGCTACTTTGACGTGGACTCGCTGGTGCCGGCGGCCACGGTGGTGCCCTTCGACGACGGCGGCCACGCGGTGCTGCTGCCCGACGGTTCCCATCGGATCGTCGGCGATCCGGGCGGCGCCGTGCGGTGGACGGCGCGGGGCCGGGAGTTCACCCTCCACGAACTCAACCTGCTGCTCGCGCCGGGCCGCCGGCTGGGAGCCGGTGACAGGATCCCGGCCCTGGCGGCCTTTCCCGCTCCCGAACCCGACGCGAGTTCCTGGGCTCACCCGCCCGGCCGTACGGACGACGAGCCCGACGCGGGCTCCTGGCTTCGCCTGCTCGGCCGTCGCCGTCGATGAGCGGCGCTGGCGGCACGCCCGGCTGTCAGGACCAGGCCGGGCAGGACAGGGCCCGTCAGGACAGGGCCCGTCAGGACAGGGCCCGTCAGGACAGGGCCCGTCAGGACCGTGCCCGTGTTCTGCACGGCGGTGGGCCGGCCGTGCAGCCCGTGTTCGGCCAGCGTGCGCCCGTGGGCGCGGGGCCGGGCGGGCGGGGGCCGCGAGCCCGCCGCGCATCGCGGGCTGGCGGGCGGGGGCGAGGCGGGTGTGGGCGGCGCGGACGACGGCGGTGGGAGCACCCTCGACGCTCGACGGTGCGGGGGCCACGTCAGGAACCCCCCGTCGCGGCGTGGGTCGCCCCGCTGCCGCTCCACACCGTCGACCCGGCGGGACTCCACGTCCCCGGGCTGGCGGCGTCCGAGGTACCGGTGGAACCGGTGGTCGTCGTGGCCGCCGGGGCGGTGTGTTCCTGGGCCGGCATGCCGAAGCCGATCATGCCGGCGGCCGCGATGGCGGCCAGTCCGGCCGTGACGGGACCGACCCGCCGTGGTCCCTGCTCTCGTGTGGCCACCGGCAACCTCCCACCGTCGGCGCCCCGGAACGGAGCGGATGATGACCGCAGTGGGAGCCGCGGCTGTGGGGTGGCTGTGAGCTGGCGTTGCGTCGGCCAGGTACAGCGCGCCGCGGGCCGGCGGCCGGGCGGGGGTCAGGCCCAGAAGGTCGGCGCCGCGGCGTCGATCTCGCGGGCGGACTGTTCGTAGCCGGCGGCCACGGGCGCCAGCACGTCGGTGCCCAGCCGGCGGATGACCTCGGCGTTGAGCCGGGCCCGGGCGGCCACGACCAGGGCGAAGGCCGCCGGGTCACCGTCGTGGCCGTAGGCGTCGAGCAGCAGCCGCAGCCGCCGGGGCCGATCGTCGACGTCGGTGAGACCGGCGCCCGCCACCGCGCCCGGGGTCAGCAGCGGCACCCAGGTCAGCGCGGTGAACGCCAGGTCGAGCTCGCGCGAGGACGGGCCGGCGGCCGGGGTCCACGGCCCGGTTCCCCGGCGCACCGTGTCACCCACCCGCACCCCGCCGACGTGACGCCCGCCCGGCAGGGGCAGCTCGGTTTCGAGATCGTCAACCATGAGTGAGGTGTAGCCGTGCGGGCCGCCGGCGACAACCGGATATCGCGCGGGTGAGGTGGCCGTCGCCGTGCCGCGCGGAATGTCGGACCCCGGTGGCACGCTGGTTCCAGCACCGGGACACCACGGGCGGAGGATGCGGATGGGCAGCGGGAACCGGTCGGCCGGCCTCGAGTCGGTGGACTGTGCGGAGACCTTCATCGCGGTGGCCGAGGACTGTCCGGTCGAGGCGGGGACGGAGCCACCGCGTCATCCTGAGCGCCCGTCGATCGCCGCCCGGACCTACGAGATGATCGCCGCGCAGCCCTACCGGTTCACGTCGGCGGACGTGCTGTTCGGCGTGTTCGCCGATCGCACGGGCATCCCGGCGCCGGAGCGGGTCGCCGCCCGCGCCGCCTTCTTCGCGCGCGGCCAGGCGTGCCTGCGAGCCAGCGATCTCGGCCGGCGTTACGGCTGGGGGCTGCACGCCGACGCCGCCGGCCGCCTCGCGCTCTACGGCCGGGAGACACCCGAGTACGCCGCGTTCCTCGCCGGTCGGCCCCCGGCGGGCGCCGAGGGCGCGGGGCCGGTCCAGGTCGTCCGGGCGATGCGGCGCAGCCGCGCGGGCAGACCCGCCGGGCGGGGGGGGGGGGGGGCCCCGCGGGGGGGGGGGGGCGCGGGGGCCGGCGCCGGGTGTCCCGGCGGGAACGTGGACCACCTCCGGCAGCACGGTGAACAGCGGCGTGGTGACGGCGGGATCGTGCCGGTAGGAGGCGCACAGGATCCTGGTCCGCGCCGGTCCGGGCCCGACGTCGAGGCGACCGCCGGCGGCGAGCGCGGCCTTCGACGCGGCGTGGTCGAACGGCTCCAGCGGGCCCGCCGGATCACCGGCCAGCCCGTGTTCGGACCCGGTGGGCAGGAGGACGACGTCGCCGGGCATGAGCCGCAGCGGGGGTTGGCCGGGCAGGCGCAGCCAGGCGGTGCCGGCGGTGACGGCGTGGAAGGCCGCCGCGGAGATCTGGAACAGCCGCAACCCCCACGGATCGCCGGCGTGGACCGTGGCCGCGACGGTTCCGCGCACCCCGGCGACGCTCAGCACGTCGGCGAGCAGATCCATTGTCGAAGCCTACCGATGGGCTCATGATGCACCGAGCCGTGAGACGAACAGACAAGTTTCTGAGACTTTCTGTCATCGATTGATGCTCTGACGCGCCATACGGTTGCCCCACCGAACATTTCGACCGGAAGGCGACCCATGAACGTCAAAGGCAGCACCGCCCTGGTGACCGGCGCGAACCGGGGCCTCGGCGCCCGCCTGGTCGACCAGCTCCTCGACGCCGGCGCCAGCAAGGTCTACGTCACCGCCCGGGACCCCCGTGACGTCGCCTCGACCGTGAGCGCCGACCCGCGGGTGAGCGTCCTCGCACTGGATGTCACCGACCGGGCGAGCGTGGACGCCGCGGCCACACTCGCGACCGACGTCACTCTGCTGGTCAACAACGCCGGGGTGCTCGGGTTCGGCAGCGCCCTCGAGGGCGATCTGGACCTTTTCCAGCGTGACATGGTGACGAACCAGATCGGCCTGCTGCGGGTGAGCCGGGCCTTCGTCCCGATTCTGACGGCAAACGCTCCTGGCGCGATCGTCAACGTGCTGACCCTGATCGCGCTGGCGCCGGTGGCGGGAATGGCGGGGTACTGCGCGTCGAAGGCCGCGGCGCATTCCGTCACCCAGTCCCTGCGGGCGGAACTGCGCGGCCGGGACATCGAGGTCGTCGGGGCCTACCCGGGCGGCATCGACACCGACATGCTTGCCGGTGTCGATGCGGAGAAGGCCGCCCCGGAGGTCGTCGCCGCACGGATCGTCGCCGGTGTCGCCGCCGGACAGACGGTCATCTGGCCCGATGACGCCTCCGCCGGCGCGGGCTCGGTCTACCTCGGCGACCCGACGGGACTCGAACGCATGCTCGCGGGCTGACCGGACGCCGCCCGGTTCACTCCGCGGGTGCCGGCAGCGTCGTCACCCGCAGCGGCCACAGCAGCGTCCGGTGAGGCCGTGCGGCGGTAGACATACCACAGAAGATCGAAGACCAGCAGCGTCGCGACGGCCTGAACACCCAGTGGCAGCCGGGCCAGGGTCCGAAACCGTCCTGGCTCACCAGTGCGCCGGCGGCGAGGACGCCGACGGTCTCGGCGAGGCGGCGCGTGATTCCGCAGTGCTTGCCCGTCAGCTGCTCGTGCTTTTCGACGGCGTCAAGGCGCGCGGCCTGAGTGGCAACTCCGGCCAGCCGGGCAGGGACGCCAGATCAGTGGCTGGAACCCTCCTTGCGACGGCATCCTGAGTCGGCGCGGCGGATCTGTGTTCGCACAGTGGTTCACGCGGCGAGGGGCGGCCTCAGGCGTTCAGCCCGGCGATCACCACGTCGATTGCGCGGCTGATGGTGCGAGGTGTCGTCGGCGTGGTGGCACAGGCCTGGGCGAGTCCGCGGAGCAGGAGGTAGACCTCGTCAGCCCCGACGTCGCGGCGGACTGCTCCTGACCGCGCCGCGCGGTCCATCAGGTCCTCGACGGTCGCGCGCAGCGTGTCCGCGCCCTGCCGGACGCTCGGCGGGAACTGTCCGTCGGGCATCTGGGCGGCGAGGGTCAGCTTCGTCGCCCCGCCCTCGACCATGGTTCGCAGCAGATCTCGGAACGCCTGCCCCGCGTCGGCGCGGGCGGCCAGGGCGCAGGCTCGCTCGTTGAGCAGGTCGAAGTGGCGGACCAGGGCCGCCTCGATGAGATCGGCCTTCGTGGGGAAGTGGCGGAACACGGTCGCGATGCCGACCTCGGCGCGGCGCGCGACGTCCTCGGTGGAGCCGGCCGCGCCGTGCTCGCCGAACACCGCCTCGGCGGCGGCCAGGATGCGTTCGCGGTTGGCGACGGCGTTTTTTCGCACGGCTGCCTCCCATCGGGTCCGCCTGGTAAACGAAGTCTGGACTTCGCTACCGTAGGGGAGTCGCCACTTCGTTTTGGAGGCTCGATGCTACCGACACCTGACCCGGCCGACGTCGTTCGCATGGTCACCGCTGGCGTGAGCCGGCTGGTTTCCGATGATCTCGCTCCGGACGAGCGCGAGCGCCAGCTTGACGCACTCGCCGGCCTGTACGGCGAGCGGACGGACGTCCGGCATCCGTTCGCGCCGTTGGGTGGTCGACCGATGCGCACCCGCGCCGAGCTGCGCCAGCACTTCGCCGGGTCAGCCGGACGAGTAGCCGGCGTTCGGTCGTTCGCGCCGACGGACCTCGTCGTGCACCGGACGGTGGATCCCGAGGTGGTCGTCGCGGAGTTCTCCTACGCCGGAACGGCCGACCGCGGCGAGTTCGCCGTGCCCTGCGTACTCGTGATCCGCGTCCGTGACGGGCAGATCGTCGAGTCCCGCGACTATGCCGACCACATCGGAATGGCCCGAGCGCTGGGTCGGCTCGAGCCGCTGGCACGGGTGCTCGTGGACGACACCATGCGCGCACCTGTCAGCCCGAACAAGGCTCAGACGAGTCGGAACCTGGCGCTGCGGATGCATGCGGCGTTCAACGCGCTCGACCTGCCGGCGGTCGACGAGGTCTTCGCCGACGACTTCTACAGCCATCCGCTTCAGTCCCGCGGTCCCGGCATGGTCAAAGAACGATGGCTCGCCATGCGCACAGCCGCACCGGACCTGCGCACGGAGATTGTCGACCTGTTTGCCGAGGACGACTGCGCGATGATCCGTTCCAGGCTGACCGACGACTCCGGCGAACTCATCGAGGTCATCCGTGTCGCCGACGGACGGATCGCGGAACTGTGGGGCGCCCGCACCAGTCCCGTCGGGACATGATCCCGCAGGGGCCCGGCACGCCCGTGAGAGGCAGACGAGCCAGCGCCTACGAATGGCCGCCGGGAACCACTGTTCCCGTTTCGTAGGCGATGACGACGAGCTGAGCCCGATCCCGCGCGTGTAGCTTGGTCAGTAGGCGGCCGATGTGTGTCTTGACGGTGGCCACGCTGACGTACAACGTCTCGGCGATCTCCGTGTTGGACTGTCCGGAGGCGACTTTCACGAGGACCTCCAGCTCACGTTCGGTCAGCGTGGCGCGGAGGTCCGTCCGGACTGCCAGGGGCCGCGGCTGACGCGCGAACTCGGCGATGAGCCGCCGGGTGACGGTGGGTGTCAGTAGCGCGTCTCCGCTGGCCACGATCCTGATCGCGGCGAGGAGGTCCTCCGGCGGAGTGTCCTTGAGGATGAAGCCGCCGGCGCCACCGCGGAGCGCCTCGAAGACGTGCTCGTCCTGGTCGAACGTCGTCACCACCAGAATGCGCGGAGCCGGGCCCTCGGACGCGATGACCCGGGTGGACTCCAGGCCGTCCATGATCGGCATGCGGATGTCCATGAGCACGACGTCGGGCCGGAGCTGTCTGGTCAGGCGCACGGCCTCCACGCCGTTGCCGGCCTCGGCCACCACCATCAGATCGCGTGCCGATTCGACCAGCGCCCGGAAACCGGCTCGGACGAGCGCCTCGTCGTCGGCGATGAGTACACGGATCTGAGCGTGCTGGCCCGGCGAACCGGCTCGTCCGTCCTCTGTCATTGAGCGTGACCCGCCACTTCATCAGCCATTTCCTGAGCGCCGGAGTCATCCGCTGGGAAACGGGCTACAACGGCGAATCCGCCCTCGTCCCGTGGCGCGGCGGTGAGCGTCCCGCCGAACAGCTCGGCCCGCTCACGCATCCCGATCAGACCGAGCCCCCCGCCCTGTCCGCTGAGCCGCCGCACCCCCGATTGGACGTCGCTGCCGGGGCCCGGGTCCGCCTGCTGGTCGACCCGGCCGTCGTCGACGATGCTCAGGACCAGTTCCTGGTGACCGTGGTGGACCTCGACCTGTGCGCTGGTGGCGTGGGCGTGCTTCACCACGTTGGTCAGCGCCTCCTGCACGATGCGATACGCCGAGGTTTCCAGGACCGGGAGGTAGTCACGAGGCTGGCCGGTGGCACGGTAGGAAACCCGGAGGCCGTCGTGGCGCAGGCCGGTGACCATTGGTTCCAGGTCACGTAGTGTCGGCCCCCCGATCCGCTTGGAACCACCGAGCGAGGTCGGGTCCGGTGCCGCCCGTCCGGCCTCGGTTCGAGTCTGGCGCAGGACGTGACGCACCTCGTCGAGGGCCGACCGGCTGGTGGTCTCGATCGCGATCAGAGCGTCCCGCGCCTCCGCCGGCCGCTCGTCGAGCAGCAGCCGAGCCACCCCCGAGCGGACAGCAATCATGCTCAACGTGTGCGAGACCACATCGTGCACATCCCGGGACACCTGCAGCCGTTCCTCCGCTCTGATGCGGCGCTCCCGTTCGGCGGCCTCGCGTCGGCTCTCCCACGCGAGGCGACGCCGGTAGTCGCGCCGGACGTGCAGGGCGTCGCCCAGCAGCGAGGCGGGCGCGGCGATCAGGACCTGGACGAGATCCTGATCCTGGTCGGGATGCAGCGGCATCGCGGTCGCGGCGGCCGCGGCCACCGCAACCATGGCCGCGCCGCACCAGAGCAGCGAGGTGCGCCGCGGGCACCGGTCGGCGACGGCGAAGAAGGCGAGGGGCATCGCGGGCCCGGCGTTGCTCACGAACGGCGTGAAGCGCACCCCGAGCAGGGCTGCGGAGCACTCGACCGCCGAGACGCCGACGAGTGCCGCGAGCGGCCACCGCCGGCGCATGATCAGCGGTGCCACGGCCAGGGCGCCAAACAGCACGACGTGCGTTGTCGACCCGTACGTGGCCGGCCCCGAGCCGATGGCCACGCCCACCGCGCCCGGCAGGGTGAACGCGGCGAACGAGACCGCGGCGAGCACGACATCCACCGGACCAACCCGGCTCTGCCGACCCGGCCGCCGGCCCAGCACGCGGCTGAACGGGGAGACTCGGGTCGAGTCGGCGGATCGCGGCGTGGGCGCCGGTGTCCCGTTCACCATGAGGGTGACGGTAGACGCGCAGTTCGGTCCTCGGCGTCAGTCTGGAGTCGGACCGCCGTGGTCATCCCCGGGTCGGATCGAACGGCTGACATGGGTCCGCGGGCGGAGCCGAAGTAGCGCCCGTGGCCGGACGACGGTTTGCGCCACAGGCTCGACATTGGTTCTCATGAAATCGACCGCCAGATTCTCGACGTCGTCCGCCGGAACGCCGATCCGCTCCGTCGCCCGGCAGTTGTCCCTGCCGCTCGTGGGGTTGTGCGTGGTTATGCTGGTCGCGGGCATTGCGTCCGGTGGCCTCAGCTACCGTCACCGGTCACCGGTTCGGGAAGGACACAGCGCGGGCACCGCCGCCTGGTGGCCGCACCTGGGCGTGCTCGTCCTGTGCGTGGTGTTTCTCGGTGGGGCCTGGCTGCGCTGTCGGCGGGTCCGCCCGACCGGTGACGGCCGGCTGTTTCTGCTGATGCCCCTCGGCAGGTCGGCGGCCCGCCGCCTGCGGCGCACGATGTCGGCCGCTCGACGCCGGCCGGCCGTGCTCGTGCGGCTCGCCGCCGCGGTGCTTCCGGCCGCGCTGCTGCTGTATTCCTGCTGGCGCGTCGGTGACCAGGTTCTCGGCGGCCTGGACCCGAACTTCACCGTCAACGCCTGGGGAGGTCCGACCTACCTGGGCGCCATGGCCTGCCACTACCTCGACGCTGTGGCGATGGCCATCCCGGCGGTCTGGCTCCTCGACCGACTGCTGCTTCCCGACGGACCCACCCCGAATCGCCGGCGCGGCCGGGACCGCCGGCAGTCCGGCTCCGCCACGGGTCAGGTGGGGCGTCAGGAATGGGCGCGCAGGGCTCGGGCGTACCACTCCCAGGTGTCGATGATATCGGTGGGCGCCTGAGCGGGGGCCCAGCCGTTGATGATGCCGACCAGGGTCCAGTAGCGGCCGACCCGGCGGTCGGTGAAGGCGTCTATGCGGTCGGCGATAGCGGTGCGGTTCTCCGGCGGGGCCGGGCTGAGTGATGCGAGACGCTCGACCACGGTCAGGGCTTCGAGGGAGGCCGGGTCGACACCGGCGCGGGCGGCGGGACCGGCGATCTCGCCGACGGCCTTGCCGACGTCGAACTGCGCCACGTCCGGCTCCGGGCCTTCGGTGCGGGCCCGTTCGGCCATCCTGCGGCTGGTGGCGATGAAGTCGGGATCGCGCAGCAACTCGACGATCTCCACCCAGGCCGCGACCTGTTCCGGGGTGGGGTCCTCGGGCAGTTCGGGCGCGCCCATGGACAGCTTGTCGGCGACGGTGCTGGGGCTGTCGCCGAAGACCGCGTCGAGGTAGTCGTCGACGATCCGTCGGCGTTCCTCGGCGGTCTGGTTGGTCAGGTCGGTCATGCGTCCCAGCTCCTCGGGGTCGGTGGATCCGGTGAAGGCGCGCAGCACCGCGCGCTGCAGCCGCAGCACGCGAATCTGGGCCTCGAGGGCGCGTACGTGCTCGGCGGCCACTTCGGCCAGGGATGCTTCGGCACCGAGCACCCGCCTGATGTCATCCAGGCCGACGCCGAGCTCGCGCAGTGTGCGGACCAGCCGTGCCCGGGCCACGGCGTCCGGCCCGAACAGCCGGTACCCCGACGTCGAGCGTCCCTCGGCGGGCAGCACGCCGGCGTCGGCGTAGAACCGCAACGTCCGTACCGAGAGCCCGGTGCTCGCCGCCAGCTGGCCGATCAGCATGGAGCGATCCTCAGGCCTCCACCGAGTGGAGAGTCAATCCGGCCTCCTCAGCCGGGGGTCTTCAGCCCGTTGCCGGGTTGGATCAGCGGGTCGTGGAGTGGGTGAACGTGGCCCGGTAGGCACTGGGGTGAGGCCGATCCGCTTCGCCAGGTGCTGGCGCAGCGAGTCGGTCGTCGCCAGGCCGCTGAGGCGGGCCACCTGCGTCATCGGCAGGTCGGTGGTCTCGAGGAGCGTCGTAGTCGACGCGGACGAGGTGCAGGCACAGATCGATGCCGGCGGCCAGGCCGGCGGAGGTGAGCACATTGCCTTCCTCGACATAGAGGACATCGGGGCGCAGGTCCACGGTCGGGAAGCGGGCGGTGAACTCCGCGGACCGGGCCCAGTAGGTGGTGGCGGTTCGGCCGTCCAGCAGACCAGCCTGGGCCAGGACGAACGCACCGGTGAGATGGACGCGACCCGTTCTCCCGCGGCTGATGCCCCGCGCAGCGCGTCGAGTACGCGCGGGTCGATGCCGTCGCGGGCGCGACGGTAGTGGTGCCGGCCTGGGAATTTAAGGGACGTGACCGGTTCCGGCCATGACGTTGACCGGGTGGGGTGGCGTTGTCCGAAGAGTGGCAGCCATGCCAGTCCGGTAAAACGGTGACCGGAGAGCTGCTGGTTCCGCCGGTGAGTGAATCACCGAGTGCTCTCGGTCAGAGTGTGCCGAATCCTTGTTGGAGCCGGGCCAGGGCGTTGTCGACCGCAGCGCCCGGGTCTCGATCCGGAGAGGTCGCCGAGGGTCGCCTGAACGCGTCGAGCTGAGTGATCATCATGATGCCGATGATGGCGCCGCTGACCGCGACGATGTCAGGGTCGTCCGCGTTGCGTCCGGCGCGTTCCGCCACAGCAAGGGTGAATTCGTGCGCGGCGGACGTCAGGTGGTCCAGGTGCGCCGCGCGGACTTCGGGTATCGCGGCGATGAGGTCGTTGCGGTGCTGCTCCAGGGCGCGCTGCTCCGCACTCAGGGTGGCGTAGCCGGCGCGCAGCGCCTCGCGGAAGGCCGTGATGACGCCCTCGCCTGCCGGGCGGGCGCGGAACTGGGCCAACATGTCGTAATCGGCGGCGTCCCACAGGACCATGTCGGGCTTCGTCGGGAAATGGCGGAAACAGGTCCGCGTGGCGACCCCGACCTCTTCGGCAATCATGCTGACCGTGGTTTCGGTGTACCCACGCTCGGCGAACAGCCGCAGGGCGGTCGACTGGATTGCCTGCCTGAGTGCGAGAGTCTGCGTCTGACTCCACGATGGCCGGTCCGGCGACAACTACTCGTTCCCTTCGACGACGGTGCCAACGCGTGCTGCGTCGATCATTGCCACCCCACCCGCCGGGCTGACCGTCGACGGCAGCGGAGCGCCATCGGTAGCGCTGGCCGTTTCGCCGGCCGCGCCGTCATCGCCACCGGCGACGGCCAGCGAGGCGGTGGTCGCCCGGCGTGGGAACAGTGCCAGCGCCAGAAGCGCCCCGGTGAACGCTATCCCGCCGCAGACGAGCAGGGCGGTGTCGAGGCCGTCGACGAACGCCGAGCGGACGTCGGCCAGCAGGGCTGGTGAGTGGAGCCGGTCGGCCAGCGCGGTGCCGTCGAAGACCCCGCCGCGTGCGGCACCGGCCTGGGCCGGGGTGAGTCCGGTCATCGCCGGGCTGAGGTCGAGGTGGGAGCGGTAACTGGCGAGTGCGGTGGTGCCGAGCACGGCGGCGCCGAACGGGCTGCCGGCGTCCTGCAACGCCTGGATGAGGGCCGAGGCGACACCGGCCCGGGCAACGGGGATACGCCCGAGCGCGGCGGCGGTGGCCGTGGCGAGGACCACGCCGATCCCGGCACCGGTGATCGAGGTCCAGCTGGACACGAACCCGAATCCGCTGCCCGGGCTCGTCTCGGATCCGAGTACCAGGCCGGCGCCGAGCGCCGCGAAGCCGCCGACGAGCACCACCTTCGCGCCGATCGTCCTGGTGAGTGCCTCGGCCCCGATCGCGCCGACGGCGAGCCCGCCGAGCAGCGGGAAGAGCCGCAGGCCGGAGCCGATGGAGTCCACGCCGAGCACGGCCTGGAAGTACTGCGGCAGGGTGAACAGCACCCCGATCATCGTCAACGAGCACAGGAAGGCCAGGACCGTGCCCCAGACGTAGTCGGGGATGCGGAACAGGCCGACATCGACGAGCGGCTCCCACGGGGAAGTCGACGCCGACGACGCGGGCAGGGCGCGGGTGAGACGGCGCTGCCAGAGGGCGAAGACGAGCACCAGCAGGGCGCCGGCCAGCAGCGCGGCGATCACGACGGCCGAACCCCAGCCACGCGTGCCCGCCTCGGCGAATCCGTAGACCAGCCCGGCCAGTCCGGCACCGAACAGCGTCATTCCCACGAGATCGAGCCGTCCCCGGCGCGGCGCGCGGGACTCCGGCACCAGCGTCACCACCGCGACCAGCGCGATGACCACGACCGGCATGTTGATCAGAAAGACCCAGCCCCACCAGAACCGGTCGAGCAGCCAGCCGCCCAGGATCGGCCCGGTCGGCAGGGCCAGGAAGTTCACGCCCGCCCACACGCCGACCGCCCGGGAACGCTCCTCCTCGGCGAACATCACCGTGACCGCCGACATGGCCATCACGACGATCCCGGCCCCGGCGACACCGCCCACCGCGCGTGCGGCGATGAACATGGCCGCCGAACCCGACCAGGCAGCCCAGGCCGAGGCGGCCCCGAAGGCGGTGAGCGAGGCGAGCATCACCCGGCGCCGCCCGTACCGGTCACCCAGCGATCCCAATGGCAGCATCGCCGCGGCCCAGGTCAGCAGATACGCCGAGGAGAACCACACCAGATCCGTGGCCGAAGCATGCAGCTGCGGCGCCAGCGTCGGCAACGCCACCGCCAGCACTGTCCCGTCCACGCCGACGGCGAAGACCGCCACCGCGACGCCGGCCAACGCCCACCACTTCCGATCCATCACGACCACCCCTGTCATCTAACGCGCATCTGTCAGTGAGTGACAGTAACACCGTGGATGACATTCGTGCAGAGGATGACCAGGGACCGCTGTACCCAGCTTCATCCGGAAGGGCGACGGCCGAACACCGCCGCCCAGACACGCGCGTTCCTGCGTGATCGTCCGCGTGTCGGTCGCACCATGCCCGCGGGACCCGTGGTTGGTGTGGTCTTACTGCCGGACCGCTGGACCTCCTCAGCGGCCGAGTTGCCGGCGGGCGAGCGAGACGAGTTCGGCGTTGGTGTGGGCGTGGCCGTCGATGCCCCAGCCGCCGTCCGGCGCCATCGGGCCGCCCGCGTCGGGACGGGTGATCATTGTGATGTCGATGACGGCGCCGCTGACCGCGATGGCATCGGGGTTGTCCGCTTGACCACCTCGCGCGACACCTGCACACGGAGCTCTTCAATCCCAGCGAGTGCGCCAGCAACTACGAGTTCTGCTACCTGACCACCGGGAAGCTGCCCCCGGAGGGCACCGTCTGCCCGCAGAGCGTGCGACCGTTCTGAGCGGCAGAATGCGTCCCGCCGTGGGTCTACCAGGAGACCGGTCCGCCGGCGTCCATGAACATGCCGGAGTCGGCGTGCGCGGGGAGCGTCGCCGCGGTCACCACGACCTGCGCACCCTGCTCGGGCGTCAGCGGTGCCTGCTGCCTGTTCATCGGGGTCAACTCTGTCCGCACAAAACCCGGGCACACGGTCGTGACTTTTATCGGAGTTCCCTTGAGGCTCTTTGCCAACTCGACGGTAAGGCTGTTCAGTGCGGCCTTCGAGCTCCGGTACGCCGGTAGGAGCATCGAGTAGTACGGGGAAAGCGGGTTGTTCTGATCGGTGAGTGAGCCCATCGTGGAGGACACGTTGACGATCCGACCGGCGTCGCTCCGCCGTAGCAGTGGCAGGAAGATCTCGACAACCGTGACCACGCCGAACACGTTGGTCTCAAACGTCCGCCGGAAGATGCCCGGGTCGACGAACTCATGCTCACCGTCGTCCGTCGCCTCGGGCAGAATGCCCGCGTTGTTCACCAGGACGTCAAGCCGACCGTACCGGTTCTGGATGGCGGTCGCGGCGGTTCGCACGGTTGACGGACTGGTGACGTCAAGGTGGACCCAGTCCGCCTTGCCGGGTCCTTCGCCCAACGCCTCGACAGCCGCACCGGCACCCGCTTCCTGGCGCGCGCCGATGACGACGGTGGCACCTGTTCGGATCAGCGATCTGGCCGCAGCGAACCCCAGCCCCCGGTTGCCGCCGGTAATGAGAACAATGCTCGGCATTCTTGTCTCCTCTGTCCTGCGCCATCTTTCGTTTCGAAACTAGCGTCGCCTCCTCGCCGAGCGCTGGCGGAAATGCGACATCGTGTTCCTGGGGGGGGGCTCGTCCCGCCAGGTGCCGCCGACTCGAACACCCGGGTCGGCCGCGCCCTCGCCGCGTCGGTGGCCGGAGTGACAGGCACGATCCCTCGTGGGAGGGACGCCGCGGTCACCCTCGCGGTGACGGCCGCGACCGTCCTTTCCGCCGTCGCCCTCCGCGAGCCTGGTGGATCACCGGCTGGCGATCCTCGTGTCGGTTCCGGTCCGTAGCGGCGGCACGCCCCCATCCGGAACGGTTGGTGCTGCTGATCGAAATGATGCTGGACCGGCGGGTGTCGGAAGGGGCAGACGCTCCGGGGCGCGTCGCGAGCCGCCAGGCTGTCGGGCGTCGTAGATCGCTGTTGACGGACCGATCATCGCGTCCGCCGATATCCGACTTCGGGCATTGCCTCGTGCTGGCCCAGACGAGCTGGTTATTCGAGTTGTTCAACGCATTTTTCGACACAAGGAGACGTCTTCGTCCACTCTGTGGCCGAAGAAAAACCGACATGGGTCGTCCCGCTGGGCCCGAGCCGACCGGGACAGCACATCGAAGTCCGGGTGCAGACTGGAGCCAGACCTTCCGGCTGGTTGTGCTGCCGACGCTATGACGCGCCGGTGCGCACCAGCTATGTGACATGTGGTCGGTTTGCGTGGACACTGCAGAGCGCCTGAAGCGCTTCGCATACCTCCTTCTTCGGAGCGGCATTATGGTACTTTCTGCGCCGGTCCAGACAGGTGATTCTGCGGGTCGGAATGCCTAGTTGGAGTCTTCGGGAGGAAGCAGAAAATCTGCGTGTCCGCGCCGGCGCGCTCGCCGGACGCATTCGTTCGCACGCCCATCGAGCTAGATTGCGTTTGCGGCCAGGGAAAGCCGCAAATCCTAGAATGGTGGTCAAATGAAAAATGTAATGGGGCGGTGCGCCGCTCTCGCCACGATGTCCGGTGTGGCCGTAGTGGTGGCGCTGGGTCCGGGAGCTGTCGCGGCTCACGCCTCGGTCGTCACCGATGGCCCCGGCGGGGTTGTCAGTACTTCGGACCCGTCCGGGGAAGACGCATCGTCGTTCTCGGACTCCGGGCCGTCCTGGAGCTCGGATGAGCAGCCGACTGACGAGGACAACTACAGACGGTATCCAGATGGCAAGAAGCTCGACATCAAGAAGAAGAAGGACACCATCAAGGTCGAGAGTGTGACCTGGTTCGAGAAGAACAAGAACAAGAACAAGAACGACGATCACCAGGGCTGGGGCGATAACTGGCCGGCCGAGGAGGAGCAGACCGAGGGTGACGCAGGTCATTCGGACCTCGTGGCGGGAGACCCGTGGCTCGGCCAGTCGGACCCCAGGCACAAGAAGCAGGACATCAAGAAGAAGAAGGTGACAATCCAGGCCCAGCGTGTGATCTGGTTCGAGAACAAGGACCACGACAAGGGCAAGGACCACGACAAGGGCAAGGACCACGACAAGGGCAAGGACCACGACAAGTGGGATGACAACGGCTCGGACTGGTTCGGGGACGGCGGGCCGGTGGATGATGACTCCGCGCCGGTCGACTGGCGATGACGTGGTAGCTGCCGGACCTCCTGGGTCAGGACCGCGGCAGTGTCTGGCAGTCAGTTAGGCGGGTGTCCGGGTGGTGATCGTGGGGGGGGGGGCGCCCGCCGGCCCCCCCCCGGGGCCCCCCCCGCCGGCCC
>NZ_JALKFX010000044.1:43480-52327 GCF_023243045.1 Frankia sp. AgB32
CCCCGGCGGGGGGGGGCGCCCCCCCGGGGGCGGGGGGGCGGGGGGGGGGGCGCGCCCCCCCCCCCGCGCCCCCCCCCACGATCTCGGACACCGGCGAGGCCGCCGGTTGATCGCGGACGGGCTGCTGACCCGCGACCCGTTGGCGCTGCTGATGCCGAGGCGTAAAGCGGCTAGTCGCTCAGCGCGATGAACCGCTTGAGCTTGCCTGTCGAGGCGTGCCGGGGGATCTGTTCAACGATGCTTACGCTGATGTCGGGATTCGTAAGTCCATACGGCCGTAGCGAAGAGGCGAGTGCCGCGGCCACCGCGGCGGCGTCGGGTGACCCGACCACGAGCACGTCCGCCCCGCCTGTGGTCTGACGCACCTGGTACTCCGAGAGCAGCGGGTCGGTTCCCAGCACGTGCCGGAACGCGCTCGCCGGGACCGTCCGCCGCCCGTAGTGGAAGTCGTCGTCACGCCGACCGACGATGTCGGCGACGCGCGGCATCGAACTTCCACATGCGCAGCGGCCGGGCAGCAGTGTGATCTCGTCACCGAGGTCATAGCGAACAAACGGGAACGTGCGTCCCGCAAGCCCGGTCGCGAGCGTGCGCGCCGCCGGCTCATCGGGGGCGACCAGACGCCCGGCCGCATCGACCCGCTCGAGGATCACCTCGTCCTCGCAGACGTGCAGGCCGTCGCCGTAGCCGCAGCCGACCGCCTGGACGCCGATCTCGGTCGAGCCCCACAGGTTGTGGACGGGGGCGCCCCAGGCGGTGTCGATCGCGTGACGGTCCTCTGCGCTGAGTGGCTCGGAGTTGGTGCTCACCCGAACCGGCCGGATGTCGAGCTCGTCCGCGATCGCGGCCCGGGCGAGGCGGCCGATCATCGAGGCATAGCCCACGAGGTGGGTCGGCCGCGCCTCCGCGACCGCTCGCAGCACCTGATCGAACGGCGCCGCGGCCGGGATCACGACGGTCTGCATCGACGGCCCGGTCGCGACGTCGAACAACGGCGTGCTGGCGTGTGGCGGCTCGCCGGCCACCACCACGGCCAGTCGCGCCGGGCGGCCGGCCGAGCCGGACGCGCGCTCGCCACGCGCCTGCCATCGCCAGGCGAGACAGGCGAGCGTGACGAACTGCTCCCAGTCCCAGACGTAGACGCCGCGCACACCGCTTGAGCCGCCTGAGCTGAACACCTGGAGTCCCGCGGGCGTGTAGGAGAACCAGCCCTGTTGGGCCAGCACCCGCTCGGCACCCGCACGGTCGATCTCGGGCATGGTAACGATCATGTCCCAGGCGTCCTGGATATCTTGCTTGACCATGGCGGGCAGCCGCGCGAGATCGTTCACGGTCGCCGTGGCCGGGTCGACGTCGGCCATCCGGGCCGCGTGGAACGGCGAGTGCTCGCGCGCGAACCCCAGCAACGACCGGAGTCGTTCGGTGCGGTAGCGCTCGATTCGCTGGCGCGACCACGCCAGCCGCGCGGCATGGTCCTCGAGCGCGGCCTGCACGGCGCTGAGATGCGCCGCGCGTAGACGCTGGTAGGCCGCCTTGGGGTCGTCCCGGGACACGCATACAGTGTCGGCCGCGGGCGGAAGGAGCGCGAGACCTCGACGAGCTGGCTGACGTGGTCCGCGCCGTGCACGGTGGGGAGACACCCACCTCGCCGATGCACGCGTTCCTGCTCAGTGCGGACAAACGTCGTGGCCCCGCGTTGACAGCACGAAAACGAGGCAGGTCCCTGGAGGGCCAGGTGGGCCCATGGATGGTGGGCGGGCAGGTGCAGCACGGTCTGTCGTGCGTGGCGGGCGACGCGTCCGGCGATGACGAACAGCCTGTGCCGCAGGCGTTTCGGTTCCCACCGTCGGGCGGTGTGGCCGGCCAGGGCGACGGTCCCATCAGCCCGGTCAGCTCGGCCGCGGTGTCGGGCAGGGTGAACCCGACCGAGTAGGCCAGCCGCCGCTGGTGCAGCCAGTCGAGGAACGCGTGCGTGCCGCCGCCGGCATCGGTCCGGATCAGCACCGACCGGCCGCCATGGCGCCAACATCGCCGACAGTGCCTGCCCGAGCCCGCTGACCCGGACCGTCTCGGTCAGTATCAGCCCGCCCGCGCGCGACACGATTCCACACCCGACGGCGTCCACGCGGACAGACGGATACAGAGCGGTAGTCTTCGCCGCGAAGGTGCTCCTTGGTTCGGTTGGATTCAGGCCCTCAGCAAGCCCGATCCTCCCAGCTCAGGAGCACTTTCCTATTCCCGGCACCCCAACAGACGATCACCCCGGTGAAAGCCCGAGGCCAAGCGCTGACCACGCCCGGCGACTGACATGATTGATGGATGGCTTCTCGCGAAACCACCAGTGCCGCCGAGCTTCTGGCCAGGACCCGTGACGGTGTCCTGCTGTACGGCCTGACCCCACCGCGGGCGACCACCACCTCGGAACAGGCGGACGCCGTCGCCGAGGCGGCCTTGACCCGGCTCCAGTCAGTGCGGGTCGACGGGCTCCTCCTCTACGACGTGGACGCCGAAGCGGACCGGTCCTCGATCCCGCGGCCGTTCCCTTTCATGCCGATGATGGATCCGGCCGTCTTCCTCGACCGGCACCTGGCCGGCTGGGCCGGGCCGGTGGTCGTCTACCGGGCCGTGAGCAAGTACACCGGGGACGAGCTGGGCCAGTGGCTGTCGGAGACCTCCCGCGACCGGGTGCTGACCGTGCTGGTCGGGGCGGCGTCCCGGCACCAGGTGGTGAGGACGAGCCTGCCCGAGGCCTACCACCGGCACGCTCGGCTCTCGCGTCCGCCACGCATGGGCGGCGTTGCAATCGCCGAGCGGCACGCGAATGCGGGGGCAGAGCACCACCGCATGCTGCGCAAGCAGGATGCCGGCTGCGAGTTCTTCGTCTCCCAGGTCTGTTACGACCTGGACCACACCCGGAACCTGCTGTCCGACTACGCCTATGGCTGCCGGGACCAAGGTCTGGAGCCGGCGCCGGTCGTGCTGACCCTGGCGCTGTGCGGCTCGGTGAAGACCCTGGAGTTCATGTCCTGGCTCGGCATCGACGTCCCTGGCTGGCTGCGGACCGAGATCACCCGGTCCGGGGACCCGCTGACGGCGTCGTACGAGCAGTGCGTCGTCAACGCCCGGCTCCTCATCGCGTTCTGCCGCCGGCTCGGCCTGCCGTTCGGGATCAACGTCGAAAGCCTCACCAACCGCAAGGTCGAGATCGACGCCTCGATCGACCTCGCCCGCGAGATCCGCAGCCAGCTGGACTGAAACAACGAGCGGAACCACTACCGCTGCAAGCTCAACCGACTGGAGAAGCCGGGGCTGCTGGAAAGCGCCTGGGACACACACGATGGCCGCCGCAGACGTGTCTACCGACTCACGGCCCAGGGCGCGACCGCGCTCGCCGAGGCCACGACCGAATGGCGGCGGTTCTCCGCCAGCATGAACGCGGTTCTCGGGGTGGCCGGATGACGATCGAGGAGTACCTGGACGAGCTGTTGGCCCGGTCAAAGGGGCCGGCAGCAGAGATCCGACGCCTGCTGGTCGAGACCGAGCCGCACCCGAATGAGCCCGCTCGTTCGGGAGCGGGGATTTCCAGGTGAGGAGCATCGTGTGCTCGGGAAAGGGGCTCCACCATGATTCTCCCGAAGGTCCGGGACCCTCGCTTCGTGACGATCCGCCGTGGTGGGACCCTCACCGATTCACATCACCATCTCCTCGCCCTTTGGGCGGCATCCTGCGCGGAGCACGTGCTCCACCTGTTCGAGTCGGCTCAGTCAGAGGACCAACGACCGCGTCAGGCGATCGAGCACGCCCGCGCCTGGATACGCGGTGAGGTGACGATGACGCAGGCTCGCGCGGCGGGCGGCCACGCCATGGGCGCGGCCCGAGACCTGCGAGGGGCTGCCCGGCATGCCGCGTACGCCGCGGGTGAGCTGGTACCCGTTCTTCGGACAGTGATCCCTGTACCCTCAAAACGAATGCGTTCACCGTGAACACTACCCGACCCGCCGCGCCGCCCGCACCGCCATCACCGACTACATCGAGATCTTCTACAACCGGCAGCGACTCCACTCCACCCTGCGCTACCGCACCCCCGAACAGGTAGAAAACCTCTACCACACCATGAATATGACCATTGCCGACGCCGCATAAACCAGATAAGGTCCCTACTACGCCGGTGTCCGAAAAACGGGTCTCACCTCAGCCAACGTCTTCTATGGTTCGGCGTATCCGGCGATCTGGAGTTTCCAGCTCGCGTTGCGCGGCCGGGGTCTCGGTACGGCGATCACTGTTTATCACCTGCACGGCCGTGAGGCAGAGGTCGCCACGCTGCTTGGCATCCCGGATGACGTGACCCAGGTTACGCTGCTGCCGGTCGCCTATCTGACCACCACCCGCTTCCGGCCGGCGGCGCGACCGTCCGTGGAGAGCGTGACCTATTACGAGCGTTGGGGCCAAACCGGAGACTGACCGAGCCGCCGATCGCGATGGATTCCCATATTCCTGACCGCGTCGGGGATGGCCCCCGAAGAGGCAGGGCCCGGCCGCTCCTTGTTTGTCCGATGTGCTGCGACCAGCAGATCGGGTAAACAAGGAACGAAGTTGGACGAATCGTCTTGGTGGAACCACGGAAAGTGTTCATTTGGGCGCGGCTGGTCCCACCTGAGGGGGATCGTGTCCTCGACGTGCTCTGTGGCCTCCTCCGTTTGACGCCGTGACCGGCGGGCGCCTAAGCTGATCTCACTTCCTCCCCGCCGTCCCCTCCGGGACTGGCGGGGTTTTTTCTAGATCGGCTACGTCATGACCCCACGAGTCGCGGTCTTCATCGACTACCAGAACGTTCACTTCTCGGCGCGAAGCAGGTTCCTGCCGGCCGACGCGCCACGTCACCACGGTCATGTTGATCCTGGCCGGGTGGCTGAGCGGATCGTCGCCGGTCGCCGCTTCGGCGGCGAGTTGACGTCCGTCCGGGTCTATCGTGGCCGTCCGAGCCCAGACCATCAGCAGGCGGCTGCCAGGGCCAGTGACAGGCAGGCGGCCCGGTGGGAACGTGACCCACGAGTGACGGTGGTACGCCGACAGTTGCGGTATCCGAAGAGCTGGCCGGTCGAGCCTGCCCAGGAAAAGGGCATCGACGTGGCACTGGCTGTCGACTTCGTACGCCTCGCCTGCGAGAACGCCTACGACGTCGGCATCCTGTTCAGCCGTGATACCGACCTGGTTCCTGCCCTGGAAGCGGTTCGCGACCTCGAATCCGGTCTTGTCCACGTCGAGGTCGCCAGCTGGACTGGCGCGAGCCGGATCCGCTTCCCTGATTCCCAACTTCCGTGGTGCCACTACCTGGGTGCCGACGACTACGAGGCATGCCGCGACGACACTGATTACACGCTGATCTGACCGGGAGCGCGTGTGGACGCTCGGCGACGTCCCCTCAACTTGCGGTACAGCGTCAGGCCGGTCAGGCCCTCGGTGGTCGTCGGGCGCCCTACCATTTCTTGATCGATTACCGGTCCGGCTTCAGGGTCGCGGTGCCGCGCGGGCATGGCTCGCGGCATCCCGCGTGGTCGTCTCCCACACGTCGCGGGCGATGGTGGACCACAGGTGCTCGGGGAACTCGTGTCCCATGCCGGGGTAGGTGATGAGGCGGGCGTCGGGAACAGCCGCGGCGAGCTCGCGGGCGGCACGCGGCCGAATCCAGGGATCCTGCTCGCCGTGGATCACGAGGGTGGGTGTTCGGAGCTGTCGTAGCTGGGCGCGGATGTCGCCGGCGGTGCGGCTCGCGGCGAGTTGACGGCCGGTCGCGCCGGGGTCGTGGTCGCGGTCCCACGACAGCTCGGCGGTGGCGCGCACCCATGCCTTGTCGACGGGGTGCGCCGCGGAACACATGATCATGTAAGTGTCGACAAGGCGCTGGACACCGCCGTCACGTGTGTCGTCGTACCGCTTGCTGGCCAGCCGGAACAGGGTGCCGATCTTCACGTTGCGCAGGTTGCTGACTGCGCCGCCGGTACCACCGGCCATCGCGGACACGAGGCCGCGAACCCGGTCCGGATGCTGGATCGCGACCAGTTGGGCAAGCGTGGCACCCAGGGACTCCCCAAGAAGATGGGCGGAGTCCCAGTGGAGTGCGTCCAGGACGGCGACCGCGTCGGCGACCATGTCTTCCATTCGGTAGGCCGGGCGGCCTCGCCGTCCCAGCAGCGTCCCGACCGTGCCGTGCCGCGGGGCGGGGAAGTGGGTCGACAGGCCAGCGTCGCGGTTGTCGAAACGAGCGACGGCGAATCCTCGGTCGGCGAGGTGCTGGCAGAACCCGTCCGGCCACCAGGGCATCTGGAAGGTCAAACCCATGATCAACAGCAGTGGCACTCCGTCGGGCGCGCCGAACGTCTCGTAGGCGATCCTGACGTCGCTGTTGCGCGCAAATGACACGGTCACGGGCTCCTCCGCTATCCCTGGCACGTCGTCGACGCCGCTGCATCGGCTAGCTTGGCAATGCAGTCGACATGCTATGGGCGCGGGATGCCCTTGGCAATGCAGGTGCATTGTGAAATCTCGGAGGGGGTGTCCGTGCCGAAGCGGGTGGACCCGATCGTGCGGCGTCGCGGCATCGCGGAGGCTGTGTTCCGGGTCACGGCGAGCCGTGGCGTGGAGGCGATCAGTCTGCGTGACGTCGCGGCCGAGGCCGGGGTGTCGATGGGGATGGTCCAGCACTACTTCCGTACCAAGGACGAGATGCTGCTGTTCGCGCTGGACCACATGCGTGACCGGGTCGGGGGACGTCTTCAGGCGCGGATCGGAGGTCAGCCGGACGCCACCCCGCGAGAGCTGGCTCGTGCGGTGCTGACCGAACTGCTGCCCACCGACGAGGACAGCCGGGCCGAAGCCGCCGTGTCAGTGGCGTTCTACTCCAGAGCCTTGGCCAATCCCAGCTACGCGCTCGCCTTGCGCGAGGGTCTACGCGGGCTGCTCGACATCACGGCTCAACACCTGCGCACGGCTCAGCGTGACGGGCACCTGCGCCCGGATCTTGACTCTGAGCAGGAAGCCGCGTCGCTGTTCTGGCTTGTGCACGGGCTGGTAGGACCGCTCCTGGTCGGCCTATACACCCCCGAAGCGTCGCTGACCATCATTGATCATCATCTGGACCGGATCTTTGTTGACCGTCGCGCGGTTGGTGCCTGACCTGGACGACGACGAAACCTGACGGGATCGTGGGGCTACGGCCAGGACCGGGTGCAGCGATGGCTACCGCGCCGCGGTCGGCTACGGTCATGTCGTGGGACTGCACCTGAGTCAGATCGCCGAGGCGGACGAGCTACTGACCAACGACCCATTGGCGCTGCTGATCGGGATGGTGCTGGACCAGCCAGTATCGGAAGGATGGAGCGAGATGGAAAAATCTGCACTCTCCTGATCGCTTAGCGTCGGAATCTGCAGGCGTCGTTGACGGTTAGTGGAGTCCCGGAAGTCCATGCGTCGAGATCGGCGTAGACCGGTGCGTGGTCGCTCCAGCGTTGGCCGTAGGTGGGTGCTCGATCCACGGCGGTGGCGAGGACTCGTCCGGCAAAGTGAGTGCTGGAGATCAGGTAGTCGATGCGCCAGCCGGCGTCGGTGTCGAAGGCCTTGCCGCGCCACGACCACCATGTATATGGGCCCGGTTCCTCACCTACGGCATTGCGCACCAGGTCCACGAAGCGGTCCTCGGTGAACAGCTGGTCGAGCCAGGCTCGTTCCTGGGGAAGGAAGCCGGCCTTCTTCAGATTGCCCTTCCAGTTCTTCAGGTCGACCTCGCGGTGGCAGATGTTGAGGTCACCACACACGAGCACGTGCCGGCGGTCGGCAGCAAGCTTTGTCATCCGTTCGCGGATCGTGGCCAGGAAGCGGTACTTTTCCTCCTGCACTGGCGTGTCCGCCTCGCCGGTGTGGACGTACACGGACACCACGGTGAGCAGCCCGGGATCGCCCTCCAGCGCGAAGTCCGCCTCCACCCATCGGCCAGCGCCGGTGAAGTCACCGAGCCCCGTGCGGACATCCGCGGGAGCCATTCGGGACAGGATCGCGACCCCCGCCCGGCCCTTCGCCGCCCCAGGCTCATGGACGATGTGCCAGTCGGGCCCGACCGAGTCCGCCAGGACCGCGTCGTCGGCGCGGACCTCCTGGATGCAGAGGATGTCCGGGTGTCGGGCATCCAGCCACGCATCCATTCCCCGCCGCCTGGCAGCGCGGATGCCGTTCACGTTGACCGTTGCCACCCTGAGCACAGCGCCCCAGCCTCCTCGCCCAGCACGTTGTCCGTTCCACCGTGTTGTGCACCATGGAAGCAGGCCGGAGAAGCGGGGGATCGGCCGCCATCGTCGTCCCGCAGGCTTGCCGCATCGCCTCCCTCGACGCGGACCTTCGTGAGCCGGAGACGATCCTCGTCTCGGCGGAGATCGCCGAGACGGTGCCGCACCTCGCGCAGTCCTATCTCGCCCACGTCCACGGGATGGCGCTTGTGCTACCCGAGTTCGGCGGTGAGTGCTGTACGAAGGACTGGCTCGGGCGGGAGGGAATAATCGGGAATGCTGCTGCCGGCAGGCCGGGTCATCTTTTCTTGGTAGTCTGAACCTCTCGCCGCTACTCTTGTCGCGCGGTGCTTTCCGGTCGCCCTGGTGGGTGCCGTTTGTGTGCTGCGAAGCAGCGGGCCGGTTCGGGCGCCGATGTGAGGACGACGTGTAGCGCGTGTTCCCCCGGAGGCTTTCTGCTCACTTCTGGCGGGCGACGTATATACGGGTATACAGCAATGGCGCTTAGTTAAGCGGTCCGGGCAAGGATGATCTTCGGTGGCTGATCATGTCGGGTGCCGGTGTCTGTTGG
>NZ_JALKFX010000045.1 GCF_023243045.1 Frankia sp. AgB32
GGGAATACGTCCTATTTACTGCTTGGTCGTTGTTGTGGGGGTGACCGTGACCGCGGTGGACGCCGCAATCGTCGGGGGCCCGCCCCCCCCCCCGGGGCGCCCCCCCCCCCCCGCGGGCCGCAGGCGGACAGCGGTGCGGCGGGCGATCGCGCCGCGCCGGCGACCCCCAGCGCGACCCCTGCGCCGGCGTCCTGCGGGGGAGCGGTGCGCACCGTCCAGGACGCCGAGCAGCTGATCACCGAGGCGACGGGTTGCGCCGGCGCCGTGAACACCTTCTGGCACGGGGAACTGGGCAAGGCCTGGACGCCGCCGAAATTCGTGCCGTACCACAACGGCCAGGTGCCGGATGACGCCTGCGGGAAGCAGGGCACCCCCGACCAGTTCGCCGACAACGCGCTGTACTGCACCCTCGACGACACCGTCGCCTACAGCGTGGACTTCCTCGACGAACTCGCCGGTGTCGGCGGCCCGCCGTTCCCGCTGTTCGTCCTCATGCACGAACTCGCCCACCGCGGCGACCGCATCGCGAACACCATCGGCGTCGTCAACCGGGCCGAGGAGAACCAGGCCGACTGCTTCGCCGGCCGCCAGGCCGCCGCCGCCCGCGACGCCGGGCGCATCGAGTTCACCGACGCCCTGCACGGCTCGCTGCTGTTCTTCAGCCTCGGCGACACCCGCGGCGGCTGGTACGACCAGGAGCCGGCGACCGCCCCGGACGCGCATGGCACCCCTCTGCAGCGTGCCCAGGCGTTCTCCCTCGGCTTCCTGCAGGGCAGCGACACCTGCCACCGCATCGGCCGGTCCCGCACCGGCGACGTGACCGCCTGAGCGTCCCGCCGGCCGGCAACGACAACAGCGCCCCGCCCCACCGGGACGGTGGAACGGGGCGCCGCGTGCGGATCCGGGTCAGGTCACGGGGTCTGGAAACCGGCCTTGGTCAGGACGGCCTGCCCGGTGGAGGAGGTGACGTAGTCGACCCACGCCTTCCCACCAGCGGCGTTCTTGCCGCCCTTGAGCGTCGCGATCGGGTAGTCGTTGATCGCCTTCGCGGACTCGGGGAACTCGATCCCCTCGACCTTGTCACCGGCGGCGAGCGCGTCGGTGCGGTAGACCAGCGCCGCGTCGACCTCACCGAGGGTGACCTTCGACAGGGCGGACTTGACGTCCTGCTCGAGGGTCACCGGGGTCAGGTTCACCCCGGCGGCGGCCAGGGCCTTCTTCGCCGCCGCGCCACAGGGCACCGCGTCGGCGCACAGCGCCACCTTCACTCCGGGCTTGACCAGGTCGGGCAGGTCCTTGATGCCCTTCGGGTCGCCCTTGGGCACCACGATGACGAGCTGGTTGCGCACGAACACCTTCGTCGGCGAGGAGTTCAGCCCGGCGTCGGTCACCGTCTTCATGGTGGCGGGGCTCGCCGCGGCGAACACGTCGGCCGGCGCGCCCGAGGTGATCTGGGTGGCGAGCGCGGAGCTGCCGGCGAAGGAGAACTTCACCGTAGAGCCCGGGTTGGCGGACTCGAACTGCTTGCCGAGCGTCGTGAAGGTCCCGGTCAGCGACGCGGCCGCGAACACCGTGACCGTCCCGGTGACGCCGCTGGCGGCGCTGCTGGTGGTCGCCGCCGGCGTGGTGGCGGCGGTCGAGCCGCCACTGCCGTCGCTGCCACAGCCGGCGGCGAACAGACCGGCGCTGGCCACGACGGCCAGCACGGTCTTCATCCTGCGAAATCTCACGTAATCCCGTTCCTTCGCCCATGACCGGTCGACGCCCCCGGCATCCGGGCACGGCCGACCGCTGCAATTGAATACGCACTGTGCTTTGCGGTCGGCGAAATAACACCCAAAGTAACCGAGTGTGTTCATGACGACGTCGTCGTCGCCCCCGATCGCCGGCGCGGCCGACGGATTTACCCGCAGCCGGCGCCCCCCTTCGCACTCGCGGACTCCTCAGGCGCAGTAGGCCGCAAGTGCGAAACTGCGTGCATGATAAGTCCGCGGATGCGTCCCGCCAAGATGGGGGGGTGTGCGCCGTCCATCACCACGGCGACCAGGCACGCCCCGGGGCGGCCGGTTCAGGGCAGGACGTGGAAGTTGCGGTCGTGGTAGATCAGCGGGGCGGCGCCCGGGTCGGTGCCCGCGTCCAGGACCAGCCCGACGATGAGGAAGTGGTCGCCGGCCTCGATCGGCGGGCGGGTGGCGCAGCGAAGCCAGGCCCGGCCGCCGTCGAGCAGCGGCTCCCCGGTGGGCAGCGGGCTCCAGCGGGTCGGTGCGGCGAAGCGGTCGATGCCGCTGCGGGCGAAGCGGCGCGCGACGTCGGCCTGCGCGGAGGACAGCAGGTTGACCACGAACGTCGGCGCCGTACGCAGATGCGGCCAGGCCGACGCGCTGGCGGAGATCGCGAAGACGACCATCGGGGGGTCGGCGGACAGCGACGCCAGGGAGGTCGCGGTGAAGCCCACGGGCCCCGCGCCCGCGTCGGCGGTAATGACGGCGACACCGGCCGGGTGGCCGCGAAAGACGGTCCGGAACAGCTCGCCGTCGATGTTCGCGGACCCCGGGGCCTGCTGGCTCGGGCGAGGCCTGGGGGTCATGCGGGGCTCCCGTGTTCGAGGGGGACAGAATCCGAACGGCCGGACCCGAGGCCCCGGCCCTGGGGCGGTCGGCGCGCACCGGTCCGCGCCGCCCGCCGGGCCGGGCGGGACACAGCTGGCGCCACGAGGATCGCCGCGGAGCCGGTCGGGCGTGCGTCAGCTCGCGGGCTGGACTACCAGCCGGGTGGACACAGGTCGCTGCCGCTGCGACCGAAGTCGACATGGCGCCGCCGACACAGCCGTGGCAGGCCTGCGCGCCCACGCGCCAGGTGATCCGCACGCCCGCGCGCCCTGTCGCCCGCGCGCCCTGTCGCCCGCGCGCCCGCGCGCCCGCGCGCCGCGTCAGCGGACCACCCGACATGAACCACCACCTGACGATAAGTCGGCGCCGGTGGCCGGTCAACGCGCCGCAGCGCCCGCCGGCCCGGGCGGGCGCGTTGACCGGCAGGTCCAGGCCCGTCAGGTCCATCTGTTGAGAAGTGGCACTCGAATGTCATAGTCTGCGGCCATGCGACGTGCTCCGGACCATGGCGCTCAGGCAGACGACCGCCCCAGGGGGCGCGGAGCGTGACGGCCGCGCCGCGGATCAACGTTCTCGATCCAGCGTTCTACGTCGACCCCCGGGAGTCGTACCGATGGCCGGGTGAGAACGCCCCGGCCTTCTGGGATCCGGTGCAGAAGCTGTGCGCGCTCTCCCGGTTCGAGGACGTCACGGCCGCGGAGAAGGTCAACGAGCTCTCCTCGTCCTGCTACGGCTCCCGTCCGCACACCGACCTCACCGGCGACGAGTCGATGATCAACCTCGACGAGCCGGACCACCACGCCCAGCGCGTCCTGGTCGCGCCGAAGTTCTCCCCGCGCGCGATGCGCAACCACCCCCAGAACGTCCGCGACTGGAGATCCGGGTGATGTTCGAGGAGATGCTGCGCCGCATGCCCGACTGGGAGCTGGTCGACCCGGGCGAGCCGGAGATCATGCCGGCGACGTTCACCCGCGCCTACGACCAGATCCGCAACCGCTTCACCCCGAGCTGACCGCTCACCCGGGCCCGGCGCTCACCCGCGCCCGCCCGGGCATCGCGCCGGGCGGCGTCGGGTAGGGACACACCGGGCTCTCTGGTCACCGGGCCCGCGCCAGCTCAGCGTCGGCACCTGGCGGCCGTTTCCGGCACGGGGGACGGCTGGCCGCCATCGGACCGTGCGAAGGACTGAGGTACTGGCATGGAGCTTTCTGGTGTGGGCGTGTGGAACATGCAGCTGCGCTACGGCGATGCCGGCGAGACCGCCGAGGCGGCGGCGGAGCTGGAGGAACTCGGCTACAGCGCGGTGTGGATCCCCGACATTGGCGGGCCGGTCCTGGAATCCGTCGAGAACCTGCTGAAGGCCACCAGCACCGTCACCGTGGCCACCGGGATCCTCAACCTCTGGTTGCACGAGCCGGCCGAGGTGGCCGCGTCGTTCGCGGCGTTCAGTGCCGCGCACGGCGAGCGGTTCCTGCTGGGGATCGGCGTCAGCCACGCCGTGTGATGGTCGACAGCATCGAACCGGGCCGGTACAAGCGGCCGCTCGCGGCCATGGGGACCTTCCTCGACGGACTCGACGCCGCCGAGCAGCCGGTGCCGGTCGCCAGCCGCGTCCTCGCCGCGCTCGGCCCGCGGATGCTCGAACTCGCCGGCACCCGGGCCCGCGGCGCCCACCCGTACCTGGTCACTCCGGAGCACACCCGCATCGCCCGCGCGGCCCTCGGCGCCGAGCCGCTCGTGCTGCCCGAGCAGACTGTGGTCCTGTGCGCGGACCGGGCGCAGGCCCGGGCGGTCGCCGGGGAGTGGCTGAAGGCCTACCTGTCCCTGCCGAACTACCGCAACAGCCTGCTGCGCCTCGGGTTCACCGAGGAGGAGGTCGACTCCGCCGACGACCGCGTCTTCGACGCGCTGATCGCCTGGGGCGACGAGGACGCGGTGCGCGCCCGCGTCGACGAGCACCGCGCCGCCGGGGCGAACCATGTCACGCTGCAGGTCCTCAACGCCGACCAGCGGGTCCTCCCACGCGAGGAGTGGCGCCGCCTCGCCGCCGCGGTGTGCTGAGCGGGCGCCCGGCATGCCCGGGTGCCCAGTCGGTCCCGGGGGTTCAGCCGGTCCCGGGGGCTCAGCCGGACTGAGTGTCGTCGGGCGCGCCGTGGGCACGCAGGAACGTGCGCACACCCGCGTCCACGGCGCGACGCACCGCCTCGCCCGCCGCGTCGCGGCTGCCGTGCTCGGTGAGCTCGGGCAGCTCGGCGCCGATCAGGGCGAGGAACTGGCGGGCGGCGAGCGCCGGGTCGGGCACGCGGAGCAACCCGGCGTTGCCGAGCATGGCCAGCCGCCCGGCCAGGGCCTCGAGGATCGGGTCGGTGGCCTTCTCCCGCACCGTGCGGTAGATCTCCGGGTCCCGCCCGGACTCGGCGGCGATCATCCGCGCCAGATACACCGAACATTCCGTGCGCTGACAGTCCACCAGCCGCGTTCCGAGCTCGTAGAGGCTCGCCCGCCAGGCCTCGGGGCGCAGGTCCAGACGCTGGATCACCCGCAGCACATCGGCGTTCTGCACGACCGCGGAGTCCGCGACGGACTCGCGGAACAGCGCCACCTTGCCGCCGAAGTAGCTGTAGATCGTCGGCTTGGACACCCCGGCGGCGGCCGCGATCGCGTCGACGCTGGCCCGCTCGTAGCCCTGCTCGCCAAAGATCGGCGCCGCGGCGTCGAGGATCGCCCGCCGCTTGTCGATCTGCCGCTGCCGCACCGCGACCTCCCGTGCCGGCGCCGCCATCCCGGCACCACCCTCCGGTGCCGGTCGGCGCCGGTCGGCGATGACCGCGCCCGCTGCATTCAACCCTACCGCACCCTTGCCAGAATTTTACTGTCTGGTTTATTTTCGGGCCATGGAAGTAAAAGCAGGCGTGGGCAACGCCCCGACGACCGCGGCCGGTGACCTCGCAGCGCGGGCGAGGAACGATCCCGACGCGGCGAGCGGTCGTCCGCGAAGGCACGGCGGCGACGCGACGAGGGTGCACACCGGGCCGGCCGTGGTCGTGCTCGCCGGCGCGGCACTGATCGCGGTCCTCGACGGCACGGTCGTCGCGGTCGCCCTCGACGCCCTGTCCGGCGCGTTCGACGCGCCGCTGAGCACGGTCGTCTGGGTCACCATCGCCTACCTGCTGGCCGCGGCCGCCGCGTTGCCGCTGCTGGGCTATGCCAGCGCCCGTCACGGCGGGCGCACGGTGTTCCTCGCCGGCCTCGGACTGTTCGGACTCGGCTCGCTGCTGTGCGCGCTGGCCGGTTCACCCGCCACGCTGATCGCCGCCCGGGTCGTGCAGGGCTTCGGCGGCGGGCTGCTCGAACCGTCCGCGATGGCGCTGGCCGCCGGCCTGGCCCGGCCGGAGGCGATGGGCCGGGTCCTCGCCGTGCTCGCCACGGTGGT
The DNA here is from genome assembly GCF_023243045.1 of Frankia sp. AgB32. Lineage (GTDB taxonomy): Bacteria > Actinomycetota > Actinomycetes > Frankiales > Frankiaceae > Frankia. The sequence goes on from NZ_JALKFX010000045.1 coordinate 6,043, forward strand.
CAACGTCGCGCCCGCCGCCGGACCGCTGCTCGGCGGCCTGCTGCTGCGCACCGGCCACTGGCAGTGGCTGTTCCTCGTCAACCTGCCGCTGGGCCTGGCCGTCGCCGCGGGCGCCCTGGTTTTCGTCCCCGCCAGCCCACGTGACCCGGCCGCCGCCCCGCCCCGCGCCGACGTCGGCGGCCTGGTGCTGCTCACCGGCGGCTACGTCGGGGTGCTGTACGCGGTCAACCGGGCCGGAGGGCACGCCGCCGGCTGGACGCCGCCGGTCGCCGCCGCCGCCGGTGCGGTGCTGCTCGCCGCCTACGTCCGCCATGCGCTGCGCACCCGCGCCACCCCCGCGCTCGACCTGCGGCTGGCGCGCCGGCCGGGGTTCGGCGCCGGCCTCGCCGTCATGAGCCTCGTCGGACTGGTCATGTACGGGCAGGTCACCGCCCTGCCCGTGTTCGCCGCCGACCGCTATGGCCTGCACGGTCAGACGCAGGGTGTGCTCGTCTGCGCCCTGGGGGTCGGGCTGCTGGTGTCGATGTCGGCCGGCGGGTGGGCGAGTGACCGCGTCGGCGCCCGCCCGCTGGTGCTCGCCGGCGGCGCCGGGGTCGCCGTGACCCTGGCGGTGTTCGCCGCCACCGCGCGGCACCTGCCGCTCGCCGCCGGCCTCGTCCTGTTCGTCGTCGCCGGCCTCGCCCTCGGCCTCACCGCGTCACCGACGGTCGCGGCCCTGTTCCGCCCCCTGTCGCCCGCCGAGCGGCCCGCGGGCACCACCGCGCTGTTCATGTCCGTCCAGTTCGCCGCCTCGCTGAGCGTCGCGCTGCTCGGCCTGTTCCACACCCACGGCGGCGCGGGCTGGGTGAGGACCCTGTTCACCGTGCTGGCCGCCGCCGGCGCCGCCACCTGCCTGCTCGCCACCCGCCTGCCCGGGCGCCCCGCCTGACGGGCCGCCGGGCGCCCGCCGCGCCGTCACACCGTCGTCACACGCGGCGGACCATACGATGCCAGCCATGCGGGTGCTGGTCGTCGAGGACTCCGAGCGCACCGCCGCGCTGCTGCGCCGCGGCCTCGCCGAGGAGGGCTACGCCGTCGACGTCGTCGGCGACGGCGTCGACGCGGTGTGGCGGGCCACCGAGACCGCCTACGACGCGATCGTGCTGGACCTGATGCTGCCCGGCATCGACGGGTTCGAGGTCTGCCGGCAGCTACGCGCCCGGCAGTGCTGGGCGCCGGTGCTCATGCTCACCGCGCGGGTCGACGTCGACGACCGCATCCACGGCCTGGACGCGGGCGCCGACGACTACCTGGCCAAGCCGTTCAGCTTCGGCGAGCTCACCGCCCGGCTGCGCGCGCTGGTCCGCCGCGGCACGACGCACCGCCCGGTCGTCCTGTGTGCCGGACCGGTGGAGCTGGACCCGGCGGCGCACCGGGTCCAGGTCGCCGGCGCGCCGGTGGACCTGTCCGCGAAGGAGTTCGCGCTGCTCCACCTGCTGCTGCGCCACCCCGACCAGGTGCTGACTCGCACCTTCGTCACCGACCACGTCTGGGACGACGCCTTCGACGCCACCTCCAACATCGTCGACCAGTACGTCCGCTACCTGCGCCGCAAGATCGACCCCCCGGACGGCGACTCGCTCATCGAGACCGTCCGCGGCGTCGGCTACCGGCTGCGCCTCCCGCCCGCATCCGGTCCGGATGCGGGCGCCGGTCCGGATGCCTACGCCGTGCCGGACGCCGACGCCGGTCCGGATGCTGACACCGCGTCTGCCGGGGGACCGGCGCGCGCCGGCCGGTAGCCCGAGGTGCCGCCCCGCGTCCGGCTGCCCGCACCAGTCCGGTTGACTCGGCGTTTCCGGCTGACCCTGCGGGTCCGGCTGACCCTGCTGTTCGCCGTGGGCACCGGGATCGCCCTGGTGCTGGCCGGTTTCCTGTTCTACCTGCTGCTGCGGGCGAACCTGCGCGACGCGGTCGACTCCGAGCTGCGAACCCGCTCCGATGTGCTCGCCGCACGCATCGCCGACCGGTACGCCGACGGCGCCGAGCCGAACCCGGCCTCGGCCCGTGACGCCGCCACCCTGCTGGCCGGCGGCGGGCCGATCGCCCAGGTCCTCACCGCCGACGGTCAGGTGATCGCCTCCTCCGCCGACGCCGGTCGCACCGCGCTGGCCACCGGCGCGGCGCTGAGCACCGCCCACGCGCGGGCGGTGTGGGCGAAGGCCCACCCCCACCGTGACGGGGAGACCGACGAGCCGATCCGGGTCTACGCCCTGCCGGTGCACGTCAGCGGTCCCACCGGGCGCACCACCCTGATCGCCGTCGTGGGGCTCACGACCCGGCCGACCGACAGCGCGGAGGACCGCGTCCGCAACGTGATGGTGGTGGCCACCGCGCCGCTGGTCGCCCTGTCCGGCCTTGCCGCCTGGCTGCTGGCCGGCGCCGCGCTGCGCCCGGTCGACCGGATGCGCCGGGAGGCCGCAGCGATGGCCGACGCCGAGGACCACGCCCTGGCCGGCCCCCGACCCGGTCCCGGCGGACCCGACCCCCGACCGGCCCCCGCCCCCGGCCCCGCTCCCGGGCCGGGGCCGGGGCCGGCGGCGGCCCTCGCGCTCGCGGTGCCCGCGACCCGCGACGAGATCGAGGCGCTGGCCCGCACCATGAACGACCTGCTCGCCCGGCTGCACGCCGCCCGCGCCCGCGACCGCGCCTTCATCGCCGACGCCGGCCACGAACTGCGCACCCCGCTGACCGTGCTCAAGGCCGAGCTGGAACTCGCCGCCCGGCCCGGGCGCTCCGTCGCCGAGCTGCGCGAGGCGATCGCCGGCGCCTCGGAGGAGACCGAACGGCTCATCCGCCTCGCCGAGTCGCTGCTCACCCTGGCCCGGATGGACGGCGGCCACCTGCGCGCCGACCCCGTCGCCGTCGACGAGGTGCTCGACCGTGCCGTGCGGGCGGCGGGCGGCCACGCCGGGCAGCGCGGAGTGCGCCTCGCCGTCGCCATCACCCCCGCCGACCGGCCGCTGGCCGTGCTCGGCGACGCCGACCTGCTGCGCCAGGGGGTAGACAACCTGCTCACCAACGCCGTCCGGCACGCCCCGGCGGGCAGCGTCGTCGATCTGCTGGCCCGGCGCGACGCGCCCGGCGACACCGTGACCGTGCAGGTCCGTGACCACGGCGGGGGTTTCCCGGTGGCGTTCCTGCCGCACGCCTTCGAGCGGTTCCGTCGCGCCGACGCCGCCCGCGGCCGGGAGCAGGGCGGCACCGGGCTGGGCCTGTCCATCGTGGCCGCGATCGCCGCCGCCCACGGCGGGACCGCGCGGGTGTCCAACCATCGCGACGGCGGCGCCGTCGTCACGATCGTCCTGCCCGCCGCGGCGCCCCCACCACCCGCACCCGATCCACCCGCCGGCGGGGCGCCACCCACCGCGGCGCACCCGGGCACCGCGGCGTCCGGGCCGTCCACCGCCGCCGCGGCGGGCGGCTCCCCGGATCAGCGCTGGTCGCGGCGCAGTGGGTGATCGGCGGGAATCTCCACGAGCACCAGGGGGATACCGTCCGGATCGGCGATCCACATCTCGTCGAGACCCCACGGCTCGCGACGTGGCGCCCGCGTGATCGTCGCCCCGGCATCGGTGAGACGGCGGTGCTCGGCGGCGAGATCGCGCACCTGCAGCCACAACCCCGGCCCCGCGGCGGCGGCGCCGGCGCCGTCCGTCCCGGCCGGGTGCCCGGACACCTCCAGCAGCCCGGCGCCCAGGAAGAACACGATGCCGGGACTGCCGGGCGGGCCGAACTCGCGGTAGACCGCGAGGCCCAGGACGTCGCGGTAGAACGCGCGGCTGCGCGCCGGGTCCACCGGCCGGATCAGAACGCGACTGCTGAGGACCTCCATCCCGCCAGTTTCGCCCACCGCCGCCCCGGCCGCCGTGCGCACTGCCTCCCCGTCGACGCAGGTGAATACGGACTGGTTCGACCGCCTTGACCCGTCCTGGGCGGGCCGTGACAATCGTCTCCGTGCAGGCGAGATCACGCATCGACACCGCCGACGGCTGATGCGGCGCCGGCGCGGGAGGCTGTCCGGCGCCGTGCTCGGCGGCGCGTTCGGGCTGCTCGCCGAGGTGCTGTTCGCCGTCGTCTGGATGGGCTCGGCGGTGTTCTTCCTCTACGCCGCCGGCCACGGCCTGGCCGACGACCTGCGCCTGCGCGCGGCCGGTGTCCGCGTGAGCGCGCTGGCCCTGCACGCCCGCGCCGAGCGGATCACCACGACGGACTCCGACGGGAGCACCTCGACGAGCACCCGGCACTTCACCACCGTGCGCTTTCGCGACGACGTCGGGACGACCCGGGAGGTCGAGATCGACGGCTACCACCCGTCCGGGCGCGCCGTGTCCGTCATCTACCTGCGCCACCGACCCGAGACGGCCAGGCCGGCGTCCGCCGCCGGCGCGGGCCACCTCGTCCTGGACGCCTTCGAGATCGTGTTCGCCCTGTCCTTCGTCCTGTTCGGCCTCGCCTTCTTCCGCGCCTGGTTCGCCGGCCCGTGGTGACGCCGGCGACCGATCGGACCGGGTCCGTGTGCCCCGCGGGCCGCCGGGGGAGGATGCTCGCCATGCCGGGACATCCACACCGATCGGGACGCGCGCCAGCCGGAAGGCCCACCGGGTCGTGACCGCCACCGCCGAACCGGCGCCGGGCGCCGGGCGGACCCGGCGGCTGCGCGCCTGGCTGCTCGCCGGCACCGAACAGGCCCAGCAGCACTCCGGCCCGCACGCCCAGCCCGCCGCCGCGCACAAGCTGCACCCCTGGTGGCGGGTCATGTGCCTGACCGGCGTCGACTACTTCTCCACCCTCGGCTACCAGCCGGGTATCGCCGCGCTCGCCGCCGGCGCCGTCAGCCCGATCGCCACCGCCGTGCTCGTGCTCGTGACGCTCGCCGGAGCACTGCCGGTGTACCGGCGGGTCGCCCGCGACAGCCCGCACGGCGAGGGATCCATCGCCATGCTCGAACACGAACTGTCCTGGTGGAAGGGCAAGATCCTCGTCCTGGTCCTGCTCGGTTTCGCCTGCACCGACTTCCTCATCACCGTCACGCTGTCCGCCGCCGACGCCACCGCCCACATCCTGGAGAACCCCTACGCGCCGCACGCGCTGGAGGGCCACCGGGTGGGCGTCACGCTGGTGCTGCTCGCCCTGCTCGGCGGGGTGTTCCTGCGCGGGTTCACCGAGGCCGTCGGCATCGCCGTGGTCCTCGTGGCCATCTACCTCGGCCTGAACGCCGTCGTCGTCGGCGACGCCCTCGTGAGGATCATCTCCCATCCGCATCTCGTCGGTGACTGGCACGCCCTGCTCGTGCGTGAACATCCCGACCCGATCGCGCTGATCGGCTTCGCGCTGATCGTGTTCCCCAAGCTCGCCCTGGGCCTGTCCGGCTTCGAGACCGGCGTCGCCGTGATGCCCCTGGTCCGCGGCGACGCCGGCGACACCGAGGACCGTCCCACCGGGCGCATCCGCGGCACCCGCGCCCTGCTGACCACCGCCGCGCTGATCATGGCCGTCTACCTGATCGCCAGCAGCCTCGCCACCACCCTGCTCATCCCCGCCGACGCGTTCAGGGCGGGTGGCCCGGCGAACGGGCGGGCGCTGGCCTACCTCGCCCACGACGAACTCGGCAGCGCCTTCGGCACCGTCTACGACGTCAGCACCATCCTCATCCTCTGGTTCGCCGGCGCCTCGGCGCTCGCCGGCCTGCTCAACCTCGTCCCCCGCTACCTGCCCCGCTACGGCATGGCCCCGACCTGGGCGCGCGCCGTGCGCCCCCTGGTGCTCGTGTTCACCGCGATCGGCTTCGCCGTCACGGTGTTCTTCAAGGCCAGCGTCGACAAGCAGGGCGGCGCCTACGCCACCGGCGTGCTCGTGCTCATCACCTCCGCGGCCCTCGCCGTCACCCTCGCCACGGCGCGGCGCGGCGGGCGCCGCCGGGCCGCCGGCTTCGGCGTGATCGCCGCCGTGTTCGTCTACACCACCATCGCCAACATCATCGAACGGCCCGACGGGCTCATCATCGGCTCGATCTTCATCATCGCGATCATGGTGGTGTCGTTCTCCTCGCGGGCGCTGCGCTCGTTCGAACTGCGGGTCACCGGCGTGCGCCTCGACCCGACCGCGCAGGCCTGGGTCCGAGAGGCCGCCGCCGCGGGCTCGCTGCACCTGGTCGCCAACGAAGTCGACATCGGCGACGCCGCCGAGTACGCCGGCAAGGCCCGCAAGGCCCACGAGGAGCTGTTCCTCCCCGACGACGTCGCGCTGCTGTTCCTGGAGGTCGCGGTGCCCGACTCCTCCGAGTTCGAAGGCGAGCTCGACGTCCGCGGCCTGGACCGCGACGGCTACCGCGTCCTGTGCGCGACCAGCACCTCGGTGCCCAACGCCATCGCCGCCCTGCTGCTGCACCTGCGCGAGTCCACCGGCGCGCGCCCACACGTGTACTTCGAGTGGACGGAGGGCAATCCCATCACCAACTTCCTGCGGTTCCTGTTCTTCGGCGCCGGCGAGGTCGCCACCGTCACCCGCGAGGTCCTGCGTGAAGCCGAACCCGACCCGGCGCAACGGCCCTTCGTGCACGTCGCCTGACCGCCGTGGCGACCGCCGGCGCGCACCCGGGTCGGCCCTGCCGCACCGACGCGCACCCAGCCGGGCAGACGCGGGCCGATCGGCGACGGCACACCAGCGACGCGCTCTCGGCCGCGGCGATCACGCTGTTCTGCCAGCGGGGCTTCGACGACGTCTCGGTCGCCGAGATCGCCGCGGCGGCGCAGGTGTCCAAACCCACGCTGTTCGCGTACTTCCCGACCAAGGAGGACCTGGTCCTGCACCGGATCCTCGACCACCGCGGCGAGGCCGGCCGGGTGGTGCGGGCCCGCGCGGACACGGTGGCGCCACTGACGGCGCTGCTGGACCACCAGCTCGCCGGCCTCGACCGCCGCGAACCGGTGACCGGGCTGAACGAACATCCCGAGGTGCTCGCCTTCCACGGGATGGTCTTCGCGACCCCGAGCCTTCTCGGCCGCCTCGCCCAGCACGCCGCCGAGGACGATCGGGCGTTGGCCGAGGCCCTCGCGCAGGCCGCACCGGCGGCCGGCGACCTCACCGCGCGCCTCGCCGCCGCACAGATCATCGCCGTGCAGCGGGTGCTGGCCCGGGAGAACTGGGCCCGGCTGTCCGCCGGCGAACCCGCCGCCACCCGCCACCCCGAGGCCGCTGCCGCCACCCGACGCGCCTTCACGGCCCTGGCCTGCGCCCTGCCCGCCTACGCCTGACGCGACCGGGGTACAGCCGCGGCGCACTGGTGTCCGCGGATCCGTCCCGGTCCTCGTGTCGCACCGGTCCCCGTGTCGCACCGGTCCCCGTGTCGCACCGGTCCTACGCGTCGCGGGGGTGCGGGTAGCGCACGCCCGGCCGCCGACGGTGACGAAACTTCTCCACCCGGTAGGCTTTACCCGGTTAAGAAAGGGGCCGGGATGAGCGGCAGGCACGGCGACGACGGCCAGGTGGCCCAGGACGGTCCCGGCGGGCAGGACGGTTTCGGTCCGGGCCCGGCGTCCGGTCTGGCGTCCGAACTGGCGGCGGAGCGGGACTATCTCGCCCGCAGCCGCCGCGCCCTGGGCGGCATGCGGCAGGAGGCGGCGGGGACCCGGGTGGCCGAGGGCGACGCGGAGGTCGACAAGGTCACGAACGAGTACCTGCGGGTGGCGCGGGCGCGGAGGGTTCTCGGCCTCGCGGGCGGCGACGGCACACCGCTGTTCTTCGCCCGCCTTGACTACGTCGATGGTGGTGATCGGCACGGCGGCGGTGACCGGGTGCCCGTGGCGGTGGCGGGGCGGCGGTTCTACCTGGGGCGCCGGCATGTGCGCGAGTCCGCCGGTGACGATCCGCTCGTCGTCGACTGGCGTACCGACGTCGCCCGGCCGTTCTACCGGGCGCACCGCGCCGATCCGATGGGGGTGTCCCGCCGGCGGCGCTTCGGGTATGACGGCGGGGAGCTCACCGCGTTCGAGGACGAACCCCTCACGATCGAGGCCGCCGCCGCTGACCCGGTGGGACCCGCACCGGCGGCGCGGACGCCGGCCCCGGTGGACGGGCTGGTGGCCCGGGAGATCGAACGGCCCCGCTCGGGGCCGATGCGCGACATCGTCGCCACGATCCAACCCGAGCAGGACGAGATCGTCCGCGCCGGGCTGGACCTCAGCCTGTGCGTGCAGGGCGCGCCGGGCACCGGCAAGACCGCTGTCGGCCTGCACCGGGCCGCCTACCTGCTCTTCGCCCACCGGGAGCGCCTCGCCCGCGCCGGGGTCCTCGTCGTCGGGCCCAACCGGGCGTTCCTCGGCTACATCGCCGCCGTGCTGCCCTCCCTCGGGGAGAGCACCGTGCGCCACGCGACCCTCGACGACCTCCTCGACCCCGCCCCCACGACCTCCACCCGCGCCGGCGCCGCCCGCCGGGCGGAGCCCGCCGCGACCGCGACCCTCAAGGGCGACGCCCGCCTCGCCGACGTCACCCGCCGCGCCCTGCACGACGGGCTGCGCCCACCCACCGGCCCGATCGCCGTGCACACCAGCCTCGGCCGCTGGACCGTGGGGGAGCAGGAGTTCACCGACCTGCACGCCGAGACCCTCGCCGCGCTGCACGCCGGCACCCTGCGCTACGGCGCCGCCCGCGACCGCCTCGCCGCGCGCCTCGCGGCCTCGGTGCGCCGCCGCGCCGAGGCCGGCGGCCACCATCTCACCGACGGCGCGCTGCGCACCCTGGCCCGGGGCCGGTCGGTGCGCGACGCCGTCGAGGCGGTCTGGCCGGCGGTCGACCCGGCCGTCCTGGTGCGCCGCCTGCTCACCGACCCCGCGCTGCTCGCCCGCGCCGCCGCCGGCCTGCTCGACCCCGCCGAACAGGCCACCCTGCTCGCCGCCGCGCCACCCGGCCCGGTCCGCGCGCCGCACTGGTCGGCCGCGGACCTGTTCCTCCTCGACGAGGTCCGCCATCTCGTCGAGGGCACCGCCGGCGTCGGGCATCTCATCGTCGACGAGGCGCAGGACCTCGCCCCCATGCAGTGCCGGGCGCTGGCGCGGCGCTGCGCCGACGGGTCGATGACGGTCCTCGGCGACCTCGCCCAGGGCACCACCCCGTGGGCGGCGACGTCCTGGCCGGCGCAGCTCACCCACCTCGGCCGGCCCGGCGCGCACCTGGAGGTGCTCACCCGCGGCTTCCGGGTACCGGCGCAGATCCTCGCGTTCGCCGGCCGGCTGCTCGCCGACATCGCCCCCGACCTGCCCCCGCCCACCTCGGCCCGGGCGACCCGCGGTGCCCTCGCCGTGCTGGCCACCGCGGACGTGCCCGCCGCCGTCACCGAGCACGTCCGCGCCGCGCTCACCCGCGACGGCTCCCTCGCGGTGATCGCCGCGGACCCCGACGTCGCCGCGCTCGCCGCCGCCCTGCGCGCCGCGGCGCTGCCCGTCGACGAACTCACCGCCACCGGCTCCCCGACCCGGTTCTGCCTCGCGCCCGCGTCGCTGGCCAAGGGGCTGGAGTTCGACCACGTCATCGCCGTCGAACCGGCGGCGATCGTCGCGGCCGAAAGCCGCCCGGCCCTCGGCCTGCGCCGCCTGTACGTGGTGCTCACCCGGGCGGTGAGCGCACTGACCGTCGTGCACGCCCACCCGCTGCCCGCCGCCCTGCGCACACCCGGGATGACCTGAGCGCGCAGGGTCACAGCAGGGCGCAACGTGCCCGCGATCACGCGGACATATCCGGCCCGATCCGGCCAGCCGTCGTGTGGCCGCGGCGCGAGTGGGAGAAAATGGCGATGTGGGAGCCGAACGCAACGTTCTCGGTGGGGATCTGGAACCCTGCGGTACCGACCCGGTCACCGGGTTCTACCGTGACGGGTGCTGCAGCACGGGCTCGGAGGACATGGGTAGTCACACCGTCTGCGCGGTGGTGACCGCGGAGTTCCTGCGCCACCAGCGTCAGGTGGGCAACGACCTGTCCACGTCCCGGCCGGAGTACTCCTTCCCCGGGCTGCGCCCCGGTGACCGCTGGTGCGTCGTCGCGATCCGCTGGCTGCAGGCCTACCACGCCGGCGCAGCCGCCCCGGTCGTGCTCGCCTCCACCCACGAGCGGGCGCTGGAGGTCATCCCGCTGGAGGCGCTGCGCGCGCACGCCGTCGACGTCCCGGCCGACCCGCGTTCGCTGGGCTGAGCCGCCCGGCGGCCGGGCCCGACGGCCCGGCCGCGTCACCCCTCAGTCGATGACGTCGGGTTCCAGACCGACGGTCAGCCAGTCCGCGTACGCCAACCCGGTGATCTCCTCCAGCCGGGCGATGTCGTCGGTGAAGTACGGCAGCACCGCGCGGCGCTGCTCGGGGGTGAGCTTCGGGCGCCCGCCGCGCTGCCGCCGCAACGCGCTCAGCAGCGGCCCGCGCACCGCCCGACGCGCCGGCACCGGGAAGTGATGGCCGATCCGACCCCCGGTCCGCAGCGCCGCCCGCAGCGCGGCGTTGACCGGGGTGTCCGCGACGAACGGCGTGACGTTCTCCGACGGCACCAGGTCGACCAGCCCGGTCTGCACCCCGAGGAACTCACACACCCGGTCCAGCGTCGCCACGGGGGAGTCCCGCAGGTCCCGGTAACGCAGCAGCAGCACCTGCTCCCGGGAGAACAGGCCGAACAGGTGCGCGAGCTGCTCGCCGTACAGACCGAGGGACACGTAGTGCCAGAACGGCGCCCAGCCGGCCTCGCGCCGGACCTGCTCCAACGCGCAGGCCCGCACGAAGTCCCGCTCCGACTCCAACCCCGCCGCCCACAGATGCGTCCAGTTCGAATGCGCCCGGTCCACCGGGTTGCGCAGCAGGACCACCAGGCGCGCCTTCGGCAGCAGCCGGCGGATCCGGTTCTGCGCGTCGAGGTCATACAGGTAGAACGGCGTCGCCTCGCCCCGCAGGGCACCCTCCGGCGCCGGATCGAACAACCGTTCGTAGTCCGACGGGCGCCAGACGTGCTCCTGGTAGGTCTGCGCGTCCCCGGGCCCGCCCTGGGCCGGCGGCGGTCCGGCCGAGAGGAAGAACTTCGGCTCCTTCACCGGCGGCAGGTACAACGCGGGATGGCGGGCCAGCGCGGCGTGCAGGGCGGTCGTGCCGGCCTTCGGCACACCGATCACGAGGAAGTCGGGCAGGGCCAACGGAAACGCTCCGGTCGGGTCGGGAACACGGGTGCGCGCACGAGGATCGACACCACCGCGCAGGTCAGGGACACAGCCGGCGGTACCCGGCCATCTCGACCGGTGAAATCAAGATGGTAGCCGCGACCCCACCCACGCGGGGCGCCCTTCACCGGTCGGCATCCGGGCGGCAACGGTAGGGTTGCGGCGTGGCAACCAGCCGGCAGCATGTGACTCCCACCACCGTGCCCATGCCCGGCCGGCGCCCCGCCGTCACCGTCGCCGAGGCCCCCGGCGCGGGCCCCGGGTTCTGGGCCGGCGCGCCCAGCGTCGTCCTCGCCGACGACGTGTTCTACCTGGCCTACCGGCTGCGCCGCCCCGTCGGCGCCGGCCGCGGCTACGGCCTGGTCATCGCCCGCTCCACCGACGGCGAGACCTTCACCGAGATCGCCACCGTGCCCCGCGACCCGTTCGGCGCCGAGAGCCTGGAGCGCCCCGCCCTCGTGCGCACCCCCGAGGGCCGCTGGCGGCTCTACGTCAGCTGCGCGGCGCCGAACAGCGCCCACTGGTGGGTCGACCTGCTCGAAGCCGACTCCCCGGACGCCTTCGACCCGGCGAGCACCCGCACCGTGCTACCCGGTGACCCGGCCAGCCTCGCCGTGAAGGACCCGGTCGTCGCCCTGCACGGTGGCGTCTGGCAGCTCTGGGCGTCCTGCCACCCGCTGGAGGACCCGGACGCCACCGACCGCATGGACAGCCGCCACGCCACCAGCCCCGACGGCATCACCTGGACCTGGACGGGCACCGCGCTTGCCCCCCGCCCCGGCCACTGGGACGCCCGCGGCGTGCGGATCAGCGCGGTCCTCACCGACGGCCCGCAGCCCGTCGCCTTCTACGACGGCCGGGCCAGCGCCGACCAGAACTGGGCGGAACGCACCGGCCTCGCCGTCGGCGTCACCCCCGACCGCTTCCACGCCGTCGGCACCGAACCCGTCGCCGCATCCGCGCTCGGCGACGGCGCGCTGCGCTACGTCACCGTCGTCGCCCTCCCGGACGGCGGCCACCGGCTCTACTACGAGGCCGCCCGACCCGACCGCAGCCACGAACTGCGCACCGAACTGCACCCGCCCGCCTGAGCCGCGCACGGACGGTGATGGGGCATCGGTCACGGCCAGGCAGCCACCGGCCCCGCCAGGACCTATCGTGGCCCTCACAGGGTCCGCCGACGCTTGCCGGACAACAAACGCACAGGTCATCAGCCTGAACCCGGGCCAACGGGTGACCCTCGCGCGGCGGTGAGGGGAGACGCGGCATGCGCGAGATCGCGGACGCGCTGCGACGCTGGCGGGCGCAGGGCACCGGCTTCGCGCTCGCCACGGTCTGCGGGGTGCGCGGCAGCGCCCCGCGCCAGCCCGGCGCCGCGATGGCGGTCGCCGAGGGCGGCGAGGTCGTCGGCAGCGTGTCCGGCGGCTGCGTCGAAGGCGCCGTGTACGAGGCGGCCGCCGAGGCGCTGCGCACCGGCCGGCCCGCCCTGGAGAGCTACGGGATCTCCGACGCCGACGCCTTCGCCGTCGGGCTGACCTGCGGCGGCACCCTCGACATCATCATCACCCCGCACCCGCCCGGACCCGCCGCCGCCCTCGACGGCGTCCTCGACGCGCTCGCGGGGCAGCAGGCCGTGGCACTGCTGACAGTGATCGACGGCGAGGCGCTCGGCGCCCAGATCGCGGTGTGGCCCGACCGCGGCGCGGGTTCGCTCGGCGCCGGCGGCCTGGACGTCGCCGCCGCCGACGACGCCCGCGGTCTGCTCGCCGCCGGCCGCGGCGGCGTGCGCCACTACGGGCCGCGCGGGCAGCGCCGCCCCGACGGGGTGCCCGTGTTCGTCCAGACGTTCGCGCCACCGCCGCGGATGCTCGTGTTCGGCGCCATCGACTACGCCGCCGCCCTCGTGCGCATCGGCCGGTTCCTCGGCTACCGGGTGACGGTCTGCGACGCCCGCCCGGTGTTCGCGACCCGGGCCCGCTTCCCCGACGCCGACGAGGTCGTCTGCGCGCGCCCCGCCGCCTATCTCGACCGGGTCGCCGTCGACGACCGCACCGTGATCTGCGTGCTCACCCACGACCCGAAGTTCGACATGCCGCTGCTGCGCGCGGCGCTGCGCTCCCCGGCGGCCTACATCGGGGCGATGGGATCACGGCGGACCCACGACGAACGGCTGGACCAGCTGCGCGCCGACGGCCTGCGCGACGCGGACCTCGCCCGCCTGCACTCCCCGATCGGCCTCGACCTGGGCTCCCGCACCCCCGAGGAGACCGCCGTGTCGATCGCCGCGGAGATCATCCAGAGCCACTGGGGTGGCTCCGGCCGCCCGCTGCGCGAGACCTCCGGGCGCATCCACACCGAACCCGCCGGGACGCCCACCGGCAGCGCCGCGACCTCGACCTGGCTGGGCGCCACCCGCTGAGGGACCGCGCCGCGCCGGCCCGTTGGCACCGGCCGGGACGGCCCGTACACGGAGGTGCCCCGCGCTTCGGGGACCCCACCGGCCGCGCCGGCCGCCCCTGTCAGGGCCGTGACCTGCGAGCTTGACCGATCTCGGCAGGTGGGCGCGGGTGGCGTGCGTTGACCGGAGATGGTTAGCGGACATTAACTGTTTTGGGGGGTGGTAACGCGCCGATCGGGTGTCCGGCCACGCCGCCGAGCAGCGACCCGAGGAGCGACGTGGACGAACCAGGCGAACAACCGGCCGCCCGAACCCCGGTCCCGACCCCGGTCCCGACCCCGGTCCCGGCCCTCGCGCGCACGGCGCGGTCCCGGCGCCTGGCGGCCGTGCTGGGCGTCGGCGGCACGCTGACCGCGGTGGCACAGATGTCGATCGTGCCGCTGCTGCCGACACTGCCGCGCCTGACCGGCGCCTCGGTGTCCGACGTCAGCTGGCTGCTGACCGCCACCCTGCTCGTCGGCGCCGTCGTCACCCCGCTGTTCGGCCGCGCCGGCGACATCTTCGGCAAGCGGCGCATGCTGCTGATCGCGCTGGCGACGCTCACCGTCGGATCCCTGCTGTGCGCGATGACCTCCCAGCTGTGGTTGCTGATCGTCGGCCGCGGGCTGCAGGGCGCCTGCCTCGCGGTGGTGCCGCTGTCGATCAGCATCCTGCGTGACGAGCTGCCCCCCGAGCGGGTCGGCGGCGCGGTGGCGATGATGAGCGCGACCGTGGGCATCGGCGCCGGCCTCGGCGTGCCGTTCGCCGCGATGATCATCCAGTTCGCCGACTGGCACGTGATGTTCTGGGTGACCGCCGCCCTCGGCTTCGCCGACCTTCTCGGCGCGTTCCTGATCGTGCGCGAGTCACCGGTGCGCGCCCCCGCCCGCTTCGACCTGCCCGGCGCCATCGGGCTCGCCGCCGGCCTGCTGTGCCTGCTGCTGGCCCTGTCCAAGGCCGCCGCCTGGGGATTCACCAGTCCGCGCCTGGCCGGCGCGCTGATCGCCGCGGTGGTGATCCTCACCGTCTGGGCCCGCTGGCAGCTGCGCGCCACCGACCCGCTCGTCGACCTGCGCCTGGCGCGCCGCCGCGCGATCCTCACCCCGAACCTCGCCGCCCTGCTCGTCGGCTTCTCGTTCTACGCCAACTCGCTGTCCACCTCCCAGCTCGTCCAGATCCCCCGCGACACCGGCTACGGCCTGGGCCTGTCGGTGCTGGCCAGCGGGCTGTGCCTGCTGCCCGGCGGCGTCGCGATGGTCCTGCTCTCGCCGCTGGCCGCGCGGATCACCGCGCGCCGCGGCCCGCGGGTCACCCTGCTGGCGGGCACCGCCACGCTCGTCGCCGGCTACGCCGTGCGGATGGCGACCCTCGGCAGCATCCCGACGATCATCGCCGGGGCGACGGTCGGCGCCGGCGGCACGGCCCTGGCCTACTCGGCGATGCCGATGCTGACGATGCAGGCGGTGCCGCGGACCCAGACGGCCGCGGCCAACGGCCTCAACGTGCTGCTGCGGATGGTCGGCCAGGCGCTGTGCAGCGCGGCGATCGCCGCCGTCCTCGGGCATCTGACCGCGCCGAGCGCGCACGGCCCGCAACCCACCCTGGGCGCCTTCCGCCTCGTGTTCGCCGTCGCCGGTCTCGCCGCGGCGCTCGCCGTCGCCGCGGCCGGCCTCGTCCCCCGCGCCCCCGCCGACGGGCGGCCTGCCGCGCGTCACCGCCTCGCCCTGTCCGTGCGGCTGCGCCCCCGGGGTGTCGCCGGCGCCGCGGCGGGCTGCCTGTACGGCGCCGACGGGCTGCCCCCGCCACTCGCCCCGGTCGTGCACGCCGCCGTCGTGCCCGCCGGCGCGGCGTCCGCCTCGCCGGCCGCGAGCACCACCCACCGGTAGGCTGCCGCGGTGGGCACAACCGGTGACGGGGCGTCCCGGGCCGGCTCGCTGCTGATCCGCCGGGCGGAGCTGACCGCGCCGTTCGCCGCGCCGTTCGCCGCGCCGGCGCCCGGCAGCGGCGGGCCCCGTGGGATCGCCGACGTACGCATCGCCGGCGGGCGGATCGTGACGATCAGCGCCGCGCCGCTGCGGGCGGCGCGCGGGCAGCCGGTGCTCGACGCGGACGGCGCCGCCCTGCTGCCCGGCCTGCACGACCATCACGTCCACCTGCTGGCTCTGGCGGCGGCGGCGTCCTCGGTGCGCGCGGGCCCGCCGCAGGTCACCGACGCCGCCGGCCTGCGCGACGCCCTGCACACCGCCGCCGCCTCCTCCCTGGCCTCGGCGGGCGCGGGGGCAGGCGCGGGCTGGCGGTGGGTGCGCGCCGTCGGCTACCACCCCAGCGTCGCCGGCGACCTCGACCGCCACCGCCTGGACGCGCTGCTCGCCGACCAGCCGGTACGGATCCAGCACCGCGGCGGCGCGCTGTGGGTGCTCAACTCCCTCGCGCTGCGCCTGGCCGGCGTCGCGGACTGCCCGCTGCCCGGGGTCGAGCGCGACGCCGCCGGGCACCCCACCGGCCGGCTGTGGCGCCTGGACGACTGGCTGCGCCGCGCCGCGCCGATACCGCGGGTCGGCGCGGACCTCGCCGCGCTCGGGCGGCGCGCCGCCGCCGCGGGCATCACCGGGTTCACCGACGCCACCCCGGGGCGCGCCGACGCCGAGCGCCAGCTGCTCGCCGACGCCGCCCGGACGGGCACCCTGCCTCAGCGCCTGGTCCTCATGCGCCCGGAACCGGGCAGCTCAGCACCTGGAAGCTCGGAGCCGTCCGCGGCGGCGGGGGAGCGCGGCCCGCACACCGCGACCCCCGAGGACGGTGCTGGCGGGGAACGGGGCGCCGACGGCCCGGTGAAGATCATCCTTGATGATGACCGGCTGCCCGGCCTCGCCGCGCTCGCCGAGCGGTTCGCCGCGGCCCACCGCGGCGGGCACCCGGTCGCGGTGCACTGCGTCACCCGGACGCAGACGGTGCTCACCCTCGCCGCGCTCGAGCTGGCCGGCCCCGCCCCGGGGGACCGGCTGGAGCACGCCGCGGTCGTGCCGGCGGAGCTGCACGGCGCGCTGCGCCGCGCCGGGCTGACCGTGGTCACGCAGCCGAACTTCATCGCCGAACGCGGCGACCGCTACCGCGCCGACGTCGTCGAGGAGGACCCGGCCACGCTCTACCCGGCGGCATCGCTGCTACGCGCCGGCATCCGCCTGGCCGCCGGCACCGACGCGCCGTTCGGCGATCCCGACCCGTGGCGGGCGATCCGCGCGGCCCTCGACCGGCGCACCGCGGGCGGCACCGTGCTCGGCGCGCCGGAACGGCTCACCGCCGCCGCGGCCCTGGCCCTGTTCCTCGGCGAACCGGGCGACCCGGCCCGCCCGCGCGTGGTCCGCGCAGGCGCGCCCGCCGACCTGTGCCTGCTGGACCGGCCGCTGGCGGCGGCGCTCGCCGACCCGTCGAGCAGCGCCGTGCGGCACACGATCGTCGCCGGCACGCCGCTGGGGTGAACGCCCCGCACCATCCGTGACGGCCCGCGGGCCGTCACGGCGGGTAGCGCGGCGGTGGGGTGGGCGCCGCGGCGGGCAGGCCCCTGACCAGGCGGGCGGCCTGGTGTGCACAGTGTCACCATGGATCCGAAACCTGACCCTCAGCGGCTCAGCCTCGCCAGCTACCCGGCCAGCCACAGCGTCACCGCGCGGTACGGCGACATGCACCTCAACCGGCAGCTTGACAACGTCGCGCTGGCGTCGTTCTACCAGGACGCCCGCCTCGCGATGCACCTGGCGCTGTTCGGCAACGAGTCGCTGACGGTCCGGCCGTTCACCCTGTCGGTCGCCCGCACGGCCATCGACGTCCTGGACCGGGCGACGTTCCCGGGCACCTACACCCTCGGCGGCGGCGTCGGCCGCATCGGCCGGACGTCGTTCACCCACGTCTCGGGCCTGTTCCGCGACGGTGTCTGCCTCGGGCTGTCCGACACCGTCATGGTGCACCTCGTCGACGAGGTGCCGGTGGTGATCCCGCCGCGGCTGCGGGCGCTGCTCGACACCATCTCGTTCCCCGCCCGCCCCGGGGGCGCCGCGCCGCGTGTGGCGGGGGAGCGGACCACGGGCGACGACCGGGCGGCGGAGATCCCCGGCCAGACCCCGGCGGGGCACCCGGCGCCGTAGCGGGCACCGACCGAGCAGCGGATACCGACCGGGTAGCGGATACCGACCGGGGGCGGCGCGGGGTCCCGGCGGACGGGCGCCGCCGCACCCACACCAAGATAATCAACGCTGTTGACGTCACGCCGACGCCATGCTGATCATCCAGTCAGGTTGCGGACCGCCATCCAGGCGAGCGCCGCGGCGCCGAGCCCGTAGGCGACCGGTGCCGGCACGGGGGCGTACCGGCCCTGCCACACCGCCCGGCCCTGGCGCGCCAGCAGGGCGGTGAGCGGCGGTGCGCAGACGAGCGCGAACGCGTTGTCCCGGCCGGCGGCGCCCAGGTGGCCGTGCAGGAGGCTGTACACGGCCCGCAGGGATCCGCACGCCGGGCAGTCCAGCCCGGTCAGGTGCCGGATCGGGCACAGGGGCATCGGGATCGCCGGGTCGTGCGGGTCATGGCCGGCGAGGTAGAGCAGCCCGGCGCAGGCGGCCACGGCGACGCCGAGCCCCAGCACGCGCCGGCGCCGGGCCAGCGCCGCGGGGACGGCGCCGGCGCGGGTGTCCGCGGCGGGCGGATCAGTCACGCAGCGGCCGGCCGTTCTTGTCCCGGACGTTGCCGGTCAGCATCATGATGCCATCGATCAGCGCCCACACGCCCAGGCCGCCGCAGGTGAACAGCTGGGCCAGCGCGATGCCGGTGTTGCCGAGGTACCAGCGGCCGGCGCCGACGCCGCCGAGCAGGATCTGCAGCAGCCCGGCGGTCAGCTTCTGCTTGTCCGAGTACGCCTCACCGGTGATCGGGTGGCGCCCGAACGGAGCGGCCTGGTCGAACGGCGCCGGGCTGCCGTAGCCGGGCGGCGGGTAGCCGGGCGCGCCGGGCGGGTAGCCGGGCTGGCCCGCCGGCCCCGGGTATCCGCCCGGGCCGGGATAGCCCTGCTGCTGATAACCCTGCTGCGGGTAGCCCTGCTGCGGGTAGCCGGGCTGGCCCTCACCAGGTCCGGGCTGGCCCTGGTAGCCCTGCGGCTGGTCCTGCGGTTGCCATGGCGACGTCATCTGTGCTCCCAGGGAATGCGCGGACCCGGTGTACCGGTTGTGCGCGCCGTGGCGGTCCGCCGCCCGGATCTGCCCTGCTGGCAGGCCCGGGCGGTGCCGGTGGCGCGGAATCGAGGCGATGCTACCGAGGCCGCCCGGGCCCGCGACAGCCGTTCCCCGCCCGCCGGCTGTCCGATACGCGACCCGTCACACAGGGTCGGCAACCGTGGCCCATGTGTGATCTGCGGGTGGCGCGGAGATAGCCCCTTCGTGCGTGCGCGATCGCTCGTCCGTGGCGTGGCCACCGGGAGGACCAAAGTCCTGTTGCGGTCGGCGGGAAAGGCTGCTGACTCTCGCCGGGGTACGCCCGGCGTCGTACTGACCTGCGGATCTGAAGGCGTTCTCGCCGCCGCCGCGCCCGACCCGCGGGAACCCGTTTGTCGGGGCGTTTCCGAATCGCGGCCGCGGGCGCCGCGACGGACCGGCGGCGCCACGCCAACAATCGACGTCCAGTGGACAAGCACCCCGATTCCCGCGACTGGATCCGTCGTTTTCTTCTACAGTTCACCGCGGGTCCCCGTGTCGTTGGCCCGGTGCGGCGCGCGGCGCCCGGCGGGTGCTGCCGGTGCCGTGGGAGGAACCGGACCAGCGACCTGGAATGCCGTTATCGGCACCCGAACGGCCGGAAAGGCGAGGTGCATGGGGTTGCGGTACGAACACGGCGAGGCGGCCGGCGGGGGGCATGCCGGCATCGGGTTCGACCAGGCGGTGATGGAGACCCTCGAACCGCTGGCCGAGAAGTACGGGCTGTTCGTGGCGGAAAGGACCTGCTGGCATGTCCTGTTCCGCGGCGCCCACCGAATCCTGGACGTGGCCTGCGATCCGTGGACGTGCTGGGCGCTCGGCGCCCGCATTGGGATGTGGTCGGAGTCGGATTCCGGGCCGGCCCGCGGCGGCGCCGACGCCGCTAACGGCCAGCGCGGCCTGAGCGTGCAGGACGTTCTGCATGCGGTATACGGAATGCGGGAGAATGCCTGGCCGTGGATCGCCGGCTCACCCGCGGAACTGCGCGCGGTCCTGCACACCCTCGCCGGCCTGGTGGACCGGTACTGCGCCGAGTTGTTCCTGGACGACGAGGCCTTCGCCCGCGCCGAACGCCTCGTCGCCAGTGCCGCGGCCGAACGCGAGGCGTTCGTGCGCCAGTTCGAGGATCGCTGAGGGCGCACGGGGATCGCGCGGGGCGTTCGGGGCGCACGCACAGCACCCGCGGCCCCGCGCGCCGCGTTCGGGACTCGCCGGCGTGCCCGGGGTTCGCCCGCGGCGTCCGGCCACGCCGTCGGCGTAGCCTTCGGTGACCACCGGCGCGCCGGGGATGGATCCGGCCCGCGGCCGCGCGTCGGCGCCGGCCGGTCGGCGCGTGGGCCCGCCGGGCCGGATGTCCGCCCCCGCGAGGTCCGAACGTCCCCCGGACAGGCAACCTCTGGCGGTCGCGGGCGCGGCGCCGGGCGGCGAGCATGACCTGTGAGAACCATCGAACGCCGCTGTTCGACTGTTCGACGGTGGAACGGGCGTCGACCGCCAGGTCCGTGAGACTTCCACGTAACCCCGGGAGAGGCGATGACCGTCCAGTCCGTACGGGATGCGCTGCCCGGCGCAGGCGCCGGCGCCAGCCGCGGCACACCCGGCCCGCCCGTCCCACCCGGCCCGGCCGCGGTGACCCCGGTGGGCATGGTGCGCGCCGCGCGGCCGTCCGCGGTGTTCGCCGCGAACGCGCAGGCCGCCGCCGTGTCGTCCTCGGGCACGGTGTCCTCCTCGGGCACGGGGTCCGCCGGGGCTGTGGCGCACCCTGGCGCGTCGCCGGCCCCGCCGCGGCTGCGCGCCCCCGATCTCGCCGACCTTGAGGCGGGGGAGATCCACGAGACCCCCGGCGCCGTGCTCTACCTGAGCGCCGAGCGGGTCTACAAGCGCCGCAAACCCGTCGAGGCGGCGTTCACCGACGCCGACCGTGAGGCCCGCGAGGCGCTGTGCGCGGCGGAGGTGACCCTCAACCGCCGCCTGGCACCCGACGTCTACCTCGGCGTCGCCGACCTGCACGACGACGCCGGCACGCTGGTCGACCACCTCGTGGTGATGCGGCGGATGCCGGCCAGCCGGCAGCTGTCCACGCTGGTGCGCCGCGGGCACCGGGTCTCCCCGATGCTGCGCGCCGTGGCCCGCGCGCTGGCGGTGTTCCACCAGCGCTGCGAGAGCGCCCCGTGGATCGCGGCGCTGGGGGAGCGCGGCGCCCAGGAGGAGCTCTGGCGCCAGACCCTGGCCGGGATCTCCGCCTACCGTGGCAACCAGCTCGACGCCGCCGTCGTCGACGACATAGGCATGTTGGCCCGCCGTTACCTCGCCGGGCGCGGCGAGCTGCTCGCCGAACGCACCCGGGCGGGCTGGATCCGCGACGGGCACGGCGACCTGCTCGCCGAGGACATCTTCTGCCTCGACGACGGCCCCCGCATCCTCGACTGCGTCGAGTTCGACCCGCGGCTGCGCTCCGGGGACGTCCTCGGTGACGTCGCCTCGCTCGCGATGGACCTGGAGCGCCTCGGCGCCGCCGAGGAGGCCGCCGAGTTCCTCGAGGCCTACCGGGAGTTCAGCGGCGAGGTGCACCCCGCGTCGCTGCAGCACTACTACGTCGCCTACCGGGCCTGCACGCAGGCGATGCTCGCCTGCGTGCACGGCCACGGCGACCCCGACGCGCCCGAGCGGGCGCGGCGACTGCTCGCCGTTGCCCACCGCCACCTGCGGGCCGGACGGGTGCGCCTGGTCGTCGTCGGCGGCATGCCCGGCACCGGCAAGACCACGCTTGCCAGCCGGCTCGCCGAGGTCGGCGACGGCTGGGTGCTGCTGCGCAGCGACATCCTGCGCCAGGAACTCGTCGGCGAGGCACCCGCCGACGCACCGCAGGCCACCGACGGCGCGGACGACAACGGCTTCGGCGTCGGCCGCTACGCCCCGGAGATCACCGACGCGACGTACGCGGAGATGCTGCGCCGGGCCCGCACGGCGCTGTGCCGCGGGGAAAGCGTCGTGCTCGACGCGTCCTGGTCCAGCGCCCGGCACCGCGACGCCGTCGCCGACCTCGCCACCGACGTGTGCGCCGACCTCATCGAACTGCACTGCGTGACCGCCCCGGAGGTCGCGGCCGCCCGCATCGCCCGGCGCTTCGCCGCCGGTACGGACCCCTCACAGGCCACGGTCGCCATCGCGGCGGCGATGGCCGCCCGCGCCGACCCGTGGCCCTCCGCGACGATCGTGCGCACCGCCGTCACCGTCGCCGAGGCACTCAAGACGGTGCTCAACCACCTCGACTGACCATCCCCGCGCCGACCCGACCCCGTCGCCGTCGCGCAGCGGGCGTGCGGGCGTTCGGGCGCGGGCGGCGACGCGGCCCGCCACCGGCGGGGGCGGCGACCGCTACCTGTCGATCGCCGCTACTTGTCGACGCGGGTGGCGTAGACGGCGGCCTGGGTGCGGCTGGACAGT
The DNA here is from genome assembly GCF_023243045.1 of Frankia sp. AgB32. Taxonomy (GTDB): domain Bacteria; phylum Actinomycetota; class Actinomycetes; order Frankiales; family Frankiaceae; genus Frankia. The sequence goes on from NZ_JALKFX010000045.1 coordinate 28,393, forward strand.
TCCAGTTTCTCCAGGATCGCCGAGACGTAGTTCTTCACGGTCTTCTCGGACAGATGGATCCGCCCGGCGATCTGCCGGTTGGTCAGACCCTCGGCGATGAGCACGAGGATCTGGCGTTCCCGTTCCCCGAGCGCGGCGAGCTTGCGGTCCTCCACCGGCCCCTCACGCAGCCTGGTCAGCACCCGCTGGGTGACGGCCGGGTCGAGCAGGGAGCGGCCCGAGGCGATCGTGCGGATCGCCCCGACCAGGTCGGTGCCCTTGATCTGCTTGAGCAGGTAGCCCGCGGCGCCCGCCATGATCGCGGCGAACAGCGCGTCGTCGTCGTCGTACGAGGTGAGGATCAGGCAACCGATCTCGGGATGCGCGGAACGCAGGTCCCGGCAGACGTCGATGCCGTTACCGTCCTCCAGCCGGGCGTCGAGCACGGCCACGTCCGGCCGGGTGGCCGGGATGCGGCGCAGCGCCTCCGCCGCGGTCGACGCCTCGCCGACCACGTCGATATCGCTGGATTCGGAGAGCATCTCCCGGATTCCGCGGCGGACGATCTCATGGTCATCCAACAGGAAGACCCGTACGGTACTCACAATGGAACAATACCGGCGTAATCGGTCAGCCCGGCTGTGTTGACGGGGTGACGCCCGTGTCGGGGGCCCGTCCGTGCCGGCGCCCCCGCGTGCCGAGATCATGGCGCACGACACGATTCATCGCACAGCGAAGTCAATCGCCTCCGAACAGTTAGAGGACTGTGGTCGCGGGCGAAGCCTACAGAGTGGTCGTGAAATGGCAGCTCCGGCTCTGTCGCCACGCCGTTCAGGCGTGCCGTGGCGCGCGTTCGTATGATCCTGCGCCCCCCGGCTTCGCGGAACTCGCCTGGGCACCCGACCGCCCGCCGGGCCGGCGCCGTCGAGTGCCGCACCGGTCCGGCTGGACGCCGTGGCAGTGCTGGGTGCTCGCCGCGGTGCTCAGCTCCGCGCTGTCGGTCGTGGCCGCCGCGGTCCTGCCCTACGCCGCCGCGCAGATGATCATTCGCCTCGCCGTCATCGGTGTCTGCCAGCTCGGCATCGTCAGTGCCGGCCGCGGCGCCCGGCGTGCACCCTCCGGCGACCGCTCGTGGCGCTGGCTGCTGGTCGGCGCCTTCGCCCTCATCGAGCTCGCCGGCTGGTGGTACCTCCTCGCGGGAATCCCCGTCAGCTCACCGGCACGGGGCCAGCTCACCTACTCCCAGCTGAGCGTCCTCGCCCCGCTCGTCCTCGTCCTGCTCGCCCTGCTGCGCTACCCGGCGCCACCCGCCACGCTCCACGGACCGCTGGGCCCCCGCTGGTGGATCGCCACCCTGCTCGACGGCCTCATCGTGGTCTGCTCGGTCGGCCTGCTCGCCTGGACGCTGCTCCTGCGCCGCGTCGTCGATACCGGGATGGGTGACATCGAGGCTCTCGTCGTCGTCCTGCTGTACTGCGCCGCCGGCGTGCTCATGGCCTGCACCGCCGTCGCCCTGTGGATCTTTCGCCGGCCGGCGTCGGCCACCGGATTCGTCCTGCTCGCCACCGGGATCGTGATGCTCTGCCTGAGCTTCTTCGTCTACGCCCAGGTCATCGTCATCGGCAGCGGAGGGGTGCGCTTCGCCAGCCTGGACTGCTGGGTCGTCGCGGTCTGGCTGCTCACCCTGGCCTGCCTGGCCCCCGCCGGGACCAGCCGGACCACCCCAAGCCGGCGGTCGGTGGCCCGCACCCGCTGGGCCCACGCCGTCCTGCCCCTGCTGCCGCTGGGCGTCGCCGGCCTGATCGTCCTGTACGACATCACCATCGGCGCCGGCCCCCAGGCCGTCGACATCGCCGCCCTGCTCGCGCTGCCGCTGCTCGGCCTCGCTCGCCAGATGGTCATCCTCGCCGACAACATCGGTCTGCTGCACCGCCTGGAGATCAGCGAGCGCCGGCTGCACTACCAGGCCTTCCACGACCCGCTGACCGGCCTGGCCAACCGGGCGCTGTTCGGCGAACGACTACGAGACGTCCTCGACGCCCAACGCCACGACCGTCGCCGCTTCGCCGTCCTCTACGTCGACCTCGACGACTTCAAACGGGTCAACGACACCCTCGGCCACGCCGCCGGCGACCGACTCCTGCAGGTCACCGCCCAGCGGCTGAGCCGCGCCGTGCGCTCCACCGACACCGTCGCCCGCCTCGGCGGCGACGAGTTCGCGATCCTGCTCATCCCCGGCGGTGAGGCCCCCGCGACCGTCGGCAGCCGCGTCCTGACCGCCGTGCGCGCCCCCGCCCTGCTCGCCGGCGCCCGCCAGACCGTGCGGGCCAGCGTCGGCCTCGTCGTCGCCGACGCCGACGAGGAACTGTCCGCCGAACGCGTGCTGCACCGCGCCGACGCCGCCATGTACGCGGCGAAGAGCACCGGCAAGGGCACCCTCACCCCGTACACCCCGGGCCTGGCCCACGACGACGGCCGGGACGACGCCACCAGCTTCCGTGCGGCCCTGATCCGCGCGCTGCGCGGCGAACCCGGCGACGGCTGGTTATGGGTCCGCTACAGCCCGATCGTCGACCTGCCCGAGACCCGACCCGCCGGCCTGCGCGCCGAGCTGCGATGGTCGCATCCCGCCCTCGACGAGGTCCCCGCCGCGGACCTCGTCGCGACCAGCGAACAACAGATCATGTTCCCGGCGCTCAACCGCGCTGTCTTCGAGCGGATCCTCGCTGACCTGCCCCGCCTACGCGACGGACCCCCCCCCCCCCCCGTGCACCTCGCCGTCTCCGCCACGGTGCCGCCGACCCCCGCCTTCGTCACCGCCGTGCGCGACGCCCTCGACACCGACCGGCTGCGCGACGGCGAGCTCATCCTCGACATCGTCGACGCCGAACGCGACGTCAACCCGGCCGAGTGGGCGGCCCGCCTCGCCGAGATCGGCGAACACCGGATCGGGGTGTGCCTGGCCGACTTCGGCATGGAGGACGCCAGCCTGGTCCTGCTGTGCTACCTCGCCGTCGACATCGTCGCCCTCGGCCCGTCGATCACCGGGGTGTGGACGTCGCCGACCACCTACGACCGGGTGCGGGTGCGGGGCGACGCGCTGCGCGAGAGCATGCGCGGGCTGTTCGCCGACCTCGGCGTGCGTCTCATGGTCACCGACCTGGCCGACGCCGCCGCCGCGGCCCGCGCGGTCGAGCTCGGCGCCACCCTCGCCGCCGGCCCGGTACCCACCGGCCCCATCCGACCCACCGGCCCGGCAGCATCCGCCGGACCCGCCGAGTCCGCCGGCACCGGACCCGCGGACACCCCGTTCGCGGACGCGGCACGGCGGGCATCGGCGGTCACCGACCGACCGGGCGGGGTCAGAGCGGATCGACCGCCGTAACCCGCACCACCGCGACGCCGGCCTCGTCGGAGGCGGCCAGATCGATCGATCTCCGCGCTGATCCCCCAGTCATGGTCACCGGCCGGATCATCGAGGATCTGCCGGGCCGTCCACACCGGGCCGTCGGTGTCCAGCAACAGCATCTCCGGGCCACGGGCATCCGGTCCGGTGCCGATCGCGTCGTGCTCCTCGTAGCGGACGATCTCATGGTCATCCAGCAGGAAGACCCGTACGGTACTCACAATGGGACAATACCGGCATAAGTGGTCGGCCCGGCTTGTGTCGCCGGGTAACGTCCGTGTCGGGGGGCCCGTCTGTGCCGCCGCGACCCGGGTATCGGGTTCGTAGTGCACCGCACAAGTCGTCACCTAGTGAAGTTAGATGCTTTCTAAGAGTTAGAAATGGCCGATGCGGGTCACGTCAGAGACGTGGTCGCGAGACGGCAGGGCCCGCTGCCCCGCCACACGGCGCGGCAGCGCCGGACACTGCGGCACCGGCAGGCACCGGGCACCCCATGGCAGCGCTGGCTCGGCGCCGCCGGGCTGAGCACCGCCGCCCCCATCGCGTGCGTCGCCGTCCTGCCCGGCGCCATCGCCCAGCTCACCCTGCGGCTGGCGATCATCGTCGTGCTGATGATCGGGACCGTCGCCGCCCTCGGCACCGCCCGGCGCGCCGACCCCGGCGACCGCTCCTGGCGCTACCTGCTCGCCGCCGCCCTGGCCATGCTCGAGATAACCGGCCTGTGGTACCTGATCGCGACGGTCCCGCTGGTCGGGCCGGCCGAGTCGCGCCTGAGCTACGTCCAGCTCACCATCGTCATCCCCCTCGTCCTCGTCCTGCTCGCGCTGCTGCGCTACCCGGCATCCCCGGGCGGCCCGGGTCCCACCGGCCGCGGCCCACTGGGACCCCGCTGGTGGATCGCCACCCTGCTCGACGGCCTCATCGTCGTCTGCTCGGTCGGCATGCTGGCCTGGACGCTGTTCCTGCGCCGCGTCGTCGCCGCCGGCGTCGACGACGTCGAGACCCTCGTCGTCATCCTGGTCTTCTGCGCCCTGGGACTGCTGATGATCTGCACCGCCGTCGCGCTGTGGGCCTTCCGCCGCCCCGCCCGCCCCGGGGGATTCATCCTGCTCGCCGTCGGCATCGTCCTGATGTGCGTCAGCTTCCTGGCCGACGCCCAGAACGCCACCGTCGGAACGGCCATCGTCCGCAACGGCCCCCTGGCCTGCTGGCTCATCGCCGTGTGGCTGCTGCCGCTGGCCTGCCTGGCCCCCGCCCCGAGCACCCGCCCCCACGGCCAGCGCCTGCCCAGCCGGCGCGCCCGGGCCCGCACCCGCTGGGCCCACGCCGTCCTGCCGCTGCTGCCGCTGGCCGTCGCCGGCCTCACCGTCCTGCTCGACGTCACCGTGGGCTCCGGGCCCCGCCTCGTCGACATCGCCGTCCTGCTGGCCCTGCCGCTGCTCGGCCTCGCTCGCCAGATGGTCATCCTCGCCGACAACATCGGCCTGTTGCACCGGCTGGAGATCAGCGAACAACGACTGCAGTACCAGGCCTACCACGATCCCCTGACCGGCCTGGCCAACCGGGCGCTGTTCGGCGACCGGCTGCGCCGCGCCCTCGCGGCCCAACGCCACGACCGGTACCGCTTCGCCGTCCTCTACGTCGACCTCGACGACTTCAAACGGGTCAACGACACCCTCGGCCACGCCGCCGGCGACCGGCTGTTACAGGTCACCGCACGGCGCCTGACCCGCGCGGTGCGCTCCGGAGACACCGTCGCCCGCCTCGGCGGCGACGAGTTCGCGATCCTCATCGTCCCCGGTGGCGACGCCCCCGCCACCGTCGGCAGCCGCGTCCTGACCGCCGTGCGCGCCCCCGCCCTGCTCGCCGGCCCCCGCCACACCGTGCGCGCCAGCGTCGGCCTCGTCGTCGCCGACGCCGACGAGGAACTGTCCGCCGAACGCGTGCTGCACCGCGCCGACGCCGCGATGTACGCGGCGAAAAGCACCGGCAAGGGCAGCCTCACCGTCTACACCCCCGTCCTCGGCCGCGACGCCACCGGCGCCGCGGCGCCCACCCCCCGCGCCGCGCTCGTCCGCGCGTTGCGCGGGCAGGACTCCGACGGCGACCTGCGGGTTCGGTACAGCCCGATCGTCGATCTGCCCGACGTCCACCCCGCCGGGCTGCGGGTCGAGCTGCGCTGGTCGCATCCCGTCTACGGCGAGGTGCCCGCCGCGGACCTCGTGCCCACCAGCGAACGCCTCGGGATGCTGCCCGCGCTCACCCACGCCACCCTCGACCGGGTCCTCGCCGACCTGCCCCGGCTGCGCGCCGGGCCCACGCCACCGCCGGTACACCTGGTCATCCACGCCGCCGTGCCACCGACTCCGGCGCTGGTCAGCGCCGTGCGCGGCGCGCTCGCCGACGGCCGGCTGCGCCCCGGTGAACTCGTCGTCGACCTCGTCGGGGCCGAACGCGGCCTCGACCCGGCCGGCTGGGAGGCCCGCATGGGCCAGATCGGCGCCCACGGCGTCGGACTGTGCCTGGCCGACTTCGGCGCCGCCGACACCAACCTGATGCTGCTGTGCTGCCTGCCCGTCGACACCGTCGCCCTCACCTCGCAGGTGACCGCCATCTGGACCCTGCCCACCGTCGACGGGCCGACCCAGGACCGCAACGACGTCCTGCGCGACCGCATGCTCGCGCTGCTCGCCGACTTCGGCGTGCGCCTCATGGTCACCGACCTGCCCAACGTCGAGGCGACCGCGCGCGCCGTCGACCTCGGCGCCACCCTCGCCATCGGCCAGGTGCCCCTGCCCCCGCGGACCATCGTGGCGGCCGAACCCGTCCCACCGACACCCGTCCCACCGACACCCGTCCCACCGGTGGGCGCGGCCTCCGAGGGCCTCAGAGCCGATCGACCGCCGCAACCCGCACGACGGCGATACCGGCCTCGTCGGAGGCGGCCAGGTCGATCTCGGCGCTGATGCCCCAGTCGTGGTCCCCGGCGGGGTCGTCGAAGATCTGCCGGGCCCTCCACACCGGGCCGTCGGTGTCCAGCAGCAGCATCGCCGGGCCCCGCGCGTCCGGCCCGGTGCCGATCGCGTCGTGCTCGGCGTAGTAGCCCGCCAGCGCGTCGCGCCAGCCCTGCGCGTCGAACACCGGCGCGTCGAACACCGGCGCGGCGGGCACACCCGCGGACCCGGCGGCGCCACTGCCGATGCCGGCGGGGTCGGCGTCGAGCTCGCCGAGCAGGTCGTAGCGGCGCAGCGCGGCGAGTTCCACCCGGCGGAACAGCGCGTTGCGCACCAGCACCCGAAACGCCCGCGGGTTGCGCGTGACCGCCGGCGGCCGCTCATCGACGCCCAGCGCCGGCGCCGCGGCGTCACCCTCGGCGTCGGGAGCGGAGAGCCGCTCCCACTCGTCGAGCAGGCTCGAGTCGGTCTGGCGGACCAGCTCCCCGAGCCATTCGGTGAGATCGACGATCTCCTCGGTGCGGGCGTCCTCCGGCACCGTGTGCCGCAACGCCTTGTACGCGTCGGCGAGATAGCGCAGCAGCAGCCCCTCCGAGCGGGCCAGCCCGTAGAACGACACGTACTCGGCGAACGTCATCGCCCGCTCGAACAGCTCCCGCGCCACCGACTTGGGCGCCAGCTCGTAGTCCCCGACCCACGGATGCCCACCCCGGTAGGTCGCGAACGCCGCGCCCAGCAGCTCGGCGAGGGGCTGCGGGTAGGTGACCTCCTCCAGCAGTTCCATCCGCCGGTCGTACTCGATGCCCTCCGCCTTCATCGCCGCCACGGCCTCCCCGCGGGCCTTGGAGAGCTGGGCGTGCAACACCTGACGCGGATTGTCCAACGTCGACTCCAGCACCGAGAGCACATCCAGGGCGTAGCCGGGGGCCGCCGGGTCGAACAGCTCGAGCGCCGCCAACGCGAACGGCGACAGCGGCTGGTTCAACGCGAAGTCGAGCTGCAGATCCACCGTCACCCGCACCGTGCGACCCAGCTCGTCGGGGGAGTCCAGCCGCTCCACCACCCCCGCCGCCAGCAGCGCCCGGTAGATCGCGATCGCCCGGCTGATCAGCCGGCGCTGGGTGGCGGCGTCGGAATGGTTGTCGGTCAGCAGATGGCGCATCGACGCGAACGCGTCCCCCGGACGGTTCACCACGTTCAGCAGCATTGCGTGCGACACGGTGAACTGGCTGGTCAACGGCTCCGGATCGGCGCCGACGAGCCGGTCGAACGTCGGCTCGCCATAGCCGACGGTGCCCTCCGGGGGCTTCTTGCGCACCACCTTGCGCCGCTTCTTCGGATCGTCCCCGGCCTTCGCCAACGCCTTGAGGTTGTCGACGACATGCTCCGGGGCCTGCACGACCACGTTGCCGACCGTGTCATAACCCGCGCGTCCCGCCCGCCCGGCGATCTGGTGGAACTCCCGCGCCGTCAGCAGTCGCACCCGCGTGCCGTCGTACTTCGACAACGCCGTGAACACCACCGTGCGGATCGGCACGTTGATGCCCACCCCGAGGGTGTCCGTCCCGCAGATCACCTTCAGCAGCCCCGCCTGGGCGAGCTGCTCCACCAGCCGCCGGTACTTCGGCAGCATCCCCGCGTGATGCACCCCGATGCCGTGGCGCACCAGCCGCGAGAGCACCTTCCCGAACCCCGCGGTGAACCGGAACCCGCCGATCGCCGCCGCGATCGCGTCCTTCTCCCCCCGCGAGGACACGTTCACGCTCATCAACGCCTGCGCCCGCTCCAACGCCTGCGCCTGGGTGAAGTGCACGACATACACCGGGGCCTGCCGGGTCTCCAGCAGCTCGGCGATCGTCTCGTGCAACGGGGTGGTGACGAACCGGTAGAACAACGGCACCGGGCGCTGCGCGGAACTCACCACCGCGGTGGGCCGTCCCGTGCGCCGGGTCAGGTCCGCCTCGAACCGCGACACGTCGCCGAGCGTCGCCGACATCAGCACGAACTGGGTGCGTGGCAGCTCCAGCAGCGGCACCTGCCACGCCCAGCCCCGGTCCGGGTCGGCGTAGTAGTGGAACTCGTCCATCACGACCTGGCCGACATCGGCCTCGGTCCCGTCGCGCAGCGCGATGTTCGCCAGCACCTCCGCGGTGCAGCAGATGATCGGCGCCGACTCGTTGACCGAGGCGTCCCCGGTGAGCATCCCGACCTTCGACGCCCCGAACGTCGCGCACAACGCGAAGAACTTCTCGCTGACCAGCGCCTTGATCGGCGCCGTGTAGAACGTGCGCCGCCCGGCCGCCAGCGCCGCGAAGTGCGCGCCCACCGCGACCAGGCTCTTGCCCGACCCGGTCGGCGTCGCGAGGATCACGTTCGACCCGGACACGATCTCGATGAGCGCCTCGGACTGCGCCGGGTACAACTCCAGGCCCTGTTCACCGGCCCAGGTGGTGAAGGCGTCGTAGAGGGCGTCGGGATCGGGCTCGGCGGCGCCGCCGGAGGCCGAGACGGCCGCGGCGGGAAGGTGGTCGGTGAGTGTCATGGTAGGTCGATCGTGCCTGACCGCGGCCGCGGACCGCCCGGCGGGCGCCGTCAGGGTGGGGGAGCGGCGGGTGTACCCGCCGTCACGGCCGGGGCGCCGCGACCGGTCAGCCCGCCATCCGGGGCGGCGCGGGAGCCGCCGCCCCCGGCGCGTTCGCGCCGTCCCCGCGGGTGAGGTGCGCGGCGCGTGATCCGCTCCCGCGCCGCGCGGACCGCCGGCCCTCCCGCGCCGCCGCGCCGCCCGCCGGCGGCGCACTCGGCACCGACGCGCTCGGCGCGGGGTCCGCGGGCGGCGGGTCAGCCGGGCCGCGGTGCAGGATGCGACCCGGGGGCTGCTCGGTGCCGTGCAGCCAGTACCCGCGGTCCTCGCGCAGCCCCACCCGCGGCGGCGGCTGGCAGGCCCCGTCGACCCGATGAGCATCGAAACCGCTGGTCACCCCGGCGAACGTCGCGTGACACGTCGGGCAGTGCGCCGCGGTCAGCGCCGTCCAACGGGCGTCACAGCCGCCGCAGCTCAGCAGGATGGGACGCTCGTACTCAATGTCCCGTCCGGCCATGAATCCGCCCTTCCCCCGATGCGATATCCCCCGTCGACCGGGATTGTCACCGCTTCACGTTTCGAACGCGGGCATTTCCGCTTTCCCACACTGTGCCGCGTCGCGACCGGCCGGAAACGGGAACCGACCCACCGCCCATACCCCCCGGACCCGCTCCGCGCACGGACGGTCTCCCGGGCCGCCTCGACGCTCCGGCGCCCCGAAACCGAGCCACCCGCCCACCATCCAAGATAATCAACGCTGTTGACGTCTCGGTGCCGCGCTTCGATCAAGAAACTGACGTGCAAACTACACCAGAGGGAGCCGTACCCATTCGTCGATCATCGGCGGTCTGGTGCGGGCACCCGGTTCGCGTCGGGTGTGGGGGAGTGGGCCGCCTGGTGGGGGAACGGGAACCTGTCGGACCCGACCGGGAGAATCAGGTCATGACAGCGGCGACGGCGGGCCGGCAGCCCGCGACGACCGGTGATCCGCTGGCCGCGCTGTGGGCGGCTGGGCCGGCCAGCCGGGAGCCGCTGGCCCTGGTGTCGGTGCCCGGCGTCGGCTTCGCCCTGGCCTGGCCGGAGGTCGCCGCAGAGGGCTCGCCGGCGCGGGTGCTCGTGGTCGCCGCGGCGCCGCCGGAGCAGGCTGCGGCGCTGCTGGCGACGATCGAGCGTCGTCTGCGTCCTCGCTGGGTGTGGTGGTCGGCGCGCCCCGCGGCTGCGGCGGCGCTGCGCGCCCGGGTGCGACTCGCGGCCTGCTGGGACCTCGCCGCCGTACACCGCCTGCTGCACGGCGGGCGCCGGGGTGACGCCGGCGCCGTGTGGGCCGCCGTCGCCGGCCTGCCCGCGCCGCCGCCGCCCCGCTCCCGTCCCGCCGCCGCGGCGTCCGCCGGTCAGCTCGACCTGTGGGACGCGGCGGACGAACCGGACGCGTCCGCCGACCAGCCGGCGCCCGGCCCCGGCGCACTCGCCGACCGGAGCGGGCCGCTGCGCGGCGACGGCCAGCTCGACACCGACTGGCCGGCGCGGGCCGGCACCGCCGCCGAGCTGCTGCGCCGCGCCGGCGAGGTGGCGTCGCTCGCCCTGCGCGCCCACGCCCACCAGCGGGACGCGCTGCGGCGCCTGCCCGACCCCCGCCCCGAGCCGGGGCGCACCGCGCTGGCGGTCCTCACCGGCCGGGCGGAATCCGCCGCCGAGCTGCTCGCCCTCGAACTCGAACGCGACGGTCTGCCGCTGGCCCGCCACGACGCCGAGCAGCTCCTGGCGGACCTCATCGGCCCACCGCCGCGCACCCCCACCGACGAGCTCGCCGCCCGCCAGCGCCGCGACGCCGCGGTCCTCGCCCACCTGCGCGAACCGGTCGACCTGCGCCACCCCGCCGCCGTGCGCGCCGGGCTGCGCGCCGTCGGCATCGACGTGCCCGACACCCGCTCCGGCCGGCTCGAACCGCTGCGCGGTACCCATCCCGTCGTCGGCGCGCTGCTGACCTGGCGGCGCGCCGAGCGGATCGCCACCACCTACGGCTACCGCTGGCTGGACACCCACGTCGGCACGGACGGTCGCCTGCGCGGCACCTGGCATGCCAGCGACGGCGGCGCCGGTCGCATGACGGCCCAGGCGGGTCTGCACAACCTGCCCGCCGACCTGCGTCGGGCGGTCGCCGCCGAACCCGGCCGGGTGTTCGTCCGCGCCGCCCTGGGGCAGATCGAACCGCGGGTCCTCGCCGTCGTCTCCGGCGATGGGGCCCTCGCCCACGCCACCCAGGCCGACGACATGTACGCCCCCGTGGCCGCGCAGCTGCACCTCGGCCGCCCCGACGCGAAGGTCGCGGTGCTCGCCGCCATGTACGGCCAGACCTCCGGTGCCGCCGGGGAGGCGCTGCGCCGGATGCGTCGTGCCTACCCGGCCGCCCTGGCGTTCCTCGACAACGCCGACGCCGCCGGGCGAGCCGGGCAGGACCTGCGCACCTTCGGCGGCCGCCTGATCCGCCTCGCCCCGGCATCGCCACCGTCCGCCCGGACCGTGGCGCCGCCCCCGCGCGGCCTGACCGACCCCCGGCCCGCCGGCGACGCCGAACCGGAAAGCGACGCCGCCCGCCTGGCCCGCGGGCGCTTCGCCCGCAACGCCGTCGTGCAGGGTCCCGCCGCCGAGCTGTTCAAGTCCTGGGCCGCCACGGTACGTGCGGCATTGCCCACCCTCGACGGCGAGATCGTGCTGTGCCTGCACGACGAACTGCTCCTCCAGGTCCCCGAGGCCAACGCCGAGCAGGCCGTCGACCTGGCGCACCGCACCCTCGCGGGCACCGCGGCGTACTGGAGCTCCGGCAGCAACGTGCGGATCCTCGCCGACGTGGCGATCCTGCGCCGCTGGTCCGAAGCCCACGACTGAACCGTCCCCCACACAAGATAATCAACACTGTTGACGCCACCGCACAGCACTTTGATCTTCAATCACCAACAACACCACACCTGCCGCGGCAGCGCCCGACCTTGATCGTCTCGTTGAGTGGCGGGGGAGTCGCTCCCCGCCACGTCCAGAGCCCACCGATGCGAGCACACGGAAGATCAAAAACGGCACCTGGCCGGGCTGGAGTGCGTTCGGATCCCTGTCCGCGTGCGCTGCCTGTCGGCATCGTGGCCAGGCAGCGCACGCGGTGCCGCGGTGCCGCCGGCAAGCTGATCGGCTCGGCTCCACGCTTCGTCGATCCCGCCCTGGACGTCTACTTGACATAATGTGCATTATCGGCGCGTTGGGGGGTGTGGGGGTGTGGGTGGGTTTGTGATTGGTCCGGGTTCCGATGTGAGGGGCTCGCTGCTGGTGTTGCGGGTTGTCTGGTCAGAGTCTGATCGGGCTGTGGGCGGCGTCCGCCGTGGCGGCGCGCGCTCACCTCCGCTGGGTGGCGGGGTCCGCGGGTTTGTCGGGTGGTGTGGGGGTGCCGGTACCGCATGGTGGTGTTGGCGACGGTGTTGTCTCGGCGGGCGCCGTGGGTTCGCAGTTCTGGTGGGCGTCGAAGCTGTTTTTCTGTGGATGTCTCTGGTGGCGCGGTGGTGTGCTTCGGGCGGGGTGGTCTCCCCCGCCCTTTTTTCTGATCTTGGCGGGTGGCGCCTGGTGGGGCGCCGCGGGGTGGGCCGGGTGGGGTGTGGTCAGGGGGTGTGGTGTGGGGGTGGGCCGGCGAGGGGTTGGTCGGCGGCGGGGCTGGTGCAGCCGGGTTCCCAGGGCAGGTGGCCGGCGGGGTCGCTCCAGATGAGCTGGTAGGCGGGGACGGGTGGGCCGTCGGGGTGCTGGTGGATGGCGTTGGCGTGCGGGAGCAGGTCGTCGGAGGCGGCGGCGTCGAGGGTGAGCAGGTGATGGCGGCGGGGTGGGGTGAGGTCGGTGAGGGTGGTGTGGGCGGGTGGGTGGTTGCCGGCGTGGATGCGGGTGGCGAGGAGGTTGAGGTGGTGGGCGGCGGTGTCGGGTGGCAGGCCGGTGATGAGGAGTTCGGGGTGGTGGAGGGTGGTGAGGCCGATGGTGTAGGCGTAGTCGGGGTCGCTGGTGGTGGGGTCGGCGAGGACGGCCTGGATGGCCCAGCCGTGGCGGCGGATGGTGGCGCGGATCCAGGCGGCGTGCTGCTGGTCGAACTGGAGTTCGATGTTCATGGCGTGGCTCCCCCGGGTCGGTGGTGGGATGCGGGGGAGGTTAGGCGTGGGGTCTGACAGTTTTCGGGTTGGTGCTGGTGGTGGGGGGTGTCAGGGGGTGTCGAGGTGGAGGGCGAGGCTGTTCATGCAGTAGCGCTCGCCGGTGGGGCCGGGGCCGTCGGGGAAGACGTGGCCGAGGTGGCTGCCGCAGCGGGCGCAGCGGACTTCGGTGCGGGTCATGCCGTGGGAGTGGTCGTCGACGAGTTCGACGGCGGCGGTGTTCGTGGGTTCGGTGAAGCTGGGCCAGCCGGAGCCGGAGTCGTATTTCGTGTCGGAGGTGAACAGGGCGGCGTTGCAGGCGCCGCAGCGGTAGGTGCCGGGTTCCTTGCTGTAGGTGTAGGCGCCGCTGAAGGCGCGTTCGGTGGCTGCCTGGCGGAGGATGGCGTAGCGCTCGGGGCCGAGTTCGGCGCGCCATTCCTCATCGGTTTTGGTGATCTTGTTGGTGGCGGGGTCGGTGGGGGTCATGGGCTGGTGGTCCTTTCTGGTGGGTTCGCTCCCCCGGTGTCCGGGTGGGCGGTGTCGGGCGGGTGGGTGGTGGGGTGGGGTGGGGTGCTACTTCCCCGTGGTGTCAGGTGGGGTGGTGCGGCGCAGGGTGAGGGGTGCGGCGGCGGTCATGGCGGTGCCGAGGGCGGGTGGGAGGTGGCCGCGGGCGGTGGCGGTGGCGAAGACGGAAACGTCGCCGGCGTCGGCGAGCATTCCGGCGGTCAGCCAGGTGTGGGGGTCGTGGTGGGTGGCGAGTGCGGTGAGCAGGCCGGCGCCGAGGGCGAGGTCGCGGATGGCGGCGAGGCGGGCGGTCCAGGCTAGGCGGGTGGCGGTGGTGCGGTCGGTGCCGGCCAGGCGCAGGGTGTCGGTGGCGTGGGTGAGGATGAGGGCGCCGACGGCGCATCGGGCGATACCGAGGGTGAGGGTGGGCAGGGTGCGGATGGGGCGGGTGGGGGGTTTCGTGGTGGGGTGCTGGCGCGCTGCGTTCATGATTGTGTTAGAGGTCCTTCCGCGGCGGGAACGTCTCGGCTGGCCAGAACGTTGTGGACGGGTAGTTGCATACGACTCGACGCTCGGAGGAGTTATATGGGCGAGCGCATCCTGCGGGGAAGCCGTCTCGGTGCCGTGTCCTACGAGACTGACCGCAGTACCGAGCTTGCCCCGCGGCAGTCGGCGTCCTATGACTGTCCCAATGGCCATCAGTTCACGATGCCTTTCGCGGCGGAGGCTGAGGTGCCGTCGGTGTGGGAGTGCCGGGTCTGTGGTGGGGCGTCGGTGATCGTCGATGGTGAGCGGCCGGAGCCGAAGAAGGCGAAGCCGCCGCGGACGCACTGGGACATGCTGATGGAGCGTCGGACCACCGACGATCTGGAGGAGGTTCTGGCGGAGCGGCTGGCGGTGTTGCGGGGCACCGGTGAGGGGCGGCGTAGCGCCTGAGTGGTGCCTGCGGCGGGTTGCTGTGGGTGGTGGAGGGTCGGGCACGGTGTGCGTGCCCGACCCTTTGGCGTGTCTGGGTGCCGGGGTGTGGGTGGTTAGTGGCTGGTGGTGACGTTGCCGGGTTGGTCGGCGTCGTCGGCGTGCTGGTCGTTGCGGGTGGTTTGGGTGGGGGTGTTCTGCGGTGTGGGGGGCTGGTCGCTGCCGGCGCCGGTGAGGCTGGTGGGGCGGGGTGTGGGTGGGCGGCGGCGGTGGGTGGCGGCCCACAGGGCGACGCGCCAGAAGGCTTCGGCGACGATGGTGTTGCTCATCTTGGAGGTGCCGCGGGCGCGTTCGACGAAGGTGATGGGGACTTCGGTGACGCGGAAGCCGGAGCGCCAGGCCTGCCAGGCGAGGTCGACCTGGAAGCAGTAGCCCTGGGAGACGACTCCGGTGAGGTCGCGGTCGCGTAGGACGTCGGCGCGGTAGGCGCGGTAGCCGGCGGTGGCGTCTCGCAGCGGCATGCCGAGGGCGGCGCGGACGTAGATGTTGGCGCCGCGGGAGAGCAGGAGGCGTCGGCGGGGCCAGTTGTGGACTTCTCCCCCGGGTACCCAGCGGGCGCCGATGGCGAGGTCGGCGTGGTCGAGGGCGGCGAGCAGGCGGGGTAGTTGTTCGGGTTGGTGGGAGCCGTCGGCGTCCATTTCGACGATGACGGTGTAGTCGTGTTCGAGGGCCCAGGTGAAGCCGGCGACGTAGGCGGTGCCGAGGCCGGATTTGCCGGGTCGGTGCAGGACGTGGATGTGGGGGTCCTCGGCGGCGAGTGCGTCGGCTATGTCGCCGGTGCCGTCGGGGCTTGCGTCGTCGATGACGAGCAGGTCGACCGTCGGGTTCGCCGCGCGTAGACGCCGGGCGGTGTCCTGGAGGTTGTCCCGTTCGTTGTAGGTCGGGACGCAGACGACGACGCGGTGGTGATCCACGCGGTTCCTTTCCTGATCGGGGGCCATGTCCGTCAGCCCGGCCCGGGGGGCGTCACCGAGGGTGCCGTCTCGCGGGGCGGTGGTGGCCTGCGGGGTGGTGCGGGTGCGGTCCGGGCCGCTGGTGGTGTGGTCGCGGCGGCGGTGGAACGCTCCCGCCATCATGGCGCCCAGGCCGAGGATGAGCAGCACCGCCTCGGGGAGGTCGCCGGCGCGGTCGGCGAGGGTGCGGCTGGTGCGCAGGGGCAGCGTCGCGGTGAGGACGGCGGACTGGTAGAGGCCGCTGGTGGCGAGCAGGGTGCCGTCGGGGGTGATGAGGGCGCTCTGGCCGCTGGTGGAGACCTGGATGGTGGCACGTCCGTGTTCGACGGCGCGTAGGCGGGACATGGCGAGTTGCTGTTGGCTTTCGCCTTTGCGACCGAAGGAGGCGTTGTTGGTCTGGATGACGAGGATTTGCGCGCCGTGGTCGATGGTGTCGCGGACGAGGTCGTCGTAGGCGACTTCGAAGCAGATGACGTCGCCGAGGGTGGTGCCGGCGGCGGTGAGGGCTCCGGGGGTGTGGCCGGGTTGGAAGTCGCTGGGCATGTCGTCGGCGAAGCGGCTG
The DNA here is from genome assembly GCF_023243045.1 of Frankia sp. AgB32. Lineage (GTDB taxonomy): Bacteria > Actinomycetota > Actinomycetes > Frankiales > Frankiaceae > Frankia. The sequence continues at coordinate 44,458 of NZ_JALKFX010000045.1, forward strand.
ATGAGGTGGGTGAGCAGGGCGCGGCCGGGGAGGTATTCGGCGAAGGGTACGGGGTGGCGTTTGACGTACATCTGGCCGGTGAAGCCGTCGGCGGTCCAGATCATGCCGGCGTTGCGGACGTGGCCGGGTCCGGGTCCGTCGAGGACGGCGCCGATGAGGACGGGTGCGCCCGCGGTGCGGGCGGCGTCGCGCAGGGCGGCGGCGACGGTGGGGTCGCGGGTGGGGTCGAGGTCGGAGGAGTTCTCGGGCCACAGGACGAGGTCGGGGGCCGGGCTGCGGCCGGCGGCGACGTCGGCGGCGAGCTGGTGGGTTTGGGTGAGGTGGTTGGCGGTGACCTGGAAGGCGCGGCCGAGGGCGTGGATGCCGCCGTCGGCGGGGACGTTGCCCTGGATGGCGGCGATGGTGCGGGTGCCGTTCTGGGCGGCGGTGGGCAGGGGGACGAGTGGGCCGGTGAGGGTGAGGGCGAGGGCGCCGAGCAGGGGTGGGGCGAGGGGACGGGGGGTGTGCTGCCAGGTGTGGTGGCGTAGGGCGTGGTGGGTGTGCGGCGCGGCGTGGGCGAGCAGGGCGCCGAGGAGGGCGACGGTGGCGGTGAGGGTGGGGGCGCCGGCGAGGGCGACCAGCGGGGTCAGCGGGCTGTGGGACTGGGTGAAGGCGAGGCGTCCCCAGGGGAATCCGCCGAAGGGGGCGCGGTCGCGCAGTGCTTCCTGGGCGGTCCACACGGCGCCGGTCCACAGCCACGGGGCGGGTAGGCGCCAGACGAGGGTGGTGGCGGGGGCGACGAGCGCGAGGATGGCGGCTTCGGCGGCGGCGAGGATGATCCAGGCATCGGTGCCGACGAAGGAGACGAAGCGCAGGAGCGGGAGGAAGAAGGCGAGGGCGAACAGGAACCCGAGGGCGTAGGAGGCGCGCAGGCGGCGGCCGCGGACGGTGAGGGTGAGCAGGGTGACGGCCAGTGGTGCCAGCGGCCAGGCGCCGACGGGTGGGGTGGCGAGGTAGAGCAGGAGGCCGCCGGTGATGGCGGTGAGTGCGGGTGGGGTGCGTCGGCGCAGGGTGGCGCGGCGGGTGGAGGTGCGGGTCGACTCCCCCGGGCTGCACTCCCCCGGGCTGCACTCCCCCGGGCTGGGATTCCTTGGGATCGGTGTGCTGGTGGTCGTGTCCCCCGGGGCTGGTTCAGGTGCTGTGGGGGTGGTGGTGGCGCGGGTGTGGTCGGGCGGTGGGGCGGGTGCCGGCGTGGTGGCGGGGTCACCGGCCGCCTGGTCCGTGGGGCGGGGGCGGGCCGGCGAGGAGGTCACCGGTTCAGTTTCGGTCACGGTGGGGGCGCTGACCAAGCCGGCCCCGCCGGGGTGGTGCCGGCGGCGGGGTTCGGGTGGCGGCTGGCGCGGCTTCACCCCTCGACCTTATCGAACGTCTGTGCGAACATCTGGGTGGGTCAGGTGAGGGTGTCGTGGAGGATCTGGCCGCGCAGGACGGTGCGGCGGCAGGTGGGGGTGGGTTCGTGCGGGTCGGGTAGTGCGCCGGGGTGCCGCGCGGTGGTGTCGGGGCGGTCCCAGATGGCGTAGGTGGCGGGGTGGCCGGGGGCGAGGATGCCGTGGCCGTCGTGGGCGGCGTGGGCGGCGCGCCAGCCGCCGCGGGTGGCGGCGAGCAGGGCGGCGTGGGGGGTGAGGCGGGCGGCGGGGTTGTGGTGGCCGGTGGCGGCGTGGATCGCCCCCCAGGGGTCGAGGGGGGTGACGGGGGCGTCGGAGCCGAAGGCGAGGGTGATGCCGGCTCGGGCCAGGGCGGCGTAGGGGTTGGTGGCCTGGGCGCGGGTGGGTCCGAGGCGGGTGGCGTACATGGCGTGCGGGCCGCCCCAGCGGGCGTCGAAGGCGGGTTGGGTGGAGATGACGAGGTTGTGGGCGGCGATCCGGGCCACCTGCGTGGGGGTGATCATTTCTGCGTGTTCGAGGCGGTGGCGGCCGGCGGCGATGCGGCCGCGTCCGAGGGTGGTGGCGGCGGCGTCGAGGCCGTCGAGGACGGTGGTGATGGCGGCGTCGCCGATGGTGTGGAAGCCGGTTTGGCGGCGGGCGTGGGTGGCGGCCAGGACGATGTCGCGGATGGTGTGGGAGTCGAGGTGCAGGGTGCCGTGGTGGGGGGCGTCGGTGTAGGGGGTGTGCAGGGCGGCGGTGTGGGAGCCGAGGGAGCCGTCGACGAAGATGTCGCCTCCCCAGGCGACGTCGAGGTCGAGCGCGGTGGGCAGGTCACCGGCCCAGTAGCCGGTGATGTGGGGGCCGGGGGTGGTGGCGGCGTGGGCGAGCAGGCCGGCGAGGTCGTCGGCGGAGGAGACGTCGGGGCCGGCCATTTCGTGCAGGGCGGCGATGCCGAGGGTGGCGGCGTGGGTGCGGGTGGCCTGCCAGGCGTCGCGGCGTTGGCTGGGCAGGAGGGTGGCGTCTGCGGTGCGCCGGGCGGTGTGGTGGGCGTCGCCGGTGACGCGGCCGTCGGGGTGCCAGCCGGGGTGGTGGGCGGCGCGGGCGGCGGCGGCGAGCGCGGTGGAGATGACGGCGGTGTGGCCGTCGACGCGGGCGAGGTAGACGGCGGCGCCGTCGGTGGCGCGGTCGAGTTCGGTGGCGGTGGGGGGTGTGGGGTCTGGCCAGCGGGTTTCGTCCCAGCCGGTGCCGAACACGGTGGTGTGGCGGCGGTGGTGGTGGGCGAGGGCGTCGAGGGCGTGGGTGCGGGTGGGGGCGGTGCTGAGGTCGAGGCCGGTGAGGGCGAGGCCGGTGGCGGTGGTGTGGATGTGGGCGTCGACGAAGGCGGGGGTGATCAGGGCGCCGTCGAGGGTGAGGATGGTGTCGGCGTGCAGGGTGGCGGCGTCGTCGTCGGTGCCGATCCAGGTGATGGTGGTGGTGTCGGTGAGCATGGCGGTGGCGGTGGGGTTGGTGGGGGTGTGGATGTGGCCGCCGCGGTAGAGGACGGTGCGGTGGCGGGTGGTGGGAGTGGTCACGAGTGGTGAGTGTGCGCGGTGGGGTGCTCGGGTGGGTGGTGCGTCGGCCGCGGTGGGTCAGAGCGCTGGGGGGCGGCCTTCGTAGGGGGTGGAGAGCACGACCATGGTGCGGGTGAAGACGTTGGCGGCGGCGCGGATGCGTTGCAGGAGGTTCTCGAGGTCGGCGGGGCTGGCGACGCGCACTTTGAGCAGGTAGCTTTCGTGGCCGGCGACGCTGTGGCAGGCCTCGATCTCGACGATGTGGGCGAGGCGGTCGGCGGCGTCGTCGGGTTGGCTCGGGTCGATCGGGGTGATCGAGACGAACGCGGTGAGGGGCAGGCCGACCTGGGCAGGGTCGACGAGCGCGGTGTAGGAGGTGATGACACCGCGTTGTTCCAGGCGGCGGACGCGCTGATGGACGGCGGAGACCGACAGGCCGGTCGCCCGGCCGAGGTCGGTGAAACTCATCCGCCCATCTCTGCACAGCATCTGCACGATTCGTCGGTCGAGATCTTCCAGCACGATCCGGAGCGTACGCACGCGGACGTGGCGGTAGTGGTGGTTTTCTGGTCCGTTGCCTGGTCCCGGTGGGACAGCCGGTACGGTCGCGGCTGGAGTGTGTCGTCGGTGTGGGGCCGGGGGCGCGCGGGTGGCCGGGGTGCCGGGCGGGTCCGGGTGGTGGGTGAGGGGGCGGGTGTGAGGACGGCCGGTGGTGGCGGGCTGATGGTGGTGGATACGCCGTCGTTGTATTTCCGGGCGTTCTACGGGGTGCCGCGGGCGGGGCGGGCGGCCGACGGGACGCCGGTGGGGGCGGTGCGGGGGCTGCTCGATGTGCTGGCCCGGCAGGTGCGGGAGGTGCGGCCGCGGCAGCTGGTGTGCTGTTTCGACGCGGACTGGCGGCCGGCGTTCCGGGTGGCGTTGCTCGCGTCGTACAAGGCGCATCGGGTGGCGGAGTCGGTGGGTGGTCGGGAGGCGGAGGCGGTCGAGGAGGATCTGCTGGTCCAGTTGCCGATCATCGATGAGGTGTTGGACGCGTTCGGGATCGCGCGGGTGTCGGTGGCGGGGTTCGAGGCCGATGACGTGATCGGGACGTTGGCGACGCGTCATCAGGGTGCGGTGGATGTGCTCAGTGGGGATCGGGATCTGTTTCAGCTTGTCGATGACGTGGCCGGGGTGCGGGTGCGGTATGCGGTGGAGCGGTTCGCGGTGGTGGATGAGGCGTCGGTGACGGCCCGGTATGGCATTCCGGGGCGGGCGTATGCGGATTTCGCGGTGTTGCGGGGTGATCCGAGTGATGGGTTGCCGGGGGTGGCGGGGATCGGAGCGAAGACGGCGGCGGTGTTGCTGGGGCGGTGCGGGTCGCTGGCGGCGGTGCTGGCGGCGGTGGAGGGGGCGCCGGCGGCGGGTGTGGTGGAGGGGGTGTCGGCGGCGGTGCGTCGGCGGCTGGTGGCGGCGCGGGACTATCTGGAGGTGGCGCCGCGGGTGGTGGCGGTGGTGCGGGACCTTCCGTTGGGTGAGGTCGGTGGGGTGGTGGGGGCGCCGGCTGATCCGGTGGGGCTGGCCGCGTTGGGTGCGAGGTGGGGGGTGGCCGGGTCGGTGGGGCGGTTGGAGTCGGCGTTGCGTGTGGTCGCCGGCGGCTGAGGTGGTGCTGGGGGGGTTCGGGTGGTCCTGGGGGTTCGAAGGTGGTGCGGGTGGCTGCGGGGTGGTGGCTGTGACGGTGGGGCTGCTGGCGGGCGGGGGGTGGGGTGGACGGTAGGTTCTGCGGGCGTACCGCGACTCGGGCATCCGACGGTGAACGGCGCGGAGGCGTCGCGGGGGGCGGATCGTCGCCTAGGGTTGCGCAGCGGAGGTGCAGCGGCTCGTCCGTGGGACGTGTTGACGGTGTGGGTGCCCGGTGGGGGTGTCCCGGTGATGACGGCAGCGGAGGTCAGGGTGGGGCTGCGTGAGCGGCTCGCGGGTCGGCGTGTGCTGGTGACCGGGATGACCGGGTTCATGGGTGAGGCGCTGCTGGAGCGGTTGTTGTCGGATTTCCCGGATACCCAGGTCGTGGCGTTGGTGCGGCCGCGGGGTAGTCACAGCGGGGCGGCGCGGTTGACGCGGATGTTGCGTAAGCCGGCGTTCGGGCCGTTGCGGGAGCGGTGGGGTGCGGCGGGGCTGGCGGCGGCGCTGGAGCGGCAGGTGCAGGTGGTGGAGGGGGACCTGGCGTCGGTGCCGCAGCTGCCGGGGGGCATCGATGTGGTGATCCACTGCGCTGGGGAGGTGTCGTTCGATCCGCCGATCGATGATGCGTTCCGGATCAACGTGGGTGGGGTGCAGGAGCTGGTGCGGGCGTTGCGGGCGGGGGGTTCGACGCCGCATCTGGTGCATGTGTCGACGGCGTATGTGGCGGGGTTGCGGGCGGGTCATATCGCGGAGGGGCCGCTGTCGCACGGGGTGGACTGGCGGGTGGAGCAGGCGTTCGCGGCGCGGGTGCGGGAGCAGACGGAGGATGCGTCGCGCTCGCCGGAGAACTCGGCGCGGTTCCGGCGGGCGGCGGGGCGGGGGTTCGCTGCGGCGGGGGCGCAGACGGTGTCGGCGGAGGCGGAGCGGCTGCGTCGGGAGTGGGTGGCGCGTCGGCTGGTGTCGGCGGGTGGGGAACGTGCGCAGGTGTTGGGGTGGACGGATGCGTACACGTTCACGAAGGCGTTGGCGGAACGCTGGTTGGAGGAGAACCACGGGGAGCTGCCGTTGACGGTGGTGCGCCCGTCGATCATTGAGAGTGCGTTGGCGCGGCCTTTCCCCGGGTGGATCGAGGGGTTCAAGATGGCCGAGCCGCTGATCATCGCGTATGGGCGGGGTGAGCTGCCGGATTTCCCGGCGTCGCCGGATGCGGTGGTGGATATCATTCCGATTGATCTGGTGGTGAACGCGACGTTGGCGGCGGCGGCGACGGTGCCGCCGGTGGACTCCCCCGCCTATTACACGGTGTGTTCTGGTTTCCGGAATCCGTTGCGGTTCCGGGAGCTGTATTCGCATGTGCGGGAGTACTTCATCGCGGATCCGTTGCCGCAGCGGGGTCGGGGGGCGATCGGGGTTCCGCAGTGGCCGTTCGCGGGGGCGCCGGCGGCGGAGGCGCGGTTGCGTCGGGGTGAGCTGGTGGTGGGGGCTGCGGGGCGGGTGTTGTCGCAGGTGCCGGCGTCGCGTCGGGCGCGGGTGTGGGCGGGGCAGTTGGAGCGGGCGCAGAGTCGGGTGGGGTTTCTGCGGCGCTATTCGGATGTGTACCGGGCGTACACGAAGGCAGAGCTTGTCTATGTTGATGATGCGACGCGGGCTTTGTATGAGGGTTTGGACGAGGCGGACAAGGCCGATTTCGGGTTTGATCCGAAGTGTTTTGACTGGCGGCATTATCTGCAGGAGGTGCACTGCCCGGCGGTGACGGCGGTGTTGCGTAAGCCGCGGGCGGCGGCGGCGCCGCGGCGGTTGTCGGGGCATCTGGCGGCCGGTGACGGGGTGGTGGCGGTGTTCGATCTGGATGGGGCGGTGGCGGCGGCGTCGGTGGTGGAGTCGTATCTGTGGATGCGGCTGGCGGATGAGGGTGTGTGGGGCCGCGCGCGGGAGTTGGCGTCGTTGGCGGCGGCGTTGCCGGGGTACGCGCGGGCGGACCGGCGGGATCGTGGTCATCTGATGCGGGCGGTGTATGCGCGGTATGCGGGGGTGGATCCGGAGGAGTTGGAGCGTCTGGTGGCGCAGGTGGCGGGGGATGTGTTGTTGCGTCGGGTGCGTCCGGCGGGGATTCGCCGGGTGCGGGAGCATCGGGCGGCGGGGCATCGGACGGTGTTGTTGACGGGGGCGTTGGAGGTGGTGACGCGGCCGTTGGCGTCGTTGTTCGATGACGTGGTGGCGGCGCGGTTGGAGGTGGGTGGGGATGGCCGGTTGACGGGTCGGTTGGAGTCGTCTCCGCTGGTGGGTGATGCGCGGGCGGCGTTCGTGCGTCATCACGCGCGGGTGGTGGGGGCGGATCTGTCGGTGTCGTGGGCGTATGCGGACAGCCAGTCGGATCTGCCGTTGTTGGGGGCGGTGGGTAATCCGGTGGCGGTGAATCCGGATGTGGCACTGCATCAGGTGGCGCGGGGGGCGGGGTGGCCGATCGAGGAGTGGTTGGTGGCGGCGGGTGAGTCGCGTGCGGTGGTGGGTAGTCGGGTGGAGCGTCGCTGGCAGGCGGCGGGTCGGGGTGGTGGGCGGTGACGCGGGGGGTGCAGTTGTACGCGTCGCCGGGGCGGGTGGTGGCGGCGCGGGTGGCGGGTGCGGGTCGTGGGTGGGGGGCGGCGGCGGTGTGCCGGGCGGTGCCGTTGCGGTATGTGGACGGGGTGGATCCGCGGCCGCCGGATGCGGGGTGGGTGCGGGTGCGGCCGTCGTTGTCGGGGATCGGTGGGGCGGATCTGGCGTTGGTGACGGGGCGGGCGTCGGGGTATCTGGCTGCGGGGGTGCGGTTGCCGTTTGTGCCGGGTCGGGAGGTGGTGGGCCGGGTGCAGGAGGAGGTGCGTGATGGTGGTGGGGTGGTGGTGGTGGTGTCGGGTGGGCGGGTGGTGGTCGATGCGGTGGTGGGGCAGGCCGCGGCGGGTGGGGTGGCGGGGGGTGGGTGGAGCCGGGTGATGGTGGTGCCGCGGGTGGCGGTGCGGGCGGTGCCGGAGGAGGTGCCGGACGCGTGCGCGGTGCTGGTGGATGCGGCGGCGCGGGCGGTGCGGGCGGTGGCGGCGGCGCGGGTGCCGGCGGGTGCGCGGGTGCTGGTGGTGGGGTCGGGGGCGGTGGG
>NZ_JALKFX010000046.1:0-15466 GCF_023243045.1 Frankia sp. AgB32
AGCAACACCCACGACGTGTCCCCTCAACACAAACCCCAAGGTCAGCGGGCTACAGCCGCCCACCCCTGAATGGACACACCCGCAGTACACCGGTGGCACCACCAAATGGTCCGGCTCGGAGTTCGTCCGCTGGCTCGCCGCCCACCACCCCGACCTCGCCCACCACCCCGACCTCGCCCACCACCCCGACCTCGCCCACCACACCTCTCACCCGCTGCGCCCCGCAGGTGAGATCGTTCCGCAGTACCACGGTGGTACCTACACCACGAGCGAACCGTGAGGTGAGCCCGGCCGGGGTGTAGAACGCACCGCTGCCGGCGTTGTTGTTCACCACCACCAGTTCCCTCGCGCCGGAGGATGTCCCGGCCACCGCGTCGTGCGGCGACGCAACCCTCTCGACCCTGGTTGTCCTTCCGGTTCGCCCTCGTCCCGTGCCCGCGAGGGTGGGCAGCCCGGCCGTCGGGCGGACCGGGCAGACAGGTTGGCGGCCGGCTGCCCGAAGGCAGCCGGCCGCCAACCTCAGGCTCGGCCGTGCGCGTGTGCGGTCGGGTACCGCTGTGCGGTGGTCAGCCTGTTTCCTGTCCCTCGCGGCGCGATGCCAGCGGTCGCGGCGGCGCCGCCGCGGTCACGACAGCCGCCACGACGCCCGGAAAGCACTGCTCCAGGTGTCGCCACCGAAGATCACGCCACTGTCGATCGCCTCCTGCGCGACCCTCACGTCCCTGATGTTGGACGTGTCGAAGATGCGGAAGGGCGCGTCCAACCGGTCCCACGTCTTTGCTCCGGTCAGCACCCGCAGGGTCTGGTCGGCGACCGCCCAGCCGGCATAGCTCGGGCTGACCTGGATTTCGGCCCGCTGGTACGGCCCGTTTGCCACCCGCTGCAGAGCGGCCAGGTCGCCGATGGCACCGACGAGCTTGACGCTCTTGCCGCGCGGCGAGTTCTGCAGTCCCGGAACGATGTACTGCACGTTGGCGTCGAACTCGGAGAGGACATAATTGATCTTGGGGTCCTTGAGCAGGGCGGTGCTCACCTGCGTGCCGAGGTTGTTGAGCTGCGCGGCCGTGATGCTGGTGATCTGGACCTTGCAGGCGGGGCAGTTCTTGTCGAACGTCGGCTTCATGTATTCCTGGACGTACTTGGCCTGCAGTGGCGTGTCGTTCTGCTGCACGAGAAGGACGTTCGCCTTACCGCCGGAGTCAGCGATCACCCAGTTGGCCGCGGTCTGCAGCATTTCCGGTCCCCCGGTGCCAGCGTAGGTCACGCCGTTCGCCGCGGGCAGCCCCTCTCCTTCGGCCGAGATGATCTGGACGCCGGCGCCCTTGAGGGCGTTGGCGCCCTGGCCGATGAGGTCGACGGGAATGTTGTCGAGCACGATGGCGTCGTAGTGCTGGCTGATGGCCTGGGTCACGCACGCGGCGATGTTCGCGGGCGTCAGGTTGCCGTCACAGCCATCCACTGTGGTACCGGCGTCGGCGGTGGCCGTCTGCATGGTCTTCAGGACTGCCTGGAAATAGGGGATCTTCAGACTGATCGCGGTGTAGAGGACCTTCTTGCCCTTGGCCTTCGCGATCTGATCGATGGGTGACAGGTCAGCCTTGAACGTCTGCGCACCGAGGCGGCTGTCGACAGCCTTCCTGGCGGCCGCGACGGCCGAATCGCTGCCGGAGCCGGCGGTGCGGTCGACCGAGGACGACGAGGAACTACATCCGGTCGCGGCGATCGTGACGGTCATCGGAACCGCGACCGCGAGAAGCGACCATCGGAGACGTAAGGATCTGGAGTACATGGAATCGCCTTCTGTCAGTGTTGGACGCTGTTTCGAATCCCGGGTTTCATCACGTGCCGACACCCTGTGCGTTCAGTGCGAGGTGACTCCGCGGCGCAGCAGGGTTGAGACGGTCGCCGCGAGGACCAGGGCGGCCCCGAGGAAGAAGTCGCTGATCCAGCCGGAAAGCCCGAGGATCTGCGGGCCGACGATGGCGGTGTTGAGAAAGAAGACCGCGATCCACCCGGCCGTCGCGCGGGACGGTGACCGAGTCCGACGAGGACGCCCGCGCCCCCGCGCGGGATCTGGACCGCCCGCGCGATCGCGACGATGGCGCGGTCCGCGGCGCTGAGCCCGCCGACGAGCGCGTCGACGTCGATCGAGCTGCCCAGTCGATCGAGGGTGCGCCGGGCGGCGGCACGCTCCCCGCGCGTGTCGACACGGCGGGAGAGGCGTCCGTGGCTGAACCGGCCGATGCGGATGTTCTCCACGACCGTCGCGGCGTCGACCGGATTCAGATCCCGATGGACGAACGCGATACCGAGTTCGTCGAGTTCGTGGGTCGACAGCGGGAAGTCGTCTTCGGCTCCCGGTGAAGGCCCCGGCGAGCGGCTCGCCCGGCCCGGTTCCCTTCCGCTGGTGATACAGGTCACAGACGGAAAGGTAGGCCCGCCCCACCCCTCCCCGCCAACACACATCAGGAATGCCAGCCATTCACTCGGACGATGTGCGGCAGGCGGCGAACGTGAACGCGGCCAGAGATCGCCCGGTCGCCGTCGGAGCGCAGGCCGTGACCGTCGCCGCGGCCACGGGGCTCCGGTGGGGTGACCGGCTCGGGCAGCTGCGCGGCCCTGTCGCCGCCCTCCACGGCGGCCCTCGGCCATCGTGACCGGACTGCCGCGGGACGCCGTCGTCCGCGACCGACAGCCCGTGCGGCAGCCCCCTCTGCTCGGCGGTGTCCATCCCCGTCGAGCTCAGGGTGTGCGCGGGGTTGACCCGGCGCTTCCAGCCGAACGGGGGGCCGTGTTCGTCGCAGGGGAGGGAACGCTGAACGAGTCCCCACGCCGGATCAGGTTCGCGGCCTCGGCGCAGCGTCGCGTCGCAGCGTCGCGTCGCGGACGTTCACCGTGCCGCGGGGGCTGCCTCGGGGACCGCCGTGTGGGCGTGGACATCGATGGCGGGTAAAGGTGGCGCGCCATCACTCCTTGTGAAATTTTGGCGACGCTTGGCTGAACCCAGTGGGAAGCGCGCCTTGACATCGGATGCTTCGGGACTCAGCGTGATGACCGCCGCCGGCGAAGGGTTGGAATGGCCCGTGAAACTCGGTCAGATAGACCTCAATCTGTTAGTTGTTCTGGACGCTCTGTTACGAGAGAAGAACGTGACCCGGGCGGCGGAGAGCCTGCACCTCTCCCAGCCGGCCACCAGTACGGCACTCGCCCGGCTCCGGCGCGTCCTCGGCGACGAACTGCTCCACAAGAACGGCCGCTATCTTGAGCTCACCCCCCGGGCGGAGTCGCTCATCGAGCCGGTGCGGGAGGTACTGGCGACGATCGAGCAGACGATCGCCCAGCCGCCGACCTTCGATCCCACCACCAACGCGCGCTGCTTCTCGGTCATCGGCAGCGACTACGTCGGCGCGACTCTCCTGCGGCCCCTGATCGCACGTCTCACCGGACTGGCCGCGGGCTCCCAGGTGGACGCCGCCCCGGTCGGCATGCGCTACGTGGAGGCCCTCAACCGGGACGAGATCGACGTCGCGATCCTTCCCGACCGGATCGTCGACGAATCCCTGATCCCGGGCTGCTCGCGGATGCCGGTCATCGTGGAACGGTTCGTCGGGGTGGTGTGGCGCGATCATCCCCACGCCGAGGACCGTCTCACCGCCGACCTGCTGGGCCGCTCGCCCTATCTCGGGTATGTCGCCCAGGGGCAGCGCGCCATCGTGGAGAAGGACCTGGACGCCGCCGGCTGCACGCGCCGGGTGGCGGCCACCGCGAGCAGCATGGTGACCATGGCCTTCCTCCTGGCGGGAACGGACCTGGTGGCGGTGCTGCCGGAACGGCTGGCCAGGCGGGTCGCCGTGGCTGCGGAGATCCGGCCGCTGGAGCCCGAGATGCCGCTGCAGCCACTGCGCGAGTCGGCGTACTGGCACGCACGACGCGCGCGGGACCCCGGCCACGTCTGGCTGCGTGAGCAGCTGTTCGCCGTGGCCCGGGTGGAGTTTCCCCAGGCCGCCGCGGCGGGGTGAGACCCTCCGGCCATCCCGGCGCCGCGTGGGCCACAGGCATCGCGGGACTCCTGCGTCCACCATCAGTGACGGGACGGGCGGCGCGGCGAACATGCCGCGGTCGACATCGTTGAATCTCTCCAGGGAATGGCCGGCGGGGGTTCCTGCCGGCCGGTCCGTCGGCCCGTGCGGCCGGACGGCAGTCATCGCGGCCGTGAATCGCAGCCACTCACCTTCTGTATTTCCGCCGGAGCATCGCCCTGTCTAACGTTGGGCGCACGCGACCACAAGGAGCCGATGCGATGGACTCACTTCACAGCGAGGGCGGCGACGAACCTGGGCTCGCGCGGCCGAAGGTGCTGGCGACAGACATCGCATGGCCCACGGATGCCGTGGAACGCGCGGTGCTGGCCGCCGCCGGGGCCACGCTCGTGCTGGCACCAACGGGCGACGTCGCCGAACTGAGCGCCCTCGCCGCCGACGTCGATGCCATTCTCACCTGCTTCGCGAAGGTTCCCGCCGAGGTACTGGACGCGGCGCCGCGATGCCGCACCATTGCCCGCTACGGCGTCGGGGTGGACAACATTGACGTCGAACACGCCACCCGGCTCGGGATGGTGGTCAGCAACGTTCCGGCCTACTGCACCGAGGAGGTCGCCGACTCGACACTTCTGGCCATCCTCGCGCTCGCCCGCAGACTGATCCCGCTGACCCGGGACGTCGCGGCGGGCGGCTGGGGCCAGTCCGTACCAGGAACGTCGGTCCGGCTCAGAGGTAAAGTGCTCGGTCTCGTCGGGCTGGGCGAGATCGCCCGCGCGCTCGTGCCGCGCGCGCGGGCGATCGGTCTGGACGTCATGGCGTTCAGCCGCTCGAACAGCGCCGAGCCCGGAATCCGCCGCGCGGCCTCGTTGGCGGAGCTGCTCGGCGAGGCCGACATCGTGTCCCTGCACGTGCCGCTGACCGACGACACCCGTCATCTCATCGGGGCCGGGCAGCTCGCCGCGATGAAGCCGACGGCGTGGCTGGTGAACACCGCCCGCGGTGGCCTCGTCGACACGGCGGCGCTGCTCGACGCGCTCGACACCGGGGCGATCGCGGGCGCCGCGCTGGACGTGACCGACCCCGAGCGGCTGCCTGTCGACCATCCGCTGCGTCGCCGCGACGACGTCGTGCTCACCCCGCACACCGCCTTCTCCTCGGACGGCTCGCTCGCCGAACTGGCGAGCAGGGCCGCCGGCAACGTCGTCGACGTGCTGCGGGGCCGGGTTCCGCACAGCGTCGTGAACCCCGAGGTGCTGGGCAGCGCCGCCCTGCGGGCACCGTTGGAACCGCGGTGACCGCGCCGGCGGTCCTGGACACCGCCGCGCTGACCCGCCATCTGGTGGGGCGTGGGCTCGTCTCCTCCCCCCTCGACGTCGAGGTGCGCGGGCTGGCCGGGGGAGTGTCCAACGACGTCGTCGCGGTCCGCGCGCCCGGTTTCGACGCGGTGGTCAAACGGGCGCTGGGCCGGCTGCGGGTCACCGAGGAATGGCTCGCCGACCCGGCCCGCATCGACACGGAGGGCCGGGCGCTGCGGCTGGCCGGCCGGCTCGTGCCCGGGGCCGTCCCCGCGGTCATCGACCTGGCCGGCGGCTACCTGGTCATCGAACGAGCCCCGCGGACGTGGCGAACCTGGAAGCAGGATCTGCTCGCCGGCACGGTGGACGTCGCCGTGGCCGAACAGCTCGGCCGGGTGCTGGGCCGCTGGCAGCGCGCGACGGCGGGCGACGGCGACGTGGCGGACGCCTTCGGGGATGTCACAACCTTCGCTCAGTTACGCGTCGACCCGTTCCACCGCACGGTCGCGCGCAGGCACCCTGACCTGGCCGATCCGATCCGCCAGACAGTCGAGATCATGGCGGCGAGCCGAACCTGCCTCGTGCACGGCGACTACACCCCGAAGAACGTGCTGGTCGGCTCCGCGGCCACCGATCTGTGGGTGATCGACTGGGAGGTCGCGCACGTCGGTGACCCGACCTTCGATCCGGCCTGGACGGTCGGCCACCTGCTGCTGAAATCGGTCCACCGACCGACCTCGGCGCCGGCGTACGCGGCGGCGGCCAGGGCGTTCCTCGCCGGCCTCGAGGCCGAGCGGCCTGGCGCCGTGCCGCTCGACCCGGCCCAGCTCATCAGGCAGACCGGCTGCCTGCTGCTGGCCCGGGTCGACGGCAGGAGCCCCGCGGACTACCTCACCGCGGTCGGGCGCAGCCAGGTCCGCTCACTCGGCCGCGGCCTCCTGCTCGACCCACCCCCCACCCTGACCGATGCCTGGGAGCGGCTCACATGAGCGACACCACCATCACCGGCCTGCTCGCCTGGGAGGCACTGGACTCCCGCGGCCGGCCCACGGTCGGCTGCGAGGTCCGCCTCGACGGCGGGGCCACCGGGTCGGCAACGGTGCCCTCCGGCGCCTCGACCGGTCGCCACGAGGCCCGGGAGCTGCGCGACGGCGGCCAGCGGTACGGCGGCCAGGGGGTGCGCTCGGCGGTCGCCCACGTCGCCGGGGAGATCAACGACGCCGTCCGCGGCCTCGACGGCACCGACCAGGGCGCCCTCGACGAGCGGCTGCGCGCCCTCGACGGAACCTCGGACCTGCGCCGCCTCGGCGCGAACGCCGTCCTGTCCGTGTCGGTGGCCGCGGCGGTCGCCAGCGCGCGGCAACGCGGCGTGCCGCTGTTCAGGGCGGTGGCTGACGCCGATGACGCCGCGTTGCTGCCGCTGCCCATGGTCAACATCATCTCCGGCGGCGCGCATGCGGGTCGCTCGATCGACGTGCAGGACTTCCTCGCGGTCCCGCTGGGAGCGACCTCGTTCGCCGAGGCGATCGAGTGGGCGGCCCGGGTCCGCGCCGGCACCGCCGAGGAACTGGCCGCCCGGGGCCTGCCGGTGGCCCTGGTCGCCGACGAGGGCGGTCTCGGTCCGCTGCTGCCCACCAACCGATCGGCGCTGGACCTCCTCGTCGCCGGGGTCGAGCGGGCCGGGCTGCGGCCCGGCGCGGACATCGGTATCGCCATCGACATCGCCGCCAGCCAGTTCGTGCGCGAGGACGGGCGCTACACGCTCGCCAAGGAGGCCCGCGAACTGAGCGCCGGCGAGCTGGTCGACGAGCTGGCCGACTGGTGCGCCAGCTATCCGATCGTCTCCCTGGAGGACCCGCTCGCCGAGGACGACTGGGCCGGCTGGCGCACGGCCACCGAGCGCCTCGGCGGGCACCAGCTGCTGGGCGACGACCTGTTCGTCACCAACCCCGACCGGCTGGCGCGCGGCATCGACGAGCGGGTCGCCAACGCGGTCCTCGTCAAGCCCAACCAGATCGGCACGCTGAGCACGGCCCGTGCCGTCGTGCGCCGGGCGCACGCCACCGGGTACGCGACCGTCCTGTCGGCCCGGTCCGGCGAGACCGAGGACGACTGGCTGGCCGACCTCGCCGTCGGCTGGCGCACCGGCCAGATCAAGGTCGGTTCCACCATGCGCTCGGAGCGCACCGCGAAGTGGAACCGGCTGCTGCGGATCGAATCCGAGCTGGGCGAGCGGGCCGAGTACGCCGGTCGGGCCGCGCTGGCACACGCCCAACTCCCATATGAGCACCAGTCCGGGGACGAGAGGGCATCATGACGCGATCAGTCGATGGTCATGCACTTGGTCGGTTCGATGACGGCGCCGGGGCGTTCACCGGCCTGGCCGTCGGCGACCGGGTCCTGCGGCTCACCGACGACAGCCTGGTGAAGGGGCCCGCCACCTACCTCGCCCTGCTCGAGGAATGGGCGACGGTGTCGGCGGCCCTGCCCCGGCTGGCCGCGCAGGCCGGCCCGGGCGACGGTCTGCCGATCGGCGACCTGCACGTCCTGGCACCGGTCGAGCCCCGGCAGATCTTCCAGGCCGGCGCGAACTACCGGTCCCACGTGGCACAGATCATCCTCTCCAGCAGGGCGCCCGGCGACCTGCGGTCGGACGACGAGCTGCGCCGCGCCGCCGAGCAGGAGATGGACGAGAAGGTCCGCCGCGGCAACCCGTTCGTCTTCGCCGGCCTGCCCACCGCCCTCTGCGGCCCGGACGACGACGTGCTGCTCCCGCCGGAGTCGACGCAGGTCGACTGGGAGACGGAGCTGGCCGTCGTGATCGGCGCCCGTGCGCACCGGGTACCGGCGCGGCGGGCGATGGACCATGTCGCCGGCTACACGGTCTGCAACGACGTCAGCGCCCGCGACCTCCAGTTCACCCCCGAGAACCGGGTGCTCGGCGGCGACTGGATACGGGCCAAGAACCGCCCGACCTTCCTGCCCACCGGGCCCTTCCTGGTCCCGGCCGAGCAGATCTCCGACCACCGCCAGCTTCGCATCACCTTCGACCTCAACGGCGAGCGCAGGCAGGACGATGTGCCGGCCAGCATGCTGTTCGACGTCCCCAGCCTGATCGCCGCGGTCTCGGCCGCCACCACGTTGCTGCCCGGGGACCTGCTGCTCACGGGCAGCCCGGCCGGCAACGGCGGCCACTGGCGGCGCTGGCTGCAACCGGGCGACGTCATGGAGGCGGCCATCACCGGCCTCGGCGGGCACCGCAACCGCTGCGTCCCGGAGGAGGTCTGACGTCCACGCCTGTCGATGACGGCCGCACGCTGGTCGTCGACTCCCTGCGGCCCGTCGCCGACCGGATGGTCGAGCTCGTCCTGGCGGCCACGGACGAGCAACGCCTGCCCCGCTGGGCGCCGGGGGGCCATGTCGACCTGGTGCTGCCGACCGGTCTGACCCGGCCCTACTCCCTGGCGGGCGATCCGGACGACGACCGTAGCTGGCGGCTGCTGGTCGCCCGGTCCCCGACGGCGGGCGACGGCGCGGGGAACTACATCCACGACGTGCTGCGCACCGGTGAGCGCCTGCGGGTCCGCGGTCCTCGCCACCTGTTCTCCCTCGGCGGCGGTGCCCGCTACCTGTTCCTCGCCGCCGGCGCCGGGATCGCGCCGCTGCTGCCCATGGTCCGCCGGGTCCGCGCCGCCCGCGTCTACCCCTGGTCGCTGGTCCACGTGGACGGCTCGTCGCGGTACACGGCGCTGCGCGAGGAGGTCGAGAGTCTCGGCGCGACCTCCCGGTCCAGCCCCGCGCGCCGCGCCGCCGTGCGCGCGCTCGCCGACGCCCACCCCGACACGGCGGTGTACGCGTGCGGGAGCAGCCGGTTCGTCGACGAACTGGCGCGGGCGGCGCCGCGTGGAGTCGACCTGCACCGGCAGCGGTTCGACGCGCCCGGCGGCGGCCCTGGCGCCGGGCGTGCCTACGAGGTCGTCCTGGCGCGACAGGGCGAACGGATCCGGGTCGAGCCGGGCACCCGGCTGCTTTCGGCACTGCACCAGGCCGGTGTCGAGGTGCCCGTGTCCTGCGGCACCGGCAACTGCGGCGCCTGCCTGGTCCGCGTGCTCGGCGGCGCCATCGAACACCACGACCGCGTTCTCACCGACCTCGAACGCAAAGAGGGTCGGCAGATCGTGTCGTGTGTGTCCACCGCCGCCGGACCGCAACTGGTCCTCGACCTGTAGACGGCACATGCGCCTGGTGGATCAGAGGAATCACTAAGTCGCATTTCCGGTTGGCGCGGCCTGTTCCTAACGTCGTTGCCATCACCGGTCACAGACAACAGCGGAGGGCCCCGTGGGCAGTCTGATCGCGAAGTTGGGGTACGTGGGCATCCAGACGCCCCGGCACGAGGAAATGCGGACCTGGGGCCCGGAGGTGCTGGGTTGCATGCTCGGGCCCGATGGCGAGGACGGCGCGGTCCGCCTCAAAATCGACGACGCCGACTACCGGCTTTCGTTTCACCCGGGCGAGGAGCACCGCATGCTTTTCGCCGGCTGGGAGGTGCTCAACCATCGCGATCTCGACGCCGCGGTGAACCGCCTGGAGGGGGCGGGCGCGAAGCCCCGCTTCGCCGAAAAGGAGGTGGCACGGGCTCGCGGGGTCGACCAGCTCGTCCAGTTCGAGGACCCGTTCGGCCAGCCGCTGGAGCTGTTCTGCTACCAGGAGTCGAACTACCACTTCTGGCATCCGCCGCGACCGCACGCCGGGTTCGTCACCGAGGAGCAGGGGCTCGGTCACGTCGTGTTCGTGGTGCCCGACGCGCGCCGGGCCGTCGACTTCTACATCGACGCGATGGGCTTCGTCCCGAGCGAGATCCTGACCATGATGGAGCCGCTTGGGGAGATGTGGTTTCTGCGGGTCAACCCCCGCCATCACAGCGTCGCGTTCCTCGAGATGCCGAACTCGGTCGGGCTGCACCATGTCTACCTGGAGTCGGTCGACATCGACGACGTCGGCTACTCGTACTTCGACGTGCTCGGCGGAGACGCGAACCCTGACCTGCAGATGGCCTTCGGCCGGCACATCGGGGACCAGGTCATCTCCTACTACGTGCACACCCCGGGCGGTTTCATGATCGAGTACGGCTGGGGTGGCCTCGCGGTCGACGAGTCGGTGAAGCGCTCCCCGAACAATCTCAACTTTCGCAAGGGAAAGCGGATGGAGATGTGGGGGCACAAGTTCCGGTTCCAGCCCAACGAGACCGTGCACCCCTACCAGCCCTGAGCTCGCCGGATTCGGAAGAAGGAGCCAACCATGTCTGCCGTCAACAATGTCCTGGTCGTCGGGGGTGGTGTGGCCGGAACCGCGGTGGCGATTCTGCTGGCCGAGGCCGGGACCGCCGTGGAGCTGGTCGAGATCAAGTCCGAGGTCACCGCCATCGGCTCCGGGATCACCCTGCAGGGAAACGCACTGCGCGTGTTACGCCAGCTCGGCGTCCTCGAGAGCTGCGCGGCGCTGGGATACGAGTCCATGAAACTCGTGGTGCGGGCGCCGGACCCGCGGGCGACCATCGTGGCCGAGCTGGACGACATTCCGTTCGGCGGCCCTGACCTGCCCTCGTCCATGGGCATGTACCGACCCGACCTCGCCCGGATCCTGATGGACCGCGCCGAGCAGGCGGGCGTCAAAATCCGCTACTCGACCACCACGGAATCTCTCGAGCAGGACGGGGCCGGCGTCGAGGTTCGTTTCTCGACCGGCTCTTCGGGTCGCTACGACCTCGTCATCGGCGCCGACGGGGTCCGCTCGTGGACCCGCCGCATGCTGGAGATTCCGCTGGAGACGCGATCCCTCGGTATGGGCGCCTGGCGGATGTTCGGGCCGCGGCCGGCCGACGTCACCTCGTCCCAGGCCGTCTTCGGCGGCCCCTGTTATATCGCCGGGGTGACGCCCACCTCGGCGACCAGCGCTTACTGGTTCCTGGTGGAACCCGCCCAGGACCGCACGACGCAGACGCCGCGGGAGCGGCTGGCGGACTTCCTCGAGCTCTTCGGGGCCTACCACGGCCCCTGGGACGAGGCGCGCGATGCTTTCACCGATCCACAGCACCTCAACTACACCTGGTTCGAAGCCCACCTGCTGGACGCGCCCTGGAATCGCGGCCGCGTCGTGCTGATCGGTGACGCGGCGCATGTGTGCCCGCCCACGCTCGCGCAGGGCGCCGCCGCTGGCCTGGAGGACGCCGCGGTTCTGGCCGAGCTCCTCACCACCTCGACCGCGGTCGACGACCGGTTGTGGGCGGCGTTCACCGCACGCCGGTATGAACGTGTGAAAACGGTTGTCGAGGCCTCGGTACAGATGGCGCAGTGGAATCTCGACCACGTCCAGGGAGATGTCCCCGGGCTCACCCGCGCGATCGCCGCACTCGTCAGCCAGCCGGCCTGAGAACCCACAGGCGCGAACATCCCGCAGGTCCAGGAACGAACGCGAGATCCGCCCCTCGCCGGGGCCTGCTGGTCCGGGTCGCGGGACGAGGCCCGTGTCGATGAGGCCCTGGCTGGTCAGGCCGCGGCGGGGGGTGGCCTACGACGGGAGACCGAGGTACCCGCGGTAGATCTCGTCCGCGCTGACCTCGTCCGCGCGGCCCGCATGGACGACGCGGCCCTGGCTGAGTACGTACACCCGGTCGGCCAGGGCGAGCGCCCGCTGCGCGTACTGCTCGACGACGACCAGCGAGACGCCGCGCCGGGCGAGCTGGCCCAGCGCGGCGTAGATCGTGTCGACGACGATCGGGGCGAGGCCGAGAGACGCCTCGTCGACCAGGACCGCTGAGGGCTCCGTGAGGTAGGCCCGCAGGAGGGCCAGCATCTGCTGCTCGCCGCCGGACAGGCTGCCCGCGGTCTGGGGTAGCCGTGCCGTCAGGACCGGGAACAGCTCGTGCGCCGTCTCGATCGCCGCGTCGAGGCGGCCTCCTCGTGCCTGGACCATCAGGTTCTCCCGGACCGTCAGCGACGGGAAGATGCCCCGGCCTTCGGGGAGCAGGCAGAGGCCGGCGCGGGCGAAGGACTGCGCCGGGCGTCCCGTGAGGTCACGGCCGGCGAACTCGACCCGGCCGGCACGCGGGCGTAGCAGACCGGCAGCGGTGCGCAGCAGGGTCGTCTTGCCGGCACCGTTGGGGCCCAGCAGCGCGACGACCTCCCCTTCGCCGACCGTGAGGTCGACCTCACGAAGGACGGTGGTACCGCCATAGCCGGCGGTCACGGCGTGCATCGACAGCATGGGGCTTTCACCTGTCCGGGGTGACGGGCTCGCGCCCGCGAGAGGAAGTGGCGGGAGCCGGAAGATCTGCCTCGCCACCGAGGTAGGCCGCGCGGACCTGGGGCGAGCGGACCATCTCGTCGGTCGTGCCGGTGAACAGCAGGCTTCCGAAGTCCAGGACGTGGACCCGGTCGCAGACGGCCCGCACCAGGGCCATGTCGTGTTCGACGAGCAGGATGGCGCTGCCGCGTTCGCGGACCACCTCGGTCAGCACCTGGCCGAACTGTTCGGTTTCCGGGCCGTCGAGCCCAGAGGACGGCTCGTCGAGCAGCAGCACGTCGAACCGGCCGGCCAACATGCGGGCGAGCTCGACGAGCCTGCGCTGGCCGATCGGGAGCAACCCGACCTGGGCGTGGGCGAGGTGCTCGATACCGGTCAGCGCCAGCGCCTCGTCGGCCGCGGCGGCGATCGCGCGGGCGGCGCTTCGGGAGCCGAACACCTGGGCCAGCGGGTTGCGGCCCGCCAGCCCCGCCTCACGACCCATCGCCACGTTCTGACGGACAGTCAGGCTGTCGAACAGCTCGGTGCGCTGGAAGGTGCGCCCGAGGCCGCGCCGCGCCCGGCGCGCCGGTCCCTCGCCGGTGACGTCCACTCCGTGTAGCAGGACCCGGCCGGCACCTGGGCGGTTCAGGCCGGTGCAGGCGTTGAAGGTGGTCGTCTTGCCGGCCCCGTTCGGCCCGACCAGCCCGGTGATGACACCGAGCGGGGCTTCGAGGCTCACGCCATCGACAGCCGTCACGCCGCCGAACCGCACGATCAGGTCGCGCACCTCGAGACCGGCACCCGTGGCCGTCCGGGCGGGCGCGGCGGGCCGCGCGGTGGCGGGAACAGACCGGGCCACGGGCACCGACGGCATGACGGCACGCCCACCGAGACGATCGAGCACCCGGCGCAGGCCGGCCGGCACGGTCCCGCCGCGGGTCCCGTAGGCCGAGAGGAGTGCGCCGACGCCGAAGACGAGCTGCAGATAGGTCGCGGCGTCGGCGGACCTGATGTAGCCGGGAAGCACGCTGTAGCCGACGGCGGCGAGCACGGCATACCAGGGTTCGCCCACGGTGACGATGACGACGAGCGCGACCAGCGTGAGCGAGCTGAACGACTGGAAGTAGCTGGCAACGCTGTACTGGTAGAGCATGCCGGTCAGCGCGCCGGCGAGCGAGGCCATCGCGGCGGCGACGCAGAACACCAGCACCTTGAGCACCGTCGTGGTGGTCCCGTGAGTCTCGAGCGCGACCGGGGAATCCGCCATCGCCTCCAGCAGCCGGCCGAGGCGGCCGCGGCCGATCGCGGTCACGGTGAGGACGACGAGAACGACGATCAGCAGGACCAGGTAGTAGAAGCCCTTGTCGCCGGACAGGTCCCAGCTGCCGAGGCGAACCTGGGGCCGGGGGTCCGGGATGCCGAGCGACGTCGTGCCGAACATGAAGTGGCGGGGGTAGAAGACGTCCTCGAGCAGCAGGCCGAACCCCAGCGTCGCCAGTGCGAGGAACACCCCGGACAGTCGGACGGCGGGTATCGAGACCAGCGCTCCGACCGGGATGGCGATGAGTGTGGCGAGCAGCAGAGCCACCAGCCACGGCAGCCCGGCGTCGACGGCAAGGTGGCTGAAAGCCGCCGCGCCGACGGCTGCGAAGCCCAGTTGGCACAGGGAGATCTGGCCGGACTGGCGGACCAGGAGCCCGAGCGACAGAAACAGGATGATGTCGATCAGGGCAGCCGACCAGACGGCGAGATGGCCCGCCTGGATCATCGGCACCACGGCGAGCACCGCGAGCGCGACCAGGCCCGTGGCCACCCGGACGCGCGCTGGTGCCCGGTAGGAATGGCGCGCCGGCCGGGTGGCGGAGGCCCGGCGGCGCTCCAGGCGGCGTCGGGGCAGGACGATGAGCACCACGAACAGCACGAGGAACGGCAGGCTCGGCGGGATGCCGCCGACCCAGCTGACGGTGGCGCCGTACTTGTCGACGATCGCACCGGCGATGCCGATGACCAGCCCGCCGGCGAACGTCAGCGGCAGGTGCGAGAAGTAGCCGATCGCCGCCGCGCCGAACGCCGCGAAGACCGCGATCGTCAGGGCAACCCCGTCCAGGGACAGCGACGGCGCGAGCATCAGGCCGGCGACCGAGGCGAAGACCGCGCCGATGACCCAGGCCCAGCGTCGGACCCGCACCGGGTCGTCGCCGCACATCGCCACGAGGTCCTGGTCGTCCACGACGCCGCGCATGAGGACCCCGAGCCGCACGGACAGGAAGAACCGGTAGAGCACCGCGGAAACGATCAGCGAGAACGCGAACACGATGATCTGTTCCCAGGTGATGTTCACGCCCAGCACCCGCACGGTGGACTGCGGCAGGAAGTGCGGGAACGTCGGCGCCGTGGTGGGGTGCCACAGCTGGCCGAGCGCCGCGACGACCAGGATCAGGCCGACGGTCGCGACCACCTTGATCGTGTCGGTGGCGCGTTCGAGCGACCGCGCCAGCAGTTCCAGGCCGAGCCCGAGCAGCGGGGCGAACACCCCCAGGCTGACCAGCGCGGCCAGTGGCCAGGGCCAGCCGTGCTCCACCCGCAGGAAGTAGAAGAGGAAGACGTCGAGGGCGGCGACGGAACCGTAGGCAAAGTTGAAGATGCCCGACGTCTTGTAGGTCAGGACAAGGCCGATGCCCGCCATGCCGTAGACGGCACCGCTGGCCAGGCCGATGATGAGGAAGGGTGTGAGGTCGTGCACGCCCGCGCTCCGGTTCCTGCTCCAGGCCGGCGCCGGCCACGGGACGTACCCCCGCCCGCGCCCCGCGGGCGGGGGGGGGCATTGTGGGGGCCCCCCCGGGG
>NZ_JALKFX010000046.1:15476-51888 GCF_023243045.1 Frankia sp. AgB32
GGGGCCGCCCCCCCCGCCGCCGCGGGCCCCCCCCCGGCCGGCCCCGGCCCCGGCCCCCCCCCGGGGGCCGCCCCCCGGCGGACGGTGGGCTACTTGCTGGTCACGCAGCTGGGCGTGGCGCCGTTCGGCGTGCTGAAGGCGCCGTTCCTCAGCTCGGTAAGGAACCAGCATCCGACCGGATGCGCCTTGCCGGCGGCGAAGGTGAGCGGGGAGGCCATGCCGCCCAGCGTTTCGCCGTTCAGCGAGGTCAGGCCCGTCACCAGCTCGGCCGCGGTCGGCTGGCCGCTCGCGCCGAGGCCACCCGCCTTGGCGGCGGCCTCGAACAGCAGGCCGGACACCCAGGCTTCGCTCGCGATCTCGGTGAAGTCGTCGGCGTTCCTGCGGAGCCCGGGCGCGTACCTGTCCAGCGCCGTGTTCATCGCGGTGATCGCGGGGGAGTCGGCGAAGTAGGGCAGGTTGGGCGACGGTGACACGAGGTTGTCCCTGAGGCCGGGGGCGCTGCGGAAGCCGTTGGAGAGGATCTCCCCGTCGACCACGTAGATCGGGTGGTAGCCCTGCTGGGCGCAGTTGGCCGCGACCTTCTCGGCGACGGCGGTGACGTCCGCGATGAACAACGCCGAGACGTTGCTCTGGCGGGCGGCCACGCACTGCGCGGTGTAGTTCGGGGCGGTCGCGGAGACCTCGCCGGCGTAGACGACGGGCAGGCCGAGGGCCTGGCCGGTCTGCTTGAGCGGCGCGATGCCCTCCTGGCACTGGACGGCCTCGGCGCAGTAGATGAGCCCGAGGTTCGTCGCTCCGGCCGCCTTCGCGGACCCGACGATCGAGGGGAACAGCGCCTGCTCGGTCTGGCCCTCGGGGTAGAAGTCCGGGTTGGTGAACATCGGAGTCGTCGAGGTGCCCGAGCCGATCACCGGGATCTTCGCGGCGGCCACGTAGGAGGCCCAGGTCTCGTCGTCATTGGTCATGTCGACGATGGCCACCACGTGCTTGCCGACCAGGTCGTGCGCCGCGGTGGTCGACTTCCCCGGGTTGGCGGCGTCGTCCTCCAGGAGGAACTGGACGGGGTGGCCGTTGATACCGCCGGCGGCGTTCGTCCGGTCGACCCACGCCTTGTAGACGCGTGATGCCGGGTTCTGGTTCAGCGGCCCGGAACAGGTGCAGATCGCGCCGATCCTGATCGTCGATGCGCCCGTGCCGGAGCCGGTGCTGCCAGCGGATCCGCCTGACGAGCAGGCGGCGGCTGCCAGCACTACGGCGGCCGTTGCGACGCAGAGTGCTGGCAGCCGTCTGAGTAAGTGTCCGATCACCGGATGGTGTCCTTTCGGTGGATCGCAGGGCAGCGCGAAGTTGACGTCACCCTCGAGATTCGAGCGGGAAGTCGATGGTGGATGGTGGATGGTGGGTCTCCTGCCGCGCGCCGAGTGGTCGCGCGCTGGGAGATCGGTCCGGCTGACCGCGGCCCCGGCCTGGTCAGCCGAAGGTCAGCTGCCGGGCGTTCTCGACCATGATCCTCCGCTGGTCGTCGGCCGTGAACGCGCCAAGGCCAGCCAGGAAGTCCCGCGGTTGGCCGAGCCCTTCCGCGTGCGGCCAGTCCGACCCGAACAGGATGCGCTCGACCGGCAGGTGCGCGGCCAGTTCCTCGACGCTGTCCTCGACGAACGGTGCGACCCAGCAGTGCTCGACGAACTGGTCGACGGGCGAGGTCCGGAACATCCGCGGGTTCTGCGCGGCCATCAGCGCCAGCCCGTGGAGCAGCGGCCCGACCCAGGTGCCGCCGTTCTCGATGTAGGCCACGCGCAGGCCGGGGAAGCGCTCGAACAGGCCGTGGCTGACGAGGGCAGCGGCGAAATCCTGCACAAGGCGGTGCTTCATGACCATCTGGACGAACGGCTCGCTCAGGTTGATCGCGTTGGTGTCGCCTGCGCGCTGGGACGCGCGATAGCCCCAGGCGTGGGCGACCGCCTCGTCGACTTCTCGATACCCGTCGTCGAATCCGGCGTGCGGCGCCACGACGACCCCCGCCTCCTGGACGCGGGCCCAGAACCGGTCGAACATGGGGTCGGCCGGCGAACGGGTGCCGTCCGGGGTGAACGCCGGCCCGTTGCGGATGCTCACGACCCGGGCGCCGTGCTCCAGACACCAGTCGAGCTCCGTCACCGCGCCGTCGGCGTCCGACAGCGAGAGGTACGGGACCCCGAAGATCCGGTTCTGGTAAGCGAACCCCCAGTCCTCCTCGAGCCAACGGTTGAAGGCTCGCAGGACCTCCAGGGATCCCTCGATGTCCGGCTGCATCGGCCCTTCGAGGCAGACGGCGTGCGACGGGAACATCCACGCAGCCTCGACCCCCTGGGCGTCCATACAGACCAGCCGGGCGTCCCGGTTGAACCATTCAGGGTGCTCGGCGGGCGCCTCGCTGGCCAGCTCCGCACCGACCGAGCCCTTGTCGGAGCGGCCCGCGAAGTAGTCGTGCAGGGCGCCGGGCCGAGGCCGCGGGTGCGCGTCGCCGGGTCCTGGCAGGATGGGGTGTGGCTGGCGGCCGATGAGGTAGCGCAGCGTCCCGTCCACCTCGACGACCCGCAGGCCGCGGTCGGCGAACGCGGGGTCGCGGTGGCGGGTGAAGGCGTCGCTCGGCTCCCAGTAGTGGTTGTCCGCGTCGAACACTGCCTCCAGGGAAGCAGCCCCCAGGGAGCCGGTCCCTAAGTCGGTCTCTGCCATGACGTGTCGTTCCTCCGCTCGGTCGGTGCCGTGACTCAGTCGGTGCCGTGGCGCAGGAGGCGGCCGGGCGTCACGTTCGTGCACTCGCCGTCGACGAAGGTGGTCTGACCGTTGACGATGATGCGGTCGTAGCCCTTCGCCTTCTGGATGAGGCGCCACTCGCCGGCCGGGTAGTCCCAGACGCGCTCGGCGGGCAGGCTGTCGACGGTGTCCGGGTCGTAGACAATCACGTCGGCCGGCGCGCCCTCGCCGAGGAATCCTCGGCCCTTCAGCCCGGCGGCGGCCGCTGGATAGGCGGACAGCCGCCAGTGCGCCTGTTCCAAGGTCATGATCTCGTGGTCGCGGACCCACAGGCCCAGCAGCTCGCTGGGGTAGCGGGCGGTGGTGACGAACTTCGTGTGCGCGCCGCCGTCGCTGACGCCGGGCAGTGCGACCGGGCAGTTCGCGATCTCGCGCATCGACGCGGGCGGTGTCTCCAGCAGCGGGGTGGCGAACCCGACCCGCAGCTCGCCGGCCACGGCGACGTCGAGCATCGCGTCGATCGCGTGCTTGCCCTCCCGGGCGGCGATCTCGCCGATCGTGTAGCCCTCGTAGGTGTCCTTGAGCTCGCGGGCCCGGGCGACGTCGCTGGAGATCCAGTGGACCTTGATCTGGTCGAGCGGGTAGCCGGAGGCGAACAGCCCACCGCGCTGCTCGTGAACCTCCTTCATGGCGGCGCGTCGAGCCGGGTCCGCGAGCTTGACCCGCTTGTCGGGGACCGTGCCGAGCAGGGCTTCCTTCCAGCACGGGACGGAGTCCGCGAGGTTGTACTCCTCGAAGGTGAACTCGGAGGCGAAGTTGGTCGTAAGGGCCTGGGCGAAGACCCGGACGCCTTCGTCCTCGTTCAGCTCGGCCAGGCGCTTCAACGCGTCCCGGTGTGACATCTGCTGGCCGCCGTGCTGGTTGAGCGCGCCGTCGGCGAGAAGCGCGTTCCAGATGATGGGCCGGCCGCTCTCGCGGGCCATGAAGGCTGCCGTCTCCAGCGGTGCGGTCACCTGGGACACGCCCCGGCCCAGCGAGCCCAGCGCCCGACAGAACGCGCGCAGATCCCGCTCGCTCATCAGGTCGGTCACCATCGGGGTTCCGTCGTAGTCGAGCTGGACGTTGCCGACCTCGCCGAGGATCTGGGCGGACAGGCCGCAGGCCCCGCTCCGCATCGCCTCGACGAGCAGCCGGCACATGCGCGCCAGCTCGTCCTCGGTCACCGCCCGGCCCTTGGCCTCGTCGAGGCCGACGACATAGCCGTACAGCGGCGAGAGCGGGACGAACGACATGACGTTGACGCCCTTGGGCGCCCGGTCGACGCTGTCGAGGAACTGCGGGAACGTCTCCCAGTCCCACGGCATGCCGGCCTTCATCGTCTCCATCGGCACGGCCTCGTTGCGCGACAGGCTGAGCATGGTGCGCTCGCGGTCGGACGGCTTGCAGGGCGCGAACCCGAAGCCACAGTTGCCGATCACCACGCTGGTGACGCCGTGCCAGCCCGACATCGTGCACCACGGATCCCAGAACAGCTGGCTGTCGTAGTGCGTGTGCAGGTCGACGACACCCGGTGCGACCACCTTCCCGGAGGCGTCGACCACCTCGGCGCCGTCGGCGGCGTTGATCCGACCGACCCCCGCCACCCGACCGCCGGCGATGGCGACGTCGGCCTTGTAGCGGGGGGTCTGCAAGCCATCGATGACCGTTCCACCTTTGATCACAAGGTCGTAGAGCGGCATGGCATCATCACGCACCTCTCGAAGCTCGACATCGACCTCGATATTGAGCCTGATAGTGACGTGGCACACAGCCGCGGTCAAGTGCGACCTCGTTTTCCTCCCGATCGCCGCGGACACCGGACTGACCGTTCCGACTGGCCTGTTGCTCTCGAAACAGCCTGTCGCGAGGCCGCCGGACCAGCACCGGACAGTCGATCATCGTCGACGCCGGCGGCGTGATGCTCGGAGGAGCGAAGCACCACGCCAGCGCGGATCACGGCCCGTTCAGCCCGCCGATGCGGCGACCTTGGCGGCCCATCGGTAGTCGGCCTTTCCCGCCCCGGTCCGCTGGATCGCGTCGACGAACACCCAGGCCTTCGGAAGTTTGTAGCGGGCGACGTGCCGTGCGGCCTCCGCGGCGAGATCGTCCTCTGCCGCGGTCGCGCCGTCGCGCAGGTGAACGATCGCGACGACCTCCTGACCCCAGCGCTGCGATGGCCGGGAGGCGACCACCACGTCGGAGACGTCGGGATGGGCGATGATCGCTGCCTCGACCTCCTCGGCGAAGATCTTCTCCCCACCCGAGTTGATGGTCATCGAGTCGCGGCCGAGCAGTTTGATCGTGCCGTCGGCCAGCCACTGGGCCCGGTCGCCGGGGACCACCATCCGCTCGCCGGCGACGACGGGGAAAGCCTGGGCCGTCTTCGCCGGATCACCGAGGTACCCCAGCGGAATGTCTTCCCGCTTCGCCAGCCAGCCGACGTCGTCCGCTCCGGGACCGAGCACGCTGTCGAAGTCCGCGGACACGACCACGGACCCCGCGACAGGAGAGAAGGCGCCGGTCGAACCCGGGCCTGTCGCCGTGATGGTCCGCACGGCCTGACCACCACCCTCCGACGAACCGACGCTCTCGACGAGAGTCACCGCCGGCATGCGGGCAAGGAGCCGTGTTTCCACCGCAGGGGTCAGCGCCATTCCGCCGGACAGGACCGTGCGCAGGGATGAGAGGTCGTAGTCGCCGCGTTCCATCTCCTCGATGATCGGTCGAGCGAACGCGTCGCCGATCATCTGGAGGTACGTCACCCGCTCCCGACCGACCACGGAACAGACATCGGCCGGGTCGAGGCGTTCGACATTGTCCTGTATCACCACCGTCCCGCCCTGGTTCAGGCCCAGCAGGGCCGTCCAGTGGCCGGCGCCGTGCATGTAGGGCGACGCCGCGAGCACCACGTGGGGATTCGGATTCGTCGCCACGAACCCGGCGAGCTCGTCCAGTGTCTGCCAGGGCTGCCGGGTGATCGGGTTTCGCCCGCCCAGGGCCGTGCGATACACGTCGGCCTGGCGCCACAGCACCCCCTTGGGCGCGCCGGTGGTGCCGCCGGTGTAGACGATGTACAGGTCGTCGGGAGACCAGTCCGGCGCCCACTCGGGAATCGAGGTGGGGGCTTCGGCGAGGGCCTCCTCATACCATTCGGCGCCGGGAAGAAGCTCGTTGCCGGAGCCGTCCTCAAGCTGCAGCAGGACCCGCAGCTCGGGTAGGTCGGCCAGTACCTCGGCCAGCGTCGGAGCGAACGCCGAGTGATACAGAATCGCTTTCGCGGCGCTGTTCCGCAGGACGTAGCGCAGTTCCTCGGCGACGTACCGGTAGTTCACGTTCACCGGGACGACCCGGGCCTTGAACGCCCCGATCATCGCTTCGAGGTACTCGTTGCCGTTGAACGCGTAGACGGCGAGATGATCCTGATGGGACTCGTATGGTCCCAGGCCGGCGCGTCCCTGTGGCCGAGCGCCAAGGCCGCGGTCGTGCAGGACATGCGCGAGCTGCCGGGTGCGGGTGGTCAGCTGTGCGTGGGTGAACCTGCGGTCGCGGAACACTATCGCGGCTCGGTCGGGGACCTGCTCGGCAACGGCTTCGCTCACCGCCGCGAGACTGTGCTGCGAGGTCGTCCTGTCGGTGGTCATCAGGAGCGGCCGCTCGCCGTTGTCGTGAGCCCGCGCCGCGCCTGGGCATGTTCCGCGATGGGAGCGTCGCCCGCGCCGGCGTAATCCGCGAGGATCTGGCGGTGCGCGGCCTGGCAGCCGATCTCGTTGCGGCCGAGCACGACATCGGTGTGGCCCGCGGCGAGGCCCTTTCCGGAACGTTCCAGGACGACCGCGTCCTCGTCGCGGACGACGGCCTGAATCTGGGGAACGTAATCCTTGAAGAAGGCGGCCACCCCGTCGTCGGACAGTGGAAACCGGGACAGGACGGTATGGCGGACGGTGCTGCTCGCCGGGGTCGAACCGGGGTAGAACTGCAGCAACTCGGCGCCCAGCGGTGAGGTGGAGATCACTGAACACGGGTGGATGTAGTAGATGCAGGTCATGTTCTCGCCCTCGGTCGGTTCCGGGCCGGTGCCCAGGCTGCGCAGGGGCACACCGAGCCGGTGATGGCGGCCGAACTGGTCGAACGTCACGATGTTCGAGATGGTGCCCCGACCGACGAGTGATCCGCCGTGGACGTAGGGGAAGTGGTAGGTCTCCTGGAATGCCTCGAGGGCGCATTTCCAGTTCGACTCCAGCGGGAGTTCCATCGTCGCGGTGACCTCGTGGTGGTCGAAGTCCCAGGCCGCGAGCTCCTGGTCCAGCGGTCCGAGGTGCCGCGCGACGTCGATCACACCGGCCGGGTCGCGCACGGCCCAGACGAATCCGTGGCGGACCTCGCTCGGGAGCTCGACGAGCCCGTGCGCGGCGGGGTCGAGGTCGTCGAATCCCTGTCGCCGGTCGGGTATCCCCACGAGTGCGCCGTCAGTGTCATATGCCCAGTTGTGGTATGGGCAGGTGAAGCGGCGGGTGCAGCCCGAGCCCTCCGCGACCATCGCGCCGCGGTGCCGGCAGGCGTTGACCAGCACCCGGACCTTCCCGCCGCCGCCGCGAACGACGATCACCGGCGTGCCCAGCAGATCCAAGGTCAGGAAGCTCCCCGCCTCGGGAACCGCGGAGCTGTGGGTGACGAGCAGCGGCGCGGAGAACGTCGTCCGTCGCTCCACGACGGCGACTGCCGGGTCGGTGTAGTTCGCGTTGGGGATCCGCATCGTCGACGGCGCCAGGTCGCCTACTCCAGCGAGGACCGCGGTGTGCGCCCTCGGGGTGAGTTCGCGGATCGGGAGTGGAGGAGGTCCGTTGCCCATTCTGAAGCCCTTCGAGGCGGTGTTTTAGTGGAACGGCTGCAGGCTGTTGGCGACGATCCACATGGAGAAGTACTGGCTCTGCGCGCCGTAGGCCATGCCGAGGGCGACCTTGGCGCCGTCGACCTGGTGCTCGCCCGCGCCGCCCCGTACCTGGTTCGCCGCCTCGGCGAAACGCAGCAGGCCGGAGGCGCCGATGGGGTTGGTCGACAGCACGCCGCCGGAGGGGTTGATGGGAAGGCGCCCGCCGATCTCGGTGTCGCCCTTG
Source organism: Frankia sp. AgB32 (assembly GCF_023243045.1). GTDB lineage: Bacteria > Actinomycetota > Actinomycetes > Frankiales > Frankiaceae > Frankia. The sequence continues at coordinate 23,366 of NZ_JALKFX010000046.1, forward strand.
TCGACCAGCTGCCAGCCCTCGCCCTCGTCCGCGAGCGCGTGGGCCTCCAGCCAGATCGGTTCGTGCCAGGAGAACGGCACGTAGAGCTCGGCCACGTCGATCTGCTCACGGGGGTTCGTGATGCCGGCTTCCTGATAGACGTCGTCCGCGCACTGCAGGCAGGCACGGGGTCGGACGGGATCCCGGCCGGGGAACCCGCCCGCCTCGCTGCGGGAGGACATGCCGAGGATCCACGCCGGCGGACGGTTGTCGGCCGCCGCGGCCCGGGCGCCCTCCTCGTCGGTGATGACGACCGCGCAGGCTCCGTCGGAGGACGGGCAGGACTCCAGGTACCGGATCGGATCCCACATCATGGGCGAGTCCCGTACCTTCTCGATCGAGATGTCCTCGATCCTGAGGTGGGCGTAGGGGTTCTTCAGCGCGTTGAGGCGATCCTTGACCGCGACCGTCCACCCGATGTGCTCCGGTGCGCCGCTGCGGTGGATGTAGGCGCGGACGAAGGGGGCGAAGGAGCCACCGGCGCCGAGGGAGGCGCCCCGCCCGGAGCCGAGGGCGAACTGGGCGTTGCCCTCGGACTGCTTCTCGAAGGCGACCGCGAGCACGGTGCGGTGTTTGCCGGCCCGCACGTGCGAGGCCGCGACCAGCCCGGTGGTCCCCCCCACCGAGCCGGCGGTGTGGACCCGGAACATGGGCTTGCCCACGGCGCCGAGCGCGTCCGAGAGGTAGAGCTCGGGCTTCATCACGCCTTCGAACAGGTCCGGCGCCTTGCCGAGGACGACGGCGTCGATGTCGGCCATCGTCATCCGGGCGTCGTCGAGGGCCCGGAAGACCGCCTCCCGCACGAGGCCGCCGAACGACACGTCGCGCCGTCGCGACTTGTGATGGGTCTGGCCGACGCCGACCACCGCGCAGGGAATCATGACCGGCCCTCCAGCACACAGATGAGGTTTTGCTGCAGGCACGGCCCGCTCGTCGCGTGGCCCAGCGCCCGGGTACCCCCTGCGAAGACGTGATCGGCCGCGTAGCCGATCCGCGCCAGCCCGGTGGCCATGATCGGATTGGCCCGCAGGGCACCCCCCGACGGGTTGACGCTCACGTCGTCGCCGAGGTCCAGCACGTGCCGCAGCAGCAGCTCCTCGTGCGTGAACGAGGCCTGCAGCTCGGCGACCTCGACCCCACGGTCGTCGAGTCCCGCCTCCCGGGCCGCGATCCGGGTGGACGGCGAGTCGTCGAGGCGGCGCAACGCCGGGTTGTGGCACTCCGTCCGGTGGTCGAAACCGGTGATGTAGGCGGGGCGTTCGACGAGCTGGCGGGCCCGGTCGCCGGTCGCCAGGACCATGGCGACGGCGCCGTCGGTGATGGGCGGCAGGTCGTGGCGGCGCAACGGCTCGCGGACGTACTCACCGGCGAGCAGCTCGTCGACGGTGCCCTTCCCCCGGCTGCGGATCGAGACCTCGGCCATGGCTCGTTCGTCGGCGAGGCCGGCGGCGATCACCGCTCGGGCCTGCAACGCGGCGAACGTGACCAGGTCGGCTCCCAGCGGGGCGAGCACATAGGGGTCCATCTCCATCGGGTAGATCAGCGAAGGGTCGCCGGTGGAGGAGCGACCCGACCCGGTCACGACCGCGATCTCGATGTCGCCCTCGTGCAGCCGAAGCCACGCCTCGTAGAGCGCCCAGGCGCCGTCCATCTCGACGTGCGAGTCGCGCTTGGGGGGCCAGGCGCCGATCGCGTCGAGGTTGGCGACGAACGAGAACGCCTGCCCGGTGATGTAGTCGCACGACCCGAGACAGGTGAAGTCGACGTCGGCCCGGGTGAGGCCCAGCGGGGTGAGCGCGTCGGTGATGGCGCTCATCAGCATCTGGGTCTCGTTCTGGTCGGTGCGCCGCTCGATCGCGGCCTGCGCCCACCCGATGACAGCGATGTCCGTGCTCGTCCTGGGCTGGCTGGTACTGGTACTGGTAGCGGTCATCAGTAGATCCGATTCACGAGGTCGGGGTCGTGCGCGTCCGGCTCTCCGCTGGGCGTCCAACCGAGCAGGCTGCCCATCGGGCGGCCGATGCCGCTGAAGGTGTCGACCGGTGCGTCCGCGGGCGCCCAGACGGCGGTGACCCGGACGCCCACGTGGATGTCGTGCACCGGAAGGTCGATGACGGGCTGGTAGGTGAGAACCACCTCGGTGTCATCGAGCAGGACGAACACCCGCGCGAACGGCTCGGTCTCGGTCTGCCCCGGATAGCGCACGGGCTCGACCACGATGAAGTTCGTCAGGGTACCCGTGGTCGGGAGGTCGACCTCCGCGTCCGGGCCGAGCTCCAGGGCGTCGACCGGGCAGTAGGGCCGGTCGCCGCCCACGTACACCCGCTCGCAGGTCGGGCAGCGCAGCCCGACGAGGCGCCGCTCCCGGGTCGCCGCGACGGCACGATCGGCCATCTCCGGGACCGGCGTGCTGTAGGTGACCGCGGCCGTGTAGTCCATCAGCTCGACCGGCTGACCCGGCGCACCGGCGTCGGGGCCGTCGACCTGGGCGTCCTCGCCGGGGACGAAGCACGCGATGTCGGTGATGTGGCCGACCCGGCGGCCGCGCCAGCGAGGCGCCACCCGCATGCCCGCGCGGACCGCGGCGGGCGACCCGGTGTCCACCGCGTGCAGCAGCGGGACGGACGCGCCGTCCAGGCGGATGAAGGCGAACGCGAAGGGACGGTCGAGCGGATGCGCCTCGGTCGGTTCCGGTACCCAGGTCCATGCCTCGACGGTGCCGGCCGGACCGACCTCCACCAGCTCGGCGGCCAGTTCGGCGCCGGACACGGGATCCCATTCCATCGGCGGTACCAGCACGCCCGAGCCGCTGCGCACGCCGAGAATGCGCTTGTCCGCGAGCGCCGTCATGAACGCGCCCGTCACCGGCCCCAGCGACCGCTTGTACGGGAAGGTGATGGTGCTTTCGACAAACCTGGTCATGGAACCTCTCAACAATGTGGCGGCGCGAACGACGTAATCTCTGGTCGTCGCGGCCCGTTCAGTCCTGGAAGGTGACGACGCCCCGGAGAATGGTGCCGGCGGCCTGATCGACATATCCCTCGTTGACCTGGTCGAGCGTGTACGTCCGCGTGACCATCTCGTCCAGCTTGAGTCGGCCGCGCCGGTACAGGTCGAGGAGGAAGGGAATGCGCTCGCGCGGACTGGCACCGCCGTAGATCGAGCCGACGAGCGTCTTGCTCATCATCGCGAACGTGAACGCGTTGAGCTTGACGTCGATCTCGGTCAACGGCGCGACGCCGGTCAGGCAGCACACGCCGCCCTTGCGGGTCAGCTTCAGCCCGGGCTCGATCATCCAGCCGTGCAGCACCGAGGGCGAGAGGATCACGCGGTCGGCCATCACGCCTCGGGTGATCTCGGCGACGGCCGGCAGCGCCTCGTCCATCGACGCGAAGGTGTCCGTCGCGCCGAAGATCTTCGAGGCTTCGCGGCGGCTCTCCAACGGGTCGACCGCGAGGACGCGCGACGCGCCGGCGATGCTCGCCCCCTGCACGGCGGACACGCCGATGCCGCCGACGCCGACGACCACCACGACGTCGCCCGGGCGGGTTCCCGCCCGGTCGACGGCGGAGCCGTAGCCCGTCGCCACCCCGCAGGAGACAAGGGCGACCGCGTGCCACGGGATGTCGGGGTCGACCTTGACGACCGACTGCTCGGAGAGCAGCTGCTTCTCGCTGAACGCACCGAGCTGGCTGAACCGCGCGAGCGGCGTGTCACCGATGCGGTGGGCGATCCGGTTGTTGGCCATCATCCCGACGTTGAAGAGCTTCGCGCCCTCGTCGCACAGGTAGGACATTCCCCGCGCGCACCACGTGCAGCGGCCGCACGCGGGTACGAACGAGAGCGCCACGTGGTCTCCCGGCGCGACACTGGTGACGCCGGCACCCACCTCGATGACCTCGCCGGCGCCCTCGTGACCGCCGACTAAGGGGAAGTGCGGTACGGGCATGTCACCGGTACGCACATGCTCGTCGGAATGACACATTCCGCAGGCCTTCATGTCGACGAGGACCTCGCCCGGCCCGGGGGCGTCGACGTCGACCTCCTCCACCTTCCAGTCCTGGCCTGGTTCCCACATCACGGCGGCGCGTGTCTTCATGGAAGCTCGTTACTCCTCTGCGAAACGGAAGGCGGGACCGCATGGCGGTCCGGCTGTCCGAGGTCACCGGGCGGGGGGAATGATGGTCTGGGTCTCGAGGTACGCGTCCAGACCTTCGCGGCCGAGTTCGCGGCCGAGCCCGGACTGCTTGAAGCCGCCGAAGGGGTTCAGCAGGTCGATCACCGCGCCGGAGTTGACCGCGACCGAGCCGGTACGGATGCGCTTCGCCACCGCGGTTCCGCGCTCGGCGTCGCCGGTCCAGACCGAGCCGGAAAGCCCGTAAGGCGAGTCGTTGGCGATGCGAACGGCCTCGTCCTCACTGTCATAGGGCAGCACCGACAGCACCGGGCCGAAGACCTCCTCCTGCGCGATGCGCATCCGGTTGTCGACGTCGGCGAACAGGGTCGGCTCGACGTACCAGCCGCGCGGGAGGTCGGTGGGACGGCCGCCGCCGCAGACCAGTCGGGCGCCCTCGCTGACACCGGAGCCGATGAGTCCCTCCACCCGGGTGCGCTGGCGCTCGGCCACGAGCGGCCCGACGACCGTCTCCGGGTCCGCGGGGTCGCCGACCTTGATGGCCTCGATCGCGCCGGCGAGTGCCTGCACCACCTCGTCGTGACGGCGCCGCGGCACGAGCAGGCGGGTCTGCGCGACGCACGCCTGCCCGCTGTTCATGAACACCGCCGGCAGAAGCTGCGGGACGACCGTGGCGAGGTCGGCGTCCGCCAGCATGATCGAGGCCGACTTGCCGCCGAGCTCCAGCGTGCACCGTTTGAGGTGCTCGCCGCAGATGGCGCCGATCCGGCGGCCGACGGCGGTACTGCCGGTGAACGACACCTTGTCGACCCCGGGATGGCGGACCAGCGCCTCGCTCGCCGCGGCGCCGGCCGTGACCACACTCACGACACCGGGCGGCAGCCCGACCGCGTCGAGCACCTCCGCCAGCAGGTAGCCGGTGAGCGGCGACTCGGGCGCCGATTTCACAATCATGGTCGAGCCGGCGGCCAGACAGGCGCCGAGCTTCATCGAGATGATGAACAGCGGCACGTTCCACGGCGCGATGGCGGCGCTCACCCCGACCGGATGCTTCACGACCCGGGACATCCCCAGCAGGCCCGGCCGCTCCTCCTCGAAGGGGTACGTGTCGAGCAGGCCCGCGAACCCGTCCAGGACGAACGTGGACGCATAGGCGTTGCCCATGAGGGCGAACCCGTTGGGGGAGCCCATCTCCAGGGTCGCGGTGTCGGCGAACTCCTGCGCCCGGGCCTTGATGGCCGCGCTGATGGAGCGGATCACCTCGGCGCGGTCCTTCGGCGAGGTGTGGGGCCACGGGCCCTCGTCGAAGGCCCGGCGGGAGGCGGCGACAGCGCGATCGACGTCGTCCTCGTCGGCCTCCGGCACCGTCGCCACCAGCTCCTCGGTGTGCGGGGAGAGGACATCGATCGTGCGAGAGCCGTGGGCGGACACCCACTCGCCGCCGATGTACAGGGTGTCCTTCGTGATGGTCATGCTTCCTCCTTCACCCGGCGGGTCCACGCCCGCGGGCCGCGGGTCGGCCTCAGTGGACGAGCCGTTCGGCACCGGCCCAGTAACGAGCGCGCAGTGCCTTCTTGTCTGGCTTGCCCAGGGGGCTGACCGGGATCGCGTCGACGACGTCGATGGACTTCGGCGCGTGGTGGGAGCCCTTGTGCTGGCGCACGAGGGCGATGAGCTCCGCGGTGTCCACGGTGTGGCCTGAGCGGACGACCACGACCGCCTTCACCGCCTCGCCCCATTTCTCGTCGGGGACGCCGACGACGGCGACCGCCGCGATCGAGGGATGCCGGGAGATCACGTCTTCGATCTCGCGGGGAAACAGGTTGAAACCCCCCGAAACAATCATGTCCTTCTTGCGGTCGACAATCGTCAGGAATCCCTGCTCGTCCGCACGGCACACATCACCGGTGTGCAGCCATCCGCCGTCAAGGGCCTGCGCCGTCTCGGCCGGCTTGTTCCAGTACCCCCGCATCACCAGCGGGCCGCGTACGCACAGTTCACCGGGCTCGCCCTCGGCGACCTCATTGCCGGCGTCGTCGAGCAGGGCGACATGGGTCCAGGGTACGGGTCGACCGCAGGATGTCAGCCGCGCCAGGTCGTCGACGAGGTGTTCCTCCTTGCGCAGGACGCTGACGGTCATCGGAGCCTCGGTCTGCCCGAAGAACTGGACGAAGATCGACCCCAGCTTCTCGATCGCCTCCCGCAGGCGGGTCGGCGATATCGCCGACCCCCCGTAGTAGATCGACTGCAGGCTGGACAGGTCGGTCTGGGCGAACCGAGGATGATCAAGAAGTGCGTAGATCATCGAAGGGACGAGCATCACGGTCGTGATGCGATGGCGTTCGATCGCCTCGAGCACGGCGCCGGCCTCGAACGTCGGCAACACGAACATCACCGCGCCCTGCAGCTGCAACGGCACGAAGATCGACGATCCGGCGTGGCTGAGCGGCGTGCACACGAGATGGCGGACCTCCTCGGGCCACTGCCACTCCGACACCATGATCTGCGCCATCGCGGCGCTGCTGCGGTAGGTGGCCATCACGCCCTTGGGCTTGCCGGTGGTGCCGCCGGTGTAGGCGAGGGCCGAGATGTCCTCGCCGTCCACCTGGGGAGCCACGAGGCGCTGTGGCGTGAACGCCGCCGCGAGGCCGATCAGGTCCTCGCCGACAGGCGCCTCGCCGTACGAGAGCAACCGCAGACCGGGAAGGCGCCTGCCCAGCTCCTGAACGTGATCGGCGAAGCTCGGATCGAACAGCAGCGCCTCGATACCAGCGTCCTCGAGAACGTAGGCGTGGTCCTCGAGCGAACCGAGCGGATGTAACGCGGTGTTCCGGCACCCGGACACCATCACCGCTCCCATGGAAAACAGCACCTCGACGCGGTTCTTCGACAGGGTCGCCACACCGGCACCCCGTTCCAGGCCGCGGGCCCGGAACGCCTGCACATAGCAACTGATCTTCTCGCGCACCTGCGCCGACGAAAGTGTGGCGTCGCCGATGTGCACCGCGGGTCGGTGACCGTTCCTCTCCAGCGCCCTGATCAGCAGATCAGGCAGAAACATAGGACGGTACAGGTCCTTCATCGCTCGACATCCTCTCCGCGGTGACGCCACCAACGACTGTTTCGTCGATAACTTTCGCCTGACGAAAGGCTGTTATCTACGCCGGAAATTCGGAGTTCGCTTCTCGGCGAACGCCTTCGGGCCCTCCTTGGCGTCCTCGGACGCGAACACCGCCCGGCTTCGCTCCAGCTCGCGCGCGAATCCCTCGTCCTCGGTCAGGCCCGACGACTCCCGGATCGTCGCCAGGATCGCCTCGACGGCGAGCGGGCCGTTCGCGCAGATCTGATCGGCGATCTCACGCGCCACGGCGAGCGCGGCACCGTCGTCGACAACCCGCCCGATCAGCCCGATACGCTCGGCTTCCTCCGCCGAGATGTGCCGACCGGTCAGCAGGATCTCGGCCGCCTTGGTGTAGGAGATCTGCCGAGGAAGGCGCACCGGTGAACCCATGTTCGGGTACAGCGACCAGCGCGCCTCGGACAGACCGAAACGGGCGCCGCGGCCGGCGACCCGGATGTCCGTGCCGAGAAGGATCTCCGTTCCACCGGCGACGCAGACCCCCTCGACGGCCGAGATGATCGGCTTCGACGGCCGGCCGATCTTCAGGAAGCCCCGTTCGACGTAGCGCGGGTCGACGATCCGCCGCCGGGCGAGGTCGTCGGCACCGTCGTCATCCGGGTCACCCGCCATGGCCCGCAGGTCGGCGCCCGCCGAGAAGTTCCCCTCGGCTCCCGTGATCACGATGCAGCGGATGTCGTCGTCCGCGGCGGCCTCGGCGCAGGCGTCGACGATGCGGGCGAGCATCGTGCTGGTGATGGCGTTCAGCCGCTTGGGACGGTTCAGGGTGAGTTGCAGGACCGCGCCGTCCCGCTCGACCAGCAGGTGGGGCATGGCTGTCGTCACTGGTGGACCGCCTGGACGCCGACCGGCCGGGTCGGGGTGAAGCGCACGGGCACGCTCTCGTAGCCGCTGACGAAGTTCGCCGCCCGGTGTTTCGGTTCCTCGTCGTTGACCAGCGCGAGGTCGGGCAGCCGGTCGAGGAGCCGATCGAGCACCACGCGCAGCTCGAGGCGGGCGAGGTTCGCCCCCATGCAGTAGTGCGCGCCGAACCCGAAGGCCACGTGTTCGTTCGGGGTGCGGCGCATATCGAACCTGTTCGGCTCCTCGAAGACCGCGTCGTCGCGGTTGGCCGACGGGTAGAGCAGGAGCAGCGTGTCGCCGGCGGCGATCGACTGACCGGCGAGGTCCACATCGGCGGTCGCGGTGCGGGCCATGTTCTTGATCGGGCTCACCCAGCGCAGCATCTCCTCGATCGCCGAGGGGATCAGGGCCCGGTCGTCCCGGAGCGCCGCCCAGTTACCGGGCGCGCGTAGCAGCTCGTAGACACCGCCGGAGATGACGTGGCGGGTCGTCTCGTCACCGCCGTTGAGGATCAGCAGGGACTCGCTGATGATCTCATTGTCCTTGAGGCGGTCGCCGTCGACCTCGGCGTGTACCAGAATGCTCATCAGGTCCTCGGTCGGAGTTTCCCGCCGGGAGTCGATGACGCGCTGGGCGTAGGCGTAGTACTCCATTCCGGCCTGCGCGGCGACCTGCATCGCTTCCTCGTTGCGCTGCCCGAGCGCGCCCATCATGGCCTCGCTCCACCGCAGCAACTTCTCGCGGTCGGCCGGGTCGACCCCCAGCTCGTCGGCGATGACGATCAGGGGAAGCCACGCGGCGATGTCCCACACGAGGTCGCACTCGCCGCGCTCGCACACACTGTCGATGATCGTGTCGACCGTCTGGCGGATCGATGCCTCCTTCCGCCCGACCCGCCGCAGGGTGAAGCCCTTGTTCACCAGCTTCCGGCGCTTCTGGTGCTCCGGGTCGTCCATGTCGATCATCATCGGCATGGCGTCCTGGTCCGGTCGGATCCCGCCAGCGTTGCTGAACAGCTCTCGGCGGCTGGCGACGTGCTTGAGGAGTTCGTAGGTGGCGACCCCCCAGACTCCGGTGCGCGGGTCCCGCCACACGGGTGCGTTCGCCCGAAGCCAGGCCAGCTCCTCGTGCGGATTGCGCCCCCAGAACAACCCATCCACAAGATCGATTCGGCTTTCGATGTCCTTCACTCGCCCTCCGGGCTGGTGTCTTTGCCCTCGGCCTGCGGGAACCGCGGCTCGGCGGCCGTTGGCGTCGTCTCGATGGCGGCCCACGGCGTCGCCGTCCTCTCGCGTACCTGGCCGCGGCGCCCCCCCCGCCGCGCGAGCGACCGCTGCTCGGGACGCAAGCTGGATGCTCTGTGGGCGGCGCTCTGGTCGCGTGGAGCCACCATGCTTGCTCTCTTCTGATTGCACATGATCTGAAATATGTAACTTGAGATAGGGTTATGCCATGGGACCGCGAAAGTCAACCGGCGTTGGGGCGTAGAGGCTGGGGCGGCTCGCCGCCCAGGGACGACGGCGAGGCGCGTCAGCGGATCCTTGACGCGGCCGTCCAGTGCATCGAGCGGCAGGGGCCGGCGCGGACCACCCTGTCCGGCGTCGCGCTCGAACTCGGCATCACCCGGCGGACCATATACCGCTACTTCACCAGCACCGAGGACCTCTTCGGCGGGGTGGCCGAACTGGCGTTGGATGACTGGATCGCGCGGACGCGGGCTGTCGCTGGAGGGGCGGAGAACCCGACCGACCTGGTGGTCGAGGCGGTTGCCTTCATCATCGAGCAGCTACCGAAGGAGTTGTTCCTGACGCTGCTGCTCGCCAGCGGACGGGCGGAGCTCTTCAGCCGCCAGATGTTGACGTCGACCAGCATCGCGCGATGCCGGATGATCCTTGTGGACACCCGCGTCGACTGGGCCGCTCTCGGCTACGAAGACCGAGAGTTCGACGAACTCGTCGAGCTCCTGCTACGGATCATCCAGTCCATGGTGATCGCCCCGCCGGAGCAGCCCCGCTCCGGCGACGAACTCCGCGGAATCCTCCGACGGTGGATCGGGCCGGCGCTGTCCACCGTCGGAGGATGCGGCTCACGGCGATCCGAGTCGAGCTGAGGCCTGCGGCGGCTGAGCCGCGAGCGCGGGGACGCTCGCTCTCCTTGCCAGGGGTTTTTCTCGGGGGGCGACGCTGCGGCCCGCCTCAACCTTCTTGTTGGTCATTGTTCTTCTTGTTGGTCGTTGTTCGAGCGGATCTTGGTCTTCATCTGGTCGAGGTTCACCAGGACCGGGAGGCCGCTGACCGACAGCGCGTTGCCGTGCCCGGTCTGGTGGACGTCGAAGACCGACTGGATTGCCGCGTAGAACCCCTGCACGTCCAGCGTCTGGTTGACCGCCCGTTTGGCCTGCCGAAGCCCGAACGACGGCATCGTCGCGATGTGTGCGGCCAGTGCCCGCGTCTCGGTGTCCAGCGCGGCCCGCGGCACCACCCGGTTGACCATGCCGACCTGCTCGGCCTCCTGTGCGGTCAGGGCCCGGCCGGTGAAGAGGATTTCCTTCGCCTTGCGGGGGCCGAGCTCCCAGGTGTGCCCGTGGTACTCGACACCACCGATTCCCATCGCCACCACGGGATCCGAGAACAGCGCGTCCTCTGCCGCGATGATGAGGTCGCACGGCCAGCACAGCAGCAGCGCACCGGCTATGCACCGGCCCTGCACGGCCGCGATCGACGGCTTCGGCACGTTCCGCCAGCGAAGCGAGTACTCCAGATAGCGGCGCGCCTCGACCTGGTAGATCGCTTCAAGCGTCAGCTTCGCCGGCTTGCCTGGCCCTTTCAGGTCATGACCGGCGGAGAAATGCTTTCCCTCGGCCCGCAGGATGATGACCGCGACCTCGTCGTCCGTCGCCGCCCGAGTCCAGGCCGCGTCGAGCTCGTCGAGCAGCTCCATGTTCTGGGCGTTGGCGGCCTCGGGCCGATTGAGCGTGATAGTCGCGATCCGGTCGGCGACTTCGTAGAGAATGTACATGTCAGCTCCTCGGTCAGCCGCCGTCGTGTGCCGCGAGGATCAAGACGTTCTCGGTCCTCGCGGCGGCTCATGCGTTCGAAGCGGCTTGCCGGCGTGGCGCCCGCCTCCGAGCGTGGTGCTTCGGTCAGCCGAGCATCACTCCGCCGGCGTCGACGACGACCGACTGGCCGGTGATGGTGCGGCTCTCGTCGCTGACGAGGAACAGCGCGGCGTTGGCGACGTCGGTCGTCGAGGAGATGTCGCGCAGCGCGACTCCGGACAGCACCTTCGCCCGCTGCTCGTCGTACTCGACGCCCTGCTCACCGGCCGTCCGCCGGACCCAGTTCTGCCACAGCTCGGTGTCGATGCTGCCGGGCACCAGGCAGTTGCAGCGAATCCCGTACGAGCCCACCTCGTTGGCGACGCCCTTGGTGAAGGCGCGTAGTGCCGACTTCGCGGTCACATAGTGGGTCTTGCGGGGCATGCCGGCGAAGCTCGCCGTCGAGGAGAAGTTGAGGATGACGCCCGAGCGGCGTTCCATCATCGACTGCCTGAGAACCTCACGGGTACAGAGCATCGCCGCCGTGACGTCGATACCGATCGTGTGGTTCCAGTTCTCGAGGGTCTGTTCCCAGATCCAGGTGTCCTTGCCGGGGGCGGCGGCGTTGTTGCACATGATGTCGACCTGGCCGAACTCGGCCACGGCACGGGCGACCATCGCGACCACGTCGTCCTCGTTGGTCACGTCCGCACGCATCGCGATCGCGTCCGGCCCACACGCGGCCGCGGCCTCCTTGACCAGCTCCTCCCGCCGGGCCGTGAGGAGCACCTTCGCGCCCTCGTCGACGAAGAGCTTCGCCATCACGGGCCCGAGGCCGGTGCTGGCACCCGTGATGATCGCGACTTTCCCAGCAAGGCGTCCGGTGCTCATCGAGCCACCGCCCCGAAGAACTGCGGCACGACGCCGGCAAGCAACTCCCGACCGGCACCGGTGCCATCAAGCAGGCGGTTCGTCCGACGCCGCACTCCCCAGCCGTCGTCGCCGCGCGTCAGGTCCCAGTGCGCCACGCTCACCCGCCACAGGTAGAAACGACCGTTCGTGTCGTCCCGGCGCATGATCAGCGAATAGGTGACCGCAGTGGCCGTGTCACCATCGACATCGATCAGGGGCGGGCTGGCCACATGGGCGACTCCGGCGTGGATCAGACCCTGGTGCCCCTCGGTCCGCAGCATGGCCTCCACGGCGGCGCGGCCGTCGTACGGTGCGCCGTTCGCGTCCCAGTCGTAGACGCCATCCTCCTGCCACGCGGACGCGGCCAGATCGACCAACCCTGCGTCGGCCGCGGGACCATACGCCAGGATCAACCGCCTGATCGCCCGCTCATCCTCAACGGCGCGTAACCGACCCTCGAGTGCGGCTAGATCTTCCGCGACCCCCATGAGCACCTCCCCATTCCACGGCGGCGCAGCCACCGCGCAGATCGACCCACCCCGCGACGGGACTGCGCATCGCCCCGCGCGGGAGCGGTCCATCAGCAGCCGTCAGAGCCGGAGTATATGAATATTGACGTCAATGTTTAAGTTCATGTGAGTCGGGCGCCAACTCGTCCCGCGATCCGCGGAGCGGAGCGTACCGCAGGATCGGACACCGTCCCACCGATGTCCGATCCACCGCCACAGGGGACCGAAACGGCCGCCCCCACGCCCGCAGCCCGACGTGGCGCGCCTACCCCCAGGGGGTACCAGGGTGGCCCGTCATCGCCGCTCGACGCCGGTGACGGGACCCGGCGCCACGTGGCGCTCGACGAACGAGGATCGCGCGGAGTCACTCTCCGTACACCACGCCGCTGGACGTGACCTGCGACCAGCACGGCGGGGCTGCCAGTGCCGGCCGTGGGCTTCTCGCTGGTCAGCCGCTCCAGGCAGCCCACTGGATCATGGATCGTAGAGGCCCGGCGAACAACGGCCGTACGTCTCCCGAGGCCCATCGCCGCTCGATGGTGGGAGTCAGTCGTTTCGTGGTCGCCAAGGGGTCGTCGTCGAGGTAGACGACGGTGATGTACTGCGGTCCGCCCTGGCAGGCGGGGTCCAGCCGCCAGAAGTCGGTGGAGCCGTACTGCCAGGCGCCGGCGACGCCGGGCGTCTGGAGCAGCGCCGGGTAGTGCTGGGCGTGCAGCCACTGAAGCCAGCCGGAGACGTCGTCCGTCACCGGCTCCTCGATGATCATGAGGATGCCGCGGTGCGGTCGGAAGGGCACGACCTCCGGGGAGATCAGTGCGCGTGGCGCGGCGTACCAGCGTTGCAGCGCCAGCAGCCGCAGCTGCAGCGAGGGGCGACGTTCGGGGAAACGTCCGGCCTCGGCGAGGCGCAGGCCGAGTTCCAGGAAGTCGTCGTGGGTCTGTTGGACGGGGTCGCCGACGAGGTAGTTCACGATGTTGCCGACGTCGGCCAGGGGGCCACTGCCGGCGATGCGGGCCTGTCGGTACTCGTCCTCGGCGATCCACCGTGTCGCGTGGACGAGCCCTGGTAGCTGATACTGCTCGGGCATGTGGTCGAGCAGGTGCCAGCGCAGGTAGCTGCCGTCGTCTCCGGGCGGCGCTGGCTCCGTCGCGCTGAAGAACGCTGCCTTCACTCGGATCATCAGGCCGCCTCCATTCCTCGGTGTCGCACGCTGGCGCGCGGTGCGGGTCATCCTCCCGCGGGATCGGACGTTCGCGCAAAACTGTCCGATCCCCGGGTGCGCTCTCGTCTCGAACCCGAGGGCGGCTTTGTCGTCGACTGTCCTATATCTCGATACCGATGTCGATATTGACTTTTGGCTTCCGGCTGTGGAAGGGTTGCCTTCTGCCGTGTGGGGCGTAGGTCCGGGCGGTGGCTTGTGCCGCTGCGGATGGGGAGGTACACGTGGGTGCTGTTGAAGATCTGGCCTCGCTGGCGGCGCGGCTGAGACGCGTTGAGGACGAGCTGGCGATCAGGCGGCTGATCCTGTCGTACGGTCCCGCGGCCGACGCGGGGCTCGTGGACCTGGCCGCGTCGGTGTGGCGCGAGGACGGTAGCTACGACTGGGACGCGGCCGGTGCGCCGTACGAGGGGCGCGCCGCCGTGGCGGCCATGCTGAGGGCCGACACCCACCAGGGCCTGATCCAGGCCGGCGTCGCCCACGTGGCGGGGCCGCCGCTGATCGACCTTGACGGTGACGCGGCGACCGCGATCACCTATTCACTGATCATGCGCCGGGATGCCGCGGACGGCCGGTACTACCTGTGGCGGGTGAGCGCCGCCCACTGGGAGCTGACCCGCGACGGTGATGTCTGGGCGGTACGACGCCGGACCAACAGGCTTCTCGACGACACCGGCGCCGGCCGGAACCTGTTGAACTCGGTCGTGCGCGAGATGTCCGGGGCGGCCGCCCGATGACCACGGGACGCCTGGCCGGGAAGGTCGCGATCATCACCGCAGCGAGTACGGGTCCGGGGCCGATGATGGCGACGCTGCTTGTTCAGTCGATCGTCGTCGACGCTGGCGGGGTGATGCTCGGATGAGTGCGACACCAGCCCTGCGGCTGTCGGTCCCCAGCCCTGTCCTGACGATGCTGCCCGGCGCACACGCCCGCTGGGAGGAGACCGCCGGCATCGAGGAGGTCGCCCGCATAGCGCAGGCCGCCGACCGGCTCGGCTACCACCACCTGACCTGCAGCGAGCACATCGGCGTCCCCGCCACCGAGGCGGTCCGCCGCGGCGCCCGCTACTTCGACCCCCTGGCGACCTTCGGCTACCTCGCCGCCCGCACCGAACGCATCATGCTGGCCACCAACGTGCTGGTCCTCGGCTACCACCACCCGCTGGAGATCGCCAAGCGCTACGGCACCCTCGACGTGATCAGCGGCGGACGGGTGATCCTCGGCCTTGGCGTCGGCACGCTCAAGGAGGAGTTCGACCTCCTCGGCGCGTCCTTCCCCGACCGCGGGGCCCGCGCCGACGACGCGCTGCGCGCGCTGCGGGCGGCACTGTCGCAGCCGATCCCCGCCTACCAGGGCGACTACTACACCTTCGGCGGGCTCGTGGTCGACCCGTGCGCCGTGCAGGAGCGGCTGCCCCTGTGGGTCGGCGGGCGGACCCTGCGGTCGCTGCGGCGGGCCGTCGCGCTGGCGGACGGCTGGTGCCCGTTCGGTGTCACCCCGGCCCAGGCGAGCGAGTGGATCCGGCGGGAGGAAATCCCCTCGGGCTTCGAGATCGCGCTCGGCCCGGAACATCTCCTCGACCCGGGCAAGGAGCCGGACGCGGTGCGCGAGGAACTCGCCGCGCTCGCCGCCGCCGGAGCCACCATCGCCTCGGCCAGGCTCGTCCACCACTCGCTGGACCACTACCTCGAGCAGCTCGAAGCACTCGCTGCCATCAACGGCCAGACGCACACCGTCATCGCCGGGAAGGGCTGAGCGCCCGCGCTGGCCGCCGAGGGCGCGTCCGTCGTCATCAACGACCTGGGCACCGACGAGGTCGCGCAGGGAGCAGGCCGTTGCGCCGCCGACGGCACAGTAGAGGAGATCCGCGCCGCCGGCGGCAATCGGGCTGCCGTTCTCCGATCCCATGCTCGCTCCTCGACGCCACCGACCGTGTCGGTCTCGCACCGACCATGACACCGTCCCCGGCAGGCAGGCATGGAGATCAAATGCCGGGGGCCGTGAGAACGCCGGGGGCCGCGGGAACGCGGTGGGCCGTCGGAACGCGGTGGGCCGTGGCCCAGTTCTCGTAGGCCGCCGCGAGCGCTCGGTCGGCCGCATCCGGCCGCGCCGCGGTCGACGCGAGGACGAGAGCGGGCACCGTCACATCGCCCTGGTGGCGCAGAAGCCACGCCAGGTCGGCCGCGGCCAGGGACGCCCATCCCTGAACTCCGTAGCGGCTGCCCCACGACTGCGGCAGCTTGTACCGGCCGGTGCTGACATCGAATCCGGTGATCTCGTACTCGTGGCCACCTGCCACCGCGGTCGAGCGATCAACATTGATCAGCCCCTCCGCGTCGGTCTCGAACATCGATTCGAGCCACACCGTCCCCACGATCACCGGGCCGGCCTGCAGGGCCGAGTTCAGCGCAGCAACGCTGAACGCATGGGTGTAGGTGCTGGCCAGGCCGAGCACCTGCAAGGCCTTCACCACACCCAGCCCGGATGAGCCGGTGTCCGTGGGCGGGTACTGGCCGGCGAAGGCGTCGAGGCGGGTCGCCAGCTCGTACAGCAGCAGAGCGAAGTCCTCGTCCAGGTCGTAGGTGCGGGCGGCAAACACGTTCTGGCTCGCCGCGGCTGCGGGGGCGGTGATGGTCACCGAGATCGATCCGGTTCGCCCCGCACCGTCGGTGCCGAGGAGCCCAGTCGCGGCGTTCCCGGTGCAGGAGCCAAGCTTTCCCTGGTCAAGGATCGGAATCCGCCTCCTCCAGTCCACGGTCTGAATCGCCGACACCGGCAGGACCCCGTGGGCATAAGGCAGCGACCTGGGATCGTGCTGGACATGACGGCCGAGGCCGTGCGGAAGGTCGGGAAGTTCGGGAATACGGACTAAGGCTGTCATATGAATGCTCCTTCGGTGAAGGCATCGATAGGGGTGATGGCCTCGCAGGCCGCGAAAGCGGCCGTGTTCCCCACCGCTTCGGCCGGCGTCCACAAGGCGCCAACGCGAACGGTTCGTCCGTGGTCGGAGGCGGGGCCCTGAGTCAGGCCAAGGCCGGACAGCACCTGCGCTCGCGCCCACCAGGCGGCCGGCTGATCGTCGGTCACCGGTCGCCGGGTAGTTCGCGACCTGCAACCTGCGGCCCGGTCCGGCGGAGGCATCAGCGCAGTGAGATCACCACCCAGTAGGTACCCACCGAGGACACCCTGAATACTCAGGGAGTGCATTCGAGTGGCCCGGTGACAGCGTCTGCCAGCTGGACCCGGCCATGGACGCCCGCGAGCGCAAACGATCTCCAGGCTTCCCTGGAGATCAACATGGTGGCGAGGTTCGCGGTACCGACCTGACCGGTCTTGCGGGCTCCGGCTGGCTCTGCGCCGGTTTGACGCGCCACGTGTGGGGCGGTCGGGCCCGATCTGGTGGCTCCGTTCGCGCGATGTCGGGTGAACCTCGCGGACCCGTGGCCGTGGTGTGCGCAGACCCCTGGTCCGCCTCGACCGGTGATTCGGTCGAGGTCGAGTCGGCAGCAGAAATGACACCTGGGCTACCCCGGTCGCCGCGGGCCGGGAGCGTGGGACCGGGTTGTCTCCGCTGTGATGGCGGACACCGGCAGGAAAGTGGTTCACCTGATGGTGGGAATTCTGGCACGGGACTTTCTGCGCGTGTTTCGGATGCCGGATTCCCGCTAGAGTTCAGGGCGTCGGGCCGGGTCGTGGAAGCGGGCGGATGGTTAGCGTGACCAGCGCCGGCAGGTTTCTCGGCCGGTGCGTCGAGCCGTGCGGCGCGGGAGGCGTCCATCCGCCGGTCTCGGCTCCGTCGGCGGTAACGACATTGTCATTGTGGGCTGCCCGGCGGCGGTCGTCACACCCGACGCCGGGACCGCGCGCGTCACCGCCGGCAGCGGCATCACCATCGGGAGCGGAATTGTGACAATCGTGCAGGACAGGCCGGCCGGGCACTCGGACCCGCCGGCGGGGGACGCGCCGCCGAGGGCGATGAAGACCCTGGCACAGTACCTGCGGACGACGTCCCACAAGGACATCGCGCTGATGTACACCCTGACCTCGCTGGTGTACTACGCCTTCGCCGGCGTGCTGGCACTGTTCATCCGGGCCGAACTCACGAAGCCGGGTCTGCAGTTCTTCTCGAACGAGCAGTACAACCAGCTTTTCACGATGCACGGCACGCTGATGCTGCTGATGTTCGCGACGCCGATCGCGTTCGCGTTCGCGAACTACCTGGTCCCGCTGCAGATCGGCGCGCCGGACGTCGCCTTTCCCCGGCTGAACGCCATGTCCTTCTGGTTCTTCTTCTTCGGGAGCCTGACGGTCATCGCGGGTTTCCTGACGCCGAACGGGGCCGCCTCCTTCGGGTGGTTCGCCTACGCGCCGCTGTCGAGCGCCGCCTACTCGCCGGGCGTCGGCAGTGACCTGTGGCTGGTGGGTCTCACCGTTTCGGGCCTCGGCACCATCCTGGGCGCCGTCAACTTCATCACCACGATCCTGTGCCTGCGGGCGCCCGGGATGACGATGTTCCGGATGCCGATCTTCACCTGGAACCTGCTGGTCACCTCGATCCTGGTGCTGGTGGCCTTCCCGGTGCTGGCCGCGGCGCTGATCGCGCTGGAGGCCGACCGCCGGTTCGGCACGCACATCTTCGACGCGTCCAACGGTGGGTCGATCCTCTGGCAGCACCTGTTCTGGTTCTTCGGGCATCCCGAGGTCTACATCATCGCCCTGCCGTTCTTCGGGATCATCACGGAGATCATCCCGGTGTTCTCCCGCAAGCCACTGTTCGGCTACAAGGGACTGGTCTTCGCGACCATCGGCATCGCGGCGCTGTCGATCGCGGTGTGGGCGCACCACATGTACGTGACCGGTGCGGCGCTGCTGCCGTTCTTCTCCTTCCTGACGTTCCTGATCGCGGTGCCCACCGGGGTCAAGTTCTTCAACTGGATCGGCACGATGTGGCGGGGGCAGATCAGCTTCGAGGCGCCGATGCTGTTCGCCGTCGGCTTCCTGGTGACGTTCCTCTTCGGTGGTCTCACCGGTGTTCTGCTGGCCAACCCGCCGATCGACTTCCACGTCAGTGACAGCTACTTCGTCGTCGGCCACTTCCACTACGTGGTCGCCGGCCTGCTGTTCGCCGGATTCGGCGGGATGTACTTCTGGTTCCCGAAGGTCACCGGCCGGATGATGAACGAGAAGCTGGCGCGGCTGCACTTCGTGCTGATGTTCTTCGGCTTCCACATCACGTTCCTGGCCGACCACTGGCTGGGTGTGAAGGGCATGCCGCGGCGTTACGCCGACTACAGCGCGGCGGACGGCTTCACCACGCTGAACGAGATTTCCAGTGCCGGCAGCGTCCTGCTCGCGCTGTCGACCCTGCCGTTCCTCTACAACCTGTGGATCTCGTACCGCAAGGGTCAGATCGTGACCGTGGACGACCCGTGGGGCCACGGAAACTCGTTGGAGTGGGCGACGTCGTGCCCGCCGCCGCGGCACAACTTCAAGTCGCTGCCGCGGATCTCCTCCGAGCGTCCGGCCTTCGACCTGCACTACCCGGAGGCTGCCGGTCAGATCGACTATCACGCCACCCCGGAGCTGCGCACCTGAGCACGGCGCACCCGCGACGGACGAATCGCCCCGGCCTCCTGACGAGAGGACCGGGGCGGTTCGGCGTGCGCGGGTGAAGGCCAGGACGGGTAGCGCCGGGCGGCGACCAGGGGGAGGTCGGGGGCGTGGGCGATGCCGGGGGCCGCGGCGACGACGGCCGGGATGGCATGAGCGAGATCACCGCCTGGCCGTCCTTCACCCCGTTCCAGGACCCCTTGATGCCGGTGTTGCAGCCCTTCTCGATCGTCCACCCGCCGGGTTCGACCCGTTCGGTGGCGACGGCGAACTCCGCGTCGAAGACGATGTCGTCGAGCTCGAAGCCGAGCGCGTCGGCCATCACCGCGACCGCGTCCTGGACCACCAGCAAGTTCGCCCGGGCCATCTCAGCATGACGCCCGTCATGCTGTTCGTTGCAAGATGCACCGTGACGGGGCTCGGAGCCAGCTGACCGTTACCGCCGGGACGGCTGGACACCCCGGCCCGGAGCGGGGTTCTACTCCACGGCGACCGGCGTGCGCGGGGCGGCCGCCTGGCCGTCCGCGCTGCCCGCCGCCGTGGGGGCCACGGGGCGGCCCGGCAGGAACAGGCTCGCGACGAAGCCGACGGCGGTCAGGGCGGCGATCCACCAGAACGTCACGCCGAACGCCTCGCCGACCTTGTCCGCGATCGGGCCGGGCAGCTTCGTCCCGGCCGATGCGGCGAGCGCTCCCGCGCCACCGACGTTCGGCAGCCGGTGGGTGATGGCGTGCTGCAGCTCGACGGCGACGAATGCGGTGGCCAGCGAGCCGCCGACCCGCTGCAGGATGTTCAGCGTGGTCGTCGCGCGCGGCACCGCCGAGGGCGCGAGGGTCGCGTAGGCGGCGGACATCGCGGGCATCATCGCCGCGCCGAAGCCGAGGCCGCGCAGGAACAGCGAGCCGACCAGCAGCGCCTCGTTGGTGTGTCCGTCGACCTGGGTGAACACCAGCGTGCCGAGCAGGGACAGCGCCATGCCGACCGGGACGACCGAACGGGGGCCGCGGCGGTCCGCGACACGCCCGGCGATCGCCATGGCGACCATCGCGCCGAGCCCCTGCGGGGCGAGCAGCAGGCCCGCGTCGCTGGCGCTCTGCCCGCGGGCGACCTGGTAGTACAGCGGCAGCAGGAACAGGGCGCCGAACAGCATCGCGCCGATCGTGAACGTCGTGACGCTCGCGACGGTGAACGTGCGGTCGCGGAACAGCCGCAGGTCGAGCAGGGCGTTGTCGTGGCGCAGCGCGTAGAGGACGAATCCGACCAGCAGGACCAGGCCAATGGCGATGCTGACCTGCACCTTCGCGGCGCCGAAGCCGCCGCCGTTGCCGGCCTCGGACAGGCCGTAGACGAGCGCGGCCAGGCCCGGGGAGATCAGCAGCAGGCCGAGCAGGTCCAGCCGGTGACTCGCGGAGCCGCGGTCGCTGCGCGGCAGCACCCGCCACGACATGAACAGGGCGACGACGCCGATCGGCACGTTGACGTAGAAGATCCAGCGCCAGCTCAGATGATCGACGATCAGGCCGCCGACGACGGGCCCGAGGACCGGCGCGATGAGCGTCGGGACGCCGATGATGCTCATGACCCGGTTCATCCGCTTCGGGCCCGCGGCCTGGGCGAGCAGCGTCATGCAGATCGGCATGATCATGCCGCCGCCGAGGCCCTGCATGACCCGGAAGGCGATGAGCGCACCCGCGGACCAGGCCACCCCGCACAGCGCGCTGCCGGCCACGAACAGCACCAGCGAGAGGTTCCACATCCGCGTCGCGCCGAAGCGCTCGACCGACCAGCCGGCCAGCGGGATGACGACGGCCAGCGCCAGCAGGTAGCCGGTGGTGACCCAGGAGATGGTGGACAGCGGGGTGTGGAACTCGTTGCCGAGGGCGTGGATGGCGACGGAGACGATCGTGGTGTCGAGAATCACCATGATCGCGCCGAGCATGACGGTGATGGACAGCCGGATCAGCGCTGGGTCCAGCCTGGTGTCGTCGGGCGCTGCGGCGGCGGGTGGCGCGGTCGCGTCGGGCTGATCGGGCACGTGGTCTCCGTGGCGGGGACGGCGTCCGTCGGGACGGTCGACGACGGCGGGCCGGGACCGGGCCGGATCCACCCTCTGCGGCCAGCGCGGGGGATCGGCGGGAAGCGGCGGGCGTCGTCCCGCCGGCGATCGGGCGAGACGGATCCTGTCGGTCCCCAGCATCGGCCGATCATTGGGTGGTGTCAAATATATTGTGGAAGCAACGGTATGGTGGGCTGAGGTGTCGTACGATCGAACCATGATCGGACCGGCTCGCGGGATGCCGGGACAGGAGGGCTCGACACGTGACCATTCCTGACCCCGCGACCCCCTACGCGGCGGCGGCCCCCGGCGACGCGGGTCTCGGCACGGACGCCGCCCGCGAGGCGTGGCGGGCCATGCTGGCGCTGACCTTCGGCGGGGAGGCCCCCAGCCGCATGCACGCCGTCTGCCAGACGTGCGACCTCACCCCGGCGGCGCTGAAGATCCTGCTGCTGCTGTCGAGCGGCCCCCGGCCGATGCGCGAGCTCGTCGAGACGTGCCGCCACGACCCGAGCTACCTGACCAGCGTCGTCGACCTGCTGGAGCGCCGCGGCGTCGCCCGGCGCGAGCCACACCCGACCGACCGGCGGGCGAAGCGGGTCGTGATGACCGAGGAGGGCGTGCGCGTGCTCGCGCACGCGGAGGAGATGCTGTCCGTGCCGCCCGCCTCCCTGCAGTTGCTCACCCCGGACGAGCAGCGCCAGCTCCTCGAACTGCTGATGCGCGTCGTCGACGCGGAGCCCGGCATCCACCCGGCGATGCGCCCGCGTCCCGTGCCCGCACCGTCGGGCTGAGCGGGAGGCCCGCTCCGGGCAAGCCCCGGGGCCGCCGTGAGCCGGGCTGATGGCGGCGGCATCGGTTGACCCCTGCCGTCGGGCGCTGGGACCCTCGTGGATCTGGCGATCCGAGGTTCACATGACGACGATGGCACTCCTCGTGGACGTGACCGCTGCCGAGGCGATGGTGCGCCACCCCAAGGTCCACGGCGCCGCGACGACCGTCGATGAGGTCCGGCAGATCTTCACCGATGACCACGTGCATGCGGTGCTGATCGTCGATGGCCGGCGGCTGGTCACCCTGATCGACCGCGCCGACGTTGCCCGCGCTGACGTTGCCCGCGCTGACGTTGCCCGCGCCGACGGGGCCGACGGCGGCGGTGCCGACGGGAACGATGACCGGCCGGCGGCGTCGCTCGGCCAGCTGACCGGGCGGATCGTCGCGCCCGCGGTGTCCGCCGCTGTCGCGCTGCGGGAGATGACGAACTCCGGCCGTCGCCGACTCGCGGTGGTCGACGACAACGGCGAACTGCTGGGTCTGCTCTGCCTCAAGCGCCGCGGCCACGGCTTCTGTTCGGACGACGACGTCCGCGCCCGTCAACTCGACCCCGGGGAGGTTCCCCGATGAGCACCGCCACCGAACATCGGGTCACGTGTTCGTTGTGCGAGGCCGTGTGCGGCCTGCGCGTCACCACCGTCGGGGACCTGGTGACGTCCATCAGAGCCAACCCGGACGACGTCTGCTCGTGCGGGACATTCCGCGTCTGGCCGCGCGGCTGGACCGGGGCCGAGCCGGACCTCGTGCTGACCAGCCGCCGCCATCTGCGCTCGCAGCGGAACCCTCGTCGTCAACGGAGTGCCCTGCCGGGTGCGCCCCGTCGCGGCCGGCCAGCCCGCCTGACGGCCTGGCCGGCGACGCCGCCGGTCAGGACAGGGCGACGCGCAGGACCTCGTCGAGGCCGCCGGGGGTGCCGTCGGGCTCGGTCTTGTCCAGGCGCAGCGTGATGGCGCGGCCGGCCAGGTCGAGGTAGGCGATCTGGCTTTCGAACCATGGACCGTCGGTGACCCGCCAGTCGATCGCCGGGTCGGGCGCGCCGGCGAGCTTCGCCAGCGCCCGGATGCCGCCGGCGACCACGCCCGCGCGGGCGAGCCGGTCGACCCGGCGCACACCCTTGCCCAGCGGGTTGCGAAACGGCGAGCAGACGGCCTGGTACACCGCGCTGCGCGCGCCCGGGAGGTCCGCGCGGGCGAGATAGGCGTGGTGGACGTCGCCGGAGAGCAGCACGATCGACGCGGGCGCCGGACCGTGCTCACCCGACGCGACGGCGCGCAGCAGCGCGGCCATCGACGCGAACGACTCCCCGAACGCCGCCCAGTGCTCGAGGTCGACCCGCTGGCGCACCCGCTCGGCCTGGCGGGCGGCGAAGCGGCCGCGACTGCCGGCGGCGAGTGCCTCGCTGGCCGCCTCCACCCAGTGAATGCCCGGGGTGAGCAGGTACGGCAGTGACGTGGCGACCAGCAGATGGTCGACGTCGCCGTCCTGGCGGGTCTGGCCGACGACCCAGTCCCACTCGGCGTCGGCCACCATGACGCGGCGTCCGCTGGGGGAGACGACCCGGGCGCTGCGGGAGTCGATCACCAGCAGCCGGGTGCGCCCCAGGTCCCAGCGGTAGCTCCAGCGGATGTCGTCCTGGCCGACGCCGTCGGCACGGGCGTCGGCGCGGCGGGCGAACGCCCGCAGCGTCTCCGTCGCCGTCCCCGGTTCGGTGCCCGTCCCGTCGGGGCCGCTGAGCGCGGCGAACAGCGGGTCGGCGGCGCGCTGCGCGGGGCCCAGGTTGCCCAGGTGCTGGTAGAGCCAGGCGGCCATGATGCCGCCGGTGATCCGCTCGTCCCACCACGGCGTCGAGCGGATCTCGGCTCGCCAGGCGGCGGAGATGTTCCAGTCGTCGCGGACGTCGTGGTCATCGAAGACCATCGCGGTCGGCACCGTCGAGAGCAGCCAGCGGATCTCCGGCTGCGACCATGCCTCGCGGTAGAGCCGGGTGTACTCCTCGAAGTCGGCGATCTCCTCGCCGGGCGGGCGGGCCGTGTCCCGTCGCCCGGCGATCCAGGCGCGGGTGTCGGGGGAGACATGGTCGGCGTAGACCTGGTCGCCGAGCAGCAGCAGGACGTCAGGGACCGGCCGGCCCCCGGGGCGGGCCGGATCGGCGAGGTGTTCGCGCAGGTCGAGGGCCAGGGCGTGCAGCGCGTCGGTGCCGAGGCCGCTGTCGTCCTCGTCGGCGTTGAGGGTGTACGGCTTCTCCTGCGGCGCGGTCACCCGGCAGGATCCGAACGCCAGCGTCACCGGTCTCGCGTCGTCCGGGCCCGGCGTCGGGCGAAGCAGGCTCGGCGGCTCCCCGGGCAGCGGCCACACCGGCTCGCCGTCGACGCGGACCTCGTAGGGCCGCGCGACGCCGCTGCGCAGGCCGACCACCGTGACCACGGCGTAATGGTGCTCAGCAATCGTGAACGTGCGCGCCGATCCCGATCCGGCCGACGGGCCGTCGGCGGTTCCGGTCAGGCCAGGGGGGCCGGGGGAGTCGGTGGTGCTGACCTCGACGGTGCCCGGGCTGGCGGTCTCCACCCAGATCGTCACGCTGGTCGAGTCGACGTGTCGCTGCATCGGGCCCAGGACCAGGCCTGCCATGGCGGCTCCCTTCGGGTCCGGTCCGGATTATCGTCGCGGCGATCAGACAACGACAGGGCTGACCGGATCGTCCCCTGCCGGCCACCGGCGCCCAGGCGCGGTGCCGTGGGCGGGCAGCATCTCGCGGCCCGGCGTCACCCGGGGCGGCGAGACGCGGGGGCCCGGCGCGGTTGGCGTTGCCGGACTGTGATCGACTGGGTGCCGATCCCGGACGGTTCCCTGACAGGGCGTGCCTGGCGTCGCCCGCGCCGTCCGAGGCCGGGGAGGGCAGACCGGGTGCGCTCGGCGGAACTGGTCGTCCACGTGTTCACGCCGCTCGACGGTGGCCCGCTGGGCGAGCGCGGCTACACGCTCCTGCGCGAGCTGTGGCACGCCGGCCGCGAGGAGCTGGGCCTGTCGCGCCCGGCGTCCGCGATCGACGTCCCGACCGAACTGCCGCCGTCCGTTTCGGCGTTCGCGCCGGGGGCGCTGCTGGCCGTCCAGCAGGCACCCGCGGACGGCGGGGGAGTGTTCCAGTCGGTGCTGCGCCGCCACCAGGGGCTGCTGTGCCTGTCGGCGGTGCTCGCGCCGGGACCGGACGGGCGGGCGGACGGGTTCGACTGGGCGCCGCTGGAGGCCCGCTGGGAGCGGGTGAGCGCGCCCTCGCACTCGGACCTGCTCGACGAGACCCGGATCTACCAGGGCCTGCTGCCTGCCTTCGACGTCCTCGAGGGCTACCCGCACGCGGCGACACCCGAGCTCGCGGCGGCCTGCGCGCCCGCGCTGCCGCGGTTCGACCGGGCGCCGGGATGGGAGTCGCGCGGTGCCTCGACGATCTCCGGGTTCGCGGTCTGGGAACCCGGGGCCGGCGCGGACCACCGGGCACTGCGCCGGCTGATCGTCCTCGGCGCCGCCGACCGCGAGGCGTCGCTGGGAGCATGGACCTGGTCGGCGGGGGACACCGCGCCCGCGCCCCTGGCGCTCTACCTGGCGCAGGCCGCGAAGATGCGCCTGCAGGGCCGGGTGTGGGCCGGCGGGAGGACCGCCGAGCGGCTGCGGCGTCGCCTCGACGGCGCCGCGACGCGGCTCGGCGACCGGCTGGCCGCCGCGGGCCTGCTCGGCGTCGACCGGGCGCCCGGCGCCGCCGGCCTGGTCGACCCGGATCTCGCCGACGGCCTCGCGCGTCTGCGCGCCGAGGTCTTCCACGAGGTGTCCGTGCGGACGACCACCGAGGATCTGCGGCGCAACGTGGAGATCGCCGCGGCCAACATGCGGGCGCTCACCCACCGCGAGGTCATCCCGACCGGCTACGCCGACCCGTTCCGCGAGGACCAGGAATGCGCGGAGCACCTCGTGGGCCTGCTCGCGGACGCGCAGGCGTTCCTGCACGGCGCCGGTCGCCGCGCCCGCGAGGTGGCCCGGGTCTGCGCCCGGCTCGGCGTCCTGGTCGCGCCGGCCGCGGGCGCGCCGGTCGACGTGCGCCTCACCGGCGAGGACCGACTCGCCCTGCTCGACGAGCTGGCCGACGTCTACGCCGACCCGGTCCGGGCCCGCCGGCTCGTGATCGACCTCGGCGCGCCGCGACGCCACCTGCCGGTTCCGGAGGGGCACAGCCCGCGGGACTGGTGGGCCGAGGTCCTGCACGAACTGGAAAGCGGGCTCGTCGCGACCCCTGTCCGCGGCGTGCTGCGAGCGGCTCTGGCGTCCTATCCCCACAACGTCACCTTCCGGGCGATCGCCGCCCGGTACGGCGAAAAGTCGCCCTGATCAGCCCTCGGTATAATCGGCGCCGATCATCCGGAGTTCCGTTGTCGGGCCTCGGGCCCGTCCGCACGTGCACGGGGGTGAACGTGATGGTGCCGAAACGGCGGGACGGTACGCGGTGAAGCGTGCCCTGCTGGTGGGGGTCGACGAGTACGACCTCTTCCCGTCGCTGACGGGCTGCTGCAATGATGTCCGCGCGCTCGAACCGCTGCTGCGGCGCAACGAGAACGAGGAACCCAACTTCAGCTGCAACATTCTCACCAGTGATCGGGGCCAGGTCACCCGGGACAACCTGCTGGCGAACCTCCGCAAGCTGCTCAACCCGGCGGGCAGCGTCGCCCTGCTGTACTTCGCCGGCCACGGTTATCGGCAGGACAACGACGTCGACCTCGTGACCTCGGACGGGACCGAGAAGTCCCCGGGCGTCGCGTTGTCGCAGGTGCTCTCCATAGTGCAGAGCTCGCGGGTGCCCGAGATCGTTCTCATTCTCGACGCCTGCTTCTCCGGCGCGGCGGGCGGTGTGCCGCAGCTCGGCTCCGCGTCGTCGACCCTGCGGCCGGGAGTGTCCATCCTCTCCGCGTCCCAGGACGGCGAGGCCGCCGGGGAGCGCGGCGGGCGGGGAGTTTTCAGCTCCTACCTGGAAGACGCGCTGCGCGGTGGCGCGGCGGACCTGCTCGGCAGGGTGACCGTCGCCGGCGTCTACGCCTATCTGTCCGAGATGTTCGGCCCGTGGGACCAGCGGCCCACCTTCAAGGCGAACATCGACCAGCTGCACGAACTGCGCCAGACCCGCCCGGACATCTCCCGCCCGCGGCTACGCGAGCTCGCCGCGCTGTTTCCGCGGCCCGATTACCACCTGCCGCTCGACCCGTCCTACGAACCGACGGAGGAACCGCGCGACCTCGGCCACGAGGCGGATTTCGCCCTGCTGCAGGCGGCGCGCGCGGTGAAACTGGTGGAGCCGGTGAGCGAGGAACACCTGTACTTCGCGGCACTGCACTCGACGGCGTGCCGGCTCACCCGGACCGGCCAGCACTACTGGAAGCTCGCGCGAGAGGGACGGCTTTGACCGCTGTCGGGTTCTCCGGCCATCAGAACCTGCCTGCGCAGGGAATCTCCCACATCACCCAGGAAATGGTTTCCCACCTGGAATCGGTCGAGCGCCCGCTGGTCGGGCTGAGCTCGCTCGCCGCCGGCGCCGACCAGCTTTTCGCCCGCATCGTGCTCGCCGCCGGCGGATCGCTGCACGTGCTGATTCCCAGCCACGACTACGCGTCCACCTTCCACACGGCGACCGATCTCGCCGACTACCACGCGCTGCTCGGGCGGGCCGAGCAGGCCCGACACCTGGCCTTCCAGACGGCTTCCGAGGAGGCGTTCCTCGCCGCGGGCCACGCGGTCGTCGACGAGGCCGACGAGCTCCTCGCGGTCTGGGACGGGCTGCCCGCCCGTGGCCTCGGCGGCACCGCCGACGTCGTGGCCTACGCCGAGGGACTCGGCAAGTCCGTGACGGTCGTGTGGCCGATGGGCCTGCGGCGATGAGGGAACCGCGCCGGGCGAGCGGAGGGGGATCGACCGCTCGCACGCCGGCCGGCTCGCGCGAACCGGGCGACGGAGCGCGCGCCGCGGCCGTGCGGGTCCTGCGCACGGCGCCGGACTGGTCGTTGCCGGCCGCGGCCTGGCAGCCGCGCACGCACCCGGCGCGCGCGACGGTGGCGACCGCGCTGGGCGAGCTGGCGAGGGCCCTCGAGCAGCGGGACGGGACCGCGTTCGCCGCCGCGCTCGGCGACCTGCGGCGGCTGGCCGCCCGCGGCGGCGC
>NZ_JALKFX010000047.1 GCF_023243045.1 Frankia sp. AgB32
TTCCACCACCCAAAACAATCATGGACGGCGCGCCAGCACATCGTCCAACGCCAACGACTGTCGCCAATCCGTGCGTGGCCGGGGGGGGGGGGGGGGGGGGGGCCCCCCCCCCCCGGGGGGGGGGCGGGGGGGGGGGCCCCCCCCCCGACCGGGCGGCGGCGGCCCCATCGGGTGTTGCACGAACGGGCCGCCGCCGGCTGGCAGCGGGTGTCCCCGTGACGTCAGAGCGTGGCGCGCACGCCGCTGACGACGTCGAGGGTGCGCGCCCGCTCCGCCGGGTCCCCCAGGACGCTCACGAGCAGCTCGGTCGAGCCGGCGTCGGCATATCGCCGCAGGGCCCGCTCGACGTCGGCCTCGTCGCCGACGACGATCGTCTCCTCCACCCCGCGCAGTCCCTCGCGGTCGAGGACGGCGCGGTAGGCGGGGAAGTCCGCGGCGAAACCGACCTGTCCGGCGACCGCGGTCCGGATGCGGTCCGGATCCGCGGTCACGCACATCCCGACGACGGTCACGACCCGCGGGTCGGGCCGTCCCGCGGCGGCAGCGGCCTTGGTGATCGTCGGCACGATGTGCTCGGCGACCGTCCGCGGCCCGGTCCACACCGTCACCGTGCCGTCGGCGAGTTCAGCGGCGATCCGCAGCATCGCCGGCCCGAGCGCGGACAGCAGCACGGACGGCGTGACCGCGACGGACGCGTCCAGCCGGCCCACTGCCGTCACCGTCTCGCCCCGCACGTCCACCGGCTCGCCGCGCAGCAACGGGACCAGCGCGGTCAGGTACTCGCGGATGTGGCGGGCCGGCCGATCGTAGGAGTAACCGAACATCCCTTCGATGATCGGCGGATGACTCGGTCCGATGCCGAGAGTCACGCGTTCGGCGGCGACGGCCTGCGCGGTCAGTGCCTGTCCGGCCAGCGCCAGCGGGTGGCGCGGGTAGGTCTGCACCACGGCGGTTCCGAGCTCGATGCCGGGCACCGCGGCAGCGCCGAGCGCGACGAGCGTGAGCGCGTCCCAGGACAGCAGCTGCGAGAGGTAGACGCTGTCGAAGCCCGCCCGCGCGGCAGCCCGGATCTCGTCAAGGGCCGCGGCCGGGTTCGCCACGGCCCCGAGGTACAACCCAACTTTCATGCGTCACTCCTGGTCAGTCGGGATGGCGGACGGTGCCGCCGGCACTGGCTGGTGCCAGTCAGCGCCCACCATCGGGGAAGAACCCCGCGCCACAGATTGACTACATGTTGTCTCAACGTGTCCGCCCCAACGCTCTTCGTGCACGACGTCGGCGAGGGGGCGGCGCCGCGCCCAGCCGGCACGCTCCAGGTCGGGCTGGGTCTCGAGGTGCGTCACCGGCCCGACGCACAGCCACGCCACCGGGCGCACCCCGGCGGGAATCCCCAGCAGCTCCCGCACGAACTCCTCGCGGTAGAACGACACCCAGCCGACGCCGAGGCCCGCCGCGGTGGCCGCGAGCCACAGGTTCTCCACGGCCAGGCAGACCGAGTACAGCCCGGCGTCGGCGATGGCGTGCCGGCCGAGCACCACCGGCCCGCCGCGGTCGGCGTCGTAGGTGACGACGAGGGAGAGCGAGGACGACAGCACGCCGTCGATCCGGATCCGCGCGAACCGCTCGGCCCGCGGTCCGCTCAGCGTGGCCGCGAACACCGCCCGTTCGTGCTGGACATGAGCGTGGAAGGCACGCCGGGTCCGCTCGTCGGTGACGCGGATGAAGTCCCAGGGCTGGGTGAGCCCGACGCTGGGCGCGGCGTGGGCGGCGGCGAGGACGCGGGTGAGTACCTCGGCGGCGATCGGCGCCCCGGTGAACTCGCCCCGCACGTCCCGACGCCGGTGCACGAGGTCGTGGAAGGCGAGCGCGGCGGCGGTCGACGCCTCCTCAGGCGAGGCCCCGCCAGCGGGCGCCGTACCGATGGGCGCCGTGCCGGTCGGAACGGGGCTGGTGGGGAGGTCCGGCGCGCTGGCGCGGACGGGATGACGGTGGCTGGGCACGGCAGGCTCCCGCTGTCGGGCCGCCCCGGTGGGCGGCATCCGTGCGAGGCCGGTCTTCGGACTTCCGGATCATCGCCGTACCGCCCGCCTTCCCAGGCCGCGAAGGCCCAGTGGCCGCGTGGGTACGCGTGGACGGCTGCTCCCCGGTCACCGCGGCGGGCCCGTGCCGGACTCACACCGGCTTCCCGATTCTCCCCGGTCGCCCGGGGCACCCCGCGTACGTTGCCGCCGCCGACGGTATCCCCGCCACCGCCACGGAGGCGACGCGGGACTGCCCGACCGGGCCAGTGCGGAGACGTGCCCGCCGG
Source organism: Frankia sp. AgB32 (assembly GCF_023243045.1). Classification (GTDB taxonomy): domain Bacteria; phylum Actinomycetota; class Actinomycetes; order Frankiales; family Frankiaceae; genus Frankia. The sequence goes on from NZ_JALKFX010000047.1 coordinate 2,309, forward strand.
ACCCGACGTCGGCGGGGCCCCGCGGGCCGGATGGGCCTGGCCCAGAAGGCCGCGCCACACCACGGACCATGATGTCGCCTGACCGACAGCGGAGCCGAAAACCACGCCGTCAAGGCTCCGCGACCGCGCCATTTCGCGCCGGGTATGGTTGCCCCCGGAGAAGGGCCGGATTCCGCGTGACGGCGCCGAGCCGCTCCATGTCCACCTGGGGGATGAATGACGGGCATCGGCCGATTCCGGAAAGGTGACCGCCTTCCGCGCGGCGTGCCGAGGAGTGCGGCCCCGACCCGCCGAACCCAGTCCGGGCCCATACAGCCGCACCTGCTGCGCGGACGGCACGGATGACGGAATTTCCGGCGGGGCCGGCGGCTCTCCCGGGCGATCCCCCACGGCCGCGCGATCCATCGCGGATAGGTGAGTACTCCGTGCGCCGCCTTCTTGGCGAGGGCGGCATGGGCACGGTCTACTACGCCCTCACCCGATCCGGCCGGCCGGTCGCGGTGAAGGTGATCCGGGCGGAGTACGTCGCCGCCCCGGGATTCCGCGAGAGGTTCCTGGCCGAGATCGAGAACGTCCGCCAGATCCAGCAGTTCTGCACCGCGGCGGTCGTGGACATCGACACGGGCCCGACCCCGTATCTGGTCACGGAGTACGTCGACGGGCCGGATCTGCGCTGCCAGATCACCCAGGGCGAGACCCTGGCCGAAAACGATGTGAAACGGTTCGCCATCGGGGTGGCGACCGCGCTGTGGGCCATTCACAGCGCGGGGGTCGTGCACCGTGACCTCAAGCCCGGCAATGTGCTGCTGGCCCCGCACGGCCCGCGGGTCATCGATTTCGGCGTCGCCTCGGCCATCGGCGGCATGAACGCCAACCGCGGCGCCGGGCCCGATGTCCCGCAGTGGCTGACCCCGGCGTTCATGGCCCCGGAACAGGCCATGCGGGCCCGGGACAGATCCGGGATCGACATCTCCTTCCCGGCGGACATCTTCGCCTGGGCCGGGGTGGTGCTGTTCGCGGCGACGGGCCGCGCGCCGTTCGGCGAGGGGGACTTCCTCCACCTGTTCGACGAGGTCGTCTACGGCCAGCCGAATCTCGACGGTCTGCCGGCGGATCTTCTGCCGGTCGTGCGCCAGGCACTCGAGAAGAATCCCGCCCGCCGGCCCACCGCCCGTCAACTCCTCGCGAGCCTGCTGGGCGACACACCGAACGACACGGCCGAGGCCGGGGAGGCCGAAGCGGACCGCGGCTGGGACACCACCGTCGTGGTCGGGCACCAGGCACCGCAGGCGCAGGTGACCGTCGTGCCCCCGCCGCCGGTCCCCGCCCCGGGGCCGCGTCGGCGGCGGCCAGCGCTGGCAGTTGCCGGTGCGCTGATCGCCGTGGTTCTGCTCCTGCTCCTGGTGCCCCGCTCGCCGCTGTCGCCCTGGCGCCGTCCGGCGCGTCTGGGCGCCTGCCCGAGCGTCGACGTCTACACCGGGCAGAAGGACACGCCGTACTACGCCTACGCCCGGGCACTGCAGCACAACGTGCAACAGCGGTATCCCGGGACGAAGGTCGTCGTCGACGCCACCGACGGCACCGCCGACAACCTCGGCCGGCTGCAGGACGCGAACGGCTCGACCTGCGCGCTGGCCGTCGGCCAGCTCAACACCGCCGTCGACGCGTACAACGGCGTGAACCAGTTCGACGGAAAGGCGCTGCCCACGCTGCGCACAGTCGGCCCGCTCTGGCTGGACCTCCTGCATCTGATGGTGCCCGCCACCTCGACCGTCCACGATGCCGACGAACTGTGCAACGCGCGGGTCTCGATCGGTTTACCCAACTCCGGCACCTACCAGATCGGTCAGGTGCTGTTCGACAACGTGCTCCAGTGCAATCTCCAGCCGGTTCCTCTCGGCCTCGAGGCCGCCCTCGCCGAGCTTCGTTCCGGCCACCTCGACGCCGTCCTGTGGGCCGGCGGCGCGCCAACGCCGCAGATCATCGCGGCCCTCGACAACGGGCTGAAGATGCGCGTTCTCCCGCTGGACGAGTACCTGCCGCCGATGGCAGACAACTGGGACCAGTCCTACGGCTCCCGCCTGGGCACTCGCTTCGTTTCCGGCGGCGTGTACGAGGACACGGCCATCACCGGCCAGGACTATCCCGATGTCACCCCGGTCAGGACGATCGGCGTGCCGAACGGCCTGATCGTGAACCAGGCCGCCGACCCCGCACTGGTCGGCTTCGCCGCGCGCGACCTGGTCGAGAACCGGGCCGACTACGAGATGGCGCTGTGGGGCACCAACCAGCAGGGCCGACATTTCGAGTCACCGGCGCTGGCGATCTCCGCGAGTTCGCTGTACTGCCTGGTCCCGCTGGCGGACGCGGCCAGGAACTACTACAGCGGAATCGGTATCAACGCGGACTGCGATCGCCCGCGCTGACCGGCGCCGCACGAGCGGTCGCCTGGCAGCCAAACACGGCCCGTCCCGCGCGGGTGTGGCCGGTGTGGGCGTCCGTGCCACCCTGCGATCGGGTGACACGGACGCCCGCCGGACGGGCCGAACGCGGCCACGGGCCGGATCGGCCGGCGATCGGGGTGTCGACGTCGCACCGTGACACCCAGCGTCGCTCAACCCGTCAGGACGGCCGTGGGCGACGAGCCGCCAGCCCCGGGTCTACCAGTGCTGGCCGCCGCGGTGGTCGCCGCCGCGGTGGTCGCCGCCGCGGTGGTCGCCGCCGCGGTGGTCGCCGGGCCGGCCGTTGCCGGGACCGTTGTTGCGGCGCGGCGGGTTGTGGGGCCGACGCGGCTGGGGCGCCGGGCGATACACCGGCCCGCGGCCAGGACCGTGGTTGGCGAACCCGTAGCTCCCCGCGTCGCCGGTGAGGTCCTGACCGTTCGGCTGCGCGAACGCGGCCGACGATGATCCGATGGCTGGTGTCCCGGTGGCTGCCTGCGCCGACGTCGGACCGGCGAGAGTGATTCCCGCCGCCGCGGCGGTCGTCATGACGATGAGGCCGATTTTCCTGAAACGCATGCGCATGCCTCCCCTTTCCTCGGGCGGGCCGACAGACGGCCAGCCCGTTTCCTCCCGGACACCTCGACAGCCGTACCGGACAACCCGGTAAACGTCCCGCGACGACGCGCGAGAACGGCCCGTCAGCGCCTGCCAGGTCATTGGCTGTGGCCGCGCGACGGCCGGTCTGTCGATTCATCAACAATAGCCGGCGAACGCGCCTTCGATTCAAGGAAAGAACGTTGCCTACCCGACGCTGTGATTCTTGCCGAACCCGACCCGGCCGGGCGGGTGGATCTGCTGTCCCACCGCCACACGGCCGCCCCGATCACCTGGCAGTCGAGAATACGATCACCTGAAATGCCGGGTAAACCAGCATGTCCTCCCCTTGCTTCACGTTCCGGGCGACATCGCGGACCAGGCGATGAGCGGCGCCACCGGGACAGGGTCGGACGGATTGCCGTGCAGCCGGCCGACGCGTCCGGCGGCCCGGTTGACCCGGTCGAAGAATGTCGGCGCCCGCACCGGCCGAAAGCCGCGGAAAAAGCGCGGGTAGCGGCGCGAAACGAACAGGGCCGGCACTCGCGACCCATGATTGTGGCGACGCCATGTGGCGCGAAGACAAAATGCGAGCGCCCGGATGATTCGACGGGTCACCGCAGGACCGCGGATATTCACCCGCGACTCGACGCCTCAACCATCGCCGCACCGAGGTCGCGCAGGGCCGCGCCGCCCGCGGCGGGCTGACCTCCGCGTGGTGGCAGGTCCTCGGCGGCGGCACCGCCGCGCGAAAATCGACCCGCTCGTGGCACCGGCGGACCAGGCGGCGGGCGCCGTCGCGATCGGCCCTGCCCTGGGCGCGGCGATGGGCGCCGCCGCCCAGGGTGATCTGACCACCGCCTTCGACACCTTCCTGACGGCGGTGTGCGGACCGCAGTACCGGTCCGTGATCGAGTCCGCGCTGGGCCGAGCCGGCCTGGAACGGGCCGAACGCGCCTGCGGCTACTGCTTCGCCGGCGAGGTGCCCGCGCTCGCCGGGTGGCATTTCGACGAGGAGCTGGCGCGCCGGATCGGGCAGCCGGTCCATCTCGTCGCCGGCGGCGCGAGCCCGCGGCCCTCACCCACCGTCTCGTCGATCACCTCGCCACGATGCTGCCCGACACCCGCACCACCGTCGTTCCCGGCAAGAACCACCTGCTCCCCCTGCGCGCCCCTGCTGCCCTCGCCGGTCCTCTCCCCACCCCGACCCCCATCTCCTGACGGGTCGAGTCCCGCGGACTGTCCGGATCTGGCGGGAACCTCCGGCGGTCCTACGGCGAGCACGCGCTTGGCCGTCGAGCTACGAATGGCTGTCGAAGTAGCGTGCGCGGAGTTCGTCGTAGGTACCGTCGGCGTGCATCTGCAGCAGCGAGGCGTTGGCCCTCTTGCGCAGGGCACTGCCGGTGGGGAAGGCGATGCCGTAATCCTCGGGTTCGAAGACCTGCCCGGCGAGCGTCTCCTTCCGGTCGTGGGCGACGTCGACGTGGTGTTGCAGGACGGGCGAGTCGTAGACGATCGCGTCGGCGTTGCCGGCGCGCAGCATCGGGTAGGCATCGTCGATGGATGCCACGGTGCGCGGTGAGATGTCGTGGTGGCGCAGGTAGCTCTCCGCCGTGGAACCGCGAACCGTGACCACCCGCTTTCCCGGCAGGTCGGCGATCCCGGTGATGCCCGTCCGGATGGACCTGACCGTGAGCTGCGTCGTGATGGACGCGGTGAACAGGGACACGAACACCAGCCCGGCGATGAGCCAGGCGAAAGTGACGATCTTGGCGAACAGTCGTTGCGGTTCGCCAAGATCTCCGGCGAGTCCGACAGCGGCAGCACGGAACATCCCCTCACCCATGCGCCGGTGCCAGCGGTGTTCGCTGCCGACGCGGGTCACCGCCGAGGTGATCGCGCCGGCGATGACGAGCATGACGAGCAGCACGGCCAGGTAACGCCCGGTGGCAGCCGAGACGAGGTTTTCCAGCTGGTTGGACAGATCGAGACCGGCGGGCTTGTCGGCGGCGAGGATCTGCAGCCCGGCGTCGAACATCGGGTAGGAGAAGTCGACCTCCGCCTCCCGGTCGGCGGTGATCGAGATTCCCGAGATCGCCGCGTCGATGTCGTTGTCCCGGGCCCGGTCGAGGAGGGACCGGATATCCGGGTACCAGACGTACCGGGTCTGCCAGTCGTTGCGCCGGGCGATGTCGTTCCACAGGTCGATGCTGAAACCCACGTACTCGCCGGTGTCGTCCCGCCCGACGAACGGGTCGAGCGGCTTGATGCCAACCGTGATCGTGCTGGCGGCAGCACCAGCGGCCATGGGGCGTTTCGCCGCCGGCCCCGACGCGGCCCGCGCGGGCATCTCGGGCATCGCGGCCGCCAGGAACGCGGCGAGCAGGAGCAGTACGACGATGCGACGACGGGCTGTCCACAGACGCCCATGCGCGGTCATCGAATCGCGCCCATCACCACCCGAGTGGACATGGGAACGCTCACATTCCGCGCCAGGCACGGAATGCACCGTTTCCAGGAGGCTGATTTTCTTCTGCGAGTCGAGCGGAAAGGTGGCCTCGAATATGACCGTCCGACGGCTTCACGCATTCTCCGCGGGGACGGAAACCTGCCACCGGCGAGATCAGGGGGTGCAGGGGACAGGCTGGGGGCAGGCCTGAACCAGACGAGGCGGGGGGCATACCACAAGTGTGAGGTAAGACGAATTCACCTGTCAATACCGGAGTGTCGCGCCACACGGGAGAAGGGATAGCGGATCGACAAATGAGACCTCTTTCGCTTTTCGCGCAGAGTGCTCCACATTGCAATTTTTCGTCCGACCTAGACCGACTCGCCGGAGGAACACGCCGTGACCTGTCGTCGCTCCCCCGCAGGTCCGCCCGACACGCCTCCCGCCAGCCCGTGGGGACGACAGAGACCGAGGTAAAGCCGGCGAACGCCAGCCCGATGGCGACATCCGACCGGGTCGACTGTCGTACCCGGCAGGCCCGCTGCCCGCCGCGACCTCGCCGCACAACTCATCGCCGACGCCCAGCCGCCTCGCGCGGCGGCTGGGCCGTGGACCGGGTTGTCGGCGGTCGCGATCCTCGCCCGCGCGATTCCACTCGTCGCACGGTTGGAGTTCCGGGACCTGGTGCTCGCAGGTTCCCAGGGTCAGAACACCATGGTGATTCCTTCTTCCGCGGCATCCGCGGAGGTGTAGGCGACGCCGTCGACCTTGAGGCCTGCCGGGTCCAGGAGGGTGATGGTGCCGCCATGGTTGCCGAGCGCGAGTGGCGGCGAGAGCTGGATTCTGATGGCGTCTCCAGCGGCCAGTGCCTCGGCCGGTAGGGCAAGACGATGCCGGTCGCGGTCGGCGATCTTCCAGCCGGCCAGGTTCACCGACTCCGCCATCGTGTTGATCACGGTGACGGACTCGCGTCCCGGGGCCGCAGCGGCCGGATTGATCAGGGCGGCCGCGATCCGCAGGCGCTGATCCGGTTCTTCGGAAGCGGGGTGGCCGCCGGGCCGTGCCGGTGGGACGGTGGGCAGGGCGTGGCCGCTGGTGTCGTCGGTGTGCCAGGTCTGGCTCTGGAATGCCAGAAACACCGCGACCCAGCGGTCCGCGGCCGGGAAATGGAACAGCAGTGCGCCGTCCTGCCACACCCCGTCGTCCTTGACGAACCTGGTCAGGATGGCGTTGCCCTGGTTCATGTGGATGTCGTGAACACCATTACCAGGCTTGAAGCCGAAAATCTTGTCAGGTGTGTGGGGCTCGGTTGGCCAGCGTTCACCGAAGACATAGACGCGACTGTCCTGCTCCGCTTCCGCTCGCTGCACGTAGTGGTCGAGCACATCGGCGAGATCGTTGTCCTGGCCGGGCTTGTCCGCGGGTAGACTGCGTAGTGACCTGCGGTCGAACAGGCTGCCTCGAATGAAGTCCAGCGCCAGCCCGCCGGGCTTGTTCTCCAACACGGTGAACCCGTCGTCCAGGGTTTTGAGCCTCTCGAGGACGGGGTTGTCGAAGTCCTCGACGGCAACATACAGAAGTTCCGACGGCGGTAGATCGGACAGCACGTTGACGGCAGCGCGAAAATGCCGCTCGCCATCGATGTGGAGCTGATAGTGCGGGGTGTTGTTCCCGCCTTCACGGCGGTGACCGAGTACGCGGCCCTTCAGGACCCCATATCGTTGCAGAGCCATTGTTCGTCTCCTTTCATGCCACCTGGACAGGTGCGGGTTCCCGGATGCGGGAGTGTCGGGACGCGCGTCTCACCCGGAGGGCCGGGTGCGCGCTGTTCAGACGGTGAGGTCGGCGAGGACGGGTGCGTGATCGGAGTCGCGGGCCGTCCGGCGAGCGGCCGGGTCGCCGGTGACGGATGGCAGGGGCCGGTGGACGAGGGCATTGACCTTCCCGAGGCCGGCCAGGAGGGCGTGGCTGATCAGGATGTGATCGATGAGCTCCCTGCGTCCCTCGTAGATCCGGGAGAAGCGCGTCTCCGCCGGGATGGCCGCGGCGAGGTTCCACAACCGCTGGGCGTCGCCCTGGTCGTGGTGGGTGAAACCGCCGGTGCCGATTTCGGAGCCGGGTGGCCCGGTGAGAATCTGGGAGCTTGCGGCATGAGGTTCGTCGTTGAAGTCTCCGAGCACAGCGAGACGGTGGGTGTGGCCGTCGCCGGCGAGGAGCCGGGTGGCGAACGCGCGGACGGTGACGGCTTCGGCCGCGCGGCGGTGCAGGGCGTAGGAGGCGTAACGAGCACGTTCCCCTTCGTCGTTCGTGGTGAAGCGGCTGCCGCCACCGCTGGCGGGGAAGGACAACAGCTTGGACTTCAGATGGCAGACCAGGATGGTGAGCGGCTGTCCGGAATTCGGGGTGACAGTGACCGCGAGTGCGCCGCGGCCCATCCTCTGGGTGGTCTTGGCGTCGTCGCGGATGTCGTCGCCGATGTCGTCGCCGATGTCGTCGCCGATCTGGACCGGGAGCAGGCCGGCGGGAAAGTCCACGGCCTCGACAACATCCTCCAGGGGGAGACGGGAGAGGACCCCGACGCGAATCGGATGATGCGCGTCGAAATGGGTGGACAGCCTGGTGTGCCAGGTGCCGTCCAGTCTGTCGGTCAGGTCGGTGAGCGCGTCGGGGTCGCCGACCTCCTGGACGCCGAGCACATCAACACCGCAGCTTTTGATGGTCGCCGCGAACGCGGCCAGTTTTCCGTCATAAACGGCCTTGTCGGCGGCACCAAAGTTCCCACCGGGGCGGAAGAGGTTCTCCAGATTCCATGTTCCCAGCAGCACCATTTCTGATCCTCCCCCGAGCGGGCAGCCAAGTCCGCTCCGGATAGTCGGCCGACTGCGAACGATCCGCGAGCCTGGGGGCGTCCACCGACAATCCGCGTCATCGTTGCAGCTCGGACCGCGTCTGTGAACTCGTCGGGCCGCGACAACAATGCGCTGTCGCTGCGCACACCCGGAGGTGCACACAACTGAGGAAATGGCATCGCTGCCGTCGTCACCGACACCGGGTAATGGCCTCGACCAGCCGATCAGGCCAAGCGGTTGTACGCGGCGGCATCGTCCTCGGAGAGACGCTTTCCGATGGTGACCTTCGGGCGATGCCGGCCTTCTCCATGATGTCCGTTCGTTCCGGCGGTGTCCGGCGAGTCGATCACAGACGCCACACTCGGCGCACACTGGACGCAGTCACGCGACCGCGACTTCAGCGCCAGTCGCGGTGGACGAGCGGGAACAGGGCTAGGCGGGTGCACCATCGTCGCGACCTCCGCGGCGGCACCTAGGACATTCCCGCCGCTCCGACTGCCTAACATCTCCTTCCCCGGCGAAAATTCCTGGTGCACCCGAGACTCGTCGATGGAGGCTCCGGCGACAAAACAGGCCAGGCCTCGCCGGCAACCGGTACTACGACATTATTCTTGTATCGCTCCATGTCGGTGGCGTCTTCGTCACGGGACACCCCACCCGGGGTGGATCGAGGCCCTCGCCGCAGGACACGGGCGGACACCCTCGCCGACACCACCGCCCGGCTCCTGCCCAACCGGCTGTTCCGGCCGGCCCGGGCGATGTGGAACGGCACCAGCCACCAAACCCTGTGACTCGAGGTCTGCATTCACCCCAGCCCGTTGACTCGAACGCAGCGACGGCGGAGCGTGATGATCTTGATGGTGGGCTCAGCCAGGGGGCTGGCGGGGGTCGGGGACGCCGATCGGGTTCGGCCAGCGCAGGCAGGTGGCAGCGTGCTGGGCGAGGGGGGTCAGCAGGGTGGCGCAGCGGTCGAGTGCCGCCGGGTTGAGGGAGTCCCAGGGGGCGGCGGCGAGGCGGTCGGTCGTCGCTTCGATGTCGCGCAGGGCCCGCTCCGCCGTCGGCGTCGGGGCGCCGGTGGCGTCGAGCCAGCCGCGGGTGCGCAGCCGGCCGGCGGCGGAGGTCCACTCGTCGTCGGACCAGCCTCGGACGCGTTGGAACTCCTCCCGGCCGACGCCGTCCAGGCCGCTGCGCCAGACGCAGGATTCGGCGCCGTCCAGGCCGGCGGTCACCAGGGCCGCGGCATGGCCGTCGCCGCGGTGTTCCCGCAGGATGGTCGTGGCCTGCCAGATGATGCCGAGGGGGTCGCCCGGCCAGGGCAGCGCCGCGTTGGCGGCGGCGAGCACGCGGCCGGCCAGCGGGGCCGCGCCGGCGGCGGTTCGCAGCAGGTCGGCGAGTTCGGCCAGCTGGTTCGGCCCGAGTTCGGCCTCGGCGGGGGCCAGGGCCTCGCGGGCGCCGTCGAGCCGGGCGGCCAGCGCCATCGCCGGGGTGATCTTCGTCCAGACGTCTGGCAGGGCGCGGCGCACCATGGGCGGCGCGAAGCCGAAGAACGAGCCGGCGACCGGGGCGGCACCGACCGGGCCGAGCGGCGCGGCGCGACCGGCGAAGTAGCCCCGCCAGAATCCGCGCAGGCCGGTGCGCTCGAACGCCGCGGCGCAGGCCGGGGCGAAGTAGGTGACGGCGTGCACCGGCTCGAACAGCCGCCACATGCGGCGGGCCGTGGACTCGGCGGGCAGGGTGTCGTCGGGCATGATCTGACCCAGGCCGCGCCGCCCGGGTCCGGTCAAGGCACCCCCACCGACTGCCCGCGACCAGCGCTCGCGTCGGTCGCGGGCAGGTCGCCTCAGGCGGGGTACGGCGTTTCGGCGCGGGCCCGGCGCAGTGCGGTCGCCCACCAGGCGAGCTGGGTGAGCAGGGTGGTGGCGTAGCCGGCGGCGGCGGGGTCGAGCGGGCGGCCACCGTCCCAGGTCGTGAAGTAGGCGGGGAACGCCAGTCCGTCGCGGATGGTCACCGCGTGCAGTTCGGTGAGGACGTTCTCCAGGTGCAGCACCGCGTGCCGCCCGCCGGCCGCGCCGCCGTAGCTGACGAACGCGACCGGCTTCGCGGTCCACTGCGTGAAGTGCCAGTCGATGGCGGCCTTCAGCGACGCCGGATAGCTGTGGTTGTACTCGGGGGTCACGAGGATGAAGGCGTCCGCCGCGTCGAGCCGCTCGGTCAGGGGGCGCATGCCCTCCGGGCGTGGGTAGGCGTCGCCGGCGTACTTCGGCGACGCCGCGGGCAGGCTCAGCGGGAGCTCGACGTCCGCGAGGTCGACCACGTCGACGTCGAAGCCCCCGTGCGCCGCGGCCTGCTCGGCGACCCAGGAGGCGACGACCGGGCCGAACCTGCCCTCCCGGACGCTGCCGATGATGATCGCGAGTCTGCTGGTGTCGGTCATGTCCCCCACGGTCACGCGCGCCGCCCGGCCGCGGCCAGACCGGGTCCAGGGTGGCCCCCGCAGGGTCACGATCTCGGGGTCGGCGCCGGTGGGCCGGCGGCCGTCGCGGTCATACAGTGGATCAGGTGAGCACGCCGCTGGGTGACTTCCTCCGTGCCAGGCGCGACGCGACCCGGCCCGAGGCGCTCGGGCTCGCGGTGGGCGCGCGTCGGCGCGTCCCGGGGCTGCGCCGGTCGGAGCTGGCGTCGCTGGCCGGCATCAGCGTCGAGTACCTGATCCGGATCGAGCAGGGCAGTGATCGCAACCCGTCTCCCGCCGTCGTGAACGCGCTGGCGGACGCGCTGCGCCTCGACGTCACCGAGCGGGAGCACCTGCGGCACCTGTCGAAGATCGGCAGCGGCGTGTGCGTCGGCCCGCTCGCCCAGCCCCGCCCGGACGTCCGCCCGACCGTGCTGGCCCTGCTCGACCAGTTCGAGCCGGGGATCGCGCTGGTCACCAATCGGCTCGGCGATCTCCTCGCGTTCACCGCGGGCTTCGACCTGCTCGCCCGGCCGTCGGGACTGCTCGACGGGCCCCGGCCCAATCTCACCCGCTACGTGTTCACCGACGCGCGGGCCCGCGCGGTCTTCCCCGACTGGGGGACGCTTGCCGACGAGCGTGCCTTCGACCTGTGGCTCGGCCCGTCGGCCGAGCGCTCGACCCGGTTCAACGCCGAGCTCGCCGCGGCGGCCGGTGAGGAGTTCACCCGCCGACGCGACCAGCATGCGCTGCCGGCGCGCGGCCGCCTGCGCTGGGTCCATCCCGCGGTCGGTGAGCTGCGCCTCGACCGCGAGATCCTCGAACTGCCGCCGAGCGACGCGCAGCAGTTCGTGGCGCTCCTGCCGGGAGACGACGCGACTGCCGACGCGCTGCGCAGGCTGCACGGGCAGCACGGGCAGCACGGCACCGTCCTGCGCGCCGTCACCTGACCGCTGCGCGGTGGGGTGTTCGCCGCGCCGCCCGCGCGCCGGTGACCCATCGGCGCGCGGGCGGCCCGGGCCGTCAGCGGCCGGCCATCGCGCTCGGCACCGACTCGACGTCGTCGGAACGCGGGAGCTGTCGCGCGGCACGGCCCGCGGGTACCAGGACGTCGCGGTCGGCCGGCTCCGGCTGCCGCGAGCGGGCCCTGGCCCGGGCCCGGGCCGCACGGCCGCGTTGGATCGGCCGTTCCAGCAGGTAGTACGACGCGGCAGCCAGGGCCACCGAGATGACGGCGACGGCGAGGACGGCCGGCCAGCGGCCGAAGGCGTCGGTCAGGTCGGGGCCCCAGTGCGCCACCACCGGGAAGTGCCACAGGTAGAAGCCGTAGGAGATCCGGCCGAGCCAGACGAGCGGCGACGCGGCCAGCGCGCGGAACAGCCAGCTCGTCGTCGCTCCCTGCTCCAGGGCGAGGATGAGGGTGGCGGCGAGCAGCGCGATGACCGTGTAGCCACCGCGGGTCAGCATCGTCGGCGGACCCCAGCCGCTGGGTGCCTTCACCACCTCCACCGCCAGCAGGGCGAGCGCGATGGTGCCGATGACCGGTAGTGCCGCGACCATGCCTTCCAGGCCACCGCGCCGCCGCGATGCCTCGACCATGCCGCCCGCCGCGGCCGCGCTGATCGCGGCGTCGGTGTCGCTGTCGGTGTCGCTGTCGCGGCGCGCGGCGCGCAGCCAGGCGGCCAGCGCGCAGCCGACCAGCAGCGCGTCCGCCCGGGTGTCCAACGCGAAGTACGTTCGCGTCCCCGGGGCCCCGAACGCGACCAGCACGTTGCGCCACAGCATGACGGCGACCGCGCCGCCGAGCAGCACCGCGGGCAGTCGGTCGGCGATCCGCGGCCGGCGGCACAGCACGATCAGCGCCAGCGGCCAGAGCAGGTAGAACTGCTCCTCCAACGACAGCGACCAGGTGTGCCCGAGCCAGCCGGCGCCCGTGCTCTGCTTCACCACCTGGAAGTAGTTGTTCAGATAGATCGTCGAGGAGGCGAGGCTGTCGAGGAACTCGTCGCGATCACCGGCCGGGCCGATGCCGAGCAGCACGACCCACACGGTGGCGACGAGTACCAGCAGCCAGAACGCGGGCAGCAGCCGATAGGCGCGCCGCAGGTAGAACCGGGTGAGGGACACCCCGCCGGTACGGTCCAGTTCCGCCAGCAACTGGCCGGTGATGAGGAAACCGCTGAGCACGAAGAACACGTCGACGCCGAGATAGCCGCCGCCCAGCGAGTCCATGTGGAACACGAGCACACAGAGCACCGCGAGGGCCCGGACCCCGTCCAGCGCCGGGTTGTACCCGGCCGGCCTGAGTCCGCGCCGCCTCGGGGCGGCTTCCACCGACGGGAGTGTCTCGGTGGGCGCGGTGGCAGCCCGGCTCGCCGGTACCGGATGGCAGTCGTCCGCCAGCAACCCGTCCGTGGACGAACTGCCACGAGACGACAGACGACGGTCAGGGGACGGACGACTCGGCGCCGACGGATGATCCTCCGCGGACGGATGGCTCAGCGACGGGGGACGGCCCGGCGGCGACGACCCGCGCGGCACCGGCGGATGGGACTGGGCCGGTAGGCGTCCTTTCACCGGCGGGCGACGGCGGATGGGCGGACGGCCCGGGGCCACCACGTCCACGCGACCCTGGCCGCGATCCCGGTCGTGTCGATGCTCTGCCATCCACCACTCCCATCAATCCGTCGAGCCACCCGTCCTCTGTCCGTTTTGCACTACTTCTAGCTCCCTAACCTTGGTGCTACCTGTCAGATGGAGCCGACCTTCACCCGCAAGATCGACCATGGGTATCCGAAATATCACTCTCGGTGCCCGTCCGGGTGAACGCGGGTGCCGCGGATCGGGCCGTTCCGTCCATGCGAATCCGCGCATGTGCTGCTTGTGGCCGGCGGTCACCCGGCCCGATCGGCCGCGGGCGGGCCGGCTGGCCTGCCCACTGACGGGATCAGCCGGTCACCCGGTCACCCGGTCACTGCGTGCCCCGGTCGGTAAGCCCCTGCGCCGGGCGCGGCCCGGCACCCACCCGCGAGGCCGCCAGCAGCAGCGCCGCCAGGCCAGCGGCGTCCCGTGCGGTGCGCCGCGGCCGGGCCGACCATCGGGCGCCGGCGGGCATCCCTGGAGTCGCGCTCCGTCCACCGGGCCAGCATGGACGCCACGTCCGCCACGCCGCGAGCCGATGTTGACAGTCGGGGTCTCGGGCGTTCGAGGCCAGGTCGCACCGCCGCCGGCAGGATGCCGCGAACCCTCGGATCACCGCCAGGCGCACATCCACAGAGAGTTCACAGGTCCGGTGATCTACCGACGAGGCGGAAGCGTCACCCGCCGAGATCGGCCGTCCCGCGCGACCGCGGAGACCGACCCGGCCACCTCCGTCACCCGCCAGGGCGGCGGGCGCGGGTTGAACCTCGCGGAGCCGAGTGGAATCGTGACGGGAGTGGATGTGGCCCAGCGCATGTGGCGATTGTTCGAACCAGTGCACGGCGTCCCCTACCTCTCGCCGGCCAGCGCGGCCACCTGGGAGGACGCGGGGCTGAAGGGCTACTGGCGGGGCTACTTCGCCGCCCGGGCCGCGCCGCTGGGGCTGGTCGAGGCCGCCCCCGTCGTCGGCGCGTTCTTCAGCTTCTCCCCCGCGATGGTGGCCAGGGTGGTGCCGGCGGTCTGGACCCACCTCTCCCCGGAGAAGGCCCTCGTGGTGCGCCTGGCGGCCGCCCGCGCAGCGCTCGGCCCGGTGGTCGGCGCCCTCGGCGCCGACGAGCTGACCGAACTGGCCGCGCTGCTGCGATCGGTGGTGGAACGCCTGCCCGTCGCCGGCCGGGTGCTCGGCGCCGCGAACGTCGCGCTGCCCTGGCCGGACGACCCGCTCGGGATCGTGTGGCAGGCCACCACCGCGCTGCGGGAGCACCGCGGCGACGGCCACATCGCCGCGCTGGTCACCGCCGGTCTCGACGGCCCGGAGAGCCTCGTCTGGCGGGTCGGCCGGGGCGGCACCGACCGGGCGTTCTACCAGCAGATCCGGGGCTGGACCGACGACGAGTGGGACGCGGCGGCCGAGCGCCTGCGTTCCCGCGGCTGGCTCGATGCCACCGGCGCGCCGACCTCGGCGGCGCTCACCGCCGCCGAGGAGCTGGAGGCGGTGACGGACCGGGCGGCCCGCTCGGCCTGGGACGAGCTCGGCCCGGCGGCCACGGAACGCGTCGCCGCGCTGCTGGACCCGCTCGCGCGTGCCGCCGCCGGAACACTGATCTGGCCCAGCCCCACCGGCGTTCCCGACCCGCGGACCGCGACGCCTGCCTGACCCGCGGCCGAGCCCCGCGCAGACACCGAGCTGGCGAGAACCGGGCTGCCGGCCGCCGGCCGCTGGGTAGATTGGGCGGGTGCGGGCGGACGGGGAGTCGGGGTCGGCGAACCTCGGCGTGGCCGTGTTGTCCGCGGCCGCCATCGGCGGTGCGGCGGGCTCGGCGCTCGCCGCGCACCGCGGCCGGCGGGCCGCCGCCGTCGGCGCGCTCGCGGGCGCCGCGGCGCTGGCGAGCTCGGAGACCGTCGCGCGGGCCCGGCAGCGTCCCGGCGAGATCCCCGCGCTGTGGCAGCGGATCGCGACCAGCGCGGCGCTCGTCGCCCCGCTCGGCTGGGCCGCCGGGAAGCTGACCGGCGCCGGCCCCCGGGCGGTCGGCACGACGATCGGAAGCCTCGCCGGGCTCCTCGGTCTGCGCCCGCAGAAGGTCCTGCTCGGACCGGCGTTCGGCGCGGCGGTGGGCACCCTGCTCGCGGCCCGCGCCCGCCCGGTGCCGCCCGCCGCCGTCGCCGCTCTCACCATGGCCGCCTACCGGACGGCGTCCCCGGTGCTGTTCCGGGACGCGCAGGTGAGCCTGCTCGCCGAACGGGTTCCGGCGGAACGCCTGCCCTTCGTCGTGCCGCGCCAGGCCCGCTCCCGTCGGGTCGGCACCGGCTACGTCGAGGAGCTGGCCGACGAACTCGGCGGGCGCTACGCCACCGACGTCGCCGACATCGGGATCGTCGCGTCCCTGGACGGGCTGGCCGGGCCGAATTTCGATCCCGCCGGCGTCGACCCGCTGGTCCGCGAGTTCTACGAGCACACCACCCGGTTCGCCCTCGACATCACCCCGCGCTGGCGGCTGTGGGTGCGCCCCGGCTACCTGCTCTACCGCACCGCCCTGGCCCGCCCGCTGGGCCAGGCCAACGTCCCGATGAACCAGCGGGAGACCCAGCGCGGCATCCGCAGCCGCATCGACACCATCACCCTGCCCGACGCCGACACCGTGGCGGTCCGCGGCTGGATCCGCTCGTTCGCCGACACCGACGAGCCGATCTACGTCGGGATCTACACCACCTACCGGCACGGCGACCGTGGCTACGTCAGCGTCGGCTTCCCCCTCCCCCAGGCCAGCTTCACCGCGACCCTGCTGCCCCGCGCCCGCCCCGGCGGCGGCCTGACCCTGACCAGCAGCAGCGATCTGGAGCACCCCGGCCACTACCTCGCCTACCGCGACGAGACCGACGGCAGCCTCACCGCCGCGGCGATCCACGGCTTCGCCGAGGACCTCGACGTCTACGTCCAGGACGGCGAGCTGCGCGCCGAGCACGCCTTCTCCCTGTTCGGCATCCCGTTCCTCGTCCTCGACTACCGCATCACCCGCAAGCCCGCCGACAGCACCCGTCGTCACCAGGGATAGACGCCGCCGTTCTCGTTCAGGAAGACACCCGGACCCTCATCGCGGCGGGCGAGTACCTGGCTGGCGACACGCGCACCGCCCTCCTCCGCGGTGTCGCGTCCGGTGTGGCCGTTGAGGTCGGTGGCGCAGTGGCCGGGCGAGAGCGCGTTGACGGTGATACCCCGGCGGGCGCAGCTCGTGCGCGTGGATCAGCGTGATCGCGTTCAGCGCCGCCCTGGCCGAGTTGTAGCCGAGAAGCCGCGCGTATCTCCGCGTCTGCGGGGCGGGATCGGTCAAAAGGCGAAGGTGCCGAGCCCGCTGGAACGTTCCCGACGACCGCGTCCCCCGCCTGGCGAAGCAGGCCGACCATCGCGTTCGTCACGGCGACCGCCCCGAAGACGTTGGTCTCGTAGATCTCACGCAGCGCCGCGACCGGCAGTTCCGGGGGCGGCCGGCCCTGGTCGCGGGTGATACCGGCGTTGTTGACGAGAACGTCCAGTCGGCCGTGCCGGGAGTCGATGATCCCCGCCGCGCTCGCGATCGTGGCCTCGTCGGTGACGTCGAGGTGGACGAAGGTCACGTCCAGGTTCTTCACCCGCCCCGGCGCCCGGGAACGGCACGACCCGGTGACCGGCGAACGGTTCGCCCGCGAGTCGGTCGCGGACCTGCGCGCCGCGGCCGCGCGCCATCCCCGCGACGCCGGCATCCGCGATCTCGTGGCCCGGCTGCTCGACGCCAGCGCGGAGTTCCGGCGGCTCTGGGCCGAGCGCGAGGTCCAGGTCGGACGCTCGACCCGCAAACGAATCCGCCACCCGCAGGTCGACTGGCTCGACCTCGACTGCACGGCCGCGCCCGGAACCCCCGCCCACCACGCGCTCGGACTCCTGAAAGTCCTCGGAACCCAGTGGTCCGAGAGCTCCGGTCCCGCGCGCCCGGCACCCGCCGTCACGTCACCCGGGACAGGCTGGAGCGAGACGGGTCAGGCGTGTTCCTCGGACACGTGGACCGCTATCTGCCGGACAAAGTCCGGTCATCGGTGATGGCGCGGAGCAGGCGCAGCACCCGGACCTGATCGACCACGGCTACGGGGTCCGGTCCAGCAGGGCGGCGACGAACTCCCGGTGGGAGCGGGTGATCCGTGGGAGTTCGTCAGAGTAGATTTTTCTGGTCATCGCTTCCCAGTGCACTCGCGCCGCCGGGTCGTCGTCGAAGAGCAGCTTTCCACCGAGGGCGACCCTGCCGGCGAGCTCGAGCGGAGCGTTGTCCAGGACGAGGAGGTCGACTCCGGTCGGCAGGAGTACGTCGAAGGAGTTCGGCGGCAGCGGCCCGCCGAAGTAGGCGGCGACGTCGACGTCCGAGTTCGCCCGCTGGCGCCCGACCGCTCGGCTGCCGTGCAGGTAGGCGAACAGGAAGCCGGCCTGACGCAGCGCGGTGACAACCTCTGGCGTCACCACGCGTTCGCGGGACTCGTCCACACCCCGATCTTCGCAGACGGGATGGCCGCGCGGTGTATCACTCGTGCCCTGCGCCCGGACCGGGCGCGGCGAGGCACACCGAGGATCACGCGATGTTGTCGGGGTCGCCAAGCAGCCGAGTGGTAGCTCAGCTCGTTGCATCGACTGCGGCGACCAACGGCGTGTGGTCGACTGAGGTTGTGACCTCCGCAACCGACTGGCGTGCCTGGCACCGGGGATACGCCGACCCGGGGTCGTCGCTGTCGCGGCGGCTGGCTGCGGTGCGCGGCGAGCTCACGCGGGTGCTGGCCGCACGGCGTGGGCGCCCGACCCGGATGGTGAGCATCTGCGCGGGAGACGGCCGGGACACGCTGCCGGTCCTCGCTGACGGGTACACCGATGTCGGCGCGGTCCTGATCGAGCTTCACCAGGGGCTGTCCGACGCGGCGCGGTCCGAGGTTGTTCGACTCGGCCTGCCGGACGTGGAGGTCCGCACGGCCGACGCAGGCAGACTCGACAGCTACGCCGGCGTGCCGCCAGCGGACGTGTTCCTCGCGTGCGGCGTGTTCGGCAACATCACCGACGAGGACCTGGACGCGACGGTCGCCGCGCTCCCCCAGCTGCTCGCGGCGGAGGCGACCGTGCTGTGGACCCGCGGCTCCCGCGCGGGCGAGCACGACCCGACGCGGTATGCCGGCGACGCCGCCGACCTGGTGCGCGAGGTGTTCGCGCGGCACGGGTTCGTCGAGGACGCCTTCATCCGCCCGGGCGACGCCCCCTTCCGCGTCGGGGCTCATCGCTTCCGCGGCACGCCACGCAGGCCACAGCCGGGGACGGTGCTGTTCCGGTTCACCCGATGAGGACCCCGCCGGCACGGGTCGCCGGACGTTTCGCGGGCGCTCCGCCTACCCGGGCGTCCTGAGCAGGGGCAGCAGCTCGTTGCCCTGCCGCTCGACCTCCCGCAGGTAGGGCGTGTCCGACAGGACGAAGTGGGTGATCCCCAGGTCGGCGTACCGGCGCAGGGAGTACGCGACCTCCGCGGCCGAGCCGACCAGCCAGGTCGTGCCGGCGCCCTCGCCGCCGATCCGGCCCGGGGCGGTGTAGAGGTTGTCGTCCAGGACGTCACCGCGCGCCTGTAGGTCGAGCAGGCGCTGCTGGCCGATGGCCTGGAACCGGCCGGGGTCTTCGGGGAGCTCACCCTGGCGGGCGGCCAGGTCGGCGACCTTGGCCTCGGCGTCGGCCCAGGCCTGTGCGGCGGTGTCCCGGACGACGGTGGTGACGCGCAGCCCGAACTCCAGCGGCGGGTGTTCGCGGCCGAGCTTCCCGCTGAGCTCCCGCAGGCGGGCGATGCGTTCGGCGATGTCGTCGCGCGGCTCACCCCAGAACAGCTGGACGTCCGCCTCCAGGGCCGCGACCCGCTGCGCCGCGACGGAGGCACCGCCGAAGTAGAGCGTCGGGTGGGGCCGGCCCGGGCGGGCCTGGACCCGGGGCGCGAGGGTCGAGCCGGTCACCTGGAAGTACTCGCCGCGGTGGGTGACGTCCCGTTCGGTCCACAGCCGGCGGGTCAGTCGCATGAACTCCGCGGTGCGGGCGTAGCGCTGCGCCTGGCCCGCCTCGCTGTCGCCGTATGCCGCGAGCCCGTCCTGACCCGAGACGATGTTGACCCGTACCCGCCCGCCCGAGAGCTGGTCGAGGGTGGCCGCGGCGGCGGAGAAGTGTGCCGGGCGCCAGTAGCCGGGGCGCACGGCGATGAGCGGCTCGAAGCTGGTCGTGCGCGCCATCAGGGCCGTCGCGACGGTGAAGGTGTCCGGCCGGTTCCAGCCGGCGCCGAGCAGCGCGCCCCGCCAGCCGTGCCGCTCGACGGCGACGGCGTGGCAGGTCAGCGTGTCGAGACTGTTGTGATCCGCCACAGTGTCATCGCCGCGGTGACCGGGCCGGGCTTCGTTCGGGATGTACCAGAGGTACTCCGCCGTGGTCATCCGCCGCGCCGCGCCGTCAGCGGCCGTGGCCGGCGGGCATCGGTCGTCGCCATGACGTCTTCTCCAGGAACAGTGGAGCCCTCATTTGGCATCCTCTCCGGTCTGAAGGCTGGAGATTCCCGTACCTCGCGATACGGGTTCCTGCTTCACCAACAGATGCCTCCCCGCTCTAGGAGCGGGGTGGTCCCACTCCGTCTCCACAGGCTGACACCGCGAGCCCCGCGGCCAGGCTGTTGCGCGCCGCGCTCACATCCCGGTCATGGACCACGCCACAATCGCGGCAGGTCCACTCCCGGATGTCCAGCGGCAGGGATTCGACGAGCGTCCCGCAGGACGAGCAGGTCTTCGAACTCGGATACCACCGGTCGACGACGATCACCTCGCGGCCATACCAGCCGGCCTTGTATTCCAGCATGATCCGTAGATCCCGCTTGGTAGGTGGCCGCCCGGGCCACCCAACCGGCCTTCCCTGCCTGGCCTCGTCGTGACATGCCGTTCCCCTTCGCGCCGTGACCGGGGAGCCCATGGTCATCTTGGTAGCCTTACCATCCAGCTGCACAATGGTTCAGACGCTAAAAGATCTAGGAAGACATGTCAACAGGGATGCCCGCCGCGGCCAGAGACACCCTCATCGCTCACCTCGCCGAGACACTCGGACGGGACCTCGCCACCAGGACCGTCCTGTTCCACCACCACCTCGCCGCGCGGCTCGGTCTGTCGGTCACCGACCTCAAATGCCTCGACCTGCTGCGCGCCGCGGACCTGCCGCTCACCGCCAGCAATCTCGCCGACCGGATCGGCCTCACCGCAGGCTCGGTCACCGGCGTCGCCGACCGGCTCGAGGCCGCGGGGTTCGTCGAGCGCGTACGCGACCCCCACGACCGGCGCCGCTGGGAGCTCCGCCCGGTTCCGGACCGCCAGCGCGACATCGCGGCCCTGTTCGCCCCCCTCGGCGCCGCGATGGCCGACCTCGCCGCCTGCTACGACACCCACCAGCTGGAAGCCATCACCAGCTTCCTCACCCGGCTGGCGACGATCCTCGACGGCCAGACCGAGGCGCTGCGCACCACGGTCCCGGCAAAGCCAACAACCCCCGGCTGACGAACGACGACGTCCCCGCTGGACGACGGCCCCGCTGGACGACGTCTGCGCTCGCCGGCGAAGCGGGGACCACAGACGTCGGCCGCTTCGTCCAGGCACCCGACGGTGGGTGCTCGGCCGCGGGCCGCGCCGTGGGCGGTCGGCACACCTAGACTGATCAGCGTGGTCGTGAGTCTTGTCCTCCTGGATGGGGTGCGCTGGGAGGGCGCCCCGGTCGTGGGTGACCGGTCGCAGGCGCTGCTGGCGGCGCTGGCGGCGGAGCACGGGCGGCCGGTGCGGGCACGGCGGCTGATCGAGCTGATCTGGAGCGGGGAGCCGATGGCCAACCCCGCCAAGGGTCTACAGGTGGTCGTCTCCCGAACCAGGGCGGCCTGCGGTGCCGACGCGGTGGTGCGCGACGGTGACGGCTACCGGCTCGGCATCGCGTCGGCGCAGGTCGACAGCTGTCTGCTGGGCCAGCTGGTGGCCGAGGCCGCCGGCCTCGTCGCGACGGACCCGCCGGCCGCCACCGCGCGGGCCCGCGAGGCACTGGAGCTCGGCGCCGCGCTGCCGTCGACGTCCGCGGACGAGCAGGGGGCGCTCGCCGACATCCGCCGCGCCGCCCGGCGCGACCTGGCGGCGGCCCGGCTGGTGCTGGCCCGGACGGCGAGCCGGACCGGCCGGCACACCGAGGCCCTCCCGCTGCTGGAGGAGGCCCGCGCGCAGCGGCCCGACGACGAGGATCTGCTGGCCGACCTGCTGCGCAGTGAGGCCGCGGTGCGCGGAGCCGGGGCAGCCCTGCACCGTTTCGAGGGCTACCGCCGTGACCTGCGGGAACGGCTCGGCACCAGCCCCGGCGAGGGCCTCGCCCGGGTCCAGCGCGAGCTGCTCGCCCTGGACCAGCCCGTCCGCGACGGGATCCAGTACGACGCCAACGCCCTGCTGGGTCGCCAGCGCGACGTCGACCGGCTGCGGGCGTTGCTGGACCGGTCCCGGGTGGTGTCGATCGTCGGGCCGGGTGGTCTCGGCAAGACCCGCCTGGCGAACCTGCTCGCCCGCGACAGCGCGCTGCCGACGGTGCACGTCGTCCCGCTCGTCGGGGTGATGGCACCCGAGGACCTGCTCGGTGAGATCGGTGCCGCGCTCGGTGTCCGCGACTCGATCACCGACCGCCGGACGCTGACCCCCGCGCAGCGCGCCGACCTGCGCGCCCGCGTCGCCGCGCAGCTCGACCGGCGGCCGGGCCTGCTGCTGCTGGACAACTGCGAGCATCTGGTCGCCGAGGTCGCCGACCTGGTGGCCTTCCTCGTCACGGCCACCGCGGACCTGCGGGTGCTCACGACGAGCCGGGCGCCACTGGCGATCAGCGCCGAACGGGTCTACCTGCTCGGCGAGCTGGCCCGCGCCGACGCGATCGAGCTGTTCTGCCAGCGCGCCGCCGCCGCCCGTCCCACCGTCCGGCTCGACCGCGAGGTGATCGGCCGGATCGTCGACCGGCTCGACGGGCTGCCGCTGGCGATCGAGCTGGCCGCGGCGCGGGTCCGGGCGATGTCGGTCGAGGACGTCGACCGACGCCTCGCGGACCGGTTCACGCTGCTGCGCGGCGGGGACCGCTCCGCCCCGGACCGCCACCGCACGCTGCTCGCGGTGATCGACTGGTCCTGGCGGCTGCTGGCGGAGCCGGAGCGGCGATCGCTGCGCTGGCTGGCGCTGTTCCCGGACGGTTTCACCCTCGAAGCCGCGGAGATCGTGCTCGGCGCCGCCGGTCATGGTGCGCCCGGATCGTCGCCCGGCTCCGCGGGCGAGGGCGACCCCGTGGACACGGTGCAGAACCTCGTCGACCAGTCGTTGCTGAGCGTGCGCGAGTCGGCCGGCGGGGTGCGCTACCGGATGTTGGAGACCGTCCGCGAGTTCGGCCGGCTGCGGCTGGCGGAGGCCGGCGACCTGGCGTCGGCACGGCGGTCCCTGCGGGACTGGGCGGTCGGCTACGCTGCCCGGCACGGTGACGATCTGTCCACCGAGCGGCAGTTCGCGGCGATCGACGCGATCGCCGCCGAGGAGACGAACCTCGCCGACGCGCTGCGGGCCGCGCTGGCCACCAGCGACGCGGAGACGGTCGTGTCGCTGGTGGCGGTGCTGGGTCTGTTCTGGGAGATCCGCGGCGAGCACGTCCGGATGATGGGCCTCATCGACGCGGTCAGCACGACCCTGGCCGGCTGGACGCCAACACCTGCCACGGCCCGCGCGGCGCCGGCCGCCGGGACCACCGTCGCGAGAACCGCGCTTTTCCTGGGCGACGGGGTGCTGCCCGCGTCGATTCGCGACCTGCTGGAACGGCTGGCCCCCGAGGCGGCGGCCGATCCGGCGCTGGCCGCTGCGGCACGGGTGCTGCTCGTCCTCGCCAAGGCGACGGCGACGGATGGCGATGTCGAGGTGCGGCTCGCGCGGCTGGCGGACGCGCCCGACCGGCACACCCGCCTGCACGCCCTGGTGTGGTTGGCCCATCAGCGGGAGAACGGCGGCGACACGCAGGCTTCGGCCACGGCCGCCGCCCGGGCACTGGCCCTGGCCTCCGCGGCAGACGGGCCGTGGCTGACAGCCATGCTGCACACCCGGCTCGCCGATCTGAAGATGCAGCTCGGTGATCTGCCGGCGGCCCGTTCTCACGCCCGGGCGGCCATGCCGGTGCTGGAGCGGCTCGGTGCCGACGACGACACCGCGCAGCTTCGGGTGCTGCTGGCGATCGACGCCATCAACGACGGCCGGCTCGAGGCAGCCGAGCAGTACCTCGCCCGGATCGGCGCCCCCAGCCACACGCTGCACAACGGCGCGGTGATGGCGGCGATCGGCCGGGGCGAACTCGCCCTCGCCCGCGGCGACGTGGCCGGCGGTCTGCACCGCTACCTGGACGCGGCGCGGGAGTTGCGGCTGATGCAGTGGCCCGGTCTCGAACCGACCGGCGTCGAGCCCTGGGCGCTCGTCGGTGACGCGGTGGCGCTGGCCGCGCTCACCTGGCACGCGAGCGCCACCGAGGACCTCGCCCTTGGCGAGGACCTGTTCCGATCCGGTCTGCTGCGCTGCGTCGAGGCACTGCGCCGCGGCGGGCCCACGATCGACTTTCCGGCGTGCGGGACGCTGCTGTACGCGCTGGGCGCCTGGGGCCTCCGCGACGACGGGCCGGCGCGGATGACGGCGCCGGAGGCGGTGCGGCTGCTCGTGCTGGCGCGACGCTTCTCCTACCTCTCGACGATCCCGTCGCTGAGCTGGGACCGGGCCGAGACGCTCGCCGAACGCCGCGCGCCCGGGGCGCTGCGGGCGGCCCGGGTGGACACCGACGGCCGACGCCCGGCACAGCTCGTCGACGAGGCACGCGTCCTGGTCGAACGGCTGGCCGGGCGGCTCGACGACGGGTCGCCGGGCCACGGGTCAGAGGTGACGCTTGTAGCTGACGACCGACAGCGGCATGAAGATCACGACCATGACGAGTCCGATGAGCAGCGTCCAGCCGACCTGCCAGGTGAGCACGCCGTTGTTGGCCAGGTCCCGCGTGGCGGACACCAGGTGTGACACCGGGTTGACCTTGGTGAAGGCCTCCAGCCAGCCGGGCAGCGTCTTGGCCGGCACGAACGCGTTGGACAGGAAGGTCAGCGGGAAGAGGATCATCATCGAGATCCCCTGCACGCTGCGGGCGCTGCGGGCGACCGTGCCGATCCAGGTGAACGCCCACGCGATCGCCCAGCCGGTGAGGACCGCCAGCACGATCGCGCCGAGCACCCCGAGCACTCCCCCGCCGGGCCGGTAGCCCAGGGCCACGCCCATCAGGTAGGTCAGGCTCGCCGCGATCAGGTAGCGCACCAGGTCGGCGATCATCGGGCCGGCCAGCGGGGCGATCCGGGACATCGGCAGTGACCGGAACCGGTCGAAGACCCCCTTGTCCAGGTCCTCCCGCAGCTGCGTCCCGGTGGCCATGCAGGTGGTGAGGACCGTCTGGGCGACGATGCCGGGGATCAGCAGCGGCAGGTAGCTGTGCACGTCGCCGGAGATCGCGCCGCCGAACACGTAGGCGAACATCGCGGTGAACAGCAGCGGCTGCAGGGCGACGTCGAAGAACTGCTCGGGGTTGCGGCGCATCTTCTTCAGGGCCCGCCAGGCCATCGCGAAGGTCTGGGAGAGCGTGTCCCCCAGGCCGACGCGGGCCCGGGTGCGGGCGACGATGACGGCGGGGTCGGTGACCGGTGCCGGTCGTGGCCGCACGGCGGTCGGCTCGGTGAGAACAGTGCTCATCGGGACATCTCCGGGGTGGTGTCGTCGAGGCTGGGCTGGTCCTGCCCGGGGACGGTTCCGGCGTGGCCGTCCGCCGCCGAGTCGGCGTCGGCGTCGGCGTCGTGGCCGGTGAGGGAGAGGAAGACCTCGTCGAGGGTCGGCTTGGCGACGTTGACGGAGGCGACCGCGACGCCTGCCTCGCGCAGCGCGATCAGCACGTCGGCGGCCCGGTCGGCGACGTCGAGGGGCACGTTGAGCCGGCCGGACTCGGGCGTGGCGACCGGCTCCTCGTCGAGCACCCGCAGCACCACCGCGCGGGCGAGCGCCTGATCGGCACCGGGGGCGAGTTCAAGCTGCAGGGTCGAGTCGCCGACCTGGCTCTTGAGCTGGTCCGGGGTGCCCTCGGCGACCTTGCGGCCGTGGTCGATCACGCAGACCCGGTCGGCGAGCTGGTCGGCCTCGTCCAGGTACTGCGTGGTGAGCAGCAACGTGCAGCCGTCGTTGACGAGCTCCCGGATGGTGTCCCACATCTGGCCGCGGGTGCGCGGGTCGAGGCCGGTGGTCGGCTCGTCCAGGAAGATCAGCGGCGGTCGGGTGATGAGGGAGGCGGCGAGGTCGAGGCGGCGGCGCATCCCCCCGGAGAACTCCGAGATCCGCCGTTCGGCGGCCTCCTGGAGGCCGAACTGTTCCAGCAGCCGCCGGGCGGTGGACCGCGCGTCCGCCGAACGCAGACCCTGTAGGCGGCCGAACAGCCACAGGTTCTCGGTGGCGGTGAGGTCCTCGTCGACGGAGGCGTACTGGCCGGTCACGCCGATGAGCTGGCGGACGCGGTGGGGTTCGGCGGCGACGTCGACGCCGAAGATCTCGGCCCGGCCGCCGTCGATGTGCAGCAGCGTGGCCAGCATCTTGAGCATCGTCGTCTTCCCGGCGCCGTTGGGGCCGAGTACCCCGAAGATCTCGCCGTGGCGAACCTCGAGATCGATCTGGTCGACGGCGCGTAGCTCGCCGAACCTCTTGACCAGGCCGTCGGCCTGGACCGCGGGCACAGACGTCATACGAGTTCCTTCCAGGGGATGCGGGGGGGCACGCGCTCCGGGCACGCAGTACGAATGCGGAGTTCGGCCGGAGTTCGGCCGGAGGCGTACCGGCTTGCGGCGGCTTCGAACGTGTTGGGGTGTTGGGGGGAACGCTAGTCAGCGGCGGTATCACCGCCCCCACACGCCGGTTTCACCAACCTTCAACGGGCGGAGCGGACCGTGCCGGTCGTCAGGGCCGCGGACGGTCGCCGGGCGGACCTGGGCCGCCGGTCAGTCCGGGGAGCCGAACTCGACCACGGCGCGGTCGATGCGGCGGTCCGGGACGACCCAGATCAGCGCGACGAGGATGTAGCAGGCGGCCGCGATGACGACGCCGAGGTTGCCATGAGGGTCGACGAACTGCGCGGACAGGATCCCGACCAGGTAGAACACCGGCGAGATCTTGCCCTTGAGGTCCGCGCCGATGGCCCGCCGCAGCGGCGAGTCAGGGCCGTGCGCCCGGATGACCTCCCACTGCAACACGAAGTAGGCGACGGCCGCGACCAGCAGGTTGATCCCGAACAGGACGACCGGGAAACGCGCGTAGTCCGACTCGTCCATCCACCCGGTCGTGAACGGCAGCAGCGACAGGCAGAACAGCAGGCCGAGGTTCGCCCACAGCACACCGCCGGTCACCCGGCGCGCCAGCTGGAACATGTGATGGTGGTTGTTCCAGTAGATCCCCACGTAGACGAAGCTGAGAACGTAGCTGAGCAGGCCCTTGCCCGTGGAGTGCCGCAGGTCCGCGAACGTGTGGCCCTCGGGCACCTTCAGCTCCAGCACCATGATCGTAATGATGATGGCCAGCACGCCGTCGCTGAACGCCTCCAGCCGACTGGTCCTCACCACGCACCCCTGGCCGCCTCGGCACCAACCATCCGCGTGGCCACGCCCTTCATCACAGTCCCCATGCCGCTATCAGAGCAGACGGGCAACCGCGCACCACGCGGACGGCTCGACCGGGGCGGCCCCAGGCCGATGGCCGTGGACCTTCGGCTGGTCAGAGGAAGATCCACCCGCTGACGCTCCCGGCCGCGACCGCGACGCGACGCGACGGAAAGCGGCTTCGCCGCCGCCAGGTAACCGACGTGACCACCGGTAGCCGCGAGGGCGACTGGCCCTTGGTGGACGCCGGCCGCCTACGACACCGCGAGTGACCGCCCTATGTCCAAGATATCCGTTCGTTGCGCGGGAAGGAGGCTTCCTGTCGCCTTGAACGGGCTCCGCGCCCGATGTATCCCCGTCGAAGAAGGAACCGGGACCGCGTCCGCCATCCGGACATCGGGCAGAACGGCCCCTCGGATCGTGACGCTCGGAGCACGCGACCCGGAAGGCGGCCGCGGATCTAGTCGATCACCGCCTGATACACCAGGTTCTTGAAAGTCCGCTGGTAGACCCGGGCCCGCCAGTATTTCTGGGTCATGAACAGGCCAATCATGTCCTCGGCCGGGTCGACGAAGAAGCTGGTCGACCCGCGACCGAGCCACCAGTAGTCGCCCGCCGAGCCGAGGACGTCGGACAGTCCCGCCTGTCTGCGCACCGCCACGCCCAGGCCGAAGGTGTACCCGGCCCGCGGCATGTAGTCGGGGCCGGTGCCGTACAGCGGGCCGAGCTGGTCGGAGGTCATCAGCTCGACCGACTTGCGGCTCAGCACGCGGTGTCCGTCCAGCTCGCCCATTCCCAGCAACATCCTGGTGAACCGGAGATAGTCCCGGGCACTCGAGAAGGCACCGCTGCCGCCGGAAAGGAAGGTCGGCCGGGAGGTGAGGTCGCGCAGCCTGGTGTCAGCGGCGAAGGCCGCCGTCGGCTGCACGATCCGGTGAGCACGCTCCGGCGGGACGAAGAATCCCGTGTCGGTCATGCCGAGGGGGGTGAACACCCGATCGGCCAGCAGCGTGTCCAGGGGCTTGCCGCCGACCACTTCCAGGAGGCAGCCCAGCACATCGCCGGAGCGCCCGTACTCCCAGTGCGAGCCGGGTTGCATGGCCAGGGGCAGTTTGCCGAACGCGGCGACGAGGTCCCGCGCCGACGTGGTGTAGGCGACGTCGGTGTGGTCGAACGGCCGGATACCCGCCTTCTCGTACTCCCGCAGGATCCAGGGCGTGCCGTAGTAGCCGCCGACGATGCCGGACGTGTGCCGCAGCAGATCGGCGATGGTGATCTCCCGGTCCACGGCCACGAGGCGGTGCTCGCCGCCCGGGGTCGACTCGCCCACCGCGAGGTCGGCGAGTTCGGGCAGGAACCGCCCGACGGGATCGCTGAGATCGAAAAGTCCGTCCTCATGCAGAGAAAGGGCGGCCACACTCGTGACCGGCTTGGTCATGGAGTAGATGCGGAAGATGGCATCCAGGGGGATCGGTGTGCCGGTCGTCGACGACACGACGCCGGCCTGCGCGGTATACGCGACCCGGCCCCGGCGATACACGAGGGCCACCGCTCCGGGGAGCTGACCGTCGTCCACGTGCGACCGCATCATCCGTTCGATCCGGGCGAGCCGGTCGGACGACAGACCGACCTCTTCCGGGGCGGCACGGTCGCCGAGATCCGTTTCTGGTTCCACCGCGTCCCTTTTCGTTGAGAAGAAAGGTCGCTCAGTCGTCCGAGCCGGGTTGGAAGTCTCGATTCGTCGCATCGGGAGCGTACGGCGCCGCGGCGACGCGCGTCCCCGAAGGCGTCCGACCGAGGAGATCGCAATGGGACGATTGGCGACCGACCTTGGCTGTTGACAGGCCGTCACGATCCGGTTGAATCGTCGTCGTACGGATCTTGGTCACGTCGCGGGGTGTGCGGTCGACATGCCCGGACCGACTGTGGAGGCAACACGTTGTTGAAAATACTGCGCACGATCGAGGAAGTGCGGCAGCATACGCGTGAATGGCGCGCCGAGGGCTCCTCCATAGGCTGCGTCATGACGATGGGCGCTCTCCACGAAGGTCACCTGAGCCTTGTCGACGCCGCCCGTAGAGAATGCGACAAAGCTATTCTCACCCTGTTCGTCAATCCGCTCCAGTTCGGCCCCACGGAGGACTTCGCCCGCTACCCGAGGACCGAGGAGGCAGATTTCCAGGCGCTGCGCGACCGGGCGTGTGACGCGGTCTTCGCGCCGGCGACGGAAACCATCTTCCCCTCGGGTGAACGGAGCATGGAGCAGGTCCGCACCCAGATCGTCGTGCGCGGGCTGACCGATCTGCTGTGCGGCCCGCGCCGCCCGGGGCACTTCGACGGCCTCACCACCGAGGTCCTCAAGATGCTGCACATCGTCGACTGCGATCGCACGTACTGGGGAGAGAAGGACTACCAGCAGTACGCCGTGATCCGGGCGATGGTCGAGGATCAGGGACTGCCGGTGGCGGTGGTGCCCTGCCCGACGGCGCGCGACGTCGACGGACTGGCGCTGAGCAGCCGCAACACCTATCTGGACGCCGCCCAGCGGGCGATCGCGCCGGGGCTTTACGAGGAACTGCGCCGAGGCGCGCGCCGGATCGCCGAGCAAGGCGTCGACGTCGTCCCCGAGGTCACGGCCCAGCTCGCGGGAGCCCTGCTGGCACGCGGGTTCGACCTGGTCGAGTACGTCGAGGTGCACACCGACTCTCTCGGCCCGGCCGTCGCGGGCACACCGGTGGAGGCGCTGCGGGTCTTCGCGGCGGTGCGCCTCGGCGGCGCGCGCCTGCTGGACAACGTCGCCGTCGCCAACGAGGTCGCCGTCGCCAACGAGGTCGCCGTCGCCAACGATGTCGCCGTCGCCAACGAGGCTGGCCGGTGAACGAGATCAGGGGTCTGTTCTCCGGTGGCCGGTGGTCGCCGGGCGTCGGCGTCGCCGAGGTCCGCAACCCCTACACCGACGACGTGGTGGGCACGGTGGCGCACGCGAACGCGGAGCAGGCGCTGGAGGCGGTGCGCCGACTCGGTGCCGCTCGGTCCGAGCTGACCGCGTACGACCGCGGCGACATTCTCGCCGCGACGGCGGAACTCCTCCACCGCGAACGGGCCGAGGTCTCGGCCACGATCTGCCAGGAGTCCGGCCTGGCCATCGCCGACGCCCGGCGGGAGGTGGACCGGGCCACCACGCAACTGCGCTACTACGCGGAGGAGAGCAAGCGCATCACCGGCGAGACCATCCGGACCGACGTCACCAGTGCCCGGCAGCGCCGCCTCGCGATCACCACCCGCGAGCCGATCGGCGTCGTGTGCGCCGTCACGCCGTTCAACCGTCCGCTCAACCAGGTCGTCACCAAGGTCGCCCCGGCGATCGCCGCCGGCAACCGGGTTGTCGTGAAGCCGTCGGAGAAGACGCCGCTGAGCGCGATCCGCTTCGTGGACGCGCTGCTGCGGTCGGGCCTGCCCGCCGACCTGATCGCGCTGGTGTGCGGCGAGCCCGGCGAGGTCGTGAACGCGCTGCTGCGGTCCGGCCAGGTCGACATGTTGACGTTCACCGGCAGCACGAGGGTGGGCCGGCTGCTCGCCGCGTCGGCCGGGATGATCAGGCAGACCTACGAGCTCGGGGACAGCGGGGCGCTCGTCGTCCTGGCGGATGCGGACCTTCCCGCGGCCGTCGCGGCGGCCACCGCGGGCGCGTTCGCCACCTCCGGGCAGTCGTGCCGCGGGGTCAAGCGCATCATCGCGCACGCCGACATCGCCGACGAGTTCGCCGCCGCGCTCACCGCCGCCGCGGCGAAACTGGTGGTCGGCGATCCGGCGGATCCGGCGACCGACATCGGCACCCTGATCGACACCGACGCCGCCCGCGAGGTGGACGACCGGGTGGCCCGGGCCGTCGCGGCGGGCGCGCGGGTGCTGTCCGGGGCCCGCCGGGTGGGCGCCCAGTACTGGCCCACCGTCCTCGACGACGTGCCGCGGGACGCGGATCTGGTGCGCCTCGAGACCTTCGGCCCGATCGCTCCGGTGATCCGGGTGACGGGCTTCCCCGAGGCGGTGGAGGTCGTCAACGACACCCCGTACGGCCTGCAGGCGGGGATCTTCACCAACAACCTGGACCACGCCCACCGCGCGGCCGAGCTGTTCGACGTGGGCGCGGTCGTGCTCAACGGCGGACCGCAGTTCGAGTCACCCAACATCCCGTTCGGCGGGGTGAAGGACAGCGGCCTGGGCCGGGAGGGCGCGAGATACGCGATCGAGGAGATGACCAGGGTGAAGACCCTTGTCCTCTGACGCCTCCCACCAGTCCGGACAGCATCGCGAGCCGGAGAGACCGGGCACTGCGAACCAAGGAGGCTGGGTGACCGGCCCTACCGGTGACCGCAAGATCACCAATGCGAAGGCCGCCGCCTGGGACGGCCTGGGCAGCGCGTACTGGAACCGCGCCTACGACGGTGGGCCGAGCCCCGCGGCCTGCGCCCAGTACCTCGACGGCACGGCCCGTGGCCAGCGGGTGCTCCTGGTCGGCGCCAGCACGGTTTCCCTCGCCCGCGCGGCGCTCGACGTCGGCGCGGAGCTGGTGGTCGCCGACTTCTCCGCGGTGATGCTGGCCGAGCTGGCGGTGGTGCTCCCCGGCGGGGCCGAGTTCGCCCTGGTCGACGTCACCCGCGCCGACGCGCCCTTCGACGCCACGTTCGATCTCGTGGTGGCCGACCGGCTGCTCAACCGGTTCGTCCTCGCCGAGCTGCGCGCGGCCCTGCGGACCCTGACCGCCGCGGTGCGCCCCGGCGGGCTGACGCGGCTGAGCTACCGCTCGGGGCTGTACGAGCGGGACCGGGTGGTGCTCGCCGAGGCCGCGCGGCGCGGCGTGCTGACCACCGTCTTCGACGAGGCCGAGTTCGACGTCGACTACAGCGCGGCGGCGCCGTGGCTCGCCGCGGTGCTGCCCCGGCACGGGGACATCCCGATGGCCGCGCTGATCGACTTCTACGTGGCCAGGGGCCGGGAACACCGGATCAGACCAGGTGAGCTCGACGAGTTGGCCGCCCAGGTCGTGCCGCCGGGCGTCCACTACGAGACCGCGCACCCACCGGTCCCCGGTCAGGGCGACGACTTCCTTTTCGAACTCCGCCGCCTGACATGATCGTCGACACGGGGACACGGGACTTCCACGTCCTGTGGTGCGGCGAGTCGATCAGCCTGCTCGGCGACCGGGTGGCCACGTTCGCCGTGCCCACCATCGCGATCCTCACCCTGCACGCGACCGCGTTCCAGGTCGGGCTGCTGACGATGGCCACGTACATCGCGTACCCGGTCGCCGGTATCGGGGCGGGTCTGCTCGTGGACCGGTTCAGCCGCCGGCGAATGATGGTGCTGGCCGGCGTCGCGCGCCTCGTCCTGTTCATGAGTATTCCGGTGGTGGCGCGCTCCGGCGGGCTCACCCTCGGACAGCTGCTGCTGGTCGTCGCGGCGAGTGGTTGTTTCACCCTGCTGTACGACGTGGCGTTGCAGGGGTATCTCCCCCTCCTGCTGACCGGTGGTGACCTGCCGCGGGGAAACGCCCGGGTGGAGGTCTCGCGCAGTACGTCGCAGGTCGTCGGACCCGCGCTCGGCGGGGCGGTGTCGGGTGTGTTCGGGGCGAGCACCGCGGTGGGCCTGAACGCGATGTCCTTCCTCGGCTCCGTTCTCGGCGTGCTGTCCGTGCGGACGCCGGAACCACCGCCCGAGCCCCGTTCGCCGTCGCAGGGCGTGGCGGGCCGGCTCCGGGAGGGCTTCGCGTTCGTCCTTGGCCACGAGCTGCTGCGACCGCTCACCTTCTGCGCCGCGATGCGCAACCTCGGCATCACGGTGACCAAGACGGCGATCTTCCTCTACGCCTACCGGGCGCTGCACCTCTCCGCCGGCGTCACCGGGGTGATCCTGGCCGGTGGAGCGGTGACGGCGGTGCTGGGCGCGGCGGTCTCCGGACGCGTCGTGCGCAGGTTCGGCTACGGCCGGACGCTGCTGTTCACGGTCGCGGAAGGGGCGACGTGGACGCTCGTGCCGTTCGCCCTGCTGGGCCATCCGGCCCAGGTCCTCGGGGCGATCGTCGCGTTCTCCTCGCCCTGGCTGGCGATCTGGAACTCCCAGGTGGCCGTCGCGCGCCAGGTGCTGGCACCGGCCCGGTTGCAGAGCCGGGTGCTCTCCTCGATCCGGGCGATCGCCTGGGGAACCCTGCCGCTGGGATCGCTGCTGGGCGGCGGGCTCTCCCTCGTCCTCGTCGGCGCGTTCGGTGAACGGGCCGGGCTCGCCCTGACGATCGTCGTGGGTGGCCTGCTCGCGACGAGCGGTGGCGCCTGGCTGCTCGCTCCGGCCGTCCGGAACACGCGCCTGATTCCCCGGGCGCATCCCCACCATTCCGGCGAATCGCGGCGGCGATATTCCACCGCGGTAGTCAGCCCCACCATCGGACGTCCGTGACCGAGGAGCGTCACACATGCTGTTGGACACATTCAAGGTCGTTCACCGGATGAACGCCCAGAAGCTCACCGGTCCTGAACTCGCGATGCGGCTGGCGATCACCGAGGAGGAGCTCGGTCGGCTACTCGCCACCGACACGTTCGACGCGGCGGACGATTTCGCCGACCTTCTCGCCAAGCACCTCGAGACCGATCTGCCGCAGCTGTCCGAAAGCGGCGGCGCGAACCACGTGGTGATCCGCTCGGCGGACGAACTGCGGGCCACCCGCCGGGCCGTGCAACGCGACGGCATTCATTTCTACAACTACTACTCGATGGCGGCGCCGGTCGGCCGGGTGGCGCCGGTCGTCCTCGACATCCTGTGTCCCGCCGGCCGACTGCCCGCCCTGAACAACGGCCACCTCGAGCCCGCGATCACGGTGAACCTGGGCCCGGGTGACATCCATGGCCGCTGGGGCACCGACCTGACCGAGGCGACCTGGCGGCGGATGCGGGCGGGGACCGACGCCGTGCCCTGGGTGGCCGGCGACTCCTACGTGGAGCCGTCCTACTGCCCGCACACGTACGGTCTGGCGACGGAGCTGCCTGCGAGGATCATCTCCTACACCGGGGCGTCCGGCCTACAGGCTCTGGTCGGGGAGACGAACTCCTGGGCCGACCACGCCTTCGAGGCGATGGTGGAGTCGGTGTCCGACGGCGCTCCAGGCGCGATCCTGCGCGGCCTGCTGGCCCGCCGCGGCCACGACCTGACCAGCCTGGCGCGGGCGACCGGCATCCCCCGCGGACGTCTCGCCGAGGCCGGGAACCTGACGCTCGACGAGGTGCGCGCGGTGGCCCGGGTGCTCGCGACGGACTACCGGATCCTGCTCCCCGCGATGCGCGACCACGACGAGGTCGGCAAGACGTTCTGTTCCGTGGACAGCAGCGTGGCGAGCATCCGCCCGTTCCGCGGCTACGAGGTCGCCTCGCTGGCCGCCGCGCCGCACCTGCCCGACCTGACCGGGATGTTCATGCACGTGCGGCGGGCCACCGGCGACCCGGTGCTCGATCTCCGCGACTTCGCCGAGACCCACTACCTCGTCCTGGCCGGCGAGATCACCCTGTGGTGGCGCCGGGACGGCGACGGGATCGGCTCCGCGCGGCTGACCGCGGACGGCAGTGCCTGGGTGCCGCCGTTCGTCGCGCACGGCTGGTCCGGTTCCGGATCGGTGGTGAAGCTGGGCAGCGGCCGGCATCTGTCCCACGCCGACCACCTCGAGCTGTCGAGCACCTTCCAGCCACAGTGGCTGCTGCGCCGCGCGCGCCGCGACCGGCTCGGCTGGGGTTACGACACCCGGACCGGGACGGCACAGTCGGGCGGGACGGCACAGTCGGGTGGGACGGCACAGTCGGGCGGGACGGCACAGTCGGGCGGGACGGCACAGTCGGGCGGGACGGCACAGTCGGGCGGGACGGCACGGTCGGGTGGGGCGCAGTGAGGCGGGGCGCAGTCAGGCGCGTGGTGTACACCGACCCGGCCTGGGCACTCGACCGGCACGGTGAGACAGACCCGTCGCTGGCGACGATCGAACGCGAGGTGTACGGGGAGGACGTCGAGTTCTCCCTCGGGCTGCGCCGCGACGGCCGGTTCCTCCTCGATGGCGCGGAGTTCGACCGGCACGTCGCCGGCGCGGACGCGCTGGTCGTCTACCGGGCCCGGGTCAGCCCACGGCTGCTGGACGCGGTGGGCCCGTCCTGCCGGCTCGTCGCCCGCCAGGGGGTGGGGCTGGACAACCTCAACGCCGAACTCCTGCGCGCGCGGGGCCTGTGGGGCTTTCATGTCCCGGACTACTGCGGCGACGAGGTCAGCACGCACACCCTGGCCCTGGCGCTCGCCCTCGAACGCGGGGTCTGCGTCCAGGACCAGCTGGTGCGCGACCGGGCGTGGGACATCCACGCCGGTCGGATTCCCCGGCGCACCGCGGCGCTGACCGCGGGCATCGTGGGTTTCGGCCGGATAGGCCGGGCCACCAGCCGCAAGCTGCATGCCTTCTACGGGCGGACCGTGGCCCACGATCCCTACATCCCGGCCGACCTGATGGCCAGCCACGGCGTGGTGCCCGCCGCCTCGCTGGCCGAGCTGTTCGCCGTGTCGGACGTCGTCGTGCTGCACACGGAGCTGACCGCCGAGACCGAGCGGCTGGTCGACGAGGCCGTGCTCCGGTCGTGTCGGCCGGGGGCCCTGCTCGTCAACACCGCCCGCGGCGGGCTCGTCGATCTTCCCGCCGTGCTGGCCGCCCTGCGCGACGGACGCCTCGGCGGATTCGCCTCCGACGTCTTCTCCCCGGAGGACCCCAACGACGACGAGGTCGGTCGGGAGCTGCTGCGCCGTCCCGACGTCATCGTCACGGCCCACCGGGCGTTCCTGTCCGCCGAGTCGGAGCTCAGCCTGCGGCGGCGGGTCGCCGCCGGAGTGCGGCACGTGCTGCGGGAGGGCCAGCCTCCGCCCGCGGGCCGGGTCGCGTGAGCCCACCTGTCGAGACCCGGCCTGTTGGAGGACATGAGATGCGGCGAATCACGAACAGGACTTTCCGGGACGTGCTGGTGGAGGGCCCGGCCGTGCGGGCCGCGGGCGTCCACGACGCGTTGGGAGCAATGCTGGCCGAGCAGGCGGGCTTCGCCGCGGTCTGGGCGTCCAGCCTGGGGATCTCCGCGGCGCGGTGCGTGCCCGACGCGAGCCTGCTCACGATGACCGAGTACCTCCAGGCCGCGGTGCACATGCAACGCCGGGTGGGCATCCCGGTCGTCGCCGACTGCGACACGGGTTTCGGTGACACCCTCAACATCGCCTATCTGGTGCACGAGTACGAGGCGGCGGGAATCAGCGCGGTCTGCATCGAGGACAAGCAGTACCCGAAGATGAACAGCTTCGTGCCGGGCCAGCACGCCCTGCTCGACACCGCCGCCTTCGCCCGGAAGATCTCCATCGCGAAGGCGGTCCAGACCGGCGCCGACTTCTTCGTCATCGCCCGCACGGAGGCCCTGATCAGCGGGCTCGGGGTCGACGAGGCGCTGCATCGCTGCCACGCGTACGCCGAGGCCGGCGCGGACGCCGTGCTGGTCCACTCCCGGCAGCGGACCAGCGTCGAGGTGGAGGCCTTCCTCGACCGGTGGGACGCTCGCGCGCCGGTCGTGGTGGTGCCGACGACGTATCCCGACTGGCATTTCGACGACGCGGTCAAGGCCGGGGTCTCCATGGTCATCTACGCCAACCAGGGGCTGCGGGCGACGATCGACGCGTTACGGACGACCTTCGGCTCGATCATCGCGCACGGCGGGTCGGCCCACCTCGAGGCCGACCTGGCGTCGTTGACCGAGGTGTTCGAGCTGCAGCGGCTCCGGCAGTGGCGGGAGCTGGAAGGGTGATCGACACCGACCGGTTCTGTGCGCGTCTGATCGCGCGCGGTTTCACCTCCGCCACCGGCGTGCCCTGCTCGTACTTCACCGGCCCGATCGAACGGCTGTCCCGGGACAACCGGTACGTCCCGGCCGCGAACGAGGGCGCCGCGCTGGCCATCGCCGCGGGCGCGGCCCTGGGCGGCTCGCGGGTCGCCGTGTTCGCGCAGAACTCCGGCCTGGGAAATCTGATCAACCCGCTGACCTCGTTGCTGATGACCTACGACATCCCCGTGCTCGCGTTCGTGAGCCTGCGCGGCTGGCCCGACCCGTCCCAGGACGAACCGCAGCACGCCGTCATGGGGCGGGCCACCTCACGGATGCTCGACGCGCTGGGCGTGGCCTGGTGGTTGTTGACCGCCACGACGACCGACCTCGACCGCGTCCTTGACGAGGCGGAGCGCGAACTGGCCCGCGGCCGACCCGCGTTCGTCCTGGTCGAGAAGGGAGCCATCACCGGGATCGGAACGGGCGGCGCTGGCAGCGAGGCCGCCCCGGGTGGGCCGGGCGCGGGCGAGGTGGACGACGGCCGCGCGGCCTGCACCCGCGCCGAGGTCCTCCGAGCGATCCGGCCCGAGCTGCGCGACCTGCCGATCATCTCCACGACCGGCTACACCTCGCGCGAGCTGTTCGCGCTCGGGGACGCTGACACCCACTTCTACATGCAGGGCTCCATGGGCCACGCCACGGCGCTCGGTCTGGGGCTGGCGCGGACGGGGCCCGCCACCCGGCCGGTGATCGTCCTCGACGGCGACGGGGCCGCGTTGATGCACCTGGGCACGATGTCGACCGTCGGCTTCAGCGCCCCGGCCAACCTGGTGCACGTCCTGTTCGACAACGGCGCCTACGAGTCCACCGGCGCGCAGGCGACCACCTCGGCGGCGACCGACTTCGTCGGGATCGGGCTGGCCTGCGGCTACCGCAGCGCGCTCGCCTGCGCGCGGCCCGAGGACGCCCGGTCCGCGCTGCGCGTGATGCTCTCGACGCCCGGACCGCACCTGCTCGTCGTGCGGGTGGCGCCGGCCGGGGCCGGCGCCACCGCCCCGGCTCGGGCGACGTCCGCGGTCAGCGCGCCGCGGATATACCGGCGCCTGCGGGCCCGGCTGGCCACCGACGGGCCCGACGACGGGGAGACACCGTGTGCCCGCCCGAGCTGATCAACGCGGCGGGTTCCGTGTCGGGGCTGGCGCGGGTGGTGGGGACGGGCCGGCGCGTGCTGGTGGTGGCCAGCGCCCGCGCGTTCCGGGCGGCCGGGGTGGCGGAGCTGCTGGCGGACAACGACGTCGCGGTGTTCTCCGGTTTCACGCCGAACCCGCGCCTGCCCGACGTGCTCGCCGGGTGCCGGTTGCGGGACGGGTGGCGGCCGGAGGTGATCGTCGGTCTCGGCGGTGGCAGCGCGCTCGACGTGGCGAAGATGGTCCGCCTGCTGCCCGCCGACCCCGAGCGGGCCCGTGCGGCGCTGCACCGCTTCGAGCCACCCGACCAGCGTCCGCCGCTCGTGCTCGTGCCGACGACCGCCGGCCCGGGCACCGAGGTCACCCGGTTCGCGACGGTCTTCGACGGCGACACCAAGCTGTCGCTGGACCACGCCGCGGTGCTGGCCGACGTGGCCGTCGTCGACCCCGACCTGGCGGCGTCGTGCCCGTCGAGCCTCGTCGGAAGCTGTGCCTTCGACGCGCTGTGCCACGCCGTCGAGTCGTGGTGGAGCCGGCGGTCGACGCCGCGTTCCCGCGAGTTCGCGGGTGAGGCGTTGCGCGCCCTCGTGCCGCTGCTGCGGCGACCGGTGGCCGAGCGGGACGCCGCGTACCGCGGCACGCTGGCGGGCGCGGCGCTCGCGGCGGGTCGCGCCATCGACCTCACGAGGACGACGGCGGCCCACGCCTTCGCGTACCGGCTGACCACACGGTACGGCGTGCCGCACGGCGTCGCCTGCCTGCTGAACCTGCGGTGGCTGCTGCCCCTCCACCTGGCGATGGCGCAGCGGCCCGGCGTCGAGAGCCGGGTCGTCGAGCACGTCACCGACATCGTCGAGGTGCTCGGCCTCGCCGGCCGGGAGCGGACGGACTGCTTCACCGACTGCTTCACCGAATACTTCACGGCGTTCGGCTGGTCACCCCGGCTGCGGGACTACGGGATCGGCCGCGACGCGCTGCCGTCGCTCGTGGACGCCGGGCTGGCGACCCGGGCCAGGGCGGGGAACAACCCGATCGAGCTGGACCGGGACCTGGTGCTGCGGGCGATGGCTACCGTCCTCTGAGCGCGGGGACGGAGACGTCCGCCGGACTCAGCCACCGCCCGGCCGGGTGAGCACGTACCCCAGTCTCTTGTCGACGACGTTGCGCAGCGGGCTTCCGGACCGCCAGCGCCGGTAGTTGTCGACGAACAGGTCGGCCAGCGTGGGCAGATATCCGACGAAGTCGCCGGCCATGTGCGGCGAGATCAGCGCGGTGGGCAGCGACCACAGCGGCGAGGAGGCCGCCAGCGGTTCGGTGTCGACGACGTCCAGCGCCGCGCCCGCGATGACGCCGTCGCGCAGCGCCGCGACCAGGTCCTCGGTCACCACCAGCGCACCCCGACCGACATTGATCAACCGGGCGGACCGGCGCATCGCGGCCATCGTCGTGGCGTTGAACATGCCGGCGGTACGCGCGGTCAGCGGAGCGGCCGCTATCACGAAATCCGCGTGCGGCAGCCGCCCGACCCACTGGTCGAAGCCATGCACCACGCCGAAGTCCGGATCATGGTCGCGCGGTGCCCGCCCGATGCCCTCGACGCGCATGCCCACCGCCCGCAGCATCCGCGCGATCGCGCGGCCGATAGGCCCGGTGCCCACGATCACCACGGCCCGCCCGTCGATCCGCTCGGTCTCCCGGTGGTGCCAGCGGCGTTCCCGCTGCGCCGCACAGGTGCCGGGGACGTCCTTGGCGAAGGCGAGCACGAGGCCAAGCACGTACTCGGCCATCGCGCCCTCGAAGACACCCCGCGAGTTGGTCAGCACCACGTCGCCGTCCCGCAACGCGGAGAACAGCAGGGTGTCCACCCCGGCGCTGGCGATGTGGACCCA
The DNA here is from genome assembly GCF_023243045.1 of Frankia sp. AgB32. Taxonomy (GTDB): domain Bacteria; phylum Actinomycetota; class Actinomycetes; order Frankiales; family Frankiaceae; genus Frankia. Next base: position 42,454 of record NZ_JALKFX010000047.1, read on the forward strand.
TCGCGGCGGGTTCGTGGCCGGCCACGCCCCCTCGACCGCCGTGGAGGTGAAGTCCCACACGAACAGCGCGTCCGCGCCGCGCAGGGCCGCGGGCAGGCCCGCCGCCGTGGTGTAGCGGACCACGGCGGCGGATTGGATCAGCTCCAGGCCGGGTGGGCGTCGGTCGGCGCACAACACCGCGACCACCGGTCCGCGCGCCGCACCGGGCAGGTCGGGCACCCGGGCGGTCATCACGGGCCGGCGCGCCCACCCGCGGCCGACCACACCCGCTCGATGCCCGCCAGGAGCTGCGCGTCGGGAATGGTCAGCGGCGGGGCCACCCGGATGCGTTCACCGTGCCGACCCCCGCTGAACACGAGCACGCCGTCGGTGAACGCCTGGCGCACCAGGTCCCGGCTCGCGACGGCGGTCGGCTCGAAGGACAGCGACGGGCCGATCGCGTGCACCGCGCGGGCCAGGCCGGCCGTCCGCAGCCGGTCGGCGAGCTCCGCCAGCCGGGTGCCGACCGCCGCGCCCATGCCCGCCACGTCGTTGTCGTCGATGTAGCGGGTCACCTCGTACGCGGCGGCGGTGCCCAGGGTCCCCGTCTGGAAGGTGTGCGCCAGATACACCGGATCCGCGCCCGCCTCCAGAAAGCGCCTGTACACCACGGCCGACAGCGGGTACATGCCGTTGGTGAGGGACTTGCTGTACAGGACGATGTCCGGGTCCAGCCCCCAGGCGGTGGCCGGGCTGAACTCGCCGTGCCGGAAGAACCCGCACTGGATCTCGTCGGCAATCGTGATCACGCCGGCCGACGCCGCCGAGGACGTCACCTCGCCCAGCCACTCGCGGTCGAGCGGCACGTAGCCGTTGGCCCCCTGCACCGGCTCGTAGATCAGGCAGGAGATGCCGTCCCAGGCGCGCGGCACGACGCCCGGGGTCAGGTGGACCACCTCGGGGGCGAGCAGATCGGCGAAGCCGGTGTCGTGCAGGGAGAACCGTCGCTGCACGCTGGTGAGCGCCGCCGCGTCCACGCCGAGACCGTGGAACCCCCCCTCGATCGACATCACCCGGCCCGGGCGGGCGCGGCGGGCCAGTGCCAGCGCGGCCGCCACCGCGAAACTGCCGCCCACCTGGTAGAGGACGCGCCGGCCGGGCGGGTCGGGCAGCCGGGCGCACAGCCACTGCGCGACCCGGTCCGCGTCCGGGCCGTGGAACAACCCGGTGAGGTCGGACGATCGGGTCAGGGCCCGTTCGATCGCCGGGTTGCGGTGGCCGAAGTTGACGGCCGCGAACGCCGACATGAAGTCGATGCACCGGTGCGGCGCGCCGGTTTCGCCGACCAGGTCCAGGGTGGCGTTGTCCGCGTGGACGAGGACGTAACGCTGGTCGAGCACGCCGGCCTCGTCCAGCCGGCTCTGATACGACCGGTCCCCGATCCGCGGCGTGGAGTCGGCGATGGTCACCGCGGCCCCTCCAGACAGTCAGCATCCGGTCGAAGGCCCCGCGCGGCCGAGGTGGGCGGTCGCGTACCGGCGCTCCACGCGAGCCCGTCCGCCGGCCGGCCGGCGACGTTCAGCGGGGTACCCGTCGGGCTGGGAGGGCAGCCGCGAGAACACCCGCGCCATGGGAGGTACCGGCCGGTCGGGAGCGGCCACGACAGGTGTTCCCCAGCCCGACCCCGAAAATCTCGGCGTCGAGACGACCATGGCACTGGAATGCAGGGAAGCCGTCGGACTTCTCAGCGGCGGCCGGCATGGATGGAATCCTCCAGCTCCTTCGAGGGACTTCGCCAATTTAGTGTGAGTTGCCCGGCCGGCCGCCACAACCAGGCCGCGCACATCGCAATCGCACGATTGCCGGTGCATCTCGCCGCCAGCGTCGACGCGATACCACAAAAAGTTGCACCTGCCGCAGAGCCGCCATTTCCCGGGCCCACGGATGCCGCGGCGGTATTCCTCCTCGCCCGCGCATCGGCCCGACACCTATTGTGTGGAGCGCCGGCCACTGTCCATCTACCACGCATTGATCTGTGCGCGGGAGGAACTCGGTCAGCCGATTTCGAGACCTGTCCCGCTCCGGGCCGAGAACGGTGCCTGCCGTGCCAGAGCGGAGGCGGACATCAAACCGCGGCGGCAGCCGCGCACCGACATCGCTCCCCGTCGGCGGCCTCGACCCAGCGCACACCCCCCTTCGTCATCGGAACCAGCGTTCTCGCACGGAGGCCACGCCCCCTACGTAACCAACTATGCCCATGGACATACCCAACATGGCGGGCTATGTTTCGACCAGGTGAGCCGACCAGGTGAGCCGACCAGGTGAGCCGACCAGGTGATCAGCGCTTTCGGCACGTCGACCACCGGCCGCCCCGGATCCGGGCGGCGGACGTGGCACGGAGCTGGCCCGGTCCACCCGGGCCTCGGCATAGGAGCAAGGGCATGTCCGGAGCGATGCGCCGCGCACGGGGCCGCTCCGCGACCTGCGGTCGTGCCCCGGCTGCCGCAAGCGCGCCGGCTCCCCGGGCCGATCTGCCGGCCCGGCTGCTGACCCGGCGTCTGCCCATCGATCTTCACCGGTCCTCCAGCTGTCTCTGTCCGGGTGACCGCCGCAACCGGCGAGGTCGCGCCGGTTCGTCGGCCTGACCCCCGCCCTGGTCGGTCGCCCAGGCCGCCGGCCCGGTGTGGCCCTCCCGGGCACGACCCCTCCCCGCCGCCACTTCCCGCCCGGCGCGGCGTCGACGTCGCACCGTCGGGAAGATTCGTCCCCGATGCCGGCGACGGGCCCGTGCCGCGGTCGGCCGTAACACCCGCCACGACCGCACCGACCTGGCCGCCCTCGGCCGCGACCTTCCCCGAGCTGGCCGCCGACGGCACCCGTCCGGATCCCCGACGAGCTCCCACCCGCCGACCCGACGCGCGGAAAGGCCCCCGCCATGCCCGAGATCCCGTTGGCCCTGCTCGACCTCGTCCCGGTCAGCGATGGTTCGACCGCCGAGGCAGCACTGCGCAACACCGTCGATCTGGCCCGCCGTGCAGAGGCCCTGGGCTACCGGCGGTACTGGTTCGCCGAACACCATCTCAACCCGGGTGTCCTCGGCTCCTCCCCCGCCGTGACGATCGCGCTGGTCGCGGGGGCCACCTCGACGATCCGGCTGGGCTCCGCCGGGGTGCAGGCCGGCCACCGCACGCCGCTGAGCATCGTCGAGGAGTTCGGCCTCATCAGCGCACTGCACCCCGGCCGGCTGGACCTCGGCATCGGCCGCTCCATCAGCCGCCGGGCCCCGGTCGCGAACACTCCGGCCCCGAACGGCGCGGCGGCCACCTACCGGGCGTCGCTCGGCGGCGGGGCGCATGAGACCGAGGAACGCACCGACAACGGCCTGCTGCTCCCGAAACGCTTCGACGTCACGAAGCTGATCTCGTCGCCGAAGCTGGGAGCGATGCTGGACCTGCTCCATCAACCCGGCGCCTACGCCCCGGACTACGGCGAGCAGATCGACGACGTCCTCGCGCTGCTCACCGGTACCTACCAGTCCCCCGGGGGCGTGGCGACCCAGGCCAGCCCCGGGGAGGGCGCGGACGTGGAGATCTGGATCCTCGGCTCGTCGGGGGGTTCGAGCGCCGAGGTCGCCGGCGCGCGGGGGCTGCGCTTCGCCGCCTCCTACCATCACAGCCCGAGCACGGTGCTGGACGCGGTGAACGCCTACCGGGCGGCGTTCCGGCCATCGGCGGAGCTGGCGGAGCCGTACATCTCGGTCTCGGCGGACGTCGTCGTCGCCGAGGACGACGAGAGGGCGACCCGGCTCGCCTCCGGTTACGGCCTGTGGGTGCGCAGCATCCGCACGGGTGCCGGGGCGATCCCGTTCCCCACCCCGGAGCAGGCCGCCGCGCACGTGTGGACCGACGAGGACCGCGCGCTGGTCACCGACCGCACCGAGACCCAGCTCGTCGGCTCCCCGGCGACCGTGGCCGACCGGCTGGAGCAGCTCCAGCAGGCCACCGGCGCCCGGGAACTGGCCATCACGACGATCACGCACCAGCACACCGACCGGGTCCGTTCCTACGAACTGCTCGCCGAGGAATGGCGCCGCCGCCAGCACTAGGCCGGCCAGCCGGTCCCGCTCCGCGTCCCGCAGTGCGCCCGACCAGAAAGCGGTGATCTTCATGCCCGCATCCGACCCGCTGCATCTCGCCGTCGCCCTGGACGGGGCCGGCTGGCATCCGGCCGCGTGGCGCGAGCCCACGGCCCGGCCGCAGGAGCTGTTCTCCCCCGGCTACTGGGTGGACCTGGTGACGGAGGCGGAGCGCGGACTGCTCGACTTCGTGACCTTCGAGGACTCCCTGGCCCTGCAGTCCTCGCGGCTGGACGCCAGCCCGGACGGCCGCACCGACCAGGTGCGGGGCCGCCTCGACGCGGTGCTCATCGCCGCCCGGGTCGCCCCCCTGACCTCCCACGTCGGCCTGGTGCCGAGCACCTCGGTGCTCACCACCGAGCCGTTCCACCTCTCCAAGGCCATCGCGACCCTGGACTACACCAGCGGCGGGCGGGCCGGCTGGCGGGTCCAGGTCGGCCGCCCCGGCGAGGTGGCGCACGTCGGCCGGCGCGCGTTCCCGCCGTTCACCCTCGACACCCTCGACAGTCCCGAGATCCAGGCGTTCGTCGCCGAGTCGTTCGACGAGGCCGCCGACTTCGTGGAGGTCGTCCGCCGGCTGTGGGACAGCTGGGAGGACGACGCGGAGATCCGCGACGCCGCCACCGGCCGGTTCGTCGACCGCGAGAAGCTGCACTACATCGACTTCGAGGGCCGCTGGTTCTCCGTACGCGGACCGTCGATCACCCCGCGGCCGCCGCAGGGCCAGCCGCTGGTCACTGCGCTCGCGCACGCCACCGTCCCGTACCGGCTCGCGGCCCGCGCCGCCGACGTCGTCCACGTCACCCCGCACGACGGCGACCAGGTGCGCGCGATCGTCACCGAGATCCGGGACGAGCAGGACCGCGCCGGCCGGGCCGGGCAGACGCTGCATGTCTTCGCCGATCTGGTCGTCGTCCTCGACGACGACGCCGCCGCGGCCCGGGACCGGCTGGGCCGCCTCGACGGGCTGCTCGACGCGCCGGCCCGCTCCGACGCGACGATCTTCGCCGGCTCCCCCGGCGAGCTCGCCGACCTGCTGCTCGACTGGCAGGCCGCGGGCCTGACCGGCTACCGCCTGCGCCCCGCGGTCCTGCCCGACGACCTGAGGGCGATCACCCGCGGGCTCGCCCCGGAGCTCGCCCGCCGCGGCCGGTTCCGCACCGGCTACCAGGCCACCACCCTGCGCGGGCACCTCGGCCTGCCGCGGCCGGTCAACCGCTACGCCGCCCAGCAGCCCGCCGAGCGCATCGAGGCCGCGTCCCGATGAGCACGCCACGCAGGCCGTGACCCCGGCGGGATCGACGGGTTCGCCGACAAGGTCGTCCCGCTGCCGCAGGAACGCGGCTCGCCGCGCACCGACTACGAAGGCTCCACACTGGGTGACAACCTTGGCCTCCCGTGGCGCCCGGCGACCGGACACCGCAGGACGTCGCCGTCCAGCAGCCGCCTCCCGGTCACCGAGCCAGCCGGGGACCCATCACGAAGGGACCATGCGATGCCGAAGCCCGGTGTCGGCGCCGGGACCGATCCGGCGGCCGAGGTGGTGGCGCTGGCCAGCGAGCTCATCGCGATCGACACCACCAACCTCGGTGATCCTGACCTGCCCGGCACCGAACAGCCGGCGGCGGAGTACGTCGCCGCGAAGCTCGCCGAGGTCGGCTACGAGCCGACCTACGTCGAGTCCGGGGCCCGCGGTCGGGGAAACGTCGTCGTCCGGCTGCCCGGCGCCGACCCGTCGCGCGGCGCGTTGCTGGTGCACGGCCATCTGGACGTGGTCCCGGCGGACGCGAGCGACTGGACGGTCCACCCGTTCTCCGGGGAGGTCTCCGGCGGCCATGTCTGGGGGCGCGGCGCCGTCGACATGAAGGGCATGGTCGCGATGACGCTGGCCGTCGCCCGCCGCCTTCGCCGCGACGGTGTCGTCCCGCCGCGGGATCTGGTCTTCGCGTTCCTCGCCGATGAGGAGGCCGGTGGCCTGCTCGGGGCGCGCTGGCTGGTGGAGCATCGCCCGGAGCTCTTCGAGGGCGTGACCGAGGCGATCGGTGAGGTCGGCGGCTTCTCGGTCACCCTCCCGGGTCGACGCGCCGATCCCTCGACACCCGCCGACCCGGTCCGCGCCTACCTGGTGGAGATCGCGGAAAAGGGTTCGATGCTGCTGCGGCTGACCGCTCGCGGCACCGCCGGGCACGGCGCGATGCTCCACGAGGACAACCCGATCGTGACCCTCGCCGCCGCCGTGACCCGCCTGGCCGCGCACCGTTTCCCGCTGGTCCTGACCGACCCGGTGCGGGCACTGCTCGCCGGCGTCGCGGAGCTCACCGGCGTGCCCTTCGACGAACGCGACCCGCAGGCCGCGGTCGACCGGCTGGGGACGCTGGCCCGGCTGGTCGGCGCGTCGCTGCGGGACACCGCCAACGTCACCCGGTTCGACGCCGGCTACCGGGCGAACGTCGTGCCCTCGGTCGCGACGGCGACTGTCGACTGCCGGCCGCTGCCGGGCCGCGAGCAGGCGTTCGCCCGCGAGCTCGCCGAGGTGATCGGTCCCGGCGTCGACGCCGTCTGGCGGGCGCTGCCCCCCGTGCACACCAGTTTCGACGGGGCGCTGGTCACGGCGATGGCCCGGGCGATCGACGGGGAGGACCCGGGTGCGCGGTTGCTGCCCTACCTGCTGCCCGCGAGCACCGACGCGAAGTCCTTCGCCCGCCTCGGCATCCGCCACTTCGGGTTCGCCCCGCTGCGGCTGCCACCCGATCTGGACTTCACCACCCTGTTCCACGGGGTCGACGAACGGGTTCCCGTCGACGCCCTCACCTTCGGCGCCCGCGTCCTCGACCGCCTGCTGCGCGGCTGCTGAGCCGACACCTACGCGCCGACGCCGGCCCGTCCCGTCCGCCGCGTAGGCGAGGGACAGGACGGGCCGGCGGTGGGACGGCCCCGGCCGAGCGGAACCGGCAGGTGGCTTCGCGACAGTCGGACAGCGGGGGCACGGCGTCCGATCCTCCGTCGGCGTGGCCGGCTACCGGCGCCCGGCGACGGGCACCGCCGCTACCGGCGGCCGGTACCGGCGGAGGACGAACCCCGACGCGGGACGAGCGTCGGGCGGGGGCAGCGGGCCCGCCGCGCCCCGGCCGGCCCGCGGGCGGGCACGGACCCGCCGAACGCGCCCGGCGGCTGCGCCGGGATGCCCGCCGGGGGCACGGCGCCCGGCCGCGGTGTCGCGGGCGGTTGCGCGGGCGGCGGAACCGCCGGTCGGGACGGATGCCACGGCGGCGGGAGCGGGCCCCGCGGACGTGGCAGCTGCGGCGGCAACGGCGGTAGGGCCTGCCGCTGCCGGGGCAGCCGTGGTGGCAGCGGGGGCAGCGGCTGCCGCTGCCGGGGCGGCCGAACCGACGGCGCGACCGGCGGCATCGGTCCGGGCTGGGCGAGCGGTCCAGGCTGGGTAAACGGTCCGAACTGCGCCAGCGGCTCGGGCTGGGTCGGCGGGTCGGACTGGTCCAGCGGTCCGGGCTGGGTCAGCGGTCCGGGCTGGGTCAGCGGTCCGGGCTGGGTCACGCCGTCCCCGGACGTGGCGTCCGCCGGCCGGCGCGGTGCCCGGCGCGGCACCGGCAGCGTCTGGGCGCCGGTGTCGGCAGCCGGGTCGGTCTCGGTCAGGTCCTCTCCCGTGATCGGGGCCGGCGGGTTCGCCGCGGCGCCCTCCCCACCGATCCCGCTGAGATCCGTGGCCGGGCCGAGGGTGGTCCCAGCACCGACGGCCCTGATCATCCCCGCGCTCGGCAGTCCCGCACCGGCGGGCGTGTCCGAGGCGGTGGCCGACTCCCGACCTGGGGTTGCTCCCAGGGCCGGGCTCGGCGCGTTGCCGGCCGGCGCGTGGTCACGCGAACGAGAGGTTCGCGCGACGCCACCGGACAGCTCGTTCGTGGTCGGCTCCCGACCGTCGGCGTCAACGCGCGCCGCGGCCCGGAGGGCGGATGGTTCTCGGTCAGATGGGAGCGTGTCCGGCTCGGCCGGGCTGTGCACCAGCGCCGCCGCGGCCGCGAGCACGACCAGAAATCCCACCAGAATCAGTACCGGCGTCAGCATCGCCGTCCTTCCCCCCCGAACAGGTCACCGTGGACCCCGCCCCCGCGGCTCAGGGAAGGAGCGCCGGGCCCAGACGGTCCCGCATCGTCAGATTCCAAGCGGGCAAGTGACACCGTACGGATGGACCACCTGGCTACAGCCCGAAGTGGTCACACGGACCTAGTTAGCCGATCCGGGTCATCGGGGCGTCGATCGGGTGGGCAAGGGGACCCCCGCGGGACCCCCGGGGCCGGTACATTACCGGCCATCGTGTCCAACATGCCTGGTACGGACGATTCGCCCGCGCCCTCCGGCGCGGCGCGCTGCCTCCCTCGCGACGAGTGCGCCAACGGGCCCGCCCGGGCCGTTGGCACGATCATCATCCGGCGCCCCGGCGTCCCGGCGGCGCTCGCCGCCGGCCGCCGCCGCGGCCCCAGACCGGCGCCGCCGCCCGGGGGCTCCTTAGTTACGCGCGCGCTGCTCGCGGGCGTGCAGGTGTCTGGTATT
>NZ_JALKFX010000048.1 GCF_023243045.1 Frankia sp. AgB32
TGCCGATACCGAAGGGCCTACCTTCATCTCCGCAACAGCATGGTCGCTGCCGAGCGTTCCGTCTTCTACATCAGAACCCCATCCAGTTCCCTTCAGGACACACTAACCCGTACAGTGAATCCCAGTTCAAGACCCTTAAATATCGGCCGGACTATCCGGGGTCGTTCGAGAACCTGCAGGCGGCCCGTGCCTGGTGCCGGCGATTCTTCGACCACTACAACAACCACCATCGCCATTCCGGGATCGGGATGCTCACCCCGACGGTCGTCCACCACGGCCTGGCCGACAGCGTCCGCCAGGCCCGCGCCGCGGTCCTCGACGCCGCCTACGCCGCCCACCCGGAACGGTTCATCCGCCGGCCCCCGACCCCACCGAAGCTCCCGGCACCCGCCTGGATCAACCGGCCACCGGACGAGGAGCAACCAGACCCGGAACCGACGAGTGTCGGATCTGGCCGTGTCACCGTTCGCGATGCCGCTATCACTGCTGCACGGAGAGGTCCGCGTTGCCTTCGCCGGGCGCACGTCCACCGAGGAACAACGGGATCCGCGCCAGTCGCTGATCCGCCAGCTCGGCCGGGCCAAGTCGGCGCTGCCCGAGTCCTGGATGATCGTCGCCCACTTCTACGACGTGGAGTCCGGACGCAAGGAGTTGGCGGAGCGCGGCCACGGCGCCGACGTCTCCCGCTTCGACATCCCGATCCCGCGGGACGGCGGCATCGACGATCTCCTCGCCGAGGCCGCTCATCCGAACCGCCGGTTCGATGTGGTGATCTGCGAGTCGATGTCAAGGATCGCCCGGCGGATGTTCGAGAACCTCTCCATCGAGCGTCAGCTTGAGCGCGCCGGGATCCCGCTGTTCGCCTGGAACGAGCCGATCAAGATCGACGGGCCCCGAGCCTCGCAGATCCTGCAGCGGCGGATCAACCAGTCCGTCGCTGAATATGAGGTGTGGAACACCCTGGAGAGTTCCTGGGGTGGACTGTGCACCCATGTCCGGGACGGCTGGAACATCGGCAAGGCGCCCTACGGCTACCGGGCCAAGAGCTACCGGCACCCCAACTCGGCCAAGGCCGACCGCGGAGCGACGAAGAACCGGCTCGAGCCGGACGGGGCACGCGGGGAGACCGTCACCCAGATCGCACACTGGCGCTACTACCGGCAGCTCGGCTACGGCGCGATCGCCGAGCAGCTCAACACCGATCTTGAGCGCTATCCGCCACCCCAACCAGTCGGCGGAGCCCACCAGGCACGGGGGGCCTGGTCCAAGTCCACGGTGTCCGACCTGCTCCGTAATCCCAAGTACACCGGCTATCAGGTGTTCAACCGGCGGGCGAGTCGCTCCCGGCACGGGGCGGTCAACGAGCCGGAGAAATGGGTCTGGTCACCGCAACCCGTCCACGAGCCGCTGATCCCGAAGTGGATGTTCGACGAGCTCAACGCCCGGCGGCAGGCCAGGCGGGGTTCCCGGGCGGGAAATGCCCTCAACGCCCATCCCGCGGCCCTGCGTACCTATGTCCTCCGAGGCATGATCCTCTGCGCCTGTGGGCGGCGTATGTCCGGTAATCTCCGCCGACCCGGGAACCCCGTCTACTACATCTGCTGGCCGAAGGCGAACAACCGGGGGCGCGAGGACAAACTGGCCGACCATCCCAGAACGGATCGCATTCGAGAGGACGTCCTGCTCGGCGCGATCGCGACCTTCTACACCGAGCGGGTGTTCGGCCGCAGTCGAGTGGCTCTGCTGACAGCCGAGCTGGCGACCTATGACGACCGGGCCGCCCAGGAACGGGCAGCCGAGAGAAACAGACTCCAACGCAAGGTCGACGACCTCGCGCGCAGGCAGGACAACATCCTGCGACAGGCGCAGGAAGGAGACCCAGCTGACCCGTTCACCCAGGGACTACGACGCAACTACAACGACCTCGACGCGGAACGCACCGCCGCACTGGCGAGAATCGAGGACCTTGACACGGCGGAGGAGTCCGAACCAGGCCACGCTGGCCCCGACAGCCTGAGGATGCTGTACGTGCCCCCGGCAGGATTCGAACCTGCGCCACCGCCTCCGGAGGGCGGTGCTCTATCCCCTGAGCTACGGGGGCTCGGGGCTGACGCGACTTACGTTACCAGGAGGGAACGGCGGATCGTGCGACCGGGTCGGCCGTAAGCTTCCGGTGTGTACCCCGCCGCCCCCCGGATCCTGGTCGTCGACGACGACGCGGTGATCCGTCAGCTTGTGGTCGTGAACCTCGAGTTGGAAGGATTCGAGGTCCACACGGCGGTCGACGGTGTCGACGCCCTGGAGATGGCGCGGGAGGTGGACCCGCAGGTGATCACCCTCGACATCATGATGCCGAGGATGGACGGCTGGGACGTGGCCGCCCACCTGCGCGAGGATCCCGTGACCGCCAACATCAAACTGATCATGCTGACCGCCCGCGCGCAGGAGGCCGACGTCCGCCGCGGCTCGCGGATCGGTGTCGACTACTACCTGACCAAGCCGTTCGATCCCGACGAGTTGATCACTGTGGTGCAGAGGTTGGCGGCGGGTCAGCCGGTCTGACCGGCGCGGTGGGTCGGCGGCCGGCGCCGGTGTGCTGCCGCGCCGATAGCATCGCGACATGACCCCCGCCGATCTCGCCGATGTCATCCTCGCGGCCATCGGTCGCGCGGTCGCCGACGGCGACCTGGACGTGACAGTGCCGAGTGCCGTCACGGTGGAGCGTCCGAAGAACCCCGAGCACGGGGACTACGCGACTCCGGTGGCGCTGCAGCTCGCCAAGGCCGCCCGCCGCCCGCCGCGCGCCGTCGCCGAGGTGCTGGCCGGTCGTCTCGCCGCCGAGAGCGCCATCGCGCGCGTCGACATCGCCGGCCCCGGCTTCCTGAACCTCACGCTGGCCGGCTCCGCGCTGGGTGAGATCGCCCGCGGCGTGGTCCGGGCGGGGGCGAGCTACGGGCACGCGGCCAAGCCGCGTGACGTGCGGGTCAACCTCGAGTTCGTCAGCGCGAACCCGACCGGGCCGGTGACGCTCGCCTCCGCGCGCTGGGCCGCCGTCGGCGACGCGATGGCCCGGATCCTCACCGCGGCCGGGTTCTCCGTCGGCGCCGAGTACTACGTCAACGACGCCGGTGTGCAGATCACCCGGTTCGGCGCGTCCGTGCTGGCCGCGGCGGTGGGCGGGGAGATCCCGGCGGACGGCTACCACGGCGCCTACGTCGCGGAGATCGCCGCCTCGGTGCTGGCCGACCGGCCGGACCTGCTGGACCTGCCGGCCGACGAGGCGCTGGCCGCGGCGGCGGGGACCGGTCTGGCGCTGATGCTCACCGAGATCCGGTCCACACTGGAGGGCTTCGGGGTCCATTTCGACCGCTGGGCGTCGGAGAAGGAGCTGCACGACGCCGGCGCGCTCACGGCCGCCGTCGACGACCTGCGGGCGCAGGGGCACGTGTTCGACTCCGACGGCGCGGTGTGGCTGCGCACCACCGACTTCGGCGACGACAAGGACCGGGTGCTGGTCAAGAGCGACGGCGAGACGACCTACTTCTGCGCCGACGCCGCCTACTACCGCGACAAGCGGGGACGCGGCTTCGACCAGCTCGTCTACCTGCTCGGCGCGGACCACCACGGCTACGTGGCCCGGCTGAAGGCCATCGCCGCCTGCTTCGGCGACGACCCGGCGACCAGCCTCGACGTCATCATCGGCCAGCTGGTCTCGCTCACCCGGGCCGGCGCGCCGGTGAAGATGTCCAAGCGGGCCGGGACGTTCGTGACCCTGCACGACCTCGTCGACGCGGTGGGGGTCGACGCGGCCCGCTACTCGCTGGTGCGCTCCTCCCTCGACTCGGCGATCGAGCTCGACCTGGACCTGGTCACCCGCCAGACCAGCGACAACCCGGTGTTCTATGTCCAGTACGCGCACGCCCGGATCAGTTCGCTGCTGCGGGGCGCCGAGGCGCTCGGGCTCGTCGTCGCGCCGGACAGCGCCGACGTCGCGCTGCTCACCCATTCCCGCGAGGTCGACCTGCTGCGTTCCCTCGGCGAGTTCCCGCGGGTGGTCGAGGCCGCCGCGGCCCTGCACGGCCCGCACCGGGTGGCCCGCTACCTGGAGGAACTCGCCGGCATCTACCACCGGTTCTACGACGCCTGCCGGGTACTTCCCCAGGGGGACGAGCCGGCGGGCCCGCTCACCGACGCGAGGCTGCTGCTGGTCGCGGCGACCCGCGTCGTGCTCGCGAACGGGCTCGGGCTGCTCGGCGTCAGTGCGCCCGAGCGGATGTGAGGGCGGGCGAGGCATGACGTCGGCAGCGGCACATCGACCGCCCGCGCGCCGCGGCGCGGCGGCGCGGGCAGGCACCCGCAGGCAAGGCACCCGCGGGCAGGCCCGCAGACAGGCAGAGGCGATATGAGCGACACCGACAACCCGACGTCGGCAGGCCGGGCGACGACAGCTTCGGCGGAGCCCGGGGCGGGTGCCCTGGAGGAGAACCTCTGGCCGGCCACGGCCGCGATCGACCCCGACGGCGTGCTGCGGATCGGCGGCGTCCGGGTCGACGCGCTGGCGGAGCAGTTCGGGACACCGGCGTACATCCTGGACGAGGCCGACTTCCGGGCCCGCTGCGCGGCCTGGCGGCGGTCGTTCGCCGACTGTGACGTCTATTACGCCGGCAAGGCGTTCCTGTGCCGCGCGGTCGCTCGCTGGGTCGAGGAACAGGGCCTGAGCCTCGACGTCTGCACCGGCGGCGAACTGGCCGTCGCCCGCTCGGTCGCCTTCCCGCCCGAGCGGCTGCTGTTCCACGGCAACAACAAGTCCGTCGCCGAGCTGCGGGCCGCGCTCGCGTACGGCGTCGGGCGGATCGTCGTCGACTCCTTCGCCGAGATCGACCGGCTCGCCGCGCTCGCCGCCGAGGCGGGGGTGCGCCAGCGGGTGCTCATCCGGGTCACCCCGGGCGTGGAGGCGCACACCCACCACTACGTCTCCACCGGCCAGGAGGACCAGAAGTTCGGCTTCTCGCTGGCCGGCGGCGCGGCCGCGCAGGCCGTCGAACGCGTCCTCGCCGCGGACGGCCTGCACCTGGTCGGCCTGCACGCGCACATCGGCTCGCAGATCTTCGACACCGCGGGCTTCGGCCTGGCCGCGCACCGCATGGTCGGCCTGCTCGCCCGGGTGCGGGACACCCACGGCTTCGAGCTGCCCGAACTCGATCTCGGCGGTGGCCTCGGCATCGCCTACACCGGCGAGGACGCCCCGCTCGACGTCGACGACGTCGCCGAGCGGCTGGCCGCCGTGGTGGGCAAGGAGTGTGCCGCCGCGGGGCTGGCCGTGCCCCGGCTGGCCGTCGAACCCGGTCGCGCCATCGCCGGCCCGACGACGGTGACCCTCTATGAGGTCGGCACGGTCAAGGAACTGCCCGGCCTGCGCACCTTCGTCAGCGTCGACGGCGGAATGAGCGACAACATCCGCACCGCGCTCTACGACGCCCGGTACACCGCGCGGCTGGTCTCCCGACCCGGTGCGCCCACCCCCGGGGTGGTCACCATCGTCGGCCGGCACTGCGAGTCCGGCGACGTCGTGGCGCACGACGTGCCGCTGCCGGTGGACGTGCGTCCCGGCGACCTCGTCGCGGTGCCGGCCAGCGGTGCCTACCACCGGTCGATGGCGAGCAACTACAACCACGTCACCCGCCCGCCGGTCGTCGCCGTGCGCGACGGTGCCGCCCGGGTGATCGTCCGCCGCGAGACCGAGGAGGACCTGCTGCGTCTCGACACCGACCCGGAGGCCGAGCCAGCCCCGATCCCGGCGACCTCCCCGGGCAGCTCCGCCGCGACCCGCCCGGCGGAGGCCCGATGAACATCGCGCTGCTCGGATGCGGAGTGGTCGGCAGCGAGATCGTCCGGCTGCTGCGGACCAGCGCCGACGACCTCGCCGCGCGGGTCGGCGAGCCGCTGCGGCTGGCCGGGATCGCGGTGCGCCACCCGGACCGGGTCCGCGACCCGGACATCGACCCGGCGCTGTTCACCGCCGACGCCGCCGGGCTCGTCGCCCGCGACGACGTCGACCTGGTGATCGAGGTGGTCGGCGGGATCGAGCCGGCCCGCGGGTGGCTGCTGGCCGCCCTGCGGGCCGGTAAGCCCGTGGTCACCGCCAACAAGGCGCTGCTGGCCTCGCATGGCGCGACGCTGCATGACGCGGCCGCCGCCGCCGGCACGGACCTGTACTACGAGGCCGCGGTCGGCGGGGCGATCCCGCTGATCCGGCCGCTGCGGGAAAGCCTGGCCGGCGACCGGGTGCGCCGCGTGCTCGGCATCGTCAACGGCACGACCAACTTCGTGCTCACCCGGATGGACGAGACCGGCGCGTCGTTCGCGGAGGCGCTCGCCGAGGCGGGCGCGCTCGGGTACGCGGAGGCCGATCCGTCGGCGGACATCGACGGCTTCGACGCCGCCGCCAAGGCAGCGATCATGGCGCAGCTCGCCTTCCACTCCCCGGTGACGATCGACGACGTGTACCGCGTCGGCATCGGCGACGTCACCGCCGCGGACATCGCCAGCGCCCGGGAACTCGGCTGCACGGTGAAGGCGCTGGCCGTCGCCGAGCGGTCGGCGGAGACCGAGGGAATCAGCGTCCGCGTCCACCCGGCGATGATCCCGCGCACCCATCCGCTGGCCGGGGTGCGCGAGGCGTTCAACGCCGTGTTCGTCGAGGCCGAGGCAGCTGGGCAGCTCATGTTCTACGGCCAGGGCGCGGGCGGTGCGCCGACCGCCTCCGCGGTGCTCGGTGACGTGGTCGCCGTGGCCCGCAACCGGCTCGCCGGACGGCGCGGCCCAGGTGAGTCGTCCTACGCGGCGCTGCCTGTGCTGCCGATGGGCCGTACCGTGACGAGGTATCACGTGAACCTCGATGTCACCGACAAGACCGGCGTGCTTGCGACGGTCGCCAGTGCCTTCGCGCGTCACGATGTGTCCATCAGGAGCGTCCGTCAGGACGGCCGCGGCGATGACGCGAGCCTCGTCCTGGTGACCCATGCCGCCCCGGACGCCGCACTGTCCGCCACCGTCGAGGAGCTTCGCAGCCTCGCGGGGGTGCGGGCGGTGTCCGGCGTGCTCCGGGTCGAGGGAGGTGAACCGTGACCACGGCTTCGTCCATGTCAACGGCGTCCATGTCAACCGTGTCCGGATCGACCGGGTCGGGGCCGACCACTGTGGCCGGTCCGGCCGTGGTGGGGACGGGCACGGCCACGTCGACCGAGCGGTCGCACCGGCCGTGGCGGGGCATCATCGAGGAGTACCGGGACCGGCTGCCGGTCGACAGCACCACCCCGGTCGTCACTTTGCGTGAGGGTGGTACCCCTCTCGTGCCCGCGCCGCACCTGTCCGAGCTGACCGGCTGTGAGGTTCATCTCAAAGTTGAAGGGGCGAACCCGACCGGTTCGTTCAAGGACCGCGGCATGACGGTGGCGATCAGCCGCGCCGTCGGCGCCGGCTCGCAGGCGGTGATCTGCGCGTCGACCGGCAACACGTCGGCGTCGGCCGCCGCCTACGCCGCCCGCGCCGGCATCACCTGCGCGGTGCTCGTCCCCAGCGGGAAGATCGCGCTGGGGAAGCTTGCCCAGGCGCTGGTGCACGGCGCGCGGCTGCTACAGCTCGACGGGTCGTTCGACGACTGCCTGCGGGTCGCCCGCGAGCTCGCCGACACCTCGCCCGTCACGCTGGTGAACTCGGTGAACCCGTTCCGCCTGGAGGGGCAGAAGACGGCCTCCTTCGAGATCGTCGAGGCGCTGGGCCGGGCGCCCGACGTGCACTGTCTGCCGGTCGGCAACGCCGGCAACATCACCGCCTACTGGCGGGGATATCTCGAGGAGGACAAGCGCGTCGGCTCGGGCCGGCCGCGGATGTGCGGGTTCCAGGCGGCGGGTGCCGCGCCGATCGTGCGCGGCGAGGTGGTCACCTCGCCGCAGACGATCGCGACCGCGATCCGCATCGGCAATCCGGCCTCCTGGGACTTCGCCGTCGACGCGCGTGACTCCTCCGGCGGCCTGATCGACGCCGTCAACGACCGGCAGATCCTCTCCGCCTACCGGTTGCTCGCCACCCGGGAAGGCGTGTTCGTCGAGCCGTCCAGCGCGGCCAGCGTCGCCGGCCTGCTGCTGGCGCGCGCCGACGGTCGGATCGAGGCGGGCCAGCGGATCGTCTGCACGGTCACCGGCAACGGGCTCAAGGACCCCGAGTGGGCGATCAGTGGTGCCAAGAAGCCGGAGACGATCCGCCCGACCGTCGCGGGTGCCGCCGAGGCACTCGGGCTGCGAACCTCGTGACGACGCGGGCGCCGGCCCGCCGCGTCAGGGTGCGGGTGCCCGCGACGAGCGCGAACCTCGGCCCCGGCTTCGACTCCTTCGGCCTGGCCCTGGCCCTGTACGACGAGGTCGAGGTGGAGCTGACCGGGGCTGGCCTGAGCGTCGACGTCGTCGGCGAGGACGTCGTGGCGCAGGACGAGACACATCTGGTGGTTCGGGCGATTCGGGCCACTTTCGACGCGCTCGGGCGTACGCAGCCCGGGCTCGCGCTGCGCTGCGTGAACCGGATCCCGCACGGGCGGGGGCTCGGCTCCTCTGCGGCGGCGATCGTCGCCGGCATCACCGCCGCGGCCGCGCTGGCCGAGGTTGGGCTGGCCGAGGTTGGGCTGGCCGCGGCAGCTGGGCCGGCCGTGGACACCTCGGCGGCGGCGCGGACCGGGTGGATGCTCCGGCTGGCGAACGAGCTGGAGGGGCATCCCGACAACGTCGCGGCCGCGCTGGCGGGCGGGTTCACCGTCGCCTGGCAGGATCCGGCCGGCGCGTCGAGCCTGCGGGTGGCGCCGTTCGAGGAGCTACGGCCGGTGGTCTTCGTGCCGACGTTGCGGCAGTCCACCGAGGCGTCGCGCGGTGCGCTGCCGCAACGGGTCCCGCTGACCGACGCCGCCCGCACGGTGGGCCGGGCGACGCTGCTCGCGCTGACGCTGGCCGCGACCGAGCCCGCCGCCGTCGCGCGGCGGGCGGAACTGCTGCTGCGGGCCACCGAGGACTTCCTGCACCAGCCCTACCGGCTGCCGTCCGCGCCCGCGACGGGCGCGCTCGTCGGCCGGCTGCGTGAACTGGGAATCCCGGCGACGCTGTCCGGCTCCGGTCCGTCCGTGCTCGCGCTCGCGGTCGGCGGCGGGCAGGCCGCCACGGCGGTGGGCGTGGCGGGCGCGGAGTTTTCGGTCGTGCCGCTGACGGTCGACCTCGGCGGCGCCCGGGTTGACCGCCTCGACTCCCACTGAGGACGCGGGCCGCCCGCAGGGTAATAGCCCCATAAGGGGATCTTACGGACGGACGGTTCGCCGACTGAGCCCTTGGTCGCGGTGATGTGTCACATCGGGAAGTCCTGACGTCTCAAGGTTGTTGCCGAGGTGTCTGCCGCTGGATAGTCTGGTGACTGCACCCGCTGCCACCGCGGCGCGTGCTCGCTCCCGCTGCATCGCTCTGGCTCTGCCAGATGGACCGTGGTTCGGGACTCCGGTGTTACGGCCTCGTCGTCGTTGCCTCGGCTCCACACCGGCACACCTGGGCGGGATCGGCGAGTTCGCTCGCGGCAGTCGGCCGCTGGCGCCGTAGACGGGCGCACCTGTCGCCCATCCGGTGCTGTACATCCCCTTCATCCGGCATCTGTGTGCAGGCGAAGAAGGTTCAGACGCTACGCCCGGCTCGTCTGTCGAGCCAGTTCCTTCAGGGAAGGAAAACCTTGAGCGACACCACCAACGTGCTGCCACCGAGCGCACGTGAGTCTGCGGCGCCCGCAACGCCCGCGACGCCCCACGAGGGCGGGCTGGCGGCTGCCGGCGCGTCCGCAGACGCCCTCGCCTCCGCGCCCGCGGTCGAGAACGGCAGCGCCCGGACGAGCCGTGGTTCGCGGCCGGCCGACGAGCCCTCCGCGGCAGCCGCGGCTGCGGCCGCGGCCGGGACTCGCCGGCGTCGGCAGGGCACCGGGCTGTCCGCGATGCTGCTGCCGGAGCTGCAGGCGATGGCCCAGTCCATGGGCATCCAGGGCGTCGGCCGGCTGCGCAAGGGCCAGCTGATCGCCGCGATTCAGAATCTGCAGAACGACGCCGCGGGCGGTGCCTCGGCCCCGGCCGCGTCCGGCGCGTCGCAGGCCCCCGCCGAGTCCGCGCCGCCCGCCGACATCCCGGCGCCGAGCGACGCGCCGGCCCCGGCGCCCACGCAGGCTCGCCAGTCCGGCGACGCCGCCGGCACCCCGGCCGCCGCCGGCAACCCGACGCGGACCCGCACCCGCCGGGGCGCCTCCCGCGGGGTAGCCAGCCCGGCCGCCGAGCAGCAGACCCTGCCCGGCGCAACCGGTGACACGGCCGTCGAGACCCGCCCGGCCGCCACCGCGGCGCCCGCGCAGGCGACTGCCACTGCCACCGCCGCCGCGCCGGTCACCGCGCAGGCGGCCGCTCCCACCCAGCAGGCGCCCGCCGCGGGCCGCCAGAACGAGGGAACCTCCCGCGGTCGCGAGGACCGGCGGGACCGCTCCGGAGAGAACTCCCGCTCCGGCGGCGACTCGCGTTCCAGCGAGGGCGGGCGCGCGGGCGGCGAGGCCGGCGAGCGTGGCGGCAACGACCGCCAGGGCTCGGACCGCCGCCCGGACCGTTCGGACCGCCCGGACCGTTCGGACCGGTCCGAGCGTCCTGACCGTTCCGAGCGCGCGGACCGTTCCGAGCGCGCGGACCGACAGTCGGGTGACCGGCCCGGTCGCGGTGAGCGCGCGGACCGGTCGCAGGGGGACCGGTCGGCCAACCAGAACGGCCAGAGCGGCCCGAACAGCCAGAACGACGACGACTTCGCCCGCGGGCGGCGGGGCCGCTTCCGCGAGCGGGGCCGCAACCGCGGCCGTGGCGGCCAGGCCGGCCCGGCCGAGAACGAGCCGGTGGTGCGCGAGGACGACGTCCTCGTCCCCGTTGCCGGCATCCTGGATGTTCTGGACAACTACGCCTTCGTCCGGACCAGCGGGTACCTCACCGGTCCGACCGACGTCTACGTCAGCCTGGCCCAGGTCCGTCGCAACGGCCTGCGCCGCGGCGACGCCATCACCGGCGTCGTGCGGGCGCCGCAGGAGGGCGAGCAGCGCCGGGACAAGTACAACGCGCTGGTCCGGCTGGACACCATCAACGGGATGGAGCCGGAGGAGGCCCGCGGTCGGCCGGAGTTCACCAAGCTGACCCCGCTGTACCCGCAGGACCGGCTGCGCCTGGAGACCGAGCCGCACCTGCTGACGACCCGGGTCATCGACCTGGTCATGCCGGTCGGCAAGGGCCAGCGGGCGCTGATCGTCAGCCCGCCGAAGGCCGGCAAGACGATGGTGCTGCAGTCGATCGCCAACGCGATCACCACGAACAACCCGGAAGTCCACCTCATGGTCGTGCTCGTCGACGAGCGCCCGGAGGAGGTCACCGACATGCAGCGGTCGGTGAAGGGCGAGGTCATCGCCTCGACCTTCGACCGCCCGCCGGCGGACCACACCAACGTCGCCGAGCTGTCCATCGAGCGGGCCAAGCGCCTGGTCGAGCTCGGCCACGACGTCGTCGTACTGCTCGACTCGATCACCCGGCTGGGCCGTGCCTACAACCTGGCCGCCCCCGCCTCCGGCCGGATCCTCTCCGGTGGTGTCGACTCGACCGCGCTGTACCCGCCGAAGCGCTTCCTCGGCGCGGCGCGGAACATCGAGAACGGCGGCTCGCTGACGATCATCGCCACCGCGCTGGTCGAGACCGGCTCGACGATGGACACCGTCATCTTCGAGGAGTTCAAGGGCACCGGTAACGCCGAGCTCAAGCTCGACCGCAAGATCGCCGACAAGCGCATCTTCCCCGCGGTCGACGTCGACGCCTCCAGCACCCGCAAGGAGGACATCCTCCTCGCTCCGGACGAGCTCGCGATCATGCACAAGCTGCGCCGTGTGCTGCACACCCGGGACAACCAGCAGGCGCTGGAGCTGCTGCTCGACCGGCTCAAGCAGACCCGGACGAACTACGAGTTCCTCATGCAGATCGCGAAGACGGCTCCGCCGCAGGACTAGTGCCGGGCGCCTCGACCAGCGTGGGGCGGACCCGCCGCGGGCGGGAACACCCCGGCCGGTCGCGGCGTTCGGATCGGCGGGGCGCGGGCCGACGGCTGCGGCGTCCCGCTCTGGCAGACTGGAACGGACCGGCTCCGGTTCACGCCCTCCACACGGGACGGCGACCCGGCGGCCATATCGAAAGAGGGACCATGAGGCCTGACATCCACCCGACCTACCACGAGACGACCGTGACCTGTACCTGCGGGAGCACGTTCACCACCCGCAGCACCAAGGACAACGGCGTCGTGAACGCCGAGGTCTGCTCGCAGTGCCACCCGTTCTACACGGGCAAGCAGAAGATCCTCGACGTCGGCGGGCGGGTCGAGAAGTTCGAGCGCCGGTTCGGCCGGCGGCGCCCCGGCGAGAAGGTCGGCGGCGCCAAGTAGCGCGGTCGCGGCGCCCGTCCGGATCCCGGACGGGCGCCGTTTGCGTCCTGGGGCGGTCAGCGCCGTCCCGACGTCGGGACCCGAAGCCTCGGGTTCCCGAAACCCTCCGGCTCCCGGGAGAGCGCGGCGTTTCCGGGGCCGAGACGTGCGAAGAGGAAACACCATGACGTCCCCGCTCGACGGCCTCGTCGCGGAGCATGCCGAGATCGAGGGGCAGCTCGCCGATCCGGCGGTGCACAACGACCCCGCGAAGGCTCGCGCCCTCAGCCGCCGCTATGCGCAACTCGCCCCGGTCGTCGACCTGGCCCGGGAGCTGGAGCGGGTCACGGACGACCTGGCCACCGCCCGCGAGCTCGCCGCCGAGGACGCCTCCTTCCGCTCCGAGGCCGTGGAACTCGACGCCGAGCTCGCCGGGCTCAACGAGCGGGTGCGCGCGTACCTGGTGCCGGTCGATCCGGACGACGCCCGCGACGCGATCCTCGAAGTCAAGGCCGGCGCGGGCGGCGAGGAGTCGGCCCTGTTCGCCGGTGACCTGCTGCGGATGTACCTGCGTTACGCCGAGCGGCGCGGCTGGAAGACCGAGATCCTCGACGCCAACCCGTCGGATCTCGGCGGCTACCGCGACGTCAGCGTCGCGGTGAAGTCCCGCGGCTCGTCCGGTGACGGGGTGTACGGCCGGCTGCGGTTCGAGGGCGGCGTGCACCGCGTGCAGCGGGTGCCGGTCACCGAGTCGGCCGGGCGGATCCACACCTCCGCGGCCGGCGTGCTGGTGCTGCCGGAGGCCGAGGACGTCGACGTCGACATCGACCCGAACGACCTGCGCATCGACGTGTTCCGCTCGTCGGGCCCCGGCGGGCAGAGCGTGAACACCACCGACTCGGCGGTTCGCATCACCCACCTGCCGACCGGCGTCGTGGTGTCCTGCCAGAACGAGAAGAGCCAGCTGCAGAACAAGGAGTCGGCGCTGCGGATCCTGCGCGCCCGGCTGCTCAGCGCGGCGCGGGAACGGGCCGAGTCCGAGGCGTCGCAGGCCCGCGCGAGCCAGGTGCGCACCGTCGACCGCTCGGAACGCATCCGTACGTACAACTTCGCCGAGAACCGCATCGCCGACCACCGGGTCGGTTACAAGGCGCACAACCTCGACCAGGTTCTCGACGGCGAGCTCGACGAGGTGCTCGACGCGCTCACCGCCGCCGACCTCGAGGCCAGGCTGGCGGCCCAGTCATCGTGACCGGTCCCGCGGCGACCCGCGGACCCCGCTCCGCGGCGCCGGTGCCGGCAGCGGCGGGGCTGGCCGCGCTGCTCGCGGACGCGACGGAACGACTACGCCTGGCCGGCGTGGCGAGCCCGCGGGCCAACGCCGAGCAGCTCGCCGCCTTCGTCCTGGATGTCCACCGTTCCCGGTTGGTGCTCGTCACCGAGCTACCGGCCGCCGCCGCCGAGCGGTTCGCCGAACTGGTGCGCCGGCGGGCGGCCCGGGCGCCGCTGCAGCACCTGACGGGCGTGGCGGGCTTCCGCTACCTCGACCTGGCCGTCGGTCCCGGGGTGTTCGTCCCGAGACCGGAGACGGAGTCGGTGGTCGGCTGGGCGATCGACTGGCTGCGGAACCGCGCCGGGGCCGGGGCCGGGGCCGGCGCGGGCCCGGTATGTGTG
This sequence comes from Frankia sp. AgB32, assembly GCF_023243045.1. Lineage (GTDB taxonomy): Bacteria > Actinomycetota > Actinomycetes > Frankiales > Frankiaceae > Frankia. The sequence goes on from NZ_JALKFX010000048.1 coordinate 14,172, forward strand.
GATCTGTGCGCTGGTTCCGGCGCGATCGCGTTGTCCCTGGCCAGCGAGGTGCCGGGAGCCCAGGTGCACGCCGTCGAGGTGGACGCGGCGGCGCTGGCGTGGTTGCGGCGTAATGTGACGGCCAGCGGCCGGGCGGTCGAGGTGCACGAGGCCGACGTGCGCGCCGAGCCGCCGGCATCGCTGGCCCGGCTGGCCGGCTCGGTCGACCTGGTCGTCAGCAATCCGCCGTATCTGCCCGACGCCGATCGGGCCGCGGTGGAGCCGGAGGTCGGCGAGCACGATCCGGCGCTGGCATTGTGGGGCGGCCCCGACGGCCTCGACGTGGTGCGGTCCGTGATGGAGCTGGCCGCGCGGCTGCTGCGGCCCGGCGGCGGGCTCGTCGTGGAGCACGCCGACGGCCATGGCGCCGCCGCCGTGGCGCTGGCGCGTGCCGACGGCCGCTGGACGGACATCGGTGACCACCCCGACCTGGCCGGCCGGGACCGTTTCATCACAGCTCGGCGCGCTGCGGCCGGCAGCGGTGCCGCGCGCCAGGATGGCGGCGCGGGCCGGGCGGCCCGCCCGGGTGACTGGAAGGACGGCTGATGCAGCGCTTCGACTGCTCCGACGAGGCCGAGCGGTCCCGTGGGCTGGAGGCGGCCGCCGCCGTCGTCGGCCGCGGGGAGCTGGTCGTGTTGCCCACCGACACCGTCTACGGTCTCGGTGCCGACGCCTTCGACAGCGACGCGGTTGCCGGCCTGCTGGCCGCCAAGGGGCGGGGGCGCACCATGCCCGTGCCGGTGCTGATCGGCTCCTGGCGGACCCTCGACGGCCTGATCGACCGGGTCACCCCGCAGGTACGGGACCTGATCCAGGCGTTCTGGCCAGGTGGGCTGACCCTGGTGGTCCGCCACGTGCCGTCCCTGCGCTGGGATCTCGGCGACGCGCGGGGCACGGTGGCGGTGCGGATGCCACTGCACCCGGTCGCCATCGAACTGCTCGGCCGGACCGGGCCGATGGCGGTCTCCAGCGCGAACATCAGCGGCCAGCCGCCGGCCGCCACCGCCGACGAGGCGCTGGCCCAGCTCGGCGGAGCCGCCGAGGTGTACCTCGACGGCGGCCCGTGCCGGAACGCGACACCGTCCACGATCGTGGACTGCACCGGCGAGGTGCCGGTCGTGGTCCGCGCCGGGGCGGTCGGCCTCGAGACGCTGCGTGAGGTTCTCCCGCTGATCCGCGAGCCAGCCGCGCGCTAGGGACCCGCCCGGGAGCCAACCCCCCGACGCCGAGTGGAGTGCGGCGGCGGGGGAGAGGACCATCGAGGCGGATCGGGTGGGACGAACGCTGGAGGTGGACACGCCATGAGCACCCCGTTCTGGGGCCCGGACTTCGGCCAGCTCGCCGACACCGACCCGGAGATCGCCGATGTGGTGCTGGACGAACTCGCCCGGCTGCGCGGCGGCCTGCAGCTCATCGCCAGCGAGAACCTGACCTCGCCAGCGGTGCTCGCCGCGCTCGGCTCGACCCTGTCGAACAAGTACGCCGAGGGCTATCCGGGCCGTCGGTACTACGGCGGCTGCCAGGTCGTGGACCGGGCGGAGGAAATCGGGATCGCCCGGGCAAAGGAACTTTTCGGCGCCGAGCATGCCAACCTTCAGCCGCATTCCGGCGCGTCGGCGAACTTCGCGGTGTACGCGGCGTTGCTGAAACCGGGGGACTCGGTGCTCGCGATGTCGCTGCCGCACGGCGGTCACCTCACTCACGGCAGCAAGGTGAGCTTCTCCGGAAAGTGGTTCGACGTCGCCGCCTACGGCGTGCGTGAGGACACCGAGCTCATCGACTACGACCAGGTTCGGGACCTGGCCCGGGAACACCGCCCCAAAATGATTATCTGTGGTGCGACGGCCTATCCCCGCCTGATCGACTTCGCCGCGTTCCGGTCGATCGCCGACGAGGTCGGTGCCTGGCTGATGGTCGACGCGGCGCATTTCATCGGCCTCGTCGCCGGTGGGGTGATCCCGAGCCCGGTGCCCTATGCAGACGTCGTCAGCTTCACCACCCACAAGGTGCTGCGCGGCCCGCGCGGCGGAATGATCCTGGCCCGGGAGGAGCTGGCGGCCCGCATCGACAAGGCGGTGTTCCCGTTCAGCCAGGGCGGCCCGCTGATGCACGCCGTCGCCGCCAAGGCGGTCGCGCTGCGTGAGGCGGCCACCCCCGCCTACGCCCGGTACGCTCGCCAGGTCGTCGCCAACGCCCAGGTTCTCGCCGACGGTCTCGCGGCCGAGGGCATCAGGCCGGTCGCGGGTGGCACCGACACCCATCTCGCCCTGCTCGATCTGCGTGAGCTCGACGTCAGCGGGCGGGATGCGGAGGCTCGGTGCGGCGCGGCCGCCATCACCCTGAACAAGAACGCGATCCCCTACGACCCGCGGCCGCCCGCGATCTCCTCCGGGATCCGGGTGGGCACCCCGGCGGTCACCACCCAGGGCATGGGCGAGGACGACATGAAGGAGATCGCCACGCTGATCGCCCGGGCGGTGCGTGATCCCGCGGCGGCGCCGGAGGTCGCCACGGCGGTGTCCGTGCTCGTCGCGAGACATCCGGCGTATCCCCGGTAGGGGGCCCGCGCGGCGGTCCGGACGTAAGACCTGCAGCAGTTCCCGGTTCCATTCTCCTCGGCGGTGGGAGTTCCCGAACGGTGCGCGAGTACCTGCTCGTCTTCGTGGTCTCAGCGGCGGTGACGTTTCTCGCGACACCGCTGGCCAGGGCCTTTGCTCTGCGCATCGGCGCCGTCGCCGGGGTCCGCGCCCGGGACGTGCACGCCACCCCCACCCCGCGCCTCGGGGGACTGGCGATGCTCGCCGGGCTCTACGCGGGCCTGGAGGTGGCGGACCGGTTGCCGTTCCTGTCCGTGGTCTCCCAGGACTGGTCGGAAACCCGCGCGGTCCTCGTTGCCGGAACCCTGATCTGCCTGCTCGGCGTCGCGGACGACCGCTGGGAGCTGGACTCGCTGACCAAGCTCGCCGGCCAGGTCGCCGCCTCCGGAATCATGGTTCTGCTCGGCGTCCAGTGGTCTTTCGCCATCAACCGGGACAGCGAGACGACGCTCAGTCTCGGCCCGGAGACGGCGGTCCCGCTGTCGATCCTGGCCATCGTCGTCATGATCAACGCGATGAACTTCATCGACGGCCTGGACGGGCTGGCCGCGGGCGTGGCGGCGATCGCGTCGCTCGCGACGTTCTACTTCGCCTACGAGATCGCGGTGATCGACGGGTTCTACCGGGCGTCGCCCGCGGCCCTGCTCGCCGCGGTCACCGCCGGAGTCTGTATCGGCTTCCTGCCGCACAACTTCAACCCGTCGCGGTTGTTCATGGGCGACTCCGGCTCGATGCTCATCGGCCTGCTGTCCGCCGCCTCGATGATCTCCGTTACCGGCCAGGTCGCCTACGGGGGTTACGCTGGACCCTCCCGGTCGTATCCGTCGCTGATTCCGTTGGCGATCCCGCTGGCCGTCCTTGCGGTTCCGTTTCTCGATCTCGGGCTCGCGGTCATCCGGCGGACCCGGGCGGGCCGGTCACCGTTCGCGGCCGACAAGATGCATCTCCACCACCGCATGTTGGAGATCGGCAATTCGCACGTGAGGGCGGTTCTCTTCATGTATTTCTGGGCGGCTCTGGTCGGGTTCGGCGGGGTCGCGGCGTCGTTCTCCGCGTCCCCACTGCCGATCCTCGTCGCCACCGTCGGGGTCGGGCTCGCGGCGCTGCTGGCGCTGCTGGTCCGCACGCAGAAGTCGGCGCGGACATGATTGTGCCGGCGGCCCGGGTGATCCGGCTCGGCCTGGTGCTCACCGCCGCGCTCGCGCTGCCCGCGGTCGGCCTGTGCGCGATCCTGCGCGGCGGGTCCGGCGCCGCGAGTGCGGCGCTGGGGCTGGGAATCGTCGTGGTGTTCTTCAGCGTGAGCAAACTGGCGGTCGGCGCGGTCGCCCGGCGGGCGCCCCAGCATCTGCTGGCCGCCGCGCTCGGCACCTACATCTTCAAGATCGCGGTGCTCGGCGGGCTGCTGCTGTCCATCCAGGACAGCTCCGCCCTCGACCTGCCGGCGCTCGCCTGGACGATCTTCGTCGGCGTGTTCGTCTGGATGGGCGCGGAGCTGTGGGTCGCGACCCACACCCGGGTGCCGTTCTACGACCCCGACCGCCCGGGCGCGTGGGATCCCGCGCACCGGCCGCCGGCGTGACGAGCGCTGGATCGGACGGTCCCGCCACCGGTGGCGCGGGCCGGCGCTCGCCCAAACGTGCCCCCGCTGACGGAATTTCCACCGGGTCGGCCGGGCCCGCCGAATCAGCGAAGGATCCCGGCTCGCCCGGTGTCCCCGGCCGCCGCGGTGGGCCGAAGGCCGCCGGGCCGCCTGCCGCCGACACGCCGGTCCGCCGCGCCGCCCGGTCCGGGAGGCCCGTCCGGTCGGCGCGGCTCGTCCAGTCCGCGAGGCCGGCCCGGTCCGCGCGGTCCGGCCAGCCAGCCCGGCCCGCGAGCTCCACGCAGCCTTCGGAGGCCTGGAACATCTTCGGAACTCTGATCGCGGGGATGGCGTTCTGGGGATTGGTGGGGTTCGGCGCGGACCGGTTGTTCGGCTTTCGGGCGCTCTTCCTACCGATCGGGCTGGCTCTGGGCATCGCCGCGTCGATGTATCTGGTGATCTACAAGGTCACTCGCCGTTAGCCCGCTTGGCTAGGCGGCTGACCCTTTTGTCGGTGTTTTTGGGTGAGTGCGCCAGTCGTCCCGCGCGGAGCTTCCGATAGTCCCGACCTCCGCGCCCCGAATGGACCTGAGCGTTCCCGCCGGGTGGACCTAGGTTGTCGACCATTGCCGGCTGTTCGATGGGTGCGGTCGGTCGGATTCGTCGGGATCTCACCGGCCAGCGGGAAATCTGCCGCGAACGTCCGCCCACTCACGCCTTCGGGCAGTCATGACCTCGCAGGTCATCGACGGGGCGGCCGATATCGGTAACAGTGGGGACAGGCGGTGCATCGACGAAGGGAGTAGCGGTACGGTGGCGGAAGGTGCACATCCCGCCACGAAGTCGACCCACGGCCGACGGTGGGCTGCGAGTCGAAACGGGACGTCATGAGATGGTCACGCAATGTGGAAACGTCATCAACGGAGTGAAACCCCCGGACAACGCGCACATGAACCAGGGTGAACCTCGAACCGAGTTCGTGCCTGTGGCGTGCCGGTGTGGATAGTATCGCGGGCAACAGGGCGCCGGCCCGCCGACACCCATCCGGGTTCGGCGCTGGCGGAGTGCTCTTCGAAGCGCTGCCACCGGTTGGCAACGGGTCGTTCTTCGGTGTGGGCGTGTCGTGCGAACCCGGTAGGGTGGTGGCAATCTGCTGCCGGCGCGGCGAGCTCGCTGAGCCGTGGGTGCCTTACTTAACTGATCATGGAGGTGTTAGCTGTGCCGGTCCTCGCTGATGAGGGCTTCCAGGGCCCCACCAAGGAGGTCTTCCAGACCCCGCACTGGTTCGACATCGGGATCGGCTCGGCCAACTTCTATCTCAACAAGGCCACCGCACTCACGATCTTCGCCGCCGCATTTGTTGGTGTGATCTTCTGGCTGGGTTTCCGTCGAGCTAAAATCATACCTCGCGGGATCCAGAACCTGTGCGAGTCCGCGTACGACTTCGTCGATCTGCAGATCGCCCGCGGCGTGATCGGGGAGCAGGGCGCCAAGTACACGCCCTACCTGCTGGTTCTGTTCAGCTTCGTGCTGGTCAGCAACTCCCTCGCGGTCATCCCGGGCGCCCAGTTCCCGGCGACCGCGCGGGTCGCGGTGCCGATGGTCCTGTCGATCATCACCTACGTGATGTTCAACTACGCCGGGATCAAGGCCAACGGCGCCCGCGCCTACTTCAAGGAGATGGTCGACCCGGCGCCGACGGCGCCGTTCGGCATCCGGCTGATCCTGGCCCCGATCGAGGTCCTCTCGACACTCATCGTGCGGCCGTTCACGCTGGCCATCCGACTGTTCGCGAACATGTTCGCCGGCCATCTCCTGCTGCTGGTCTTCTCGCTGGGCGCGGACTACCTGCTACCCAAGCCCCCTTACGTGATCGGCGTCCTGTCTCTGCTCGTGGCGATCGTCCTCACCGCGTTCGAGCTTGTCATCGACGCTCTCCAGGCGTACATCATCACCATTCTCACCGCCGCGTACATCGGCGGCGCGATGTCGCACGGAGAGCACGAGGTTGCTCCGTCCGAGGATCTCGCCGAGCACGCCCCGGTGGGCGTGCCCGTAGCGGCGCACGCCTAGTTTCCCTTCCTCCCTTCCTGCACCGGCCGTGTACCGGTGCCCGACTGAATAGGAAAGCACCGTGCCCGACCCCACCACGTTCTCGACCGTCCTCGCCTCGAAGGACGCTGTGACCGGCAGCCTCGGCGCCGTGGCCTACGGTCTTGCGGCCATCGGCCCGGGTATCGGCATCGGCCTCATCTTCGGTCTCGGCGTCCAGGCAATCGCCCGGCAGCCCGAGGCGGAGCAGGTCGCCTTCCGGTACATGCTGATCGGATTCGCCCTCGCCGAAGCCCTCGCGCTCATCGGCTTCGTCGTTCCCTTCGTGTTCCCGTAAATCGGCGGAGCGACCATGAGCGCAACAGCCACCTTCCTTGTCGCCGCTGCCGAAAGCGGCCACTCTGACGAGAACGTCCTGATTCCGCCGCTGAGTGAACTGCTTATCGGCACCCTGGCCTTCGGTCTGCTGGTGGCCTTCTTCTTCTGGAAGATCCGGCCGCAGATCAGCAAGGTCTACGAGCAGCGCACCGAGCGCATCGAGGGCGGGCTCGCCCGCGCCGAGGCGGCGCAACGCGAGGCGCAGGCGCTGCTCGAGCAGTACCGCACGCAGCTGGCCGAGGCTCGCGCCGAGGCCGGCCGCATCCGCGAGGACGCGCACACCGAGGGTCGTCAGATCGTCGATGAGCTGCGGACCTCGGCTCAGCGGGAGATCGCCGACATCAAGGAGCGCGCCGACGCCCAGCTCGCGGCCGACCGGGCGCAGATCGTCGCCCAGGTTCGCCGGGAGGTCGGTGAGCTCGCGATCGACCTGGCCTCGAAGATCGTCGGCTACCAGGTGGAGAGCAGCACCACCCAGACCCGCATGATCGACGACTTCATCGCCGCGCTGGACAACTCGGCTGAGGGCGCCGCCGTGGCGCCGGTCGGGCCGGGGGGCTGACGGTGGAGGGAGCCTCGAGGCACGGGCTCGCCGCCGCGCGGGCAACACTCGACCAGGTCATGGCGACGGCGCCCGGGACAGTCGCCGGCGCGGACGCTGGTCGGGTGGCGGGCGACCTGCGAGCTGTCGCGGAGCTGCTCAGCAGTGAGCCGACCGTGCGCCGGGCGCTCACCGACCCGGGCGCGCCGGCGACGGCGCGCACGGAGCTCGCCACCCGGCTGCTCGGCAGCCAGCTCGCCGGGGAAAGCCTGGCGATCGTGCACACCGCGGTCAGCTCGCGCTGGTCGCGACCAGGGGACCTGCGTTTCGCGCTGCACGAACTGAGCGTCGAGGCGCTGCTGGTCGAGGCCGAGCGGGACGGCTCGCTGGAAGAGGTCGAGGACGAGCTGTTCCGGTTCGGTCGCATCCTCGGCCAGAACCCGCAGCTCGCCCTGGCCCTGACCGACCCGGCAGCGCCGGCGGAGGTCAAGGACGCGCTGCTGAGCCGGCTGCTGGCCGGTCGGGCCCATTCGGTCACCGTCCGGCTTGCCCAGCAGGCCGCGGCGGACCGCGTGCACGGCGACGTCGAGCGGCGCCTGGCGGACTTCAGCCGGATCGCCGCCGCCCGCCGGGGTCGGGTCGTGGCGATCGTGCGGACCGCGGTGCCGTTGAGCGACGACGTCCAGGCTCGCCTGGGCGTCGCGGTCAGCCGGTACTTCGGCCGCCAGATCCAGGTTCAGGTCGACCTCGATCCCAGTCTTCTCGGTGGGGTCGTGGTCCAGGTCGGTGACGAGGTGGTGGACGGCAGCGTGCTGCGTCGTCTGGTCGCCGCGCGCCGGGCGATCCTCCGGTAGTCCGGCGGCGATGATGACCATGTCAGCGATGAACGACGAAGGACGTAAGCGATGACTGAGCTCTCCATCCGGCCGGAGGAGATCCGCGACGCCCTACGGGAGTACGTCGACTCCTTCCAGGCCACCTCCGCCGGCCGGGAGGAGGTCGGCCGGGTCGTCGTCACCGGCGACGGAATCGCGCGGGTCGAGGGCCTCCCGCACACGATGACCAACGAGCTGCTCGAGTTCAAGGGCGGCGTGCTGGGCCTGGCGCTGAACCTCGAGGTCGGCGAGATCGGCACCGTCATCCTCGGCGAGTCCGAGCACATCGAGGAGGGCCAGGAGGTCCGCCGCACCGGCGAGATCCTCGCGGTCCCGGTCGGTGACGGCTTCCTCGGGCGGGTCGTCGACCCGCTGGGTCGCCCCATCGACGGTCTCGGTGAGATCCAGACCGAGGGCACCCGTGCCCTGGAGCTACAGGCCCCCACGGTCGTCCAGCGCCAGCCGGTGAAGGAGCCGCTGCAGACGGGCATCAAGGCGATCGACGCCATGACCGCCATCGGCCGCGGCCAGCGCCAGCTCATCATTGGCGACCGGCAGACCGGCAAGACCACGGTGGCCATCGACGCGATCATCAACCAGCGGGACAACTGGACCTCTGGTGATCCGAAGAAGCAGGTCAAGTGCGTCTACGTGGCCATCGGCCAGAAGAAGACGACCATCCGCGAGGTGGTGAACACCCTCGAGGAGGCCGGCGCGCTGGCTTACACCACGATCGTCGCCGCCCCCGCGGACGAGCCGGCCGGCTTCAAGTACATCGCGCCGTACTCGGGCTCCGCCATCGCCCAGCACTGGATGTACAACGGCCAGCACTCCCTGATCGTCTTCGACGACCTGTCCAAGCAGGCCGAGGCATACCGGGCGATCTCGCTGCTGCTGCGCCGCCCGCCGGGCCGTGAGGCCTACCCGGGCGACGTGTTCTACCTGCACTCCCGCCTGCTGGAGCGCTGCGCGAAGCTGTCCGACGAGCTCGGCGGCGGCTCGCTGACCGGACTGCCGATCATCGAGACGAAGGCCAGCGACATCTCGGCCTACATCCCGACGAACGTCATCTCGATCACCGACGGGCAGATCTTCCTCGAGTCGGACCTGTTCAACCAGGGTGTCCGCCCGGCCATCAACGTCGGCACCTCGGTGTCGCGAGTGGGCGGCAGCGCGCAGACCAAGGCGATGAAGTCCGTCGCCGGCCGCCTGCGCCTGGACCTGGCCCAGTACCGCGAGCTGGAGGCGTTCTCCGCGTTCGGCTCCGACCTGGACAAGGCCTCGCGCGACCAGCTCGCCCGAGGTGCCCGCCTCGTCGAGCTGCTCAAGCAGCCGCAGAACCAGCCGTACCCGATCGAGCGCCAGGTCGTGTCGATCTGGGCCGGCACCACCGGCAAGCTCGACGACGTGCCGGTCGGTGACGTGCGCCGGTTCGAGTCGGAGTTCCTCGACCACGTCGGCCGTAGCTCCGGGCGGATCTACGACTCCATCCTGGGCTCCGGCAAGCTCGGCGACGACACGATCGCGGAGCTCGAGTCGGCGATCGCCACGTTCAAGAGGCAGTTCACGCTCACGGACGGCACGCCGCTGGTCAACGAGGCGGCGGCGAGCCCGCTCGACCGTGCCGAGGTGGGCCAGGAGAGCATCTCGGTGCACCGGCCCGCGCCGCGCAAGCCGGCCGAGGGCTGATCCATGGCGGGGCAGCTTCGTGAGTACCGCCGGCGGATCCGTTCGGTCCAGTCGACAAAGAAGATCACCAAGGCGATGGAGCTGATCGCCGCCTCCCGGATCGCCAAGGCGCGGGCCCGGGTCGCGGCGGCCCGCCCCTACGCCGAGGAGATCACCCGGGTGATCGAGGCGGTGGCGTCGCAGACGACGATCAGCCACCCGCTGACCACCGAGCACGCGCAGGCCACCCGCGCCGCGGTCGTCGTGATCACCAGCGACCGCGGGCTGGCGGGCGGCTACAGCTCGAACGCGCTCAAGCGCACGAACGAGCTGATCGAGCTGCTGCGCTCGGAGGGCAAGTCGGTCGAACTGCACGTCGTCGGCCGCAAGGGAGTGGGCTACTACCGCTTCCGTGACCGGGCGATCGACGGGGAGTACACCGGCTTCTCCGAGCAGCCGTCCTACGGCGACGCCAAGTCGGTAGCGGACGCGCTGATCTCCTCGTTCGTCGCGGCCACCGAGGACGGCGGTGTGGACGAGATCCACGTCGTCCACACCGAGTACGTCTCGGCGCTCACCCAGACGCCGGTCGCGCGGCGGCTGTTGCCGATGGTGCTCACGGAGACCGACCAGCCGCCGGCCGGTGGTCCGCTGCCCCAGTACGAGTTCGAACCGTCCGCGGAGGCGGTGCTCGACGCTCTCCTGCCCCGGTACGTCGAGAGCCGGCTGTACGCGGCGATGCTGGAGTCGGCGGCCTCGGAGTCGGCGGCGCGGCAGCGGGCGATGAAGTCCGCGACGGACAACGCCGAGGACCTCGCCCGCAGCTACACCCGGCTGGCGAACCGTGCCCGCCAGGACGCGATCACCCAGGAGATCTCCGAGATCGTGGGCGGCGCGAACGCCCTGGCCTCGGCCTCCTGAACGGGAACGGCCGGCTTGTCATCGCCTTGTTCGCCACATTGGGTGACACTGAGGTCGGAGAGTCCTCGCGCGGGAGGGTTCCGACCCGGCCAGCGCGACCGGCCATGACGTAGAGCGACCACAACCTAGTAGGACGGCGCGGACAGGTGCGGCGGGCGGGGACGATCCCGCCGCACCGGGCGCGTCGGAGGTGCCAGAGAACGGCTAGCCCGAGGCTGCGGCGACGGGCAACGATGGGAAACTGAGGACGCCATGACCGTCACCACCAGCTCGCCGGCCCCGGCGGAGGGCCGGGCTCCGGGCGTCGGCCGGGTCGCCCGAGTCATCGGACCGGTCGTCGACGTGGAGTTCGCGCCGGACGAGCTCCCCGAGATCTACCAGGCCCTCGAGGTCGATCGCACGATCGGCGGCCAGACGCTGACGCTGACGCTCGAGGTCGCCCAGCACATCGGTGACAACACCGTGCGGGCCATCTCGATGCAGCAGACGGACGGCCTCGTCCGTGGCGCGCCGGTGCGCGACACCGGTGCGCCGATCTCCGTGCCGGTCGGCGACGCCACCAAGGGGCACGTGTTCAACGTGCTCGGCAACCCGCTCGACGTGGACAAGGTCGACGCGGAGACGCGCTGGCCGATCCACCGCACGGCCCCGGCGTTCGACCAGCTCGAGTCGAAGACGGAGATGTTCACCACCGGCATCAAGGTCATCGACCTGCTCGCGCCGTACGTGCGCGGTGGGAAGATCGGCCTGTTCGGCGGTGCCGGCGTCGGCAAGACCGTCATCATCCAGGAGATGATCCGCCGGGTCGCCAAGGAGTTCGGTGGCGTCTCGGTGTTCGCGGGCGTCGGCGAGCGCACCCGTGAGGGCAACGACCTGTTCCTCGAGATGACCGAAGCCGGCGTCATCGAGGACACCGCGCTCGTGTTCGGCCAGATGGACGAACCGCCGGGCACCCGGCTGCGGGTCGCGCTCGGCGCGCTGACCATGGCCGAGTACTTCCGGGACGTCCAGAAGCAGGACGTGCTGCTGTTCATCGACAACATCTTCCGGTTCACCCAGGCCGGTTCCGAGGTGTCGACGCTGCTCGGCCGGATGCCGTCGGCCGTGGGGTACCAGCCCACGCTCGCCGACGAGATGGGTGTGCTGCAGGAGCGGATCACCTCGACCCGCGGTCACTCGATCACCTCGCTGCAGGCGATCTACGTCCCCGCGGACGACCTGACCGACCCGGCGCCGGCGACGACGTTCACCCACCTCGACGCCCAGACGGTGCTCGACCGGGCCATCTCCGACCTGGGCATCTACCCGGCGGTCAGCCCGCTCGACTCGAACTCCCGGATCCTCGACCCGCGCTACATCGGGCAGGACCACTACGACACCGCCCGCGAGGTCCAGCGGATCCTGCAGCGCTACAAGGACCTGCAGGACATCATCGCCATCCTCGGTATCGACGAGCTCTCCGAAGAGGACAAGATCCTCGTCAACCGGGCCCGTCGTATCCAGCGGTTCCTGTCCCAGCCGTTCTTCGTGGCTGAGCAGTTCACCAACATCCCCGGCAAGTTCGTCCCGCTCGACGAGACGATCGACTCGTTCAAGCGGCTCACCAAGGGCGACTTCGACCACCTGCCCGAGCAGGCGTTCTTCATGTGCGGTGGCATCGAAGAGGCGGAGAAGAACGCGGAGAACCTCTGATGCCGATCCGGGTCGCGATCGTCTCGCCCGAGCAGGAGGTGTGGTCCGGCGACGCCGACATGGTCGTCGCCCGGACCACCGACGGCGACCTCGGCGTGCTGCCCGGCCACGTGCCGCTGCTCGGGGTGCTCGTCCCCGGCGGCACGGTCCGGATCAAGACCGGCGGTCGGGAGATCGCCGCGGAGGTCGACGGCGGCTTCATCTCCGTCACCCGCCAGGGCGTCAGCATCCTGGCCGAGACGGCGACGCTGAACGGCTGAACGGCGGAACATCTCCAACCGAGCACACGGGCGCGCTTCCCCAGCAGGGGAGGCGCGCCTTTCACATCTCCAGCAGGAACTTCAGCGCCTCGGTCATGCGGAGCAGGTGATCCGGGCCCACGACGCCGAGGCGGCGGGTGAACCGCTGCTGCGACACGGACTTGACGTCCTCGACCTTGGCGAAGCTCGTCTCGCGCAGGCCGGTGCCACCGGGGGCGAGCTCGACGTGGGAGGGCAGGCCGCGGCGGGTCCTCGTGACGGGGACGACGATCGACAGGCCCGCGCGACTGCGGTTGAGGCGATCCGCGGACACGACCACCGCCGGCCGGCGCAGCCCCTGCTCATGCCCGATCGGCTCGCCGAAGTCGACCATCCACACCTCGCCGCGGCGAGGGGAGATCACCCGAGGTCGTCCCGCAACGCCGGCGACTCGGCCGAACGCTCGGCCACGACGACGCCCCAGCTGTCCGGATCGCCGGCGAGCTGGTCGTAGCCCTGCTCGAAGCCACGCCAGAACAGCTCGCGCTCGTAGGCCTCGACGGCCTCGTCGATGATGGTCTGCATCTGCTGGCCGGTGGACGCGGCCATGGCCGCGACCCGCTGCCGCGTCCTGTCGCTCACGCGCACCGTGGTACTCATGATCGCCAGTCTACAATTGGGTTGACTGGGCTGTCGACCCTCCGGTATGCGCGCATCGCTCGACCGTGATGCGGGCGGCCGTGGCTCAGGCGTGCGCTCCCGGTCGCCACAGCACGTCACCCTGCGGGTTGGCCACCCGGGCGAGGATGAACAGCAGGTCCGAGAGCCGGTTGAGGTACTGGGCGGGCAGCGGGCCGGTGCGCTCGGCGTCGGCATCCAGCAGGACCCAGACGGAACGTTCCGCCCGGCGGGCCACCGTGCGGGCGGTGTGCAGCAGCGCGGCACCCGGGGTGCCACCCGGCAGGATGAACGAGTCGAGCTTCGGCAGGTCGGCGTTGAAGCGGTCACACGCCTCCTCCAGCCGCTCGACGTAGGCGTTCGTGATCCGCAGCGGCGGATAGGCGGGCTCGGGCGTCACGGGCGTGCACAGGTCCGCGCCGACGTCGAACAGGTCGTTCTGGACCTGGTCGAGCACGGCGCGCACGTCCTCGGCCAGCCCGCCGAGGGCGAGCGCCACCCCGATCGCGGCGTTCGCCTCATCGACGTCGGCGTAGGCGGCCAGCCTCGGGTCGGTCTTCGCCACCCGGGACATGTCGCCGAGCGCGGTCGTACCGTCGTCGCCGGTCCGCGTGTAGATCCGAGTGAGGTGCACCGCCATGCGCCCACTCTACGAACCCCGACGATCAGGCGCCCGTCCCCGCGCGGCTGGAGCGGGGATTCGGGCCGCTTCGGTACCCCTCCGCGCCCGCTTTGCCCGTACAGAAGCGGCCCCAAGCCGCTCAGCCCGGTCGCCGGGAGCGGCGGGGCGGTCAGAGGCGGGCGTAGAGCATGGTGGCGTCGTCGCTGCGGGTGAAGCGGGGGTGACGCACGCAGGCGGGATCGGCGTGTTCGGCGGCGCGCAGCCGGTCCAGCAGGTCGGCGTCCCGACCGGCGGCGATCTCGTCGAGCAGCGCGTCCTCATCGGCGACCAGGCCGAACGGGCAGAGCGCCCGGGCGAACCCGTCGGACATCACGACCAGCTCGGTGCCCGCGGGGACCGGAACCGAGGCGACGAAGGCGTGCTCGGCGGCGGCCGGCACATCGGCGAGAACCCACAGACCGGCCGCCGTGTTGCGCCGCGCCCGGCGCTCGCGACTGCGGGCGCGGGCGCGGCCGTACGCCTCGACCGGATCGGTCCCCCGGTCGAGCTCGGCGCCGATCTCGCGCAGCAGCGCCTCCTCGACGCCGTCGAACTGCGGATCACCGAAGACGACCGGCGCCGCACCGGGACGCCGCAGCACCACCGGGCTGTCGCCCAGCAGACACAGTTCGAGCTCCCGCCCCGAGAGCCGGGCGAGACTCAGCGTGGCGGTGGGGAAGGCGCCGGGACCAAGGCCGGCGCGCCGTCCCTCGATCCGGAGGTGGTCGATGAGTCTGCGCACCACCGCCCGAAGCGGTTCGCCCGCCCAGGGCGCCCCGGCCAGAAACGCATCGGCCGTCGAGGACAGCCAGGCGGCCGGGGAGCGGCCGTCGACCTGCGCCTCGCCACCCAGCGGCGTCGCGCCGTCGATCACCCAGAGCGCGCCCTCGCGAGCCCCGGCGGCGTCCTCATTGTCCGCCTTGCCCGGCCGACTGATGGAGCGCAGCACCCGCACTCGTCGGCCCCCCACCAGTCATGACGAAGCCCGCCGACACAAGTATCACCCCGACGATCGCCGGCACGAGCCGACGCCGTGCCGATCCACCGTCGGAGGCGCCCACCAACAGGACGTGGAAACCCCAGAAGACCAGCAGCGCGACACCGCCGGCGAGGGTTAGCAGTCCCGCCGCCGGTTGGGCTGGCTGGCCCGCCGCGATATTGGCCGCCGTGGTGATGAAGGCAATCACGGCGGCGAGCAGGCCCATGACCTCCAGGACCTGGCCGCGGACCTGGCGCAGCTCCTGTACGGCGGCTTCCTGCCGGGCGGCGAGTCGCTCGCCCTCCTGAGCGAAGTGAATGCGTGCCCGGATGAGCTGGTAGTCGCCCACCCGCAAAGCGTATTCCGGCCCGGTGCTGTCCTCGTCCTCGATTGCCCGGGCGATGCTGGCGCGGGCGGCGGCGAACGCGCCCCGCAGGGTGGCGATCCGCGCGTGGGTTGCGTGATAGCGGGCGTACTGACCTTCGCTGAGGGCTATCGCCTGTCTGATATAGCGCTCGGCGTCGAGCAGCTGGCGTCGCTCCTGGTCCGGCTCGCGTTCGTACCGGTCCGCGATGATCTGGGCGGCCAGGTGAAGAACTCCTGGGACCCCGGGTAACCGCTCGACCGCCTCGACCGCGAAGATCAGCGCGGCATCAAGGTTCGCCGGGTCGTCGTCCAGCGTCGCGTAGTACTCGGCCTGGAGGAAGAAGTACATCGGGTGTTGACCGAAGCTGGACTGATACCGGTCGGTGTTCGCCCGATGCCGTCGATAGTCCTTCCGTCGCCAAGCGCGTGCCTGTAGGCAGTAGAAGGCGTTGAACCGGGTCTGTTCGGCCAGCTCGGCATCTTCGGCGATAGTGGTCAGGGCCTCGTCGGTCGCGTCGGGCTGGGCGAGCAGGATGCGTGCTGCCGAGCCGAAGCCTGGAGGGTCTCGGCCGGGAGCCCCGACAACCGTTCAGACAGCGTTCCGGTCACCCCGACTGCCGGGTGGCAAAGAGTACGTTCCGCGCATGCATTCAGTGAGCGTAGCCGGCGTGGTACTTCATGAGAACGGGACGATTCTTGGGATTCGGCGTCGGGACACCGGCGACTGGCAGATTCCAGGGGGAGTGCTTGAGCGGGGTGAGACGCTCCACCAGGGACTGTGTCGGGAGATCGCGGAAGAGACCGGGGCGGCGGTCCGGCCCGTCCGGCTGACCGGGGTCTACCTGAACCTCCCGCGCGATGTCGTCGCCATGGTCTTTACTCTGTGCGTGGGCTGGCGGGGTGCTCCAGGCCAGTACGGAGGAGTCGCGGGAGGTCCGCTGACTCACGGTGGACGAGGTCGATGCCACGTTCGTGCCGGCGTTCGCGGTGCGGGTGACGGATGCCCTGGCCGGGCGGGATGAGCCGTGGGTACGCACGCACGATGGTGTGTCCGTGCTCGACGCGGACGCTGTGGGATGAAGTCGGCGCGCACGGTGATGACGGTCAATAGGGTGGGGGTCGGTGAAGATCTTCACGCCAGGACCTAGCATCGAGGTCCGTGGAGCGCTTCGTCGTGACAGGTGGCACCCGGCTGATCGGCGAGGTCGCCGTGCCGGGTGCGAAGAACTCTGTCCTCAAACTGATGGCCGCGAGCCTGCTGGCCGCCGGTCGCACGACCCTGACCGCGGTTCCCGACATCCTCGACGTCGCTGTGATGGGCGACGTGCTTGCGGGGCTCGGCGTGTCCATGGCGCGCGACGTGCCGGGCGGTTGGCTGAGCCTCGACGTCCCGGACGAGCCCGGCGCCGCGGCCGACGGTGACCTCGTGCGCCGGATCCGGGCGTCGGTGGCGGTCCTCGGCCCGCTGGTGGCCCGGTGCGGGGAGGCTCGCGTGGCGCTGCCCGGTGGGGACGCGATCGGGTCGCGGGCGCTGGACCTGCACGTCAACGGGCTGGCCAAGCTCGGGGCGGTCATCGACATCGAGGGCGGCGTGCTGGTCGCCCGCAACGCGGGGCGACTGCAGGGCGCGACGATCTGGCTGGACTTCCCCAGCGTCGGTGCCACGGAGAACCTGCTGATGGCCGGGGTGCTCGCCAAGGGCACGACCGTGATCGACAACGCGGCCCGGGAGCCGGAGATCGCCGACCTGTGCGCGATGCTCACCGCGATGGGGGCCCGGATCGACGGTGCGGGCTCCTCCACGCTGGTGATCGACGGCGTGGACGCGCTCACTCCGGTCGAGCACCGGACGGTGCCGGACCGCATCGTCGCCGGTACGTACGCGGTGGGGGCGCTGATGACCGGCGGCGACGTGATGATCCGTGACGGCCGGGCCGGCCATCTCGGGATCGTGCTGGAGAAGCTGACGCAGGCCGGTGCGGAGATCGACGTCCTGCCGGACGGCTTCCGCGTGGTCGGCCGGGAGCGGCCGCGGTCGATCGACGTGGTGACCCTGCCGTACCCCGGTTTTCCGACGGACCTGCTGCCGCAGATCATCGCGTTGGAGTCGATCAGCTCCGGGACCTCGCTGATCACCGAGAACGTCTTCGACAGCCGCTTCGTGTTCTGCCGGGAGCTGCACAAGCTCGGCGCGGACCTGCGCACGGACGGCCATCACGTCGTCGTGCGGCCGGCGCAGCGCCTCACGGGCGGTCGGGTGATGGCCTCCGACGTGCGCGCGGGGGCGGCCCTGGTGCTTGCCGGTCTGGTCGCGGACGGCGAGACCGAGGTGACCGACGTGCACCACATCGACCGGGGTTATGCCAGCTTCGTCGAGAGCCTCACGGCGCTCGGCGCGGACATCCGCCGGGTCACCACCGACCGGGCGGCCTAGGCACCGGCGAGCGCGTGGGCGGCCCGGTCCGCGTCGGAGTCGAACACCAGCACGTGCCGGCGGCGCCGCGGCCGGGACACGATGTTGCCGGCGGCGTCGATGTGCAGCGGCACCATCGCCAGCGCCCAGGTGGACCGGATGCCCTGGGCGCGCAGCGCCGCCTGGGCGAGGCTCACCTCTGCCGCCGTGTCGACGACGGCGACCGCGACGAGCAGCCCGAAGTCGAGGTCGAACACGACCCCGCTGGGCAGTGCCCGCCCGGGCAGGCTCGCCCAGCGGGCGGCGACGATCAGCCCGACCACGGCCATCAGCGCGATGACCGGTTCGATGACGTATTCCGCCGTGACCACGGCTGAAAGACACCTCCCGCCTCGCGACCCCCCGCGTTTGTCATCCATGTTCATCGTCGCAGAAATCGGCGGCCCGGCCACCGCGTTCTCGCCACGACTGCGCCACGGAATTCGGCTGACGAAACATCCGGACGTCGCGGCTGCGATCATTCAGGTACCCGGCCCCGACACCTGCGGCCGACGGACAACAGTTCGGACGAGGCAGACGGTGCCTCACGACCACTCGCGTGATCGACGCGGGCTGGGCGAAAGTACCGGCGCCCGTCGCGGGCGGCCCGGGGACGGGAGATCACCATGAACGACGACGGTGGCACGCATGTCCGCTGTCTGCCGGCGACCGGGCGGGGCGGCGCGGGCGCGGCGGTCCGGCTGGTCGGTCAGGTGGACGTGCGCACGGTGGGCACCCTGCGGTCCCTGCTGCACGCCGCGATCGACGGCGGGACCGGCCCGCTGCGGGTCGATGTCGCCGGGCTGGAACTCGGCGACCACGCGGCGCTCGCGGTGCTGTTCGGTGGCACGCGCCGGGCGCGCGCGGCGGGCCGGACGATGGTGTTCGTCGACGAGCCGAGGGCGCTGGGCCGGATGTGCGCCGCCGATCGGCGTGGCCGCCTGCGCAGCGGCAGGGAGGGCCCGGATCTGGCCGCGGTGGGACAGGTGTGAGGGCGGCATCGCGCTGGGTGGGTGGGCGCCGGACATTCGAGCGCAACGCACTGAAACGAGCGCGTTGCGTCACCCGTGGCGCGCCCGCGCGCCACCCGGCCGTGCGATGCGGCATGCTTGCGGGTACGTGCTGATCGGGTACTGCATTTCGGGTGACGGCCCGGCTGGCGGCATGGTGGCTGGCGGCATGGTGGCTGGCGGCATGGTGGCTGGCGGCATGGTGGCTGGCGGCATGGTGGCTGGCGGCATGGTGCCTGGCGAACGGAGGCGTGCAGGACGTGGAGGTGCCCGCGCGGGTGGATATCGCCGGTGAACGCAGTGCGCGTCCCGTGGGCCTGCTCGGGACGCGCGAGCTGCCGTTGATCGCCGTGGTCGCGGCGTTCCTCGTCGCGGTCCTGCTCGGTGTGGGCATCGGGTACGCCACCGCGGACCGGGGCACCGGGTTGGGCGGAACTGCCGCGGCGGACGTGCCGGTACCCGAGCTGTCGCCCGCGCAGCGGCCGGCACCCTGGACGGCGAACCGCGTGCCCGGCGCGGCGAACCAGATGCTGGTGACCGCCGAGCCGGACCCGGCGGCGCTGCGCCTGGCCCTGCAGTGGGCGGTCGCCGACCAGCTCAAGGCGGCCAACAGCGCCAGCAAGGTCACCGCCCAGAACGTCACGGTCGTGAAGAACATGCTGTACTTCGGGGCCGTCGAGGGCGTGGACGCCGCTCACGACGTGTACTGGGCGATAGGCCGCATCGAGGTCGGGGGCACTGCCACCCCGACGGCGGACACGTATGTGTGGCGCCGGGTGGGCGCCGCTCCGTGGACGATCGTGAGCCACGGCCCGGGAGCCTGCGGTAACAACAACGTCCCGGCCGGGATGCTCGCGGTCTTCGGGGGCCCGCCGCAACCCTGCGGCGCGTGATCCCCGGTCGCCGGGCGCGCCCGGCGGGGCGGAGCTAGTCTCACTGCGATCTGGCATCCAGGGAGGCGGTGGCGATGACCGAGGTGTCCAGCGGCGCGGCGCAGCGGGATCGGGACCGGCCGTGGATCTTCCGGACCTACGCGGGCCATTCCAGCGCGGCGCAGAGCAACGCGCTGTACCGGCGCAACCTCGCGAAGGGCCAGACGGGCCTGTCGGTGGCGTTCGACCTGCCGACCCAGACCGGCTACGACCCCGACCACCCGCTGGCCCGCGGCGAGGTCGGCCGGGTCGGCGTGCCGATCGCGCATGTCGGGGACATGCGCCAGCTGTTCGACGGCATTCCGCTGGACCGGATGAACACGTCGATGACAATCAATGCGACGGCGATGTGGCTGCTCGCGCTCTACCAGGTCGTCGCGCAGGAGCAGGGGGCCGATCCGGCGGCGCTGGCCGGCACGACGCAGAACGACATCATCAAGGAGTACCTCTCCCGCGGGACGTACGTCTTCCCGCCCGGGCCGTCGTTGCGGCTGGTCACCGACCTGATCGCCTACACGGTGGCGGAACTGCCCCGCTGGAACCCGATCAACATCTGCAGCTACCACCTGCAGGAGGCCGGGGCGACGCCGGTGCAGGAGCTCGCCTTCTCGATCTGCTCGGCGATCGCCGTGCTCGACGCCGTCGCCGCCGCCCCGGCGCCGGCCGGGGGGAACGCGCCCGCGCGGAGCATGGCGGACATCTGTGCCCGCATCTCCTTCTTCGTCAACGCGGGGGAGCGTTTCGTCGAGGAGATGTGCAAGATGCGGGCGTTCGTGCGGCTGTGGGACGACCTGCTGGTCAGCCGGTACGGGGTGGACGACCCGGCGGCGCGGCGCTTCCGCTACGGCGTGCAGGTCAACTCGCTCGGCCTGACCGAGGCCCAGCCCGAGAACAACATCATCCGGATCGTGCTGGAGACCCTCGGCGTCACGCTGTCGAAGAACGCGCGGTGCCGGGCGCTGCAGCTACCGGCCTGGAACGAGGCGCTGGGCCTGCCCCGGCCCTGGGACCAGCAGTGGTCGCTGCGGATCCAGCAGATCCTCGCCTACGAGACCGACCTGCTGGAGCACGAGGACCTGTTCGCCGGTTCCGTCGTCGTCGAGAAGCGGGTCGACGAGCTGGTCGGCCAGGCCCGGGAGGAGATCGACCGGGTGCAGGCGATGGGCGGCGCGGTGGCCGCGGTCGAAAGCGGCTACCTCAAGTCGGCGCTGGTGTCCGCGCAGGCCGAGCGCCGGGCCCGGATCGAGGGCGGTCAGGACGTCGTCGTCGGCGTGAACCGGTTCGTCGAGACGGAGCCGAACCCACTGCTCGCCGAGCTCGACGCGGCTGTCCAGCCGGTCGACGCGGCGGCCGGGCAGGCCGCGGTCGACGCGCTCGCGGGCTGGCGGGCGCGGCGCGACCCGGCGGCCGTCCGCGAGGCGCTCGCGCGGCTGCGGGCCACCGCCGCGACGACGGCGAACCTGGTACCCCCGACGCTGGCCTGTGTGCGGGCCGGGGTGACCACGGGGGAGTGGGCGGACACCCTGCGGGAGGTCTTCGGTGAGTTCCGGGCACCGACCGGGGTGAGCGGCGCGGCGGGCGCCACGGCCGGCACCGGGTCCGGCGAGCTGCGGGACCTCGTCGCGCGCACCCGGGCGGAACTGGGCCGGCCGGTGAAGCTGCTGATCGGCAAGCCCGGCCTCGACGGGCATTCCAACGGCGCGGAGCAGATCGCCGTGCGTGCCCGGGACGCCGGATTCGAGGTCGTCTACCAGGGCATCCGGCTGACCCCGGCGCAGATCGTGGCGGCTGCGGTGGAGGAGGACGTCCATCTGGTCGGGCTGTCGATTCTCTCCGGCGCGCATCTCGACCTGGTGCCCGACGTGCTCGACGGGTTGCGGGCCGCCGGCGCCCAGGAGATACCCGTGGTCGTCGGCGGGATCATCCCGCCGGCCGACGCGCGGCGGCTCGAAGAGCTCGGCGTCGCCGGCATCTTCACTCCTCGCGACTACGCGCTGGACGCCATAATCCGTGACATTCTACGCGTCGTACGGTCGAGGCATGGTCTTGACCACGGCTGACCCGGTTCCCGCACCGACCCTGGACGACGCGATCGCCTTCGCTACCCGGATCCACGCCGGGCAGGTCGACAAGGCTGGTGACGAGTACATCGGCCATCCGCTGCGGGTCATGGCGACCGTCGCCCGCACCGCCGGGCCGGCCGGCGTCGACCCGCTGGCCGCCCGGTTCGCCGCGATCCTGCACGACGTCGTCGAGGACAGCGACACCACCATCGCCGACCTGACCGCGGCCGGCTACCCCGCACGGGTCGTGGCCGCGGTGGACGCGCTGTCCCACCGGCCCGACGAGTCGACGCGGGACTACCTGGCCAGGGTCGCGGCGGATCCGCTGGCCGTGGTCGTGAAGCTGGCCGACATGCAGGACAACTCCAATCCGAGCCGCCTGGGCCGCCTCGACGCCGAGCAGTCCGCGCGGCTCGCCGCCCGCTACGTCGACCGGCGCGCGCTGCTGGACGACCTCGTCCTTGACCGGGAGATCCAAGGCCGGAAGATCCAGGGTCGGTAGATCCAGGGTCGGGAGATCCAGGCCCGGCCGGCGGCACCCGGCGGTGCCGAGGCGCAGTGATCGCCGGGAGCCACCGCCCGGCGGGGAGACGGAGTGCCAGCGCCTGACCCGCGACCGGAACGAGTTGTTGCATGGAGATCCGGGCCGGTCCGGGAGATGGACCACCCGGTGGGCCCGCCGCCTGGTCGGAGGGGGACGGACCGCCCGCGATACCGTGACCGCATGCGGCTCGTCATTGCTCGGTGCAGTGTGGACTATGTGGGGCGGCTCACCGCCCATCTGCCGAGCGCGGTGCGACTGCTGCTCGTCAAGGCGGACGGATCGGTGTCGATCCACGCCGACGGCCGGGCGTACAAGCCGCTGAACTGGATGAGTCCGCCGTGCGTCATCGCCGAGGAAGAGGGCGTCTGGCGGGTGACGAACAAGGCCGCGGAGCAGCTCGTCATCACCGTCGAGGAGATCCTGCACGACTCGTCGCACGAGCTCGGGGTCGACCCGGGGCTGCGCAAGGACGGCGTCGAGGCCCATCTCCAGGTCCTGCTCGCGGATCGGCCGGACGCGATCGCGCCGGGCCTGAGCCTGGTGCGCCGCGAGTACGAGACCGGCATCGGACCGGTGGACCTGCTCTGCCGGGACAGTGACGGCGCCACGGTCGCCGTCGAGATCAAGCGGAAGGGCGAGATCGACGGGGTCGAGCAGCTGACCCGCTACCTCGCCCGCCTGGAGGACGACCCGGCCCTGCCGCATCCGGTGCGGGGAATCCTCGCCGCCCAGTCCATCACCCCGCAGGCGCGGCTGCTGGCCGCTGACCGCGGCCTGGGCTGTGCCACCGTCGACTACGACGAACTACGCGGCCTGGAACCGTCCATTCCGACCCTGTTCTGAGGGTTTCGGCGGTTTTCCGGGGGGCGTGGGGAAGGCGTCGGGCGGCGCGCTTCCGACAGGCCGTCAGGTCTTTCCGGCGCGTTTTCCTGATACCTGGTGCACTAATTCCGGCGCCCAGGCCAGCCGGATCTGGTGGTGAATAGCCGGGTCGAACCAGGTGATTGCGGGCCGGATACCACCGCGGCCGATCTCGGGCCGGCTCGTGGAAACACTGCGAGAATCGGCGCGTCCGCGGTTCGCCTCCGACCGCCCCGCGTGCGCGACCACGCGGCCGGCGATGACGTGCAGGAGCGTGGCATGGCCGAGTCCGCCCAGCAGCACGGGTCCGCCCAGCAGCACGGGTCTTCGCAGCAGCACGGGTCCTCTCCGCAGCACGAGTCCCCCCACCAGCACGAGTCTCGCCAGCAACGTGCGCACGGTGGTGCCGGCGGCCGGCGGATCGCCGTGGTCGGCCTCGGCACGATGGGCGCCGGGATCGTCGAAGCCCTCGCCCGCCATGACCTCGCCGTGGTCGGAGTGGAACGGGACTTCGAATCCCTGCGCCGGGCCCGCGCGCGCCTGGCGCACTCCCTGGACCGGGCGCAGGGCCACGGCCAGCTCGATCCACCGGCCCGCGAGGACCTGCTCGCCCGCCTCGACCTGGGCACCGACCTGGCCGCCGTCGCCGACTGCGACCTGGTGATCGAGGCGATCGACGAGCGGATGGACGCCAAGGCGGCCCTGCTCGCACGGCTGGACACCCTCTGCCCGCCGGCGACCGTGCTGGTGACGAACACCAGCTCGCTGTCGGTGACCGAGCTCGCGGCGGGGACCGGCCGGCCCGCCCGGGTACTGGGCATGCACTGGTTCAATCCGGCGCCGGTGATGCGCCTGGTCGAGGTCGTGCGCACGGTGGTGACCGATCCCGACGCCCTCGCGGCCGTGGTGTCGCTGGCCGAGGCGGCCGGCAAGACCGCCGTCGTCGCGGCGGACCGGGCTGGGTTCATCGTGAACGCGCTGCTGTTCGGCTACCTCAACAACGCCGTGCGGATGGTCGAGTCCCGCTTCGCCACCCAGGAGGACGTCGACGCGGCGATGCGGCTGGGCTGCGGGCATCCGATGGGTCCGCTGGCCCTGCTCGACCTGATCGGCCTGGACGCGGCGCAGGCGATCCTGGCGTCGATGTACGAGCAGACCGGCGACCGTCGGCACGCCCCGGCACCGCTGCTCGGCCAGCTCGTCGCCGCCGGCCTGCTGGGACGCAAGGCGGGCCGCGGCTTCTACACCTACGCGGCGCCGGATTCCGGCGAGGTGGTCGCCACCGGGGCAAGGGTCGCCACCGGGGCCGCGGCGGCGGCCGGGGGAGCGGGCAGCGGCGAGGCGGGGCCGCCGGTGCGGACGGTGGGCGTGGTCGGCAGCGGCACGATGGCGCTGGGGATCGCGGAGGTCCTCGCCCGATCGGGCCACGAGGTCGTCGTGCGGGCCCGGCGCCCGGACGCCGCCGACGGGGTGCGGGCGCGGGTGCAGGCGTCGCTGGACGCGGCGGTCGCGAAGGGCCGGCTCTCGGAGCGGGATCGCGACGGCGCGGTGAGCCGGCTGCGGGCCACCACCGACCTCGGCGATCTCGGCACCTGCGATCTCGTCCTCGAGGCCGTCGTCGAGGATCTGGCGGTCAAGCGTGAGCTGTTCACCGACCTCGACAAGGTGGCCCGGGCGGGCGCGATCCTCGCGACCACCACGTCGTCGCTACCCGTCATCGACTGCGCCATGGCGACCAGCCGGCCCGCGGACGTCGTCGGCATGCACTGGTTCAACCCCGCGCCGGCGATGCGCCTCGTCGAGATCGTGCCGACCGTGCTGACCGGAGCGCCTGCGATCGCGGCGGTGCTCGGACTGGCCCGCGCGGCCGGGCGGCATCCGGTGCGCTGCGCCGACCGGGCCGGGTTCATCGTCAACGCGCTGCTGTTCCCGTACCTCAACGACGCCGTGCGGATGGTGGAGGCGAACTACGCGACCATCGACGACATCGACACGGCGATGACCGTCGGCTGCGGTCATCCACTGGGCCCGTTCGCCCTCGCCGACGTGGTCGGCCTCGACGTGACGCTGGCGATCACCCGTTCCCTGTACGAGCAGTTCCGTGAGCCCGCCTACGTTCCCGCCCCGCTGCTGGAGCACCTCGTCCGGGCCGGCTTCCTCGGTCGTAAGGCCGGACGGGGTTTCCGCGAGCATCCTCGGCGCTGACCGTCGCGCCAGATCATCAGTGGTCGCGCCGTCCCGGTCCGATCGGCTGGCCTACTACAATGTCAGCGGTTGGCGGGAAGAGTCGGCGCACGGCGCACGGCGCACGGCGCGGGTGCCGGCGTCCGGCGGGAAGGTCCGACTGGTGGCGGATGCGGGAGGCGACTCGGCGGCATGGTGACGCTCGACAAGGACACTGCGCGAGCGCTGGGCCGGGAGATCGCGATGTTCGTTCCCGATCTTGTGCTCATGCTGCGTCGGGTGGTGGCCGATCCGCGGGTGCCCCATTCGGCGAAGGTGGAGGCCGCCGCGGCGCTGGCCTACCTGGCCTCGCCGAAGAACCGGTTGACGAACATGATCCCGGTCGTCGGCCAGCTGGACGATGTCGCCATCGTGGCCTTCGCGTTCCGTCGCCTCGTCGTCGGTGCCGGCGAGCCGATCCTGCGTGAGCACTGGCGGGGCAGTGACCGCGGGTTTCAGGTGTTGATCGGCGCTTCGTCGGCGCTCGCCAGCCCGGCGGGAGCGGTGCGCAAGGCGAAGCTTGCCCGGTCCCTCGTCACGGCCGGCCTGGACCGGTTCCGGGGCGTGACGTCCACGCCCGCCGGGCCGGCGGGCGACCCCGACCGGATCGTCGACGGCGAGGTGCTGGGCCGGGCCGACGTGGCCAGCGCGAGCGACGCGGGCACGGCCGACGGGCGGGAGCGGGGGGCGCGGCGGGGGCGCTCCGGCCGGCCGGGTGGATTCTCGCGCGGGAAGTGACCCGCCGGGCGCGCCGCCGCCCCGAGCGGCCGCGAATCTGGTGGACGCCGGATCCGGTCGTGCGGCTGCGGGACGGCGAATGGACGGTGCGCCCGCTCAGCGGGGCCGCGTCGACGAAGGTCTACCGGTGTCCCGGGTGTGATCATGAGATCAACCCGGGAACGCCCCATCTGGTCGTGTGGCCGCCCGACCGGGTCGACAACCGCCGGCACTGGCACCGGCCATGTTGGGACCGGCGCTGCCGGGCGGCCCGGCTCCCGCCGGACGCGGGCTGACCGCGAGCCGGCGCCGCGATGCCGATCAGACCCCGCGCACGCTGGCGCTGGCGGGCGCCGGCAGCGCGGCCGTCGGTTCGGCGGTGATTGCCCGGTGTTCTGGCGCGGCCTCGATGGAGGCGATCGAGGCGCTGGCGGCGGTGAGCTTGTCGCGCAGCGCGCCGAGCTGCGTGGTGACCTGGTCACGCAGCGTGGAGAGCTGCGTGTTCACCTGCTCGCGCTGGCGTTCCAGGTCGGCCAGGCGCCGCTTGGACTCGTCCTCGGCCGTCGCCGCCGTGGACCGGGCGATCTCCACGATCCGCTCGGCCTCGCCGCGGGCGGTGGACACGATCGAGGCGGCCTGCCCGTCGGCGTCGCGCAGGGTCTTCTCTCGCGCGGCCTCCGCCTCGGTGACGATCCGGCGGGCCTCCTCGAGCTGCGCCTCCGCCTCGCGGGTTCGTTCGGCGCGGACGGTGGCCGCCTCCTCCTCGGCGAGCTGGAGGATCTGCGTCACCCGGCCGCCGAACTCCTCCCACGCGGGGCGGTTGGCGGCCAGGTCGTCACGGACGCGCGCCGCCTCGCTGGCTGCCTCCGACGCGGCGGCCTCGGCCGCCGCCCGGTGGGCCTCGGCCTCGCGCAGCTGCTCGACGAGCCAGTTGACATGGTGGGTTACCTGATTGGGGTCGTAGCCACGGCGCACCAGATCAAAGGCTGGGGGCCCATCGGTCTCGCCGGCCATCGGGATGAGATCGGTGTGTTCGGTCATAGGACCTCAGCATCCCAGACCGCCTGGGCGTTCGTGCCGCCAGCCGGCCTTCGGGCTCGTCGCGATTTCCCTGGCTACACGCCGCGGAAACGGTTGATTGCGGCCAGGTGACGGGCTCGCAACGCAGTGTCGCGTACACCCAGCCCCTCGGCCGGCGCGAGACAGAGTACCCCGACCTTGCCCTGGTGTGTGTTGCTGTGCACATCGAAGGCGGCCTGGCCCGTCTCGGTAAGCCGGTACACCCGGGAGAGGGTGGGGTGGATCGCCCCCCGGGCGATGAGCCGGTTGGCCTCCCATGCCTCCCGGTAGTTGGCGAAGTGCGAGCCGACGATCCGCTTGAGGTTCATCCACAGATGGCGGTTGTCGTACTCGTGCAGGAAGCCGCTCGTCGACGCGCAGGTCGCGATGGTCCCGCCGCGGCGGGTGACGTAGATCGAGGCACCGAACGTCTCCCGGCCGGGGTGCTCGAAGACGATGTCGGGATCGTCACCGCCGGTGAGCTCGCGGATGCGTTGGCCGAACCGCTTCCACTCCTTCGGGTCCTGGGTGTGCTCGTCGCGCCAGAACCGGTAGTCCTCGGCCGCCCGGTCGATGATCAGCTCGGCGCCGAGGGACCGACAGATCTCCGCCTTGCGCGGCGAGGAGACCACGCAGACCGGGATCGCGCCGCCGTGCAGCGCCAGCTGGGTCGCGTACGAGCCCAGTCCGCCGGAGGCGCCCCAGACGAGCACGACGTCGCCCTGCTTCATCCCCGCGCCGTTCGCCGACACGAGCTGGCGGTAGGCGGTGCAGTTGACCAGACCGGGTACCGCGGCCTCCTCCCAGGTGAGATGGGTGGGTTTGGGCATGAGCTGGTTGGCCTTGACGAGGGCGAGTTCGGCCAGGCCACCGAAGTTCGTCTCGAAACCCCAGATCCGTTGCTCCGGATCCAGCATCGTGTCGTTGTGACCGTCCGCGCGTTCCAGTTCGACCGACAGGCAGTGCGCCACCACCTCGTCCCCGGGGGACCAGACATGCACGCCCGGCCCTGTCCGCAGCACGACTCCGGCAAGATCGGACCCCACGACGTGGTAAGGCTGGTCATGTCGGGCGGCGAGGGCGGACGTCCGGCCGTACCGAGACAGAAAGCCGAACGTCGGCACCGGCTCGAAGATCGACGTCCACACCGTGTTGTAGTTCACCGAGGAGGCCATGACCGCGACAAGCGCCTCCCCGGGGCCGACCTCGGGCGTGGGCACCTCGTCGACGTGCAGCGAGCGGCGCGGGTCCTTCTCCCGCGACGGCGTCCCGTCGAACATTCCGATCTCGCCGCGGCGCACCACCACGCCGCGGTAGGACTCGGGTATCTCGAACCCGGCGAACTCCGCCCGCCGGGCATCGGACGGCGGGTTCGCGGCGATGATCGCCTCGACGATCTCCTTCACGGTCGACCTCCGGCGGTGTGGGTGTGGGTGTGGCGGGACGTACTGCAGCGGGAGTTGCCAATGGGTCCAGTGGTGTCGCGGGATGTGGGGGCTGTCTGTTTCGTGCGCGACGCGATAGAACGTTCGGGACAACTTCGAGGGCGAGGCCCGCGTCCAACGTGGTGTGACCGTGCCCATGACAGTCGTGGAGGGGTGGCGGCCCGTGCCTGCGCGGAGCGACGCCGCCCGTAGCGACGTCGCGCGGGACGCGGATGCCGCCCTGACCGCCTTGTACTCCGAGCACTACCGGTCACTGGTGCGTCTCGCCGCGCTGCTGCTGGATGACGTCGGCCTGTGTGAAGAGGTCGTCCAGGACGCCTATATCCGGGTTCACGGGGCCTGGGGTCGCCTGCAGGACCGGGACAAGGCCCTGGCCTACCTTCGCCAGACGGTCGTCAATCTCGCACGTTCCACGCTGCGTCGTCGACTCGTGGCTCTCAAGCACGCCCCCAAGCCGATGCCCGATGCGGCCAGCGCGGAGGAGGGGGCCTACTCTCTGGTCGAGCGGGCCGCCGTCATCCAGGCACTGCGGGAGCTGCCGAGGCGCCAGCGGGAGGCGGTCGTCCTGCGCTACTACGCCGACATGTCCGAGGCGGACGCGGCGGCCGTGATGGGGTGCAGCGTCGGCTCGGTGAAGGCGTACACGTCCCGAGGGTTGTCCGCGTTGAGCGGCAAGCTGGAGGGCCTGCGGTGAGTGCGCTGGAACCCGACGAGCTCGCCCGCCTGCTGAGCGAGGCGGTCGAGCCCGTTCGGCCCTCTCCGGATGCCTACCGGCGCATCCAGGCCGGGGTCGCCCGCCGCCGTCGGTGGCGCCTGCCGGTCTTCACCGTCGGCGGAATGGTGATGGCCGTGCTCATCGGGCTGGCCGTGGTGGCGATCCGGCCGAGCCCCTCCAACCAGGTCGTCGAGCCCGCGGCGCCGCCGGTGATGCCCACCTACTACACCGAACCGTCGAGCACCGGCGCAGTGCAGGTCCCCGGCGGATCGAGTCAGGGCGGCGGCTCCGGCGGCGGTTCGGGGTCGGCCACCCACCTGCCGACGAACCCGGCGACGCCGCGCAGCTCGGCCCCGGCGACCACGCCCGCGACGCCGACCATCAGCCCGTCCCGGCCCGCTGCCTCGGCGTCCGCGGGGCCGGGCGGCCTCGACAGCCCGCAGCTTCCGACGCCGGCGGCGAAGCCCGCGGGGGTGAACGACATCGATGGTGACGGCCATCCCGACACCGTCGGCGTGGCCACCGACGGCACCACCCTGCAGATCGGGTTCTCCCGGGACAACCAGGTCGCGAAGATCCCCCTGACCTCCATCAGCACCCCGCTCAACAGCGCGGTCGTCGACATCGACGGCGACGGCTTCGGTGAGCTGCTGGTGCAGACCGGGGCGAGTAACGGGGTCAGGAGCTACGCCCTGCTGCGCTACGTCAGCCTCGACCAGGTCGTCCTGGTGGCCCTGCCAGACGGTCTCGCCCTCTCCGCCGGCGTCCACGGCAACGTGGCCAGCGGCTTCCGCTGCGGCGACCGCACCCTGCAGATCGCCGCGGGCACGTCCACCGACGGCAGCCAGTTCACCGTGACGACCACCACGCTCGACCTGACCGCGGACGGCCTGTCCCCGGGCGACACCGCCTCCAGCGCCGTGCGACTGCCCTCGGACACCTCGCCCTTCGTCGCCTCCTGCGGAGCCCTGTCCTGAGCCGGAGCGGGCACCGGCAGGAAGATCAGGTTATCCTCGTCGTCGAGGGGCGACGACGAGGAGGCAGCCATGCCAGGTTCCGTGATCGTGGGCGGCGCGCGAACACCGATCGGGAAGCTGTCCGGAGCGCTGAAGAGCTTCTCCGCGGCTGACCTGGGTGGTTTCGCGATCAGGGCCGCGCTGGAGCGGTCCGGGCTCGGTG
The DNA here is from genome assembly GCF_023243045.1 of Frankia sp. AgB32. Classification (GTDB taxonomy): domain Bacteria; phylum Actinomycetota; class Actinomycetes; order Frankiales; family Frankiaceae; genus Frankia. The sequence continues at coordinate 44,637 of NZ_JALKFX010000048.1, forward strand.
GCGACCAGATCGACTATGTGATCATGGGTCACGCGCTCCAGGCCGGTGCGGGTCCGAACGCGGCCCGCAAGGCCGCGGTCAACGGCGGCATTCCGATGGGCGTGCCGGCCATCGCGATCAACAAGCTGTGCCTGTCCGGCCTCGACGCGATCGCCCTCGCCGACACCTACATCGCCGCCGGCGAGTTCGACCTCGTCGTCGCGGGCGGCATGGAGTCGATGACCGCGGCGCCGCACCTGCTGCGCTCGCTGCGCGGCGGGGTGAAGTACGGCGACACGGGCGTCGTCGACACCATCGACGCCGACGGTCTGGTCTGCGCGTTCGACCAGGTCTCCATGGGGGCCAGCACCGACCGGCACAACGGCCGCCTCGGCATCGAGCGGGCCGCGCAGGACGAGTTCGCCGCTCGTTCGCACCAGCGGGCCGCCGCCGCCGCCAAGAACGGCCTGTTCGACGACGAGATCGTGCCCGTCACCGTGCCGCAGCGGCGCGGTGAGCCGCTGGTGATCAGCGCCGACGAGGGGGTGCGCGCCGACACGACCGTCGAGAGCCTGTCCCGGCTGCGCGCCGCCTTCGGCAAGGACGGCACCATCACCGCCGGCTCCGCCTCGCAGCTCTCCGACGGCGCCGCCGCGGTCGTCGTGGCCAGCCGGGCCAAGGCCGAGGAGCTCGGCCTGCCGATCCTCGCCGAGGTCGGCCACCACGGCTTCGTCGCCGGCCCGGACGCGACGCTGCACTCCCAGCCGTCGAACGCCATCCTCGCCGCGCTGGCCAAGGAGGGGCTCACCCCCGCCGACCTCGACCTCGTGGAGATCAACGAGGCGTTCGCCGCGGTGTCGATCCAGTCGCTGCGGGAACTCGGGATCAGCGCGGACATCGTCAACGTCAACGGCGGCGCGATCGCCATCGGCCACCCGCTCGGCGCCTCCGGCGCGCGGGTCGCACTGACCCTGGTCAAGGAGCTGGCCCGGCGCGGCGGCGGGATCGGTGCCGCCGGTCTGTGCGGCGGCGGCGGCCAGGGCGACGCTCTGGTGCTGCGCGTCCCGGCCTGATCGCCCCGCGCCCGGTGGATGGCAGCGCGGTGGATGCCAGTCCGGTGGCTGGCAGTCCGGCCGCGGGCGGGCGGTGCGACGAGCTGGCGCGGCTGGTTGCCGGGGCGGTCGGCGGTGAGCGTCTCGCCGTGGCCCGGCTGCTGTCCCTGGTCGAGAACGCCCCCGCCCGCTGGCAGGCGATCGGTGCCGCCCTGGCGCCGCACAGCGGTGCCGCCGAGGTCGTCGGGCTCACGGGTGCCCCGGGCGTCGGCAAGTCGACCACCACGAGCGCGCTGGTACGGGCCTACCGGGACGCCGGGCGCCGCGTCGGCGTGCTCGCCGTCGACCCGTCCTCCCCGCTCAGCGGCGGCGCGCTGCTCGGGGACCGGGTGCGGATGACCGAGCACGCCGGTGACCCCGGCGTCTTCGTCCGCTCCCTCGCCAGCCGGGGCAGCCTCGGCGGGCTCGCCATCGCCGCCGCGCAGGCGCTGCGCGTCCTGGACGCCGCCGGGTTCGATCTGATCATCGTCGAGACGATCGGCGTCGGCCAGGCGGAGATCGACATCGCCTCGCTCGCGGACACCACCTGCGTGCTGCTCGCCCCCGGCGCCGGCGACGGCGTGCAGGCGGTCAAGGCCGGCCTGCTGGAGATCGCCGACGTGCTGGTGGTGAACAAGGTCGACCAGCCCGGCGCCGAACGCACCGTCACGGACCTGACCGCGATGACCCGGATGCGCGACGACGACCGGCGGCCGGCCGTCGTCCGGCTCGCCGCCGCCCACGGGCAGGGCGTCGACGACCTGGTCGAGCGGATCGCCGAGCACCGCCGCCACCTTGTCGCGACCGGCGGGCTGGACCGCCGGCGGCTCACCCGGGCGGCCGACGAGATCCGCGGCCTGACCCTGCACGCCGTGCGGGAGCGCCTCGCCGCCCCGGAGCACCAGGCCCGGCTGGCCGAGCTCGCCCGCGCGGCCACCGCCGGTACCGTCGACCCGTGGTCGGCCGCCCGCCGGCTGCTGGCCGAGATGGCGACGGCGCCCGGCGAACCACCGGCGACTCGCTGACCCCGGCGGAGCTGAGCCGCTGGAGGACCCCGGCGGAACCGACACCGGCGGAGAGGAGCTGACGATGGTCCGACTCGACGATCCGGACGTCCCCGCCGGCGATCTGATCGCCGCGCTCGGCCTGGTACCGCATCCCGAGGGCGGCTGGTACCGGCGGACATGGGCCAGCCCCGATCTCATCGACGCGCACGGCGGCCGTCGGCCCGTGATGACGTCCATCCTGTTCCTGCTGCCCCCGGGAGAGATTTCCCGGTGGCATCGGGTGGCCTCCGCGGAGATCTGGCTCTGGCAGGGCGGCGGCGGGCTGGAGCTCACCCTCGGCGGCGCGGGCGAGCGGCCGGTGCCGGGGGAGATCGCCCTGCTCGGCCCGGACGCCTCCGGCAGCGAGGTGCCGCAGGTCGTCGTGCCGGCCGGGCAGTGGCAGACCGCGGTGCCCACCGGCGGGCGGGCGGTCCTCGTCGGCTGCGTCGTCGCGCCCGGCTTCGACTTCGCCGACTTCGAACTGCTCGATGAGTCCGCCCCGCCGGACTGACCCCTGCTGGCGGGGCGAGGGTCGTCGCCGGCCGGTTGGGATGACCGGGCGTGATCGGCCTGGTCGATCAGGGCCCTGGGTCGCCATGGTCGCTCTGTACGGCCAAACCGGACCCGGAAACCATACAGAGGAACCAACGTGACCCGGGAAGGGCCGTGGGCGCGGCGCTAGGCCGGGTCCGGCCGATCATGGCGGGGGCATGCGGCCAGCCGACAGCGCGGCTGGCCGTTCCGTGTGGGCAAACCGGACGCCGTGCCCCTGGAGCGACCAGCTGGAAGCGTGCGCGGTCCCTCTAGCGGGGTGCTGACGCGACGACGGTCAGGGCGGTCGTGGCCGCGGTCAGGCTCGCCGGGACCAGCGGAAGGTCGAGGACGTCGAGCGCCCCGGCGCGGCGCAGCCCGGCGCGCTCCTGCGGATCGGCGTCCTCGGTGAGGACGAGCGCGGGGATCGCGGCCGCGGTCGGGTCCGCGGCGAGCTCGGCGAGCAGCTCCGGTGCGGTCGCGTCCGGCAGCTCGTGGTCGAGCAGGACGAACGCCGGGCGGGCCCGGCGGACCGCGTCGAGGGCGAGGCCGGCGCGCGGAACGGTGACGGTGTCGGCGCCGAGGGTCTCGGCCAGCGTCTGCGCGACGGCCGAGCGCACGGCGGGGTCGCCGCTGACGTGCACGACCCGCAGGCCCTCCGGTGCCGGGCGCCGGGCCGACGCACCCAGGCCCGCCCCGCCCGCGGTGCCTTCGCCCGGACCGCCGGCGTGCGCGGCACCGCCGAACCCGGGACCGTGGCCGGAGAGGTGGGTGGGACCAGCCGCCGAGGGGCCACCGGTGCCGTAGCCGTGGTAGCTGCCGTAGCCGCCCGACCGGTGGGCTCCGGCGTCGTAACCGGTGACGCGGTAGGAGCCGTTGAGGTGGTCGTCGAAGCCGTCATCGTCGTCGGCATCGGGATCCTCGAACCGCATGTCGACGGCGTCGAGGATCACGGCGAACACGCTGCCCACGCCGTGCCGGCTGGCGACCGTGAGCACGCCGCCCATCGCCGTCACCAGGGCGTGGGACAGCGCGAGGCCGAGGCCGCTGCCCTCGATGCCGCTGCGCTCGGCGCCGAGCCGTTCGAACGGGCGGAACAACCGGTCGATGGCCCGCGGCGACAGGCCCACGCCGTCGTCCTCGACCTCGATGCGGATGCGGGAGCCGGTGATCGGGACGATGCCGACGCGCACGCAGCCGCCCTCCCGGCCGTACTTCAACGCGTTGCCGACCAGGTTCAGCAGCACCTGCCACAGCCGGCGGCGGTCCGCGTCGGCGACCAGCGGCGCCGCCGGGCTGATCACCCGGCGGATGCTGCGCTGGGCGGCGAGCGGCTCGACCAGCTCCACCACGCCCGTGACGATGTCGAGGACGTTCACCGGGCCCTTGTTGATGTCGCCGCGCCCCGCCCGCAGCCGGGCCAGGTCCAGCACGTCGTCGATGAGCGCCTGCATGTGCCGGCCGCCGGTGATGATCCGCTCGACGTCGTCGTGCAGGTCGGGGGTGAGCGGTTCGAGTTCCAGCAGCTGGGCGAAGCCGAGCATCGCGTTGAGCGGGGTGCGCAGCTCGTGGCCGAGGCGTGCGATCAGTTCGTCCTTGGCCCGCGACTCGGTCTCGGCGATCTCCCGGGCGCGCTGGTCGGAGGTGTCCCGGGCGATGACGACCAGGCCGCCGCCGTCGGGATCACGCCGCACCGTGACCTGGTGGGGGGCCGTGATCCCGGCCAGGGTGACCAGCCCGACCGAGCCCCGCCACAGCCCCGCCTGGGCCAGGCCCGCAGCGACCGCGTCGGACAGGGCCACCCGCAGGGCGGGGTCGACCACCTCGAGAAGGTCGCGTAGATGGGGGCGGCGCGGCACCCGCTCGCCGAGGAACTCGCGCGCGGTGGCGCCCATGTCGGTGACATGGCCGTCCGCGCCGGCGATCAGTGCCAGATCCGTCAGCGCATCCAGCAACGTGCGTGGCCCCACCTACGCCTCGTCATCCGTTTTCTTCCACCCCACGGCGGGCAATGGTAGGGCGTGCCGTCAGAGCCCGTTGTCCCGGGTTTGCGTTGCCGCCCGGACGGCGTGCCACCGGCGACTTCTGGTGACATGTCAACAGCTTACCGACCCTCCGGATTTGCCGGTGTAGCGGGAGTGAGGCGCGCCGTCGGGACCGTGGCTGGCAGGGGCCCTGGCGTGGTACGTCTGACCGCATGCTGGTTGCCTTCAGTGTCACCCCCATCGGAGCCGGCGAGGGCGTCGCCGAACTCGTCGCCGAGGCGGTCCGCGTGGTGCGGGCCAGCGGCCTGCCACACGAGACGAACGCCATGTTCACCACCGTCGAGGGCGAGTGGGACGAGGTGATGGACGTCGTGCGCCGGGCGACCGAGGCGGTCTCCGCCCGCTCGGGCCGGGTCAGCCTCGTGCTCAAGGCGGACCTGCGTCCCGGCGCCACCGACGCGCTGCACACCAAGGTGGAGCGGGTCGACCGCCTCCTGGACGGCGACTGACGGCCGGTCCGGCGAAACACCCGTGGTCCGGTAGGGGTTACTACGGGCCCGGAAAAGTCGTCTGCCGGCGCGTCCGTGGGGTCAGCCGGATGTCACCATGGAGGCATGCAACGAAGGCCACCAGTCCCATCCGGATTGCCGCGAGGTGCGGGAGGCCCGGGAGGTCCCGGGCGCCTGCCCGACAGCCTCGGCGGCCTGCGTCTGGCCGGCGCGGTCCCGTTGGACCCCAAGCCGGCGACCCCGCCCCCGCCGGCGGGTCCCGCCCCCGCCGCGAACGGCGCCGCCGGGCCCGCCGCGGGCCCGCTCGTCATCGACGTCACCGAGGCGAGCTTCGCCACCGACGTCGTCAGCCGCTCGATGCAGGTCCCCGTCGTGCTCGACTTCTGGGCCTCCTGGTGCGGCCCGTGCAAGCAGCTCAGCCCCGTGCTGGAGAAGCTGGCCGTGGCGGACGGCGGCAGCTGGATCCTCGCCAAGGTCGACGTGGATGCCAATCCGGGCCTCGCCCAGGCGGCCGGCGTGCAGGGCATCCCCGCGGTGAAGGCGGTCGTCGGCGGGCGCATCATCGGCGAGTTCACCGGCGCGGTGCCCGAGCGTGAGGTGCGTTCCTGGCTCGACCAGCTGCTCGCCATGGTGGCCGAGGCAACGGGCGGGCTGCCGGGCGCCTCGGCGGCCGAGGCGCAGGACCCGCACCTGTCCGCCGCCGAGGCCGCGCTCGCTCGCGGCGACATCGAGACGGCGGCGGAGTCCTACCGGGCCCGGCTCGAGGAGGCGCCGGGAGACCAGGAGGCACTCACCGGACTCGCGCGCGCCGAGCTGCTGCGCCGCGTCAACGCCTTCGACCCGGCGCAGGTCCGCGCCCGGGCCGCGGCGAACCCCGACGATGTCGAGGCCGCGATCGCGGCCGCGGACCTGGGGATCGCCGAGGGCGACAGCGCCGGTGCCCTCGCGGGGCTCGTCGACTTCGTGCGCCGCGCGTCCGGTCCGGAGCGCGACCGTGCCCGCGCCCACCTCGTGGATCTCTTCCAGGCACTCAGCGACGCCGACCCGGCCGTCGGCCCGGCCCGCCGCTCGCTGGCCGCGGCGCTGTTCTGAGTGGACCCGCTCGCGGGGGGGGCGGGGGGGGGGGGGCGCGCGGGGGGGGGGGGGGGGCCCCCCGCCGCCGGGGGGGCCGTGACCGCACGGCACAACGGGTGGAGGCCCGCTGGCCTCGACGACCGTACCGTCGGCGTCGGCGTCGACGCGCTCG
>NZ_JALKFX010000049.1 GCF_023243045.1 Frankia sp. AgB32
AACCCGCACCATCCGCCGCCGCCGCGAACGACTTACACCGCCCATCCGCCGCCAACCCCCGCTGCCGACTGAAACCGGTGAACAGGCCGGGGGTCGACATGAGGGTGACGCCGCCGGCCAGGGCCAGCGTGCATTCGCCGCGGCGCAGCGCCTGCACGGCCAGGTGCAGCGCCACCAGCGACGACGAACACGCCGTGTCGATGGTGAGCGCCGGGCCCTCCAGCCCGTAGGTGTAGGCGAGGCGCCCGGACAGGATGCTGCCGGCCGTGCCGGTGCCGAGGTAGCCCTCGAGATCCTCCGGCACGGTGCCGACCCGACCGGCGTAGTCCTGCGACATCAGGCCGACGAACACCCCGGTCTGGCTGCCCCGCAGCGTCCCCGGGCGGATCCCGGCCCGCTCGAAGACCTCCCATGAGGCGGTCAGCAGGAGCCGCTGCTGCGGGTCCATGCCCAGCGCCTCCCGCGGCGAGATCCCGAAGAACGCCGGGTCGAACCGGCTGAAGCCGTCGACGAATCCGCCCTCGCGGGCATACGACGTGCCGGGGCGGTCGGGATCCGGGTCGTAGAGAGCGTCAAGATCCCAGCCGCGGTCGGTGGGGAACTCCGAGATCGCGTCGGTGCCGCTGGCGACGAGGTCCCACAACTGCTCGGGTGTGGTCACGCCACCCGGGTAGCGGCAGCTCATCGCGACGATCGCGATGGCATCGTCGCCGCTGGACGGCTGGGCGGCGACCGGCACGGCGGCGGAGGGCGCACCGAGCAGTTCGGCGTGCACGTAGGCGGCCAGCGCCGCCGGGTTGGGGTAGTCGAAGACGAGGGTGACCGGCAGGCGAATTCCGGTTGCGGACCGCAGCCGGTTGCGCAGCTCCACGGCGCTCAGCGAGTCGAAGCCGAGCTCGCGGAACGCCCTGTCCGCGCCGACCGCGTCGGACGAGCGGTGTCCCAGGACTGCGGCGGCCTGCACGCGGACCACGGTGAGCACCGCGGCCACCCCGTCGTCAGCGGACATCTCGGCGATCCGCCCGCGCAGGCCGCCCGACGCCGCGTCGGAGACCTCCTCGGCGGCCGCGCCGGCCGCGGCCCGACGGGGCGCGCCGCGGACCAGGCCACGCAGCAGCGGCGGCACCGGGCCGGAACCGATCTGCGCGCGCAGCGCCGCGGTGTCGAGGCTCAGTGGCAGCACCGTCGCCTGACCCGCGTCGAGGGCGGCGTCGAAGAGGGCGAGTCCCAGGTCCGTCGGCAGCGGACGCAGGCCGCCTCGGGTAAGACGCCGGACGTCGGTGTCGTCCAGGTGCCCGGTCATCCCGCCGCGCTGCGCCCACAGTCCCCAGGCCAGCGACAACGCCGGCAGTCCGGCGGCGCGACGCCAGCCGGCCAGCGCGTCGAGGAAGGCGTTCGCGGCCGCGTAGTTCGCCTGGCCCGGGCCGCCGAACGTGGCCGCGGCGGAGGAGAACAGGACGAACGCGGCGAGGTCGAGTCCGCGGGTCAGCTCGTGCAGGTGCCAGGCGGCGTCGGCCTTGGGCCGCAGCACCCGGTCCAGCCGCGCCGGCGTCAGTGCGGCGAGGACGCCGTCGTCGAGCACCCCGGCGGTGTGCACGACCGCGGTCAGTGGATGTTCGCGGGGAACGGCGGCGAGGAGCTCCTCCAAGGCCGCGCGATCGGCGACGTCGCAGGCGGCGAGGGTCACCGTCGCACCGTGGCCGGTCAGATCGTCGAGGAGGTCGGCGGCCCCCGGCGCCTGCGGGCCCTGTCGGGAGGCGAGCAGCAGGTGGCGGACGCCGTGGGTGCGCACGAGGTGGCGGGCCAGGGCACTGCCCAGAACGCCTGTCGCCCCGGTGAGCAGCACAGTCCCGTCGCCGTCCCAGGTCGACCTGGGCGGCCGCGCGGCCGGCTCGACGGCGCCGGTCGAGCCGGTCGTCGTGCCGGTGTCCGTCGGCAGGACCGAACTCGTCGCCACGGCCGGGCCGGTGCCGGTCCCCGGGACGCTCAGGCGGGCGAGCCGCAGGGCAAGCACTGCGCCGCCGCGCAGGGCGAGGCGGGGTTCGTCGGTGTTCAGGGCGAGGCGCAGCATCTCGCCCGGACCGTCCGCGGCGGCTCCGTCAGCGGCTCCGTCAGCATCGGCGTCAGCATCGGCGTCGAGCAGGACGATGCGGTCGGGATGTTCCGACTGCGCCGACGCGGTGAGACCCCACACCGCCGCGGCGGCCACGTCGGTCACCGCCTCCCCCGGCCGGGCCGACACGGCGCCGCGGGTCAGCAGCACGAGCCGGCTCGACCCGAGCGGCTCCAGCGCCAGCCATTCCTGCAGCAGGGACAGGGCCCACTGCACCCGTTCCCGTGCCGCTCCGGCAAGGCCGTCCTGCTCCGCTGGCCCGCTGACGGGCGGCACGACGGCGACCACGACATCCGGTACCTCGACGCCGCCGTCGACCGCGCGCACTAGGGCGCTCAGGTCGGGACAGGCCGCGGCCGGGAGCGGGCCGGCGGTCACATCCAGGTTGTCGGGACCGGCGGTCGGGCCGAGCACGACCCACGGTCGGCGTAGGTCGTCACCGTGTTCGGTGGACGAGGCGGCGACGACGGGAACCCATTCCGGGTGGAACAACGCGTCGTCCGCGGCGGCGGCCGCACCCGCGGGCTGGTTTCCGACCGGGCGGACCAGCAGGGATCCGACCGTGAGGACCGCGTCCCCGGCGGCGTCCGCCGCGATCAGTGACACCGCGTCCGGCCCGGCGGGGGTAAGGCACACGCGCAGGTGATCGGCGCCCCAGCCGTGCAGCGTGACGTCCGACCAGGAGAACGGTAGTGCGCCGCCGGCGGCGGCGGGCAGCAGGCCGAGGCCGACGCCGTGCAGGGCGGCGTCGAGCAGCGCGGGATGCAGCCGGAAGTCCGCGGCGTCCGGCCGCTGCTGATCGGGCAGGCTGACCTCGACGTAGATCGCGCCTGCGAGCCGCCAGGCTCGCCGCAGGCCGCGGAAGGCCGGCCCGTAGGTGAACCCACCGCGGTCGAGATCGTCGTAGAGGTTGGTGAGGTCGACTGGTTCGGCGCCCGTCGGCGGCCAGACCGTCAGGATCGCCGGCCCCGCCGGCTCTCCGGTGGGAACGAGGATGCCGGTGGCGTGGCGGATCCACGGCCCGTCGGGGTCGGCCCCCTCCGGACGGGAGTACACCGCGGTCGCGCGCCGGCCGTCGCCGTCGGCCGCGGCTACCGTCACCTGGACCTGAACACCGTCGTGAGGCTCGATGACGAGGGGGGTGTGCAGGGTGAGCTCCTCGACGCCGGCGCGTCCGGCCTGGTCGCCGACGTGCAGGGCGAGGTCGAGGAACGCGGTGCCGGGCAGCAGCACCGTGCCGGCGACGGCATGGTCGGCCAGCCACGGGTGGGTGGACAGCGACAGCCGGCCGGTGAACAGCAGCTCCCCGTCCGAACCGGCGAGCCGGACCGCCGCGCCCAACAGCGGATGGTCAGCCGACCCGAGCCCGGCGGCGGCGACGCCGTCCGCCGCGGCGGCCGAGGTGGTGTCGAGCCAGTAGCGCTGCCGCTGAAACGGGTAGGTGGGCAGGTCGACCGGGACGGTCCCGGGAGCCGCGTCGGCGCCGGTGGGTGCCCAGGTGACGGGATGGCCGCGGACGAACGCCTCGGCGAGGCTCGTCAGCAGCCGGGTGGGGCCGTGCTCGTGGCGGCGCAGCGTGCCCACGACGACGGGGCCGCGCCGCGCGGCCGCGTCGTCGACCGAGCCGGCGCCCGCCATGGACGCCCCCATGTGGTCGTCGATGGTGTCCGCCACCGCGGGGACGAGCACCGGGTGGGGGCTGACCTCGACGAACAGACCGTGGCCGGTGCCGAGCAGGCCCCGGATGACAGGTTCGAGCTGGACGGTGCGACGCAGATTGTCGACCCAGTAGTCCGGCCCGCAGGCGACACCGGTCAGCGCCGCGCCGGTCACCGTCGAGACGAACGCCGTCCGCGACGGCTGCGGGGAGATACCCGTAAGCGCGGCGCGGAGCTCGTCGGCGAGCGCGTCAACCTGCTCGGAATGCGATGCGTAGTCCACCGGGATGCGCCGCGCCTGTACCCCCCGCGCTTCGCACGCGGCGAGCAGCGCCGCCAGCGGCGCGCCGTCGCCCGACACCACCGTCGCCGCCGGACCGTTCACCGCCGCCAGTGACAGGCCAGGGCCGAACTCCTCCACCAGCTCCTCGACCCGCGCGGCCGGCAGCGCCACCGACACCATCCCGCCCCGCCCGCACAACCGCTCTCCCAGCAGCCGCGCCCGCACCGCCACCACCCGCGCCGCGTCCTCCAGCGACAGCACTCCCGCCACGCAGGCCGCCGCGATCTCCCCCTGCGAGTGCCCCACCACCACGGTCGGCCGCACCCCGTGCGCCTCCCACACCGCCGCCAGCGACACCATCACCGCGAACAACGCCGGCTGCACCACCTCCACCCGATCCAGATCCGCGGCCGCCAGCCCATCCCGCAGCAGCTCCACCAGATCCCAGTCCACCCACGGCCCCAACGCCGCCGCGCACGCCGCGATCCGCTCCGCGAACACCGGCGACGCGTCCAACAGATCCCCGGCCATTCCCCGCCACTGCGCGCCCTGACCCGGAAACACGAACACCACCGGACCCGCCGGCCCCGCCACCCCAGACACCACATCGACAGCCCGGTCCGCCGGGTCCCCCTCGCCGCCGGTGACACGCTCCAGACCAGCCTGGAGCTGCCTCCAGTCCGCGCCTACGACAACCGCCCGGTGATCGAACAGCGCTCGTCCACCGGCCAGCGCAGCGGCCACCCCCCGCACCCCACCGGGACCGTCCGCCGGCGTGGTACCGGCCGTCCCGGCCACCCAGCGCGCCAGCCGGGCCGACTGTTCCCGCAGCCCCACGCCGTCCCGGGCCGACACCACCCACGCCACCGGGGCCGGCGGCCGGGGTGGCGCGTCGCCGGCGGAGACGGAGCCGCGCGTGCTGACGCCGGATGGCCCGGCCTCCAGTTCCGCGGCACTGGCCGGGGACGGAGCCTGTTCGAGGATGACGTGGGCGTTGGTGCCGCTGAAGCCGAACGACGACACCGCCGCGCGCCGCGGGCGGTCCGCGTCCGGCCACGGGACCTGTTCGGTCAGCAGCCGCACGGCGCCCGCCGTCCAGTCCACGGCCGGTGTCGGGTCATCCACGTGCAGCGTCGCCGGCAGCACGCCGTGGCGCAGCGCGAGCACCATCTTGATGATCCCGCCGACGCCGGCGGCGGCCTGGGTGTGGGCGATGTTCGACTTCAGCGACCCCAGCCACAGCGGGCGGTCCGCCGGCCGGTCCTGGCCGTAGGTCGCCAGCAGCGCCTGCGCCTCGATCGGGTCGCCGAGCGTCGTCCCGGTGCCGTGGGCCTCCACCGCGTCCACGTCGGCCGCGGACAGGCCGGCGCTTGCCAGGGCCTGCTGGATCACCCGGCGCTGAGCCGGTCCGTTCGGCGCGGTCAGCCGGCTGCTGGCGCCATCGGAGTTGACCGCCGTGCCGCGTACGACCGCCAGGACCGGATGGCCGTTGCGGTGAGCGTCGGAGAGCCGTTCCAGCAGCAGGACGCCGACGCCCTCACCCCAGCCGGTGCCGTCCGCGGCCGCGGCGAACGACTTGCACCGCCCGTCCGTTGCCAGCCCCCGCTGCCGGCTGAACTCGACGAACGCCACCGGCGTCGACATGATCATGGCCCCGCCGGCGACGGCGAGGTCACAGTCGCCCTGGCGCAGTGCCTGGCCGGCCAGGTGCAGCGCGACCAGGGACGACGAGCACGCCGTGTCCACGGTGAGGGCCGGGCCGCGCAGGCCGAAGACGTAGGCGAGCCGGCCGGACGCGACGCTGGAGGAGTTGCCGCTGCTGAGATATCCCTCGAGGTCGCGGGGGATCCGCCCGACGCGGGTGCGGTAGTCCGCGTAGGAGACGCCGGCGAACACGCCGGTCTGGCTGCCACGCAGGGTGCGCGGGTCGATGCCGGCCCGTTCGAACGCCTCCCACGTGGTCTCCAGCAGCAGACGCTGCTGGGGATCCATCGCGAGGGCCTCCCGCGGCGAGATCCCGAAGAAGTCGGCGTCGAAGCCGGCAGCGTCGGCGAGGAAACCGCCCTGCCGGGCGTAGGACGTTCCCGGCCGGTCTGGGTCCGGGTCGTAGAGGGCGCCAAGATCCCACCCGCGGTCGGTGGGGAATTCCGAGATCGCGTCGGTGCCGCTGGCGACGAGGTCCCACAACTGCTCGGGTGTGGTCACGCCACCCGGGTAGCGGCAGCTCATGCCCACGATCGCGAGGGGCTCCCGGTGCCGCGCGGTGACCTCGTCCAGGCGCCGACGGGTGCGGTGCAGGTCGGTGGTGACCCGCTTGAGGTAGTCCCGGAGCTTGTCCTCGTTCACCGTGTGGTGCCGTCGCTTTCTTGTGGAAGGGCCGGTGGCGGGCTGGTTCTCGGCAGGCTCAGCCGGAGCCCAGCTCGTTGTCGATGAAGGCGAAGATCTCGTCGTCGGAGGCGGCGCCGATCCGCGTGGCGGTGCCGTCGGGGTCCTGGCGCTGTTCCAGTCGGGCCAGCAGTCCCCGCAGCCGCTCCGAGACCTGGACGGCCTCCCCCGGACGCTCGGTGAGGCGGTCGATGCTCTTCTCGAGCCGGTCCAGGTCGGTCAGTCCGGCGCTCTGACCGGGTTCCACGGTGGTCCCGGCCGGGGCGGGGATGATCTGCTCGCCGAGGTGATCGGCGATCTCGCCGACGGTCGGGTAGTCGAACAGGAGGGTCGCCGGCAGCCGCAGACCCGTGGCGGCGCCGAGCCGGTTGCGCAGGTCCACCGCGGACAGCGAGTCGAAGCCGATTTCCAGCAGGCCGCGGTCGACGTCGAGCGCCGCCGGGTCGGAATGGCCGAGGACGCCGGCGGCCTGTGCCCGCACGAAGTCGACGAGCAGCTGGGCGCGCTCGCCCGGGTCGGCTCGCTCGGCGAGCCGCCGGCGCAGGTCCCCGGCCGGGTCGACGCCCGGCCCGCCGCCGGTGCCCGGCGTCCTCGCCACACGCACCAGATCCCGGTACAGCCACGGGACGGGTCCCGGGGCGCGCCGGACGGCGGCCAGGTCGAGCCGCGCGGTGAGGATCGTGGGTTCGTCGCGGGTGAGAGCCGCGTCGAACAGGGCGAGACCCATCGCGTCAGGCATGGGCACGATGCCGCCCTGGGACAGCCGGCGCAGGTCGGCGCCGTCGAGCTTGCCGGTCATGGCGCTGCGCCGCTCCCACAGCCCCCAGCCCATCGACACCGCCGGCAGCCCCAGCGCCCGCCGGTGGGCGGCGAAGGCGTCGAGGAAGGCGTTGCCGGCGGCGTAGTTGGCCTGGCCCGACCCGCCGAACGTGCCGGCGAGCGAGGAGAACAGCACGAAGCCGGCGAGCGGCCGGTCCCTCGTGAGCTCGTGCAGGTGTAGCACCGCGTCGACCTTCGGACGAAGCACCGGGTCGATCCGCTCGGCGGTGAGCGCGGCGACGACACCGTCGTCGAGGACCCCGGCGGTGTGGACGACGGCGGTCAGCGGATGCTCGGCCGGCACCGCCGTGAGCAGTGCCGCGAGTGCCTCCCGGTCGGTGACGTCGACCGCCGCGGTGGTGACTGTGGCGCCGAGCGCGGTGAGGTCCGCGACGAGGTCGGCCGCTCCCCCTCCGCCGAGCCCGCGCCGGCCGACGAGCAGCAGGTGGCGCATCCCGCGGGCGGTCACGAGGTGACGGGCGACGAGGCCGCCGAGTGTGCCGGTCGCGCCGGTCACCAGTACCGTCCCGGCGGGATCCCAGCGTCGCTGCGCCGGCGTCGTGTCCACGGCGGGTTCCGTCGGGGGCGCGGACGGTTGGACCCGGGCCAGCCGGGCCGCCCTGCACTCACCCGCGCGCACCGCCAGTTGCGGCTCGCCGGTCGCGACGCAGATGTCGATCACCTCGGCCGGAACCGCGTCGCCGTCCGCCAGGGCGGTGCGCGGGTCGAGGTCTACCAGCGCGAAGCGGCCAGGATGCTCGACCTGCGCCGAGCGGACCAGACCCCACACCGCGGCGCCCACCAGGTCCGCCGGCGGGTCCTCGCTGTCGGCCGCGACGGCGCCGCGGGTGACGAAAACCAGAAGCCCCGGCGATGCATCCAGGTCGGACAGCCAGTCCTGGACGAGTTCGAGCGCCCGGTGGGTGGTCTCCCGGACGGCATCGGCGGTTCCGGCGAACATCTCGCCGCCGGGCCGCGCCGCGGCGTCGCCGGCGGAACCGGCCGGCGCCAGGAAGGACGCGATGACGGGGTCAGGTGTCGACGCGCCGGCGCCGGCAGCACCACCAGCGATGGGCGCCACCGCGGTCCAGGCGAGACGGAACAGGGCGTCGCGGGTCGCCGCCGACCGCGTGGCCTGGGCCACGTCAGCGGCGACGGGCCGCAGGACCAGCGAGTCCACCGCGGCGACCGGCCGTCCGGTCACGTCGGCGGCCCGCACCGCCAGGGTGTCCCGACCCGTCGGGGTGATCTGGACGCGCAGAGTCGCCACGCCGACGGCGGGAAGGTCCACACCGGTCCAGGAGAACGGCAGCACCCCGCGGTCGCCGTCGGTCATCGTGAAGGCGATGGCGTGCAGGGCCGCGTCCAGCAGCGCGGGATGCAGGCCGAAACCGGCCGCGGCAGCCTGCTCACCAGCGGGCAGGCTCGCCTCGGCGAACACCTCCTCGCCGCGCCGCCAGGCCGCCCGCAGACCCTGGAAGACCGGGCCGTAGCCGAACCCGTTCGCCGCGAGGCGGTCGTAGAGATCCTCGACGTCGAGGGGCTCGGCGCCGGCCGGCGGCCAGGACGCGAGATCACCGGCGGCGGGCGTGGCACCGGTGGGCGTCGGGGTCAGGGTGCCGACGGCGTGCCGGGTCCACACGTCGTCCGCTGGTGCGTCAACGGGGCGGGCGTACACCGTCAGCGGTCGGGCGCCGCTGCCGTCTGCGGCACCGACAGCGAGCTGGAGGCATACGGCTTCCGCCCCGGCCAGGACCAGCGGTGCCTGCAGGGTCAGCTCGTCGACGCGGGCGCAGCCGAGCCGCTCACCGGCCCGGGCGGCGAGTTCCAGGAACGCGGTGCCGGGCAGGATCGCCGTGCCGCCGACGGCATGGTCGGCCAGCCATGGCTGGGTACGCAGTGACAGCAGGCCGGTGAACAGGTGACCGCCGGAGTCGGGCAGGTCGACCGCGGCGCCGAGCAGCGGATGTTCCCCCGGCCGCAGGCCCACGGACGCCGCGTCGCTCGCGACCGAAGGCGGGACCTCCAGCCAGTAACGGCGGCGCTGGAACGGATAGGTCGGCAGGTCCACCCGCACGGCGCCGCCCGCATGTACCGCCCGCCAGTCGACCGGCACGCCGTGGGCGTGCAGTCGGGCAACCGCCGTGGCCAGCGCGACATCCTCGGGCAGGTCACGGCGCAGGGCGCTGGCCCACACCGGCGTGGCACCCCGCGTGGCCGGCTGATCATCGAGGCACGCCTCGCCCATCGCGGTGAGCACCGCGTCCGGCCCGAGTTCCAGGAACGCCGTGGCGCCGTCCCGCCAGCTGTGGCGGATCCCGTCGGCGAACCGGACGGCGAGGCGGACATGACGCACCCAGTAGTCGGGTGAGGTGAGCTCGTCGGCGGTCGCGAGACGTCCGGTGACGTTGGAGACGACGGGAACGGTCGGCGGCGCGTAGTCCAGGGCGCGGGCGAGCGCCGCGAACTCGTCGAGCATCGGGTCCATCCGCGGGGAGTGGAAGGCGTGACTCACCCGCAGCCGCCGGACCCGGCGGCCCTGCCCGGTCCAGCGGGCCGCCAGCTCATCGACGACATCCGCGTCGCCGGAGACGACCGTTGCGCGCGGGCCGTTGAGTGCGGCGATGCCGACCTGGTCGGACAGGCCGGCGAGGTCCTCGGTGACCTCGCCCTCGTCCGCGGCGACGGAGAGCATCGCGCCGCCAGCGGGCAGCCCGCCCATCAGCCGGCCGCGGGCAGCGACCAGTGCGCACGCGTCCGCCAGTGACAGCACCCCGGCGACGTGGGCGGCGGCGAGCTCGCCGACCGAGTGGCCGAGCAGCAGGTCGGGGACGATCCCCCAGCTCTCGACCAGCCGGAACAGCGCGACCTCCAGCGCGAACAGCGCCGGCTGGGTGTACTCGGTGCGATCCAGCGCCGCGGCGGCGGCACTGCCCGCGGGCGCGAACATCACCTCGCGCAGCGACCACGCCCTCGCGGCGGCGGGCGTGCCCTCGGGGGACGTCCACGGGCCGAGGTGCGGGTCGAGGTGGGCGCACACCGCGTCGAGGTTGTCGGCGAACAGCGGATGCGCCGCCCACAGGTCGTGCCCGGCGCCGGCCCGCTGGGCACCCTGGCCGGAGAACAGGAACGCGGTGCGCCCGCCCGGCCTGGCGGTGCCGCGGATCAGCCCGGGGTCGGTCTCACCGCGGGTAAGCGCAGCCAGCGCGGCGCTGATTCCGTCGCGGTTCGTGCCGACGGCCGCGGCCCGCAGGGGAAGGGCCGCGCGGGTCGTGGCCAGCGAGAACCCGACGTCGGCCAGACCGAGCTCGCCATCGCCGTCGAGCCGGGTGAGCAGCGCGCCGGCCAGCGCCGCCAGGGCGGGCTCGGAACGCGCCGACAGCGGCCACGTCATCGCAGCTTCGGCCTCGGCCGCCCGCACCGGCGCGTCGCCGCCGACCTCGCCACCGGCGGGTGCGTCGGGGCAAGCCGGCGACTGAAGTACGGCCGGGTCGTCGGGTGCCGATTCCAACAGCAGGTGGGCGTTGGTGCCGCTGATGCCGAACGACGACACCGCGGCACGGCGCGGGCCGTGGGCGGCCGGCCAGTCCCGTTCGGCGGTGAGCAGCCGGACTGTTCCGGCGGACCAGTCGACGTGCGGGGTCGGCTCGTCGGCGTGCAGGGTCCGCGGGAGCAGCTCATGGCACATCGCCAGCACCATCTTGATCACACCGGCGACGCCCGAGGCGGCCTGGGTGTGGCCGATGTTGGACTTCAGCGCGCCGAGCCACAGCGGACGGTCCGCCGACCGGTCGCGACCATAGGTGGCGAGCAGGGCACCGGCTTCGATCGGGTCACCGAGGGTGGTCCCGGTGCCGTGGGCCTCGACGACGTCCACATCCGCCGACGTGAGCCGGGCGTCGGCGAGCGCCTGGCGGATCACCCGCTGCTGGGCCAGACCGTTGGGGGCGGTCAGTCCGTTGCTGGCACCGTCCTGGTTCATCGCCGAGCCGCGGATGACGGCGAGCACCGGATGGCCGGCCCGCCGGGCGTCAGAGAGCCGTTCGAGCAGCAGCAGGCCGACGCCTTCCGACCAGCCCGCACCATCGGCGGCGGCGGAGAACGCCTTGCACCGGCCGTCCGGTGACATCGCCCGCTGCCGGGAGAACTCGACGAACGTGCTCATCGTCGACATCACCGCGACGCCGCCGGCGATGGCCATCGAGCACTCGCCGGCGCGCAGCGCGCGGGCGGCCAGGTGGATCGCGACCAGCGCGGAGGAGCAGGCTGTGTCGATCGTGACCGCCGGCCCCTCCAGGCCAAGCGTGTAGGCGATGCGGCCGGACGCGACGCTGCTGGCGCTGCCGGTGGCGAGGTAGCCTTCCAGGCCCTCCGGGGCCTGCGGCAGCCGGACGCCGTAGTCGTTGTACGTCGATCCGACGTACACGCCGACCTGCTCGCCCCGCACCGACTCCGGGTCGATGCCACCCCGCTCGAGGACCTCCCAGGACGTTTCCAGCAGCAGCCGCTGCTGCGGGTCCATCGCCAGCGCCTCCCGCGGGGAGATGCCGAAGAAGTCCGGGTCGAAGTCGGCGGAGTCGTGCAGGAACCCGCCGCCGCGGGCGTAGTAGGTGCCGAAGGTGTCCGGGTCCGGGTCGTAACTGCCCTCGACGTCCCAGTCGCGGTCGGTCGGGAAGGCGCCGATGACGTCCGCGCCGTCGCGAAGCAGCGACCACAACTGCTCCGGGGTGTGCACCCCGCCGGGCAGGCGGCAGCTCATCGCCACGATGACGATCGGGTCGTCGCCTGCCGCCATCGTCGGCACGGGTGCCGACGGGCTGTCACTGGCTGGGCCGGCAGCGCCGATCAGGGCGTCGCGGACGTACCGGCTCAGGTCGACCACCGTCGGATAGTCGAAGACGAGGGTGACCGGCAGCGGTAGACCGCTGGCCGCACCGAGCCGGTTGCGCAGGTCGACGGCGGTGAGCGAGTCGAAGCCGAGGTCGCGCAGGGCGCGGTTCGGGTCGACGTCGTCGGCTCCGGCATAGCCGAGCACGGCGGCGACCTGCGTACGGATGAGGCTCGACAGATGTCGCTCGCGGGCATCGGGGTCGAGGGCGGCGAGGGTGCGGGCCAGCGGCGAGGCGCCGTCGGCCGCGTCGGGGTCGGCAGCTGCCGTCGAGGCGTCGGCGGCAGCCGAGCGGGCCCTGCGGACCTCGGGCAGGTCGGTCAGCGCCGCCGGGATTCGCGCGGCGCGCAGAGCGGCCACGGCCCGGTCCCAGTCGATGTCGGCGATGACGGTGAACGTGTCGTCGTGGCCGACGGCGTCGCGCAGCGCGGTGACGGCCAGATCCGGGTCCATCGCCGGGATCCCGCGCAGGCGGAGCTGGTCGGCGAGGTCGGCGGTGAGCAGGCCGCCGCCGCCCCACGACCCCCAGGCGACCGAGGTGGCGGCGAGGCCTTCGGCGCGGCGGCGTCGAGCGAGGGCGTCAAGGTAGGCGTTCGCCGCCGCGTAGCTTCCCTGGCCTGGTCCGCCGAGGGTTCCAGCGAGGGACGAGAACAGCACGAACGCGCGGACGTCGTGGTCGCGGGTCAGCTCGTCGAGATTGCGTGCCGCGACGGTCTTCGGGCGCAGCACCTTCGCGGCCGACGCGGCGGTCAGGGTGTCGATGAGGCCGTCGTCGAGGACGCCGGCAGTGTGCACGACAGCGGTCAGCGGCGCGTCGGCGGGCACCGCGGCCAGCACGGCGGCCAGCGCCTCGCGATCGGCCGCGTCGCAGGCGACGATGGTGACGCTGGCGCCCAGCGCGGTGAGTTCGGCGGCAAGATCGGCCGCGCCGGGCGCGTCCCGGCCCTGCCGGCTGATCAGCAGCAGATGCGCACCCTCGCGGGCCAGGGAGCGGGCGATGATCTGGCCGAGTGTGCCGGTGCCGCCGGTGATCAGCACGGTGCCGTCCGGCCGCCATGCGGCGGGAACCGCAGCGCGGCTCGGCGCGCGGACCAGGCGGGCCTGGTAGGCCCCGACGGGGCGCAGCGCAACCTGGTCGTCGTCCCCGGTGAGCACGGCACGCAGGCGCCCGGCGGCGCGCTCGTCGAGGGTCGGCGGCAGGTCGACGAGCCCACCCCAGCGGTGCGGGTACTCCATGGCGGCCACCCGGCCCAGCCCCCAGTACAGCGCCTGCCCGGGTTCCACCCGTCGGTCGGACCGTCCGACGGACACCGCTCCCCGAGTCGCGCACCACACCGGTGCGGCCAGCCCGAGATCGCCCAGCGCCTGCAACAGGGCGACGGTGAGCGCGAACCCGACCGGCACGACGCCCCCGTCATCGTCGCCGCGACCGCCGACGTCCGAGTCGCCGTCGTCACTGTCCGCCTCGGCCCCGAGGGCCAGCAGCGAGAGCACGCCAGTGACGGAACGGTCGGCGAGGGCGGCGCGCAGCCCGGCCGCGACGTCGTCCCGGCCGGCACCGGCCGTCAGGGTCAGCCGGCTGACGGCGCCCTCGCCGCCGAGGGCGGCGGCGACCCCCTCGACGAGCCCGTCGACCGGAGTTCCGGGCGAGCAGACGACCAGCCACGGACCAGCACCGTCAGCCCCGACATCGACCCCCTGGCGGCTGACACCGGGAGTGTCGGGCAGCGGCGACCATGCGATGTCATAACGCCAGGAGTCGACGGTGGAGCGGGTGGTGCGACGTCGCCGCCAGGTGGCGAGCAGGTCGAGGGCAGGCAGCAGTGGCGCGGCCGACGCGGGCGAGTCCAGGTCCATGGTGGTGGCGAGCGCGGCGGCGTCGCCCTTCTCCACGGCGGCCCAGAAACGGTCGTCGGTCGCGTCGCGCGAACCACCGACCTCCGTCGCGGAGAGGCCCGCGTCGGCGGCGGTGTCCACCCAGTAGCGGCGTTCCTGGAACGGATAGGTCGGCAGCGCCGTCCGACGGTTGCTGGCCGGCGGGAGCACCGCGGTCCAGTCGACCCGGGCGCCGTGGACGTACGCCTCGGCGAGGGCGGTGAGGAGCCGGGCCGGGCCGCCGTCGCCTCGACGCAGCGACCCCACCGTCGCCACCGTCGTCCCGGCATCCTCGGCGATCTCCTGCACGGCCATGGTCAGGACGGGATGCGGGCTCATCTCGACGAACAGGTCGTAGCCGTCGGCAAGCAGTCGACGCACGGCCCGCTCGAACGACACCGGCTGGCGGGAGTTGTCGTACCAGTAGGTGGAGCCAAGCGTGGCTCCGTCGATACGCTCACCCGTGACCGTCGAGTAGAAGGGGATCTCCCCGGTCATCGGCCGGATCCCGTCGAGCAGGTCCGTCATCCGTTCCCGCAGCGGCTCCACCTGGGCGCAGTGCGAGGCGACCGAAGCCCGCACCAGGCGCGCCCGCACGCCCACGGCCTCACATTCGGCGACGAAGTCGACCAACGCCGAGACCTCCCCGGCAACCGCCGTCGAACGGGGCCCGTTCACTCCGGACACGACGAGCCGCCCCTGCCAGGGCGCCAGCCGCTCGCGCAGCGCCTCCTCGGGTAGTGCCACGGAGGCAATCGCCCCCCGGCCCACCAGTTCCTCGGCGAACAGCCAGCTGCGCCGTACCATCACCTCCGCCGCGTCGCGCAGCGACAACGCCCCGGCGACGCACGCGGCGG
The DNA here is from genome assembly GCF_023243045.1 of Frankia sp. AgB32. Classification (GTDB taxonomy): domain Bacteria; phylum Actinomycetota; class Actinomycetes; order Frankiales; family Frankiaceae; genus Frankia. The sequence goes on from NZ_JALKFX010000049.1 coordinate 14,879, forward strand.
CCACCTCACCCTGGGAGCTGCCGACCACCGCGACCGGCTCGACGCCCCGCGCCCGCCACACCGCCGCCAGCGACACCATCACCGCGAAGAGCACGGGCTGGAGAACCTCGATCAGATCCGTCGACGGCGCTCCCGGGACACCGCGTACGACGTCCAGCAGCGACCAGTCCACCAACGGGTCGATCACCCGCGCGCAGTCAGTCAGCCGCTCCCGAAACACCTCGTCGGTGTCGAGCAGCTCCACCGCCATCCCCACCCACTGGCCACCCTGACCGGGGAACACGAACACCGCTCCCGGGCCGGACCCGATCTTCGCGCGCACCGTGGCCGCCGTCGCGACACCGCCGCTGGCCGTGGCCCCACCGTCAGCCAACGACGCGAGCCCGGCGAGCAGCTCCTCGCGGTCCGCGCCGACGACGGCGGCCCGGTGGTTGAACGCCATGCGGGTGCGGACCAGCGCGTGGCCGACGTCGGCGACGCGGTGTTCGGGGTGAGCGCGGAGCTCCGTCGCGAGCCGGGCGGCCTGCTCGGTCAGGGCCTCACCGTCGCGGGCGCTGAGCACCCAGGCCACCACGCCGGGCTCCGCGGGCACGGTCTCTGCCGGTGCGGTCTCACTCGGCTCGGGGTCGGCCTGTTCAAGGATGACGTGCGCGTTCGTCCCTGACAGGCCGAACGACGACACGCCCGCTCGACGCGGCCGGCCGCGGTCGGGCCAGGGCAGCGCCTCGGTCAGCAGGCGCACCGCGCCGGACGACCAGTCGACGTACGGCGTCGGTGCGTCCACGTGCAGGGTTCGCGGAAGCACGCCATGGCGCAGGGCGAGGACGGTCTTGATGACCCCGGCGACGCCGGACGCGGCCTGCGGGTGGCCGATGTTGGACTTGAGCGAGCCGACCAGCAGCGGTTCGGTCTCAGGACGGTCCTGGCCGTAGGTGTCGAGCAGCGCCTCGGCCTCGATGGGGTCGCCGAGTGTGGTGCCGGTGCCGTGCGCCTCGACGGCGTCGACGTCGCGGGCCGCGAGTCCGGCTGCCGCCAGCGCGGCGCGGATCACCCGCCGCTGGGCCGGCCCGCTGGGCGCGGACAGCCCGTTGCTGGCCCCGTCCTGGTTGGTCGCCGACCCGCGGATGATGGCGAGCACCGGATGACCCGCCCGGCGGGCGTCGGAGAGCCGTTCCACCAGCAGGACACCGACGCCCTCGCCCAGGCCGACGCCGTCGGCCGCCGCGGCGAACGCCTTGCACCGCCCATCGGCCGACAGGCCTCGCTGCCGGCTGAACTCGACGAACGACACCGGCGCGCCGACCACCGCCGCGCCGGCGGTCAGCGCCAGCGAGCACTCCCCCGCCCGCAGCGACTGGACCGCGAGATGCAGCGCCACCAGCGACGAGGAGCAGGCGGTGTCCACGGTGACGGCGGGCCCCTCCAGGCCGAGGGTGTACGCGATACGGCCGGAGAGCACGCTCGCCGACGAGCCGGTGACGAAGTGGCCTTCGCTGCTCGGCGGGATCCGCTCCATCGACCCGCCGTAGCCCTGGTAGGACGAGCCGACGAACACGCCGCTGTCGCTGCCGCGCAACGTGCTCGGATCGATCCCGGCGCGTTCCACTGCCTCCCAGGTGGTCGCGAGCAGCAGTCGCTGCTGCGGGTCCATCGCCACGGCCTCCCGCGGCGAGATTCCGAAGAACCCGGCGTCGAAGTGACCGGCGTCGAGCAGGAACCCGCCCTCGCGGGTGTAACTGTGCCCGGCGCGGTCGGGGTCGTCATCGAACAGGTTCGGATCCCAGCCGCGGTCGGTCGGGAAGGGGACGATCACATCGTCGCCTCGTTCGAGCAGCTCCCACAGCGCTTCGGGGGTGCGCACGCCGCCGGGCAGGCGGCAGGCCATCGCCACGATCGCGATCGGCTCGTCAGCCGGCGGTGCGGGGGCAGCGCCGGCGGCCGGCCGCCCGGCCGGCGCGGCGGTTTCGGCGCTCGTGCCGTCGGCGAGGACCCGCAGATGGCGGCCAAGCTGGGCCGCGGTGGGGTGGTCGAAGACGAGGGTGACCGGTAGCCGCAGGCCGGTGACGGCGCCCAGCCGGTTTCGCAGGTCGACGGCGGTCAGCGAGTCGAATCCGAGTTCGCGCAGCGCCCGGCCCGGATCGACCGCGTCCGCGCCCGGATAGCCGAGCACCTCAGCGACCTGGGTCCGGACGAGGTCGAGTACGGCGCGGTCCCGGTCGGCGGCGGGCAGCGCCGCGAGCAGGTCACGCAGCGCCGAGCCGGCCGGGGTGGCCCGGGCCGTCGTCGTCCCGTCCGGCTCCGCAGCGCCGTCGATCCCGGCGCGGTCCGACTGGGCGCGCAGCCGACGCGCCTGCGGCAGGCCGTCGAGCAACGGTCGCGGGCCGGCGGAGGTGAACACCGGGACGAACCGCTCCCAGTCGACCGCGGCGACGACCACGGCGGTGTCGGCCAGGTCGAGCACCCGACCGAAGGCCGCCAGGGCAAGCGGCGGTGGCATGAACGGGATGCCACTGGCGCGAAGCTGGTCCTCGGCGAGCGCGGCGGCCATCCCGCCGCCGTCGGCCGGGTTCCAGATACCCCAGGCGATCGAGGTGGCGGCGAGCCCGCGGGCCCGGCGCCGTTCGGCGAGCGCGTCGAGGTAGGCGTTCGCCGCGGCGTACCCGCCGTGAATTCCGCTGCCCCAGACGGCCGAGATGGAGGAGAACAGCACGAACGCGTCAAGGGTCGGCTGGTCGAAGACCTCGTCGAGGGCCGCGGCACCGCTTGCCTTCGCCCTCGCTGCCTCGGCGACCTCGGCGAGGGTCGTCTCCGTCAGCGGGGCGAGGACACCGCCGCCGGCCGTGTGCAGCACCGCGCGGATCGCGTCGCCGCCGGCCTCGACCTGGGCGACGAGGGCCCGCACTTCGGCGGCCTCCGCGACGTCACAGCGTGCCAACGTGACCCGGGCGCCGGCGGCGCGTAGTCGCGCTGCCAGCTCCGCGGCACCCGGTGCCTGCTCGCCGCGGCGGCTGGCGAGCACGAGATGCTCGGCTCCCGCGCGGGCGAGCCAGCCGGCGACGTGCCCACCGACGGCGCCGGTACCGCCAGTGATCAGAATGGTGCCGCGGGGCCGCCAGGGCCCGGTCGCACCCGCGCCGATCGACTCCGCAGCGGATTTCGCCGCGACGGAGTGCCCCGCGGTGACGAACGCGGCGTCGGTGTCTTCCGGCGTGGTGCTCTCGGAGGCGACGATCGCGCCGGCATCCGCGTGGTCGGCGCGGTTGGACAGAGCCGGGTCGGGAGCATGCACCAGGCGCCGGACGAACACCCCGTCGGGGCGCACGGCGAGCTGGTCCTCGTCGCCGGCACCACCGAGCACCGCGCACACTCTCCCGACCGCGCGCTCGTCCAGCGCGGCCGGCAGGTCGAGCAGACCGCCCCAGCGACGTGGATGTTCCAGGGCGGCGCAGCGGGCCAGCCCCCACACCGCAGCCTGCGCCGGGCTGTCCGGCGGGTCGGCCCGGCCCGTCGACACCGCCGAGCGGGTCAGTACCCACAGCGCGGCGTTCAGATCCGCGTCGTCGAGCGCCTGGACGGTCAAAGCGGTCAGACCGAGGCCGGCGCTGATCTCCGGATGGCGCGGGTGCGGGGCGTCGTCGAGGGCGAGCAGCGAAAGCACCCCGGTCGGGTACGCGCCATCCCGCCCGGCGTCCGCCAGCAGGTTCGCGAGGTCCGCACGCTCAACGCTCGCGGGAACCGGCACCAGCCTCACCGTCGCGCCCCGCGCCGCCATTCCACTCAGCACGGTCGCCGCCGCGTCCGCGTCCGCAGACGCGGCGATGCCGGGCTCGACCGCCGGGACCAGGGCGAGCCACGCTCCGGTCGGCCCGGCGGCCGAGAGCTCGCCCAGCGGGCGCCAGTCCACCCGATAGCGCCAGGAAGACGCCGTCTTCCGGTCACGGACCCGTCGTCGCCAGGATGCGAGTGCGCCCAGCGCGGGCACGAGCGCGTCCAACGGCTCCCCTGGCGGGACGTCGAGCACGGCGGCGACCGCCGCCGCGTCGTCGCGTTCCACCGCGTCCCACAGAGCCGCGTCGACGTCGGCGTGCGGCGCGTCCGAGGCCGGTTCCACGTCGGCGGCGCCACCCACGCGTCCCGACGAGGGAGAGAGCCAGTAGCGGTCGCCGCCGAAGGCATAGGTCGGCAGGTCGACGCGGCACGGCGAAGTGCCTCGGAACAACGCCTGCCAACGCGGCGAGACGCCGTGCGCGTGGGCCTCGGCGAGCGCGGTGAGGAACCGGACCTGGCCGCCGTCGTCGCGACGCAGCGAGCCGAAGGCGATCACGTCTGCCGCCTCGACCTGTTCGGCGGTTTCCTCGACGGCCATGGTCAGCACCGGGTGCGCGGAGACCTCGATGAACACCTGGTGGCCATCGTCGATCAGCGCCCGGGTCGCCTGCTCGAACAGCACCGGCTCGCGCAGGTTGCGCACCCAGTAGTCGGCGTCCAACCCGGCGGTGTCCAGTGGCGCGCCGGTCAGCGTCGAAACGAACGGGATGTCTCCGGTACGTGGCCTGATCTCGCCGAGCGCTGCCAGCAGCCGGTCCCGGATACCTTCCACCTGGGCCGAGTGCGAAGCGTAGTCGACCGGAACCGAACGGAACCGGACATCAGCGGCAGCCCAGCCGGCCGTGACGGCGGCGAGCGCGCCCGGATCGCCGGAGACGATCACCGATCGGGGACCGTTGATCGCGGCGACGCACACGCGCTCGCCCCACGCCGCGAGATCGGCGGCGACCTGGTCCGGCGTGCGTGCCACCGACACCATCGCGCCGCGTCCGGCGAGCTCCGCCCGCAGGATGCGGCCACGCACCGCCACCACGCGAGCGGCGTCGGACAGCGTCAGCGCGCCCGCCACGCACGCGGCGGCGATCTCGCCCTGGGAGTGCCCGACCACCGCGGCGGGCTCGACTCCGCAGTCGCGCCACAGGGCGGCAAGGGACACCATCACGGCGAACAACGCCGGCTGCACCACGTCGACGCGTTCCAGCGGCGGCGCGCCCGGAGCACCGCGAAGCACATCGGACAGCGACCAGTCGGTGTACGGCGCCAGGGCCGCGGCGCACTCACTCATCCGGGCGCGAAAGACCGGGCTCGCCTCGAGCAGTTCCAGCGCCATGCCGGTCCACTGGGAACCCTGCCCGGGGAAGACGAACACTGGCCGGGGGTCATCACGGACCTGGCCACGCACGACGTTCGGGGCCGGATCCGCGGCGGCGAGGGCGGCGAGCCCGGCGAGGAAACCGTCCCGATCCCGGGCGACCACGCCGGCCCGATACTCGAACGCCGACCGGGTTGTGGCCAGGGCGAACCCGACTTCGGCCAAGTCGACGTCCGGTCGGTCGGCGACATGCCCGCGCAGCCGTTCGGCCTGTGCCCGCACCGCCTGCTCGCCGCGGCCCGACAGCACCCACAGCACGCCGCCGTCGAGCGGCAAGGCCGGCAGTTCGGCCGGGTCGGGCGAGTCCGCGGGCGCCGCGGACAGGTCGGCGACGGGTTCAGGTTCCTCCAGGATGGCGTGCGCGTTCGTACCGCTGGCGCCGAAGGAGGACACCGCGGCGCGGCGCGGCGCCGCCTCGCGCGACCAGGCGACCGGGTCCGTCAGCAGCTTCACCGCAGCTGCCGACCAGTCGACATGCGGGCTCGGCTCGTCGGCGTACAGGGTGCGGGGCAGCGAGCCGTTCCCCATCGCGAGCACCATCTTGATCACGCCGGTGAGACCGGAGACGGCAGCGCCATGGCCGATGTTGGACTTCACCGAGCCGAGCCACAGGGGCCGGTCCGCCGGCCGGTCGCGGCCGTAGACGGCCTGCAACGCCTGGGCCTCGATGGGGTCGCCGAGCCTGGTACCGGTGCCGTGCGCCTCCACCACGTCGACGTCTGTGGCAGCGAGCTGGGCATCGGCGAGGGCCGCCCGGATCACCCGCTGCTGGGACAGGCCGTTGGGCGCGGTCAGTCCGTTGCTGGCACCATCCGAGTTGATCGCACTGCCGCGGACGACCGCGAGCACCGGATGACCGTTGCGGCGCGCGTCGGCGAGTCGTTCCAGCACGAGCACGGCGACGCCCTCCGACCAGCCGGTGCCGTTCGCCTCAGCTGCGAACGGTCGGCAGCGCCCGTCCGGGGACAGCGCCCGCTGCCGGCTGAACTCGACGAACGCCATCGGCGTGGCCAGCACCGTCACCCCTGCGGCGAGCGCCATGGAGCATTCGCCGCGGCGCAGCGCGCCGGTGGCGAGATGCAGCGCCACCAGCGATGACGAGCACATCGTGTCGACGGTGATGGCGGGCCCTTCCAGTCCCAGGCAGTAGGCGACCCGGCCGGACATCACCGCGCTGGACGTACCAAGCACGACGTGCCCCTCCAGGCTCGGAGGCACATCGGCCGGGTCGGCCGCGTAGTCGTGGTTGGTGGCGCCGACGAAGACGCCGGTGCGGGTGCCTCTCAGCGCCAGCGGGTCGATGCCGGCCCGCTCGATCGCCTCCCACGACGACTCCAGCAGGAGTCGCTGCTGCGGGGCCATGGCCAGCGCCTCGCGCGGGCTGATCTCGAAGAAGGCGGCGTCAAAGCGGGCGACGTCGGTGAGGAATCCGCCCTCGCGCACGTAGCTGCGGCCGAGTTGGTCCGGGTCGGCGTCGTAGAGCGAGTCGAGGTCCCAGCCGCGGTCGGCGGGGAAGGGCGAGATGACGTCGCGGCCTGCGGCAACGGTGTCCCAGAGGTCCTCGGGGGAGCTGATCCCGCCGGGCAACCGGCAGCTCATCGCCACGATCGCCACGGGCTCGTGTGCCGCCGCCTCGACCTCGGTCAGCCGATGGCGGGTCTGGCGCAGGTCCGCCGTCACGCGCTTGAGGTAGTCGCGCAGCTTCGCTTCGGTGTTCACGCCGGTGTCATCTCCTCGGCCGCGCGGGCCGGTCAGGGCGGATCGGGTCAGGAGATCCTGAGCTCGTTGTCGATCACGTCGAAGATTTCGTCGTCGGAGGCGTCATCGAGATCGCTCGAAGGTGCGGGGACGGGGGTGGATCCGCTGGCCTGGGCGCCGTCCCAGTCGCGCAGCAGCACATGCAGGCGGGCTGTGAACGCCGGGCGGTCTGCAGCCGGCATCGCGGCCAGGCCGGCCGCGAGCTGCTCCAGCGCTGCCTGCGGGTCGATGTCCGGGTTCGCGGTGAGCTCGCCCAGCAGGTGGCGGGCCAGTCGGGTCGGAGTCGGGAAGTCGAAGATGACCGTCGGGGAGAGTGCGACTCCGGTGGCGGCCCGCAGCCGGTTGCGCAGCTCGACCGCGGTCAGCGAGTCCAGCCCGAGTTCCCGGAAGGCTCGCCCGGGCATCACGGTGCCCCCGCCGGCCCGGCCGAGGACCTCCGCGGTCAGCGTCCGCACAAGATCGAGCATGGCCCGTTCCTGGTCGGTGCCGGCGAGCCCGGCGAGTCGCGCCCGCCACGATCCCGCCGGGTCAGCGGGGGTCTGGTCCGTCGGCGGTGCGGCCGTCGACGGCGCCTCGGCGAGGAATCGGCGCACCTCCGGCAGGTCGCGGATCAACGGCATCCACGCCGCCGCGCCGAGCGCCGGCAGGAGCCGTTCCCAGCCGACATCCGCGACGAGCGCGCCATCGTCGTCGCGGTCCCGGCTGCCCGGTCCATGAGCCTCGTTCGGCCGCTCTGGGCCCGCGGCACTGCGGTGATCGGGGGCATGCCGGTGATCGGGGGCATGCCGATGATCGAGGGCGTGCCGAAGCGCGGCGAGAGCCAGCTCGGCGGACATCGTCCGCAGGCCTGGCACCCGCTGCCCGCGGCCTGCGCCACCGGTTCCGTCGTGGCCGCCGGCCTCGGCTTCGTCGTCCTCGGCCGGTGTCCAGGCGCCGAAGGCAAGCGACAGGCCGGCGTCGCCGCGAGCGCGGCGACGCCGGGCCAAGGCGTCGAGGTAGGCGCTGGCGGCCGCAACAGCGGCGAGTCCCCCGCTGCCCCACAGCCCGGCGGCCGCGGGCAGCACGACGAACGCGATCGCCGGATCACCCTCGGTCAGCGCATCGACGCGCGCCGCCGTCGCCGTGAGATCGCGAAACGTGGTGGCAAATGTGTCGATGTCGGTCCGGTCGAGCGGGTCAGCCGCCGCGGCGCACTCGTCCACCGCGAGGAACACCGCGGTCAGACCTGCCGGCAACACCAGGTCCGGCGACAGCGCGGTACCGCCCGTGGACACGACACTGCCCGTCCCCTCCCGCGTCAGCCAGCGCATGAGCTCACCGGCCGTGTGTCCCGGCGTCGTCACGACCAGCGCGGTCTCCGGTGGCCGCCACGACGGGGCGTCCTCGGTCACGTCGACGGCGGGCGGCACGTCGATCTCGGCCGTATCGTCCGGATCGGGCGCCGCCGCGACGGCGGAGCGGGCGACCGCCGAGGCGTCCGCCATCCCGGTGGTCCGCCCGGACCGGCGCGGGCGGACGAGGTCGGAGGCCCGCGTCAGGCGCTGGGCAAAGATCCGTGCTCCGCGAACCGCGAGGTGTTCGCCCCGCTCCGTGCCGGCCACGACCGCTCTCAGCAGCGACAGGGCACCGCCACCCGGGGTGGCTGGTAGGTCGACGAGACCGCCCCACCGGTCGGGATGCTCCACCGCCACGACCCGGCCGAGTCCCCACACCGCTGCCGATTCGGGGCTGACCTCGTCCTCCCTGGCACCGATCGAGACTGCCCGCCTGGTCACGCACCACAGCGGTGCGACGACGGCGGCGTCTCCGAGCGCCTGGACGAGTGCGACGGTGAGGGCGAGGCCACGGGGCACCCCGGCGTTCGCCACCTCGGCATCGGCATCGGACGCGAGGCCGAGTAGTGACACGACAGCGGCCGGCGTGGTGCCGTCGAGCGCATCGGCCAGCCGACCTGCCAGCTCCGCGCGGTCCGTGCCCTCCACCTCGACCGGGATGACCGTTGCCGGACCGTCGGCCAATGCGCCGAGGACCTGGTCGATCCGCAGTTGATGGGTGTCGTGTCGAGGTGCGGGTACCGCGACGAGCCACCTGCCGGCGATCGCCGCTGACCCTGCGACGGGCAGCGCCGTCCAGCTGACCCGATAGCCGAGCCGACCGAGGACGGACTCCTCCCGGCGACGCCGGTGCCACGCGGCGAGCGTGGGGAGGACCGCGCCGAGCTGCTCGGACGATGCCGTCTCCACGGACCCGAGCGTCGCCGACAACGCGTCGAGGTCCTCGTGGTCGACGGCGTCCCAGAACCGTGACTCGTCGGCATCGGACCCGGCGACCGGGCGCGGTTCGGGCCAGTAGCGCCGCCGCTGGAACGGGTAGGTGGGCAGATCCAGCATCACGGGGGCAGGGACGTGCGCCGCCTGGTCGGCCGCGGACGGTTCCGCATCACCATGATCGGGATCGGCGGGAACCCAGCTGACGGGGTGGCCGTGGACATGGAGCTGGGCAAGGCTGGTCAGAAAGCGGCTGGGGCCGTGCTCGTCCCGACGCAGGGTGCCGAGCGCGATGGCCGGCGCCGCGTCTGTGTCGCACTCGGCGCCGGTGCGGTGGCGGTCTATGCCGTCCTGCAGCGCCGGGACGAGCACCGGGTGCGGGCCGACTTCGATCAGCAGGGTGTGCTCGGCGTCGAGCAGGCCGCGGACGACCGGTTCGAGGAGCACGGTGCGACGCAGGTTGTCCACCCAGTAGTCCGGCCCGCAACCGGCGTCGGTCATCGGCTCCCCGGTGACGGTGGACACGAAGGTGGTGTGCGGGGTCTGTGGGGTGATGCCGGCGAGTGCCGCGCGGAGGTCGTCGGCGAGGGAGTCGACCTGATGGGAGTGCGATGCGTAGTCCACAGCGATCCGCCGGCACTCGACGCCGCCGGTCGCGCAGTCCGCGACGAACTGGTCCAGGTCGTCGTTGCCACCCGACACCACCGTGGCCGCGGGGCCGTTCACCGCAGCCACGGACAGCGCCGGGGCGCGCCGTGCCAGCAGTGCCGCCACCTCGGCCGCCGGCAGCGAGACCGCCGCCATCCCGCCGTGCCCGCACAGCCGCTCCCGCAGCAGGCGGGCACGAACGGCCACGACCCTGGCTGCGTCGGGCAGCGGCAACGCCCCGGCGACACACGCCGCGGCGATCTCGCCCTGGGAGTGGCCGACGACTGCCGCGGGCCGCACTCCGTGCGCCTGCCAGACCGCCGCCAGCGAGACCATCACCGCGAACAGCGCGGGCTGGACCACGTCGACCCGGTCCAGGTCCAGGTCGGGGCCGCCTGGCCGCAGGCCGTCAGCCGGCCAGTCGACGTATGGCTCCAGCGCCGCCGCGCACCGCCGCATCTGGTCGCGGTAGGCCGCTGACCAGTCCCACAGGTCGGCAGCCATCGCCGGCCACTGGGCCCCCTGCCCCGGGAAGACGAAAACCGCCCGGCCGGACGCCCCCGCCACCCCGGACACCAGACTCGATGCTCCGAGAGCCGTCACGCCGGGGCCGCCGACGCCGGCAGCGTAGTGCTTCAGGCCAGCTGTCAGGTCCGATGTGTCCGTGCCGACGACGACGAGCCGGTGGTCGAACAACGTGCGGGAACCGACCAGGGCGGACGCCACCGCCGCGTTGTCCGTGACCGAGGGGTGCTCAGTGGTGGGGACCTCGGCTGCGTCTACCCCCAGCCGGGCGGCCAGCCGCGCGGCCTGCGCCCGCACCCCGGCCTCGTCGCGTGCTGAAACAACCCAGGCCACCGGCGGCATGGCAACGGGTGCGGCGTCGTCCGTGGTGGGGACGGGGATACCCAAGGACGGGGGCTGTTCGAGGACAGCGTGGGCATTCGTGCCGCTCATGCCGAACGACGACACCGCTGCCCGTCGTGGTTGGCCCGTCTGCGGCCACGGCTTCGCTTCGGTGAGCAGCCGCACGGCGCCGGTGGACCAGTCGACGTTCGGCGTTGGCGCGTCGACGTGCAACGTCGCTGGCAGCAGGCCGTGACGCAATGCCAACACCATCTTCATGACGCCGGCAATCCCGGACAGCCCTGCGGTGTGGCCGATGTTCGACTTCAACGACCCCAACCACAACGGCCGATCCACCGACCGACCCTGACCATAGGTCGCCAGCAACGCCTGCGCCTCGATCGGATCACCCAACATCGTCCCCGTACCATGCGCCTCCACCACATCCACATCACCAGCGGACAGACCAGCATCAGCCAACGCCGCCCGAATCACCCGCTGCTGCGACGGACCATTCGGCGCCGTCAAACCATTACTCGCCCCATCCGAATTCACCGCCGAACCCCGCACCACCGCCAACACCGGATGACCGCTACGCCGCGCGTCCGAGAGCCGCTCGAGCAAGAGGACACCGACGCCCTCGCCCCAGCCGGTGCCGTCCGCAGCCGCGGCAAACGACTTGCAGCGCCCGTCCGCGGCGAGTCCTCGCTGCCGGCTGAACTCAACGAACGCCTGTGGGGTGGCCATCACGGTCGCGCTGCCCACGACCGCCATCGCGCACTCGCCCCGACGCAGGGACTGCACCGCCAGGTGCAGCGCCACCAGCGACGACGAGCACGCCGTGTCGACGGTGAGCGCAGGACCGGAGAGCCCGAAGCTGTAGGCCAGCCGTCCGGAGGCGACGCTGGCAGCGGTGCCTGTGATCAAATGGCCTTCCAGCTCGGGCCGGGCCGCCATCGAGGCCGTGCCGTAGTCGCCTCCTGCCAGGCCGACGAAGGTTCCGGTCTGGCTGCCCTTCAGCGCCTGGGGCAGGATTCCCGCCCGCTCGAACGCCTCCCAGGTCGCCTCCAACAACAGGCGCTGCTGCGGGTCCATCGCCAACGCCTCCCGCGGGGAGATCCCGAAGAAGTCCGCGTCGAACTGGTCGGCGTCCGACAGGAAACCTCCGAAGCGGGTGTAGGTGGTGCCTGGGCGATCGGGGTCCGGGTCGTAGAGGGCGTCGAGATCCCAGCCACGGTCGGTGGGAAACACGCTGATCGCGTCGGTGCCGTCGGCGAGCAGCGTCCACAGGTCATCCGGGTCGGCAATACCCCCGGCCAGCCGGCAGCTCATGGCGACGATGGCAATCGGGTCACCGCTGCCGGACACGGTGGCGAGGTCGACATGTGGGTCCGGGGAATCGTCGGCGGGGGCCGCGGCCACCAAGGCCACCAGGTGGGTGGCCAGCGCGTCCGGGGCGGGGAAGTCGAAGACCACGGTGGGCGGTAGGGGCAGGCCGGTCCGGGCGACCAGCCGGTTGCGCAGTTCAACGGCGGTCAGGGAGTCCACGCCCAGGTCGCGGAACGCCTGTCCGGGGGCGATCGCCGTCCGTGAGGCATGGCCGAGCACGGCCGCTGCCTCTGCCCGCACGACGTCCAGCGCAGCGTCCGGGCGGTCCGCCGCGGACAGGGCGGCCAGCTCCGGCCACAGTGCCGGGCGGGTCACCGGGTTACCGTCGCCCGCCTCAGCCGCCTTGGCCGCGCCGTCGACGTGGGCGCCAACGGCGTCGCCGGCCGGCAGGCCAGCCGGGTTGGGCTGGCCGTCGGGTGTGGTGCCGGTCGGTGCGTCGCGGACCTCGGGCAGGTCCTCGATCAGCGGGCTGGGACGCATCGACGTGAACGCCGGAGCGAAACGTTCCCACCGCACGTCCGCGACCGCGACCGACGTGGGGTCGCCGCCGAGCACGTCGTCGAGCGCAGTGAGGGCCGACTCCGGCGCCATCGCCGGCAGGCCGCGCCGATGTAGTCCGGCCGCGACCGGCTGTCCGGCGGCGGCGAGCATGCCGCCGCCGTCCCACGGTCCCCAGGCCACCGAGCTGGCTCGCCCGCCGCGGGCCCTGCGCCGCTCGGCGAGGGCGTCGAGGAACGCGTTCGCCGCCGCGTAGGCCGCCTGTCCGCCGCTGCCCCAGAACCCGGCGACGGAGGAGAACGACACGGTGAGGTCGAGGGCGTCATGGTCGAGAAGCTCGTCGAGGTGCGCCGCCCCGGCCATCTTCGCGGCGGTCACCTCACCCAGCTCGGCGGCGTCGAGCTGGGTGAGCGGGGTTGACCGTTCGATCCCGGCGGCGTGAACGACAGCCCGCAGCGTGATCTCCTCCGCCGCCAACGTGTTCAGCAGCTGCACCACGGCATCCCGGTCGGCGACGTCGCAGGTCAGCATCGTGACTCGGGCGCCGAGGGCCGCCAGTTCGGCGGCGAGCCGGTCAGCTCCCGGAGTGTCCGGACCACGCCGGCCGGTGAGGACGAGGTGCTCGGCCCCGGCAGCCGCGAGTCGACGGGCGACGTGCGCGCCAAGTGCTCCGAACCCGCCGGTGACGAGGACGGTGCCCTGCGGCGTCCAGCGCGGGCCGGACGCGCCTGGCGGCGAGTCGACCCGGATGACCCGCCGAAGATAGATGCCGGACGGCCGCAGGGCGAGCTGGTCCTCCGCGCCGAACCCGCCGCCGAGTGTCGCCGTCAGCTGGTCGCGCACCGACGCGTCAAGGTCGCCCACGGGCAGGTCGACCAGCCCACCCCAACGTCCCGGCTGTTCCAGGGCGGCGACCCGGCCGAGTCCCCACAGGGCGGCGCCTGCCGGATCGGGTGGCTCGTCGCCGGGCGAGGCACCAACCGCGGCCCGGGTGACGCACCACAGCGGGGCATCCACGCCGCCGTTCGCGAGTGCTCGCAGCAGGGCGACCGTCGCCGCCAGCGCCGCCGCCCCGTCGCCAGCGGCCAGCAACGAGAGGACTCCGGCCGCCGGACGGGCAGCGGGCAGCGCGTCGACGGCGGCGCGGACCCGGGCGGCCGCGGCGTCGTCGCTGTCATCTCCAGCGTCGACCGCCGGCCACGTCAACTCGACGACATCGGCCCCAGCCCCGGACAGCGCATCGATGACGTCCCGGTGCAGCTCCGCGTCCAGGTCGCCGTCGGAACAACGGGAGTTCGCCGGGGTGACGACCAGCCAGGTCCCGGCCAGCCGGCCGGGCGACGGGATGGCCGTCGGACGCCAGGCGACCCTGTACACCCAGGTCCGCGGATCCAGCCGGGTGACGTCGCCGGTCGGCGTGGGCGGGGCCAGCCAGTACCGGCGGCGCTGGAACGGATAGGTGGGCAGCTCGACGAACTCTCCGTCGTCCGGCGGAAGAACGGCAGGCCAGTCCACGGCGACACCATGGGTGTGCAGGGTCGCCAGCGCCGTGACGCACGACCGCGGCTCCGGGCGTCCTCGCCGCAGCATCGCCACCAGCACGGGCGCCGGGACGGAGTCGCCCCCACCCCCGCCGGCGGCTGAATCGACCGCCGTGGCGGGGTCTGGGCCGGCGGGCGGGCGCGGGCCGCCCAGGCAGTGCTGGGCCATCGCCGTCAGCACGCTGCCAGGGCCGACCTCGGCGTAGACCCGCACGCCGACCCCGGTCAGCCAGCGCAACCCGTCCGCGTAGCGCACCGCCTCCCGGGCATGGCGCGCCCAGTAGTCTGGCGAGGCGATCTCATCGGCCGTGTGCGGGCGGCCGGTGAGGTTGGACAGCACCGGAATACGCGGCGGCGCGAAGGTGAGCCCACGGGCGACTGAACGCAGCTCGTCGAGCATCGGCTCCATGCGCGGCGAGTGAAAGGCGTGGCTGACCCGCAGCCGGCTCGTACGCCGCCCGCGCTCGCGCCAGTGGGCTGCCAGGGCATCGACGGCGTCAGCGTCACCGGCGATGACCACCGATGCAGGGCCGTTCACCGCGGCAAGGGTGACCTGCTCCTCGCGACCGACCAGCAGCGGTCGGACCTCGTCCTCGGTCACCGCGACGGTCATCATCGCGCCGCCTGGCGGCAGGGCCTGCATCAACCGGCCGCGGGCCGCGACGAGGGTGGCGGCGTCGGGCAGTGACAGCACGCCGGCGACGTGCGCGGCCGCGAGCTCGCCCACGGAATGCCCAAGCAGGTAGTCCGGGACGATGCCCCAGGACTCGAGCAGGCGGTACAGCGCCACCTCGATGGCGAACAGGGCCGGCTGGGTCAGCCCGGTCTGGTCCAGCGCGGCAGCCTGTGGCTTGTCTTCGGCTGCGAACAGGCTGTCCCGCAGCGGCGCCTCCAGATGACGGTCGAGTTCGAGGCACACCTCGTCCAGGGCCGTGGCGAAGGTCGGGTAGACCCGCCACAGTCCCGCGCCCATGCCGGCACGCTGGCTGCCCTGGCCGGGCAGCAGGAAGGCGATCGGCGCGCCCGGCCCGGCGACGCCGGTGACCACGTGGGCGGCGGGTTCGCCGCTTGTGAGGGCTTCGAGTCCGCCGAGCGCCTCCGCCCGGCTCTCGGCGACGACGACAGCCCGATGGGTGAGTGCCGTGCGGGTGGTCGCCAGGGCCCGGCCGGCGGCGGCCAGGCCCGGTTCGGACCGTTCGCCGAGCAGGTCGTTCAGTCTGCGGGCCTGCGCGACCAGCGTCGACGGCTCGTGCCCCGACAGCACGAGCGCAACCGGAGCCGACGGGGCGGGCCGACCGGGGGCCGTTTCCACGACCCCTCCGGTGGACCCCCCGGAGGGGTCGACATCCTGTTCGGCCTCCTCAGTGGGCTCCTCGAGGATGACGTGCGCGTTCGTGCCGCTGACCCCGAAGGCCGAGACACCAGCCCGCCGAGGGGCACCGGTCGCCGGCCACGGTGCCGACTCGGCCAGCACCCGCACCGCACCCGCGGTCCAGTCGACCTTGGTTGTCGGCACGGCGACGTGCAGCGTGCTCGGCAGGACTCCGGCGCGCATCGCGAGCACCATCTTGATGACGCCGCCGACGCCGGCGGCAGCCTGGGTGTGCCCGATGTTCGACTTCAGCGACCCGATCAGCAGCGGCCGGTCCGCCGGCCGGTTCTGGCCGTAGGTCGCGAGCAGCGCATGGGCCTCGATGGGGTCACCCAGGGCCGTGCCGGTGCCGTGCGCCTCGACGGCGTCAACCTCGCTGGCGGTGAGGCCGGCGGCGGCGAGGGCGGCGCGGATGACCCGTTCCTGGGACGGACCGTTCGGCGCGGTGAGCCCGTTGCTGGCACCGTCGGAGTTCACCGCGCTGCCACGGATGACGGCCAGCACGCGCCGGCCCGCTCGGCGCGCGTCGCGGAGGCGTTCGAGGACGAGCACGCCGGCGCCCTCCGCCCAGGCGGTCCCGTCGGCGCCGTCGGCGAAGGCCTTGCACCGGCCGTCGGCGGCGAGCCCACGCTGCCGGCTGAACTGGACGAACAGAGTCGGGGTGGCCATCACCGTCACGCCGCCGGCCAGCGCTGTCACGCACTCTCCGGCCCGCAGCGCCTGGCATGCCTGATGGATCGCGACCAACGACGCCGAGCAGGCGGTGTCCACCGTTACCGACGGGCCCTGCAGGCCGAGGACGTAGGAAATCCGCCCGGAGGCGACGCTCGCCGCCCGGCCAGTGAGCAGGTAGCCCTCGAGCTCCGGGGGGACGGCGGGCAGGTTCGTGGCGTAGTCCTGTCCGTTCGTGCCGACGTAGACGCCTGTACGGCTTTCCCGCAGCGACCGCGGGTCGGTCCCGGCGGACTCCAGCGCCTCCCAGGACGTCTCCAGCAGCAGCCGTTGCTGCGGGTCCATCGCGAGCGTCTCCCGCGGCGAGATGCCGAACAGGCCGGTATCGAACTCCGCCGCGTCGCGCAGGAATCCGCCCGAGCGGACATAGGTGCGGCCGGGCCGGTCGGGGTCGGGGTCGTACAGACCGTCGAGGTCCCAACCGCGGTCGACCGGGAAGCCGGTGATGGCGTCCTCGCCGTCGACGAGCAACCGCCACAGATCGGCCGGTGTGTCGACCCCGCCCGGGAACCGACAGGCCATGCCGACGATGGCGATCGGCTCGCGGGCCGCGCCTTCGACCTCGGCCTGCCGACGGCGAGCCAGCCGCAGGTCGGCCATGGTCCGCCGCAGGTAGTCCCGCAGCCGGTCCTCGACACTCGTGGCGGCGGTCATCTCATCGCCCGTCCCGGCGCTCATCGCGTCCCCCATCGGGACCGCAGCGTCGTCGCGGATGGCCGCCGAGGGGGGCACGGCGTCGACGAAGCCTGCTGGATCACGCGTTCTCCCTGCTCGGCAGTTGGACGGGGCGCCCGGCTCGGCGGGTCGGGGGGTCAAGGGGTCTCAAGTTCCGTGTCCAGGAGGTCGAACAGCTCGTCGTCTGTGCGCGGCTCGGGGACGACCGCGGACTGGCCGCGATCCGGGGCGGTCGCGGTCGTGAGCTCCGTGAGCACGCGACGCAGCCGGCGGACGATGTCCGCGCGGCCGGCCGGGCCCTCACCGCCAGTTCCGGGCAGGGCGGCGGTGATCCGTTCAAGGTCGGCGCGGACCGTGTCGAGCGTGTCCGCCGTGCCGTCGGCAGCCGGGATGCGGGCCTTGGCCACCGTGGTCGGCGCCGCCGCTGCCGAGCTGTCCGGGTTCGGCAGGTCAGGTGCCAGTGCAACGCCGAGCTGGCGGGCCAGGCCGGTGGGGGTCGGATGATCGAACACGGCGGTCGTCGGCAGGCGGACATCCGTGGCCTCGTTGAGCCGGTTACGTAGCTCGACAGCTGTGAGGGAATCGAACCCGAGGTCACGGAACGGCCGATCCGGGCCGATCGCGGTGTCTGTCCGGTGACCGAGGACGGCGGCGGCATGCGCGATGACGAGACTCAGCACGGTTCGTTCGCGCTCCGCCGGGGAGCGCTCAGCGAGAGTGGCGCGCAGCTGGACGGCGGCGCTGGGGCCGCCCGTCGCCACCGGCCTGGCCTGCTCGGCCGCGCCGGTGGCCGAAATCTCGTCGAGCAGCCGGCGTGGTCGACCGAATGCTAGGATCGCTGCGATCCGCGGCCAGTCGGCGGCGAGGACGACGGAGCTCGTCAGGTTGTGGTCGAGGCTGTCGTGCAGGGCGGCGGAGGCCAGATCGGGGCTCATGTCGACCAGTCCGTGGCCCCGCAGACGTTCGCCGGCCGCGCCCTCCACCATGCCGCCCGCCCCCCACAGGCCCCACGCGACGGATGTCGCGGCCAGGCCCCGGGCCCGGCGGTGGTCGGCAAGAGCATCGAGGTAGGCGTTGCCAGGCGCGTAGTTGGCCACGCCGGGCAGGCCGAAGGTGGCCGCGACGGAGGAGAACAGGACGAACGCGTCCAGGTCACGTCCGGCGGTCAGCTCATGCAGGAGCGTCGCACCGCGGACCTTCACCCGAAGCACCCCCGCGATGCGTTCGGGTGTCAGCCGGTCCGTCACCGTGTCATCGAGCACCGCCGCGGTGTGGAACACGGCGCGCAGCGGCTGGTCGGCGGGTAGTCCGTCCAGCAGGCCGCCGAGCGCCGCCCGGTCGCCGACGTCGCAGGCGACGACCGACACGCGGGTGCCGGTGGCGGTGAGCTGTTCGGCGAGTGCGGCCGCGCCCGGCGCGGCCGGTCCGCGCCGGCTGATGAGCAGCAGGTGGTCGGCGCCGGCGGAGGCGAGCCAACGCGCGACCTGGGCGCCGACACCGCCGGTGCCGCCGGTGATCAGAATCGTTCCGCGGGGCCGCCACCGCCGCGTGGCCCGCCGCTGCCGCAGCGGTGCGGGGACGACCCGACGGGCCAGCATGCTCCCGTGCCGGACGGCCAGCTGATCCTCGCCGGCGCCGGCGGCGACGGCCGCGCACAGCAGGTCGATGTCCGCGTCCTCGGACGTGGAGCCTCCCGTGGCGGGCTCCGGCCCCGGCGGGCCGCCCGCGGGGGGCAGATCGACGACGCCGCCCCATAGATCCGGGTACTCCACTGCAGCGACCTGCGCCAGGCCCCAGAGCAGGGACTGTGCTGGCGCCGGCAGGGTGTCGCCGGGCGCCGCGGCTACGGCACCGCGGGTCACGCACCACAGCGGGCCGTCGGCCTGGATGTCGCCGAGCGCCTGCATCAGGCTGACGGTGGCGGCGTAGCCGGTGGGCAGATCTGGATGTGCCAGATCCGCTGCGGTGTCGAGAGCGAGCAGCGACAGCACGCCGCCGGCAGGGTCGTCCCGCCACGCCGCACGCAGCTGCCGGGCCAGCGCCGTCCGGTGCACGTGCGCCGTGTCGACTGGGACGATGACTGGCTCAGCACCGCTGCGACGCACCGCGCGGGTGCAGGACGCGGCCAGCCCCGCCGTGCGGGCGGCCTCCCCGTCAGCACCGGACGCGGCGTCGGCGCTCGAAGGGACGAGCAGCAACCAGCGGCCGGTGAGGGCCGCCGTAGTCGGCGGGGCACCGTCGAGTGGACGCCAGGCGACGCGGAAGCGCCAGGAATCCTGCGTGGCGCGGTCGTCCGCGTGACGGCGCCAGGTCTGCAGGGCCGGCAGTACCGCGCCCAGGGACTCGCGGTCCGGCGCCCCGTCGATGCCGAGCAGATCGCCGAGTTCGTCGGCGGCGCCGCGGTCGACGGCGGCCCAGAAGTCCGCGTCCGGGCCGTCGTCCGCTGCCAGTACGGCCGGCGGCGCTCCGGCGGAGTCCAACCAGAACCGCTCGCGTTGGAAGGCATAGGTCGGCAGATCCACCTGGCCCCGGGCGGCGGCCCCGTCGGGGCGCGGCGCCGTCAGCCAGTCCACCGGTACTCCCCGTACGAACAGCTCGGCCGCGGAGGTAAGCAGGCGGACACGGCTCGGTTCGTCGCGGCGCAGCGATCCGACAACGAGGACCTTCCGGCCGGTTGCCTCGGCCGTCTCCGCGACCGCGCCGGTCAGTATGGGATGGGGGCTCACCTCGACGAACGCCCGGTGCCCTGCCGCGAGCAGCCGGTTCGTCGTCTGCTCGAACTCAACGGTCTGTCGCAGGTTGCGATACCAGTAGTCAGCGTCGAGCCCGGCGGTGTCGACCGGCCCGGCGGTGACACTCGAGTAGAATGGCAGGTCAGCGGTACGGGGTTGGATGTCGGCGAGCGCGGCGAGCAGCCGGTCTCGGATCGCCTCGACATGCGCCGAGTGCGACGCGTAGTCGACGGGGATGCGGCGGGCCCGCGTACCGTCGGCGGCGCAGTACCGCAGCAGCGCGTCGAGAGCCGCCGGCTCGCCGGAGACGACGAGGGAATCCGGCCCGTTGACGGCGGCCACCGCCAGCCGGCCGGTCGCGGACCATGGTTTGATCAGATCGCGCCCGGTGTCCTCGGGCAGTGCCACCGCGACCATGCCGCCGCGACCGGCGAGTACCTCGCGCAGTGCCCGCGCCCGCACGGCGACGACGACGGCGGCGTCGTCCAGCGAAAGCGCCCCGGCCGCGCAGGCTGCCGCGATCTCTCCCTGGGAGTGACCGACGACGGCGGCCGGCTCAACGCCGTGCGCCCGCCACCATGCGGTCAGTGCGACCATCACGGCGAACAGGGCCGGCTGGACGACGTCGACGCTCTCCAGCGGCGGGCTTCCGGGTGTCCCTCGCAGGACGTCCAGCAGAGACCAGTCGACGTGTGGCGCCAAGGCGTCGGCGCACGCGCGCAGCCGGTCGGTGACGACGTCGTCCGTGCCGATCATGTCTCGGGCCATGCCGACCCACTGGGCGCCCTGCCCCGGATAGACGAACACGACGTCGCCGTCAAGGTCCACGGCACCCCGAACCACCGCTGCCGATGGCAGACCGCGGTGCAGCGCGTCCAGACCGGCCGTGAAGCCGTCGAGGTCGGCGGCGACGATGGCGGCGCGGTGGGGCAGCGTCGCGCGGGTCGTCGCCAGCGAGAAGCCGATGTCCTCTATCGCGCGAGCGCTGCCTGCGGCCGGCAACGCGGTCACATGCGTGCGTAGCCGCTCAGCCTGGGCGGCGAGCGCGGCGTCGCCGCGCGCGGACAGCAACCAGGGCAGCGCTCCCGGCGTGCCCGGCACGTCGTCGCGGTCCGGCTCTCCGGTCTGCTCGTCGGGTGCCTGTTCGAGGATGGCGTGGCAGTTGGTGCCGCTGACCCCGAAGGAGGACACTCCGGCCCGGCGGGGACGGCCGGGTGACTGCCAGGAGACGGGCTGTGTGAGAAGCCGCAGCGCACCACCGGCCCAGTCGACGTGCGGGGTTGGCGCGGTGACGTGCAGAGTTCTCGGCAGGTGACGATGTTGCAGGGCAAGCACCATTTTGATCACCCCGACCAGGCCGGCGGCCGCCTGGGTGTGGCCCACGTTCGACTTCACCGAACCGAGCCAGACGGGCGGCCGGTCCGCGGGCCGGTTCCGGCCGTAGACAGCGAGCAGCGCCGTGGCCTCGATCGGGTCGCCCAGCGGGGTGCCCGTCCCGTGCGCTTCGACCGCGTCGACGTCTTCGGGGCGCAGGCCCGCGGCGGCCAGGGCCCGTCGGATGGTGCGCTGCTGCGCGGAGCCCTTCGGAGCGGTCAGGCCGTTGCTCGCCCCGTCGGAGACGACCGCACTGCTGCGGACCAGGGCGTGCACCGGCCAGCCGGCCCGCCGGGCGTCCGCCAGCCGCGCAACGACCACGACGGCGACGCCCTCGGCCAGACCGAAGCCGTCTGCATCGGCAGAAAACGCCCGGCAACGGCCGTCGGCGGACAGCGCGTTCTTGCGGCTGAACTCGACGAACATGCCGGGGTTCGGCAGGACGGTCGCGCCACCGGCGAGCGCCAGGTCGCACTCGCCGCGGCGCAGCGCCGCAGCCGCGAGGTGCAGGGCGACCAGAGACGACGAGCAGGCGGTGTCCACCGACATCGCCGGGCCCTCGAGACCGAGGGCGTAGGCGACGCGGCCGGCGGCGACGCTGGCGGTGCTGCCCGTGAACACGAAGCCCTCAAGCTCCGCGGGGGCGGCGTCCAGACGCGGACCGTAGTGGTGCTCGGTCACTCCGGTGAACACCCCGGTGGCGCTTCCGCGCAGGCCCAACGGGTTGATGCGGGCCCGTTCCAACGCCTCCCAGCTGACCTCGAGCAACAGGCGCTGCTGAGGGTCCATCGCCAGCGCCTCCCGCGGCGAGATCCCGAAGAAGTCCGCGTCGAAGGCGGTGGCGTTGCGCAGGTACCCGGCCTCGCGCTGGCGGTTCGGTCCGTGCCAGGCCGAGCGCGCGTCATGCAGCCTGTCAAGATCCCAGCCCCGGTCGGTGGGCAGTCCGCCGACGACCTCAGCACCGTCACGCAGCAGCCGCCACAGCGACTCCGGGTCATCGATTCCGCCGGGCAGTCGGCAGCCGATCCCGATGATCGCGACTGGTTCGTCGTCGCCGACGATGGCGCGGTTCTCCGCACCGGACGTGAGCCCGTCTCCCTCGCCGTCGAGTTCGCGCCGCAGATGTCCGGCCAGCGTGCGGGCGGTGGGATGGTCGAAGACAACCGTCGGGGGCAGAGCGAGCCCGGTCACGGCGGCCAGGCGGTTGCGCAGCTCGACCGCGGCGACCGAGTCAAACCCCTCCGCCCTCAGCTCGGCGTCCGCCGGCACAGACTCGGCCGTCGTGCGGCCGAGAAGCGCCGCGATCTCGCCGCGGACTGTCGCCAGTAGTCGGCTCTCGCGCACTGCCGGCGCCAGGGCGGCGAACCGGCGCCGCGCGCCGATGCTCTCCGTGCCAGAAGGCTCGTTGTCATCGAGCAGTGGCCCGGGCCCGCCGGTCTGCGCCGGTGGGGCGGGCGGCACCCGGTCGAGCAGCGGCCAGGACGGGTCGCCGGTGAGCCCGTCCGCTATGGGCGCTCGGGCGCCGGTCTCGGCGAACGCGCGGGTCCAGTCGACGGCCACGCCGTGCACGTAGGCCTCGGCCAGGCTGAGCAGGAACCGTCGCCATTCGTCCTGGCCGCGACGCAGGGAGGCGACGACCGGGGTGGCGTCGCCGGTGTCGTCCAGGATCTCGCGCAGGCTGCCCGTCAGTACCGGGTGTGGGCTGATCTCGATGAACAGCGGGCGGGCGAGCTCGGCGTGGGCGGCCCGGACAGCCGGGTCGAACAGGACCGGCTCGCGCAGACACCGCGGCCAGTAGCGGCTGTCGAGGGTGGCGGTGTCGAAGCGGTCGCCGGTCAGGCCGGAGTAGTACGGCACGGTACCCGGGTGTGGCGCGATGCCGGCGAGCTCGCCCAGCAGCCATTCGCGGATGCCGTCGATGTGGCGGGAGTGCGCCGCAAGTCCGACGGCGATCGGCCGCGCCAACACCCCGGCGGACTCGAATTCGGCGATGGCCTGCCCGACGGCGTCCCGGTCGCCCGAGATGAGCGTCGCGGTCGGGGCGTTGACGCCGGCGACGCCCACCCGGTCGCCGTATCCGGCCAGCCGAGCCGCGACCTCGGGTGCCGGCAGGCCCACGAGGGCCATCTCGCCCCGGCCGGTCAGTGTCTGCTGAGCCTCGCTCCACCGGGCAACCACCCGGGCGGCGTCGGCGAGCGGCAGGCCGCCGGCAAGCCAGGCCGCCGGCAGTTCACCGAGGCTGTGCCCGACGACGGCGGCGGGCCGAACACCATGGTCACCCCACAGTTTGGCCAGCCCCACCATGATGGCGAACAGCAGCGGCTGGACCACATCGACGCGGTCCAGGGCACGTGGGTCACTCTCGGCCGTCGCCAGCACGTCCAGGGCCGACCATCCGGTGACTGGGCGCAGCGCGTCCGCCGCAGCGCCGATGCCCTGTCGGAAGTCCGCGCGGGCGGCCAGCAGGCTCGTGGCCATCCCCCGCCACTGGGGGCCCTGGCCGGGAAAGACGAACACCGGGCTGGCGACCTCGCCGCAGTGACCGCGCACCACGGCGGGCGAGGACTCCCCGCGCACCAACGCCGTCAGGCCGCCGACGAGCTCCGCGCGGTTCGCGCCGACCACCACCGCCCTGTGCGGCCCGGATGGCGGTTGCACGGCGAGTGCGAGCCCGACGTCCTCCGTGCGTAGGGCCGGATCACGCTGCAGCCAGGCACGTAGGCCGGCCGCGCTGGCCCGAAGCGCCGCCGGGTCCTGTCCGGCGAGCACCCACGGAACGCAGCGGCGGACACTTCCCAGTCCGTGCTCCGGCATGGTTTCCGACCCCGTCATCAGCGCCCACTCATTCGGCTTGGTCAGGCGGCCGCGTGGCCGCGCATCTCCATTTTCCCGATACTGCGCAACTCCGACCTTCGACATTTCCGCAGAGCCTGCGGTCGTCCTCCTCGGCGCTCTGCGAACTTCCGCGGCGCCTGCGTTGTCCGCTGGTCTCGGTTCTACGGAGTCGGGGATCCGCGAACAACCCCTATCGCCCCGACTCACTCGCATCATTCCGGCGCTTGTTCGGTGAACGGTGATCTCGACGGCGACGGAAGCGAGGATCCTCGACCGTCAGATTCCCCGACATGCCTGCTCACACGGGGCGCACCAGAAGGCAACGGAATACGGGATTGCCCAGGGGTTACTAGGGGTGTCGGCCGGGTTCCGTCCAGAACCCTGACATGCTTCGACGGCCGGCGACACGCCTGGCCCCATGCCGACTTTCCCGGGGATACCCGCATAAGGTGTCGAAAGGATGTAATCGGGCAACATCGACGTTTTTCCGATCAGCCAGAAAGACAGTCAGCAGAACCCCAAGCCCGCTAACACGGGGGCGCCGATCCGCACCGAGGGACGCCGATCTGTGACATAGTTCACCCACTCGACGGTCCTGTGCTCGGACGGGTCGGACGACGCGGGATACTGGCCCACAGGCGAGCCCAGAAGCCCTCCGAACTGCCGCTACGCCACTGTCCGTCGTTGCCGCCGAAGGCAGGATGCAAAACACCAAGAAGATTCGAAGCAACAAGAGCACATGTCGCTCAACCTGAGGCGGCGTCGCACCGGCAGGCTAGATGACACTGCCGAGAGCGACGGAGGACGACCAGGTGAGCGAGAGCCGCGACACCGAGATTCAGGGACACCCCGCGTTCGCCGCCGACAACGGAGGACAGAAGACGTGAGGTAGTATTCGACCCACGCCATCCACCCACCCAGCGTCAGCCCTTTCGCGATGCTGCAGACGTGACATAAAGTGAAACGAAAAGGTTATCGATTTCCCTCCAGCCGGGAACGACGATCTCCGCCAAGCCGGCGTCACATCACTCGTTCCGGCGGCCTTTTAGACACTCCCGAGGAGCCCCCTCCTATGAACCTGTTGGAGCGTGACACTGAAATCGCCATATTCGATGACATTCTCGACAGCTGCTTCGGGAGTTCCCCGGTCGGACGGGTTGCGGTCATCTCCGGGCCGCCAGGAATCGGTAAAAGCGCACTCCTGCACACCCTCACCCGCCGAGCGGTCGTGACCGGCGGGATCGTGGTCGGCGCCGCAGCGGTCGCGGGTCAAGGACCCGTGCCAGCGCTGGGGATGATGCATCAACTGCTGCACGCGGTGGCCGCGGACTCCCAACACCGCCGCGACGTGCTGGCTGCCCTCGACTCCTACACAGCCGCCGCCACGGCGGCGGACCCGTCCGAGGCCGCCTACACCCGGCTGCTACACAGCATCGACGCGCTGCTGCGCGATCTGTCGGCCCGCAGCCCGATCATGATGTTCATCGACGACGCACCCGAAGCTGATCCCGCGTCCCTGCGCTGCCTGGCCTACGTCATGCGGCGCGTCATGTTCGTCCGCTCGCTGGTGGTGATGACCGCCCGCCTCGGAGGCCCCGTCGGCGATCCGGCCGCCATCCGCAACGTCCTGCTACAGCCCAATGTCACCTGGCTGCGGCTACGCCCGCTGTCCCGCGCGGGCGTCGCACTGCTGGCCACGGACCAGATCGGGCCCGCCGCCGAACCGCTCGCAACGGCCCTGCACACCGCGACTGGTGGCAGCCCACTGCTGGTCCAGGCGCTCGTGGACGACCAGCCATCGGCTTGTGGCGCCATCGCCCGGCTGGGGGACGTGCCAGCATCCGGGGCAGCCTTCGAGGCCGCGGTGCTGACGTGCATGCACCGCCTCGACCCGGCGATCGCCGACGTCGCCCGCGCGGTCGCGGTGCTGGACGGCCCTGTCTCGCCCATCGCATCTGCCCGGCTGCTCGACGTCACCGTGGACCAGGCAGACGGTGCGGCGCAGGTACTCGCGCAGACCGGACTCGTCGAGGCCGGCCGGTTCCGCCACCCGGCCGCCGCCCGAATCGTTCACCGGGACCTCCCCCCTCAGCGGCGGGCAGGCCTACACCGGCGGGCCGCCCAACTGCACTATGTCGAGGGTGCCCGGGCCATCCATGTGGCCGGCCATCTCGTCGCTGCCGGTCATCCAGCGGAGGCCTGGGCGATCCCGGTCCTGCGCGCGGCCGCGGTCGAGGCACAGAGCGACCAGCCGGGCCGCGCAGTCACCTTCCTCAAGCTGGCTGCGGGAGCATGCCCGGACGGCTGGGAACGTGCGGCGGTCCTGGCCCGGGCGGCGACCATCGACTGGTCGATCAACCCGTCGGCGATCTTCCACTACCTGCCTGACCTGATCGCGGCGGTCGGTGAGGGCCGTCTCGACGCCGCCCACGGACTCGGCGTCGTCTCGGCACTGGCCTGGCACGGCCAGACCGCCCAGGCCTCCGCCGTACTCAGCCGGCTCGGCCGGTCCAGCACCCGACAGGGTGACAGGGCGGTAGCCGCCTACCGGACCGGTCGGCTGCTCCTGCTGTGTGTGTACCCCGGTCTGACCTCGGACGGCGGCAGCGACTCACTGCCGGGCGCGCTCGCCGCGATGGGTTCCACCGCGATGGGTCCACCGGGCGCCCACGCCACCCGCGCCCTGGCCACCCTGCTTACCGGAGGGGAGGGATGCCTGACCGTCGAGGAAGCCTCTCAACTACTCCGAACCACCGGGCCCGGGGATGGCGACCCGACCGGCGGCCCGGAGACCATCGCGGCGGTGTTGGTGGGGCTGCTGTATACAGAGCGTCTCGAAGCGGCCGGCGGATGGGCCGACCTGCTCGACCGCCAGGCGCTCGGCCGGCGCTCGCCGACCTGGCGGGCCGTCATCGCCAGCCTGAAGGCCGAGATCGCGCTGCGTGGCGGGGAGCTGCCCGCCGCGGACCGGCTCGCCCGCTCAGCGCTCGCCGACATCCCCGGGCCAGGTTGGGGGGTCGTGCTCGGCGCTCCGATGGCGTGCCGGCTACTCGCCGCGGCCGAGATGGGCCGTCTCGGCGAGGCGGCCGAACAGGCCAGCGCGCCGGTTCCCGACGCGCTGTTCCAGTCCCTGTTCGGTCTGTACTACCTGCGCGCCCGCGGCCGGTTCCACCTCGCCGCCGGGCGACCACATGACGCCCTCGCCGACTTCCATCGCTGCGGGGACCAGATGGCGCGCTGGGGCGTCGACACCTCCGCCCTGATCCCCTGGCGCGTCGACGTCGGGGAGGCCCATCTGCGCCTGGGCCATGTCGATCGGTGCCGCGCCGTGGCCGAGGAGCAGCTCGCCCGGGAGTCGGACGGTCAGTCACGGCCGGCCGGGAACGCGCTGCGGCTACTCGCCGCGACGAACGGGCCCGCCGAGCGGGTCGCACTGCTGTTGCGCGCAGTGGACATCCTGCGCTCGACCGGCGCTCGGGTGGACCTCGCCCGTGCCCTTTCCGCCCTCGGTGGCGCCTACCGGGACGGCGGCGAGCCGGCCCAGGCCCGCATGGCAATCCGCGCCGCCCGGCTGCTCGCCAACCAGTGCGGGGCCCAGGTGATCGCCGGGCCGGCGACCACGCCGCGCGGCGGCATGAGGCCGGAGACCGACGCGGCGCGGGCCGCTGACGACGGCCAACAAGTCCGCCGCCCGCCGCGGCACCGTGCCGCGACGCCGCACGTGCTGACGCAACTGACCGAGGCGGAACGGCGAGTCGCGACGTTGGCTGCCCTCGGTCATACGAACGGTGAGATTGCCGAAGCGCTATACATCACGATCAGCACCGTCGAGCAGCACCTGACCAAGGTCTACCGCAAACTCAACGTCCGATCCCGAGCGGACCTGCCGGTCGTGCCGGCGCGCGGATGAACGTCCCACGACAGTTAGAACAACGCCGGAAGGCTCCGCGGAACCGTCCGCACGCACCACTCGGATCTGCAGCGCCAGGACCCACCTCCGGCGT
This sequence comes from Frankia sp. AgB32, assembly GCF_023243045.1. Taxonomy (GTDB): domain Bacteria; phylum Actinomycetota; class Actinomycetes; order Frankiales; family Frankiaceae; genus Frankia. Next base: position 42,750 of record NZ_JALKFX010000049.1, read on the forward strand.
GGATCCGCCAGTGCAGATTCATCGCCGCACGCCGCACCTACATGCGCGACAACGAATACCGGATTCACCGTCGCCCGACGGGTTTACCAGCGACGACAGCATTCTCTGGATTCCGTCGCCTGCGGCGGGCCGACGGATCAGGAGGGTCATTCCGACCCTAACAGGATTCGGATGTTCCGGTGCTCTGAGTAAACATGCACTACACAAACGGAACGACATCGCGCACGGCAGGCCGGAATATATGCCGGACGCCCGGTCGCCGACATCACGTGCCATCCCCAGTTCAAGGGAACAGGAACCAGCGATATCCAGGGTCGCGCTCTGGTTCCTCGGACAGGATAGGACTACCTCGTTATGGGAACGTGCAGCGCAGGGACGGCGTCGCTACGCGCCGGGCCAGGCCGCGTCGGCGACGGCGACGGCGACGGCGACGGCGACGGCGACGATCTCCGCGAGGTCCTCGGCGAGCAGATACCCGGCGCGGACAGCGGCCCCGGCGGCGACGGTGAACCGGTCAAGGTAGTCGGCGCGCCCCGCCGGATACCGCTCGGCCAACTCGGCTGCGGTGAACCGCCGGGTGCTGCCGAACAGGTAGCCGAACGGGTAGGCGTCCATACCGTCGCGCTGGCCGGACAGTGCGGCGACCGGCACATCCACCCACGGGGTACGCAGCCCCCCGAGGGCGATGCCGGGCTCCGTCGCGTCGCCAGTCTCCTACGGGGTGATCAGTGAACCTCCGGTGAAGTGCTTCGTCGCCGCGTCCACGCCTCGAGGTCGGCGGCGATCTCCGGTCGCGGCGCGCGGCGGCGCCGACGAGCAGGTTCTCCCGCACGGTCAGGTTCGGGAACGTGCCACGGCCCTGCGGGACGTGCGCGACGCCGGCCCGCAGCACCGACTCGGGCGAGCGGCGCCCGATCGACACCCCGCCGAACAGCACCCGCCCGCGGGCCGGGCGCAGCAGGCCCTACGCGGCGCGCAGCGTGGTGGTCTTCCCGGCGCCGTTGGCACCGAGCAGCGCGACGCACTCCCCCGCCCCGACGGTGAGCGAGACGCCGTGCAGGACCCGGCATCTGCCCGTAGCCGGCGTGGACGTCGAGCAGCTCGGGTAAGGCGGGCTCCCCCGTCGCGGGCGCGGCGGTGGACCGCGCCCGTGCCGCCAGCCGGACGACTGGGCCGTTCACACCGGCCCCAGGCACGCGCTGATGACGGCCGGGTCGGCGGCAACCGCCGGCGGCGTGCCCGCGGCGATCACCTCACCGAAGCTCAGGGCGACAACCTAGTCGCACAGGGTCACGGCCAGGCAGGGCGAGGCGCGGATGCTGACAGCCCTGGGCGTCGATGGTGAACAGGACGTCGTAGAGGGCGTTCATCAGGGTCGAGCCCTGTGTCGAGCTGTTGATGACCGGCGCCGGGTCGGTCGTCGGCGCGTCGGTGGAGACGAGGAGCGTGGCAGATCCGCCGCGCGCGGCCGGACCGGCCGGCGCTCCACCCTAACCGCCACTCCCCGAGGTGCCACAGGCGGTGAGGAACAGGCAGGCGCTGACGCCCACGTGCAGTACGGTGCGGAACCTTCTCACGGATGAACTCCGGTTTCTCTGCGGAGGCAGGCCGGAGCTCCCGGCAACGTCTGGGCGCACTGGTCCCGCGTTTCTGGAAATGCCGGAGAAGCCGCCCTGGACGCGGGTGACAATCATCCTTTTGGCATAGCCGAACGGCCACCACATGCACCCCGGAGAGGCGCGGTCGACCGAGGTGAAGCCCGTTAGCGCGGATCTTGGCCGGGTGCCGGAACTCTAGCAAAGAAACTTCGTAATGTCTATCACGCCCGCCGCCGGAACCGTCTGATCAGTGTCCGAACGTGTACGCACCAAGTACGGACGGCCATCCTGCCTGGCAGCGCCGCGCGCGACAGGAATGCCCACCCACCACAAAGGTGGGGTCCGGCCCATCGTCCGAGGACCACGGCGACTACGCCGCGACACCGCAGCCACACGCGAATCGAAACCACTCGGACGCATACTCTGTTCGGGGTTCAGATCGGATCAGCGGCCCGCCGCGACCCGCACCCCACCTGCGCAGCCCGTCCTCCCGACACCTCGCCCCACGAACTCGAAATTCACTATTATGTCCACTCGACGAACGCAATGGCGCCGACGGATGACCACCCGTCAGTGCATCGCTACTTCTATCCACCTAACGCAGCGGTAAGGTCGGGCCGAGCGGGGGGAGGCGGCTGGTACGGCTGAGCCCGGTCAACTCGGGCCCAGCCACATCGGCGCAGCGAGAAGGAGGGCCCAGTCGTGCCGGAAGGTAAGCCACGTCGACGCCCCGGGCCGGCACCGAAGGTTTCCCGGGCGGCGATCGCCGAGGCAGGCACGGCAATTGGCTTCGATGACGTCACGGTCAAGAAGGTCGCCGAATATCTGGGCGTCAGTGTCGCCGGTCTGTACCACCATGTACGCGGTCGCGACGATCTGCTGCGCATAGGTGGCGAACTCCTGCTGCGCCGCGGCGAGATGCCCCACGCGGCCGACCGTGACTGGCACGAATGGCTGCACGAGGCGGCCTGGTATCTGCGGGCGAGGCTCGCGGAGCATCCCGAGCTCATCGTCCAGTACGTCAACGGCGCCATGCCGTGGCGGGCGGGCCTGCGGCACCTGGAGGCCGCGCTCGACGTGCTGGTCCAGGCCGGGTTCAGCCCCGCCGAGGCGCTCGCCGCCTTCCACGCGATCGCCCGGCTGGCGTTCGGCGCCGCCGCAGACCATCACCGCGACCAGACCCTCGCCCGCCAGGGCGCCCCGTCGATCGTGCAGATCGACGAGGTCTTCGCCGCCGACCCGGACGGCCTGCGCCGCAGCCGCGAGCTGATCGCCCTGCTGCGCATCGACCCGGGCGACCTGTTCGACCAGCAGGTCGCCCTCCTGCTCGAAGGCATCGCCGCGGGCCGCACCCGCACCGCCGACCTCGGAGGCATCCGCCCAGTCGACGCGACACGGGAAGGGCGCCAGCAGGCGGTGCGCCTGCACCGGCGGCCCCGCCGCGCCCAGTGCCGAACCGGCCGGCACCCGCGACGCCGAGGCACCGGCGTCGAGTGGACCCGCCGCGCAGCGCGGCCGGTCGAGAACGCCGCGGCGGCGGACGCCGTCCTGACGCCGGCGCTGCTGCGCCGCCTCGCCGAGGCCGCCCCGCGGCATGCCCGGGCCGGTGATCGTCGGTCCTGCGCCGCCCGCGGCGAGGCCCGGACCGCAGCCCTGCCGACGACGACGGCCCTGCCGGCAGGTTCGGCTCAACCCCAGAAAATCTTGCACTCGGGAACACCGCCCTTCTACCATCCAGCAGTGTTCTGCATATAGCGCGTTCCAGCACGATGTGCCGCGAGAGGGCGCTCCGCTCACGAAGCACGCAGGTGTGCACACCAGCACCGGTGCCCGCTCAACCACGCCCCGGAGGCGTACCGCGTCCCCGCGGGCCGCCAGGCGGGTGGGATCAAGGTGGTGCTCGTCCCGTGACGTCAGGGTTGCCAGGCCGACGGTCCGCCAGCGTCGCCACCGCCATTCCAGCCGATCCGCGAACCGTCACCCTGACCTGCGAGGAATGATGACCGCCGACATCTACTACGATCCCTATGACACGGACATCGACACTGCGCCGCACGAGGTTTGGCGGCGCATGCGCGACGAGGCTCCGGTGTACCGCAACGACCGCTACGACTTCTACGCACTGTCCCGCCACGCCGACGTCGACGCCGCCTCGCGCAACACGAAGGCCTACAGCTCAGCGCACGGCACGACCTTGGAGCTGCTGAACAGCGGTGCCGATGTGTCGACCGGAATGATGATTTTCATGGATCCGCCGGAGCACGGCCGGCTGCGCGCGCTGGTCTCCCGGGCGTTCACGCCGCGGCGCATCGCGCTGCTGCACGAGCAGATCCGCCAGCGGTGCCGCGACCTGCTCGACCCGTACGTCGGCTCCGGCGGCTTCGACTACGTCACCGACTTCGGCGCCGAGCTGCCGTCGCGGGTGATCTCCGCGCTGCTCGGTGTCCCCGCCAGCGACCAGCCGCACATCCTGGAAGTCATCAACACGACCTTCCACCTCGAGCCCGGCCTCGGCATGACCAACGACATCGCCATCAACGCGATGTTCGAGCTGCACTCCTACCTCACCGCGCAGCTCGCCGAGCGTCGCGAGAATCCGCGCGATGATATGCTCACCGACCTCGTCCACGCCGAGATCAACGAGGCCGACGGCAGCAAGCGCAATCTCACCGACGAGGAGTCGGCGAACTTCGGCCTGCTGCTCGTCGCCGCCGGCACCGAGACCGTCGCGCGCCTGCTCGGCTGGGCGTCGGTGCTGCTGGCCGACTTCCCTGACCAGCGGCAGATTCTCGCCGACGACCCGAGCGCGATCCCCAACGGGGTCGAGGAGCTGCTCCGCTTCGAGGCCCCCTCGCCCGCCCAGGGCCGGTGGACCACCCGCGAGCTGACCCTGCACGGCGTGACCATCCCCGCGGACAGCAAGGTCCTGCTGCTCACAGGTTCCGCCGGTCGCGACGAGCGGGCCTTCGCCAACCCCGACGTCCTCGACGTCCACCGGCGCCTGGAGTCGCACGTCTCCTTCGGCCTCGGCGCCCACTACTGCCTCGGCGCCCCGCTCGCCCGCCTCGAAGGCCGCATCGCGCTCGAGGAGACCCTGAGCCGGTTCCCGACCTGGGAAGTCGACCACGACAAGGCCGAGCGCCTGCACACCAGCACCGTGCGCGGCTACAAGAAGGTCCCGATCATCCTCTGATCGGCCCGGGCCCGGCGGCGGACCACTCCTGACGCGGACGCCGCCGGAGCCGTCCACCCTCCGGTGCGCCGTTCGCGGCCGTCAGTCCACGCTGACGCCGACGGTCGCGAACAGCCACCGCGCACCCTGGACGCAGCGACGCGCACGGTCCTCGGTGGGTTCACCGGCGTCGGCACGCGTGCGCATCGGAACCTCCAGTCCGACGGGGACGTCCGCGGGCAGCGCGGCGATGATCTCCCGCAGTGGCAGCTCCCCGTCGCCAGGCGCCATCCGGTCGGAGGATTCGTCGCGGTAGACGGCCCCGCGCTGGTGGATCGTGTTGTCGCTGAGCTGGACGTGCGCGAGGAGCCGCCGGGTCGACCGCCGCGAGGTCCGCGGCGCCACCCCCGGAGCGCACGAGGTGCATCGTGTCCAGGAGCAGGCGGAAGTCCGCGCGGCCCACGTGGCGCACCGCGGCGAGCGCGCCGGCGAGATCGCGGGTCGTCAGCGACGGCGCGAACTCCACCGTCGACTCCAGCCCCCGCGCCGCGGCCAGCTCGGCGAACAGCGCGAACTCGTCGAGGCTGCGGACGACATCGGGATCCATGCTCACGATGTCGACCCGGGTGACGCCGAGCTCGGCCACCGTGTCCAGATCGGCGGCGCCGTCGCGGATGTCGCTGCCCGGATGGATCAGGCGGCGGCCAGCTGATCAAGCGCTTCGGCCGGGTCGCCGACCGGGTCGGCACCGCCCTGCTGCTCCGCTCCTCCGACGCCGCCTTCGTCACCGGCCAGACCGTCACCGTCGACGGCGGCTACGTCCGACCCCGCGCCCGCCATCACTTTCTGATCATCGTCCGTGGGAAGGTTCGCGGTTGACGCCTAGGTGGTCTCGCGGTGGACGAGGACCGGTTCGCCGGCGGCCGGCCAGGCGGGCGGCGGACTGCCTCGGAGGCGGTGCAGGACGTACTCGGCGAGCCAGCGGCCCAGCAGGGCGGTGTCGAGGCGCACCGTCGTGAGGGCGGGGACGAACAGGCTCGCCAGGGGCGCGTCGTCGTTGCCGACCACGGCGAGATCCGCCGGGACCCGCAGGCCCGCCCGGATCGCGGTACCGACCACGGCGGCCGCGGCGTCGTCGTTGTAGGCGACCACGCCGGTGATCCCGTCCGCGAGCCAGGCGCGGACGACCGCGGGCGCGTCGCTGGCACGGTGGTCCAGGTAGCACAGCTCGGGCGGGGGTAGGTCGAGCGCGCGGGCCCGCGTGCAGGTGGGCGACCTGCAGATCTGGGCCGGCGCTGATCGACAGCGAGTCGTCGGGGATCGACGGACGGTTGGGGGCCGGATCGGGGTCGGGAAGGATGTCCCGCACACCGCAGGCACGCATCGAGGCGACGTCGGCGGGGCTGAACGGGCCGGCGCCGATCACCAGCTCGGGTGCCAGCAGCTCCCACAGCGCCGGGCCGGCGTGATCGCGTCGACCGGTGTGCGAGATCAGCAGGTAGCCGGCGTCACCGAGCACGCGGGCGGCCTCGTCCAGGTAGTCCTGGAAGCGGAACTCCACCGGCAGGTCCGGCAGCATCTGGAGGATGATGCCGCTGCGCCCGCTGACCAGTGCCCGCGCCGCGACGGTCACCAGAACCTTCTAGTTGGTAGCCCGGTCCAGACATCGCCGTCAGGGAGTTTGCCGATGAGCCAGCCAGCCCGGCGGAGCGGGCGACCGAACTGCTGCAGAGGATGACCGTCGAGGAGAAGGCGCAGCAGGTCACCGGCGCCATGCCGACGCGGCTGTTCGGCCGGCACGGTCTGGACGAGGAGCAGGCCCGGGCGGCCATCGGGCTGGGGATCGGCCACGTCGGGCCGCTGGGCATGTTCGGCCACAAGTCGCCCGCGCAGATCGCCAACGCCGTCAACCAGGTCCAGCGCTTCCTCGTCACCGGGACCCGGCTCGGCATTCCGGCGCTCTTCCACACCGAGGCGCTCAACGGCGTGGTCGCGCCGGGGCTGACGGCCTTCCCGACCGCGATCGGCCTGGCCGCGACCTGGAACCCGGCCGCGGTCGAGGCCATGGGCGATGTGCTGCGCCGCCAGACGCGGGCCATCGGCCACCTGTGCGTGCTCTCGCCGGTGATGGACGTCGCCCGCGACGCCCGCTGGGGCCGCGTCCACGAGACCTACGGCGAGGAGCCGTATCTCGTCTCGGCGATGAGCGTCGCGTTCACCCGCGGGATCCAGGGCGACGACCCGCGCACCGGCGTGCTCGCCACCGGCAAGCACTTCCTCGCCTACGGCCTGACCGAGTCCGGCCAGAACATGGCCCGCACCAACGTCGGCGCCCGCGAGCTGTACGAGGTGTACGCGCGGCCGTTCGAGGCCGCCATCAAGCTCGCCGGTCTCGCCGGGATCATGAACTCCTACAGCACCGTCGACGGCGTCCCGGTCGGGGCGAGCCGGGAGATCCTCACGACGCTGCTGCGCGAGCGGCTCGGCTTCACCGGCACCGTCGTCTCCGACTACGAGGCCGTCGGCCACCTGCACCGGCGCCTCGACGTGGCCCGCGACGCCGAGGACGCCGGGCGCATCGCGCTGGCCGCCGGCCTCGACATGGAGCTGCCGATCCCCGAGGGGTTGTCAACTGCCGCAGCTTGAGTATGCGATATAATGCGTAAGTGAACTTGAAGCAGTGGGCTGAGCGTGAGGGC